>NZ_JBICTR010000007.1:0-638690 GCF_043197735.1 Nonomuraea sp. NPDC049028
CGTCCACCAAATGGCCGGTCTACAGCCCCTTCGCCCGCGAACACTACGGCCGCGGCAAAGCAGACGGCATTGCCGAAGGCAAGGTCGAAGGCAAGGTCGAAGGTAAGGCAGAGGGCCGAACAGAAGGTAAAGCGGAAGAGGCCGCCAGATCGGTGCTGCTCGTGCTCGCCACCCGCGACTTCAATGTCCCCGACGACATTCGCACCCAGATCACCACCTGCACAGACCTCGCCCAACTCGAAACCTGGCTCACCCGCGCGGTCACCGCCCAGGCCCTCGAAGATCTGTTCAACGAAGTGGGCTGAGTGCCGGGCCGCCTGGTCGGCGCCGGCTCGACTACCCGCTCCCTGCCATGACCTTGATCGGATCTCGGGCTCTGGGCCGGAGTACTAGCGGGTGGCGAGTCGGTGGCCCTACTCGATGCGGGTCAGGAAGAAGTCCCGGACGTCCTCGGCGAGTAGTTCCGGCACCTCCATCGCGGCGAAGTGGCCGCCACGCTCGAACTCCGACCAGTGCCTGATGTCGTACAGTCGCTCGGCCAACGGTCGCACCGACTGCGTGATGTCGTGTGCGAACACCGCCACGCCGACCGGCACCTGGCAGTGCACGGTCCGCCCCCGCGGGGCATCGTGGTGCAGTCGCGCCGAGGAGGCCGCGGTGGCGGTCAGCCAGTACAGCGAGATGTCGGTGAGCATCCGATCGTCGCTGATCTGGGAGCGGGGGTCCGTCCACTGCGCGAAGCGCTCGGCGATCCAGACCAGCTGGCCGACCGGTGAGTCGGTCAGCGCGTAGCCGATGGTCTGGGGGGTGAGAGCCTGCAGGGCCTGGTACGGCGGCCGGTTCGCGATCAGCTGCCTGACCTTGTCCAGCCGGGCTTCGTCCGTTGCGGACAGTTCAATGTCGGCATCCGGGTCCGGCCGGGTCGGCAGGTAGTTGACGTGCGCGCCGACGACTTGCTCGGGCGCCACCGCGCCGAGCGCCAAGGAGATGCCCGCGCCGAAGTCGCCGCCCTGCGCGCCGTAGCGCTCGTACCCGAGACGGCGCATCAGCTCGGCCCAGGCCCGCGCGATCCGGAAGGCATCCCAGCCGCCCTCGTGTGTCGGCCCGGAGAAGCCGTAACCCGGGATGGACGGAATCACCAGGTGGAAGTCGCGCGACAGCGGCTCGATCACGTCGAGGAACTCCAGGAACGAGCCCGGCCAGCCGTGGGTGAGGATCAGCGCGAGCGCGTCCGGCTTCGCGGACCGGACGTGGACGAAGTGGATGTTCTGGCCCTCGATCTCGGTGGTGAAGTGCGGGAGCTTGTTGAGCTCGGCTTCGTGCTCGCGCCAGTCGTACTTGGTCCGCCAGTGTTCGGCGAGCTCCTTGAGCCGCGCCAGCGGGAAGCCGTAGTCCCACCCGGCATCGGCGACCTCGTTGGGCCAGCGGGTACGGGCGAGCCGGTCGGTCAGGTCGTCAAGGTCGGCCTGGGGGATGTCGATGCGGAACGGCTTGATCATGTTCTCTGCTCCAGGGGGATTCATTCAGCCGCCGAACGTTCGGACGGCTAACGTTTATGTCCCGAACGATAGCACAATCATTAGTGCCCCGAACGATTCGTTAGACTTGTCACATGGAGAACCCATCCGAGGACACGCCCACCCGATGGGAGGGCCTGCCCAGCTGGCTGCTCAGCCAGACCGCCAACCACGCGCACCGCCTGGTGGGCGACGGGTTCTCGGCCGTCGGCGCCCGCGGATACCACTACCGCCTGCTGGCGACGCTGGAGCAGTCCGGCCCGGCCAGCCAGGCCGCGCTGGGCCGCCGTAGCGGCATCCACCTCAGCGACATGGTCGCGACCATCAACGAACTCGCCGACGGCGGACTGGTCGAGCGCGCCCCGGACCCTTCCGACCGGCGACGCAACATCATCTCGCTGACCGCGGCGGGCAAGCGGCAGCTGCGGCGGCTGGAGAAGCGGTTGGCCGAAACCCAGGAAGAGCTGCTGGCTCCGCTGTCACCCGAGGAGCGGCGGCGGTTGACCGAGCTGCTGTCCAGGCTGGTGGATCACCACAACCGGCGAACCGGCACCCCTGAAGAGCCGTGGCGCTGACGGCGGCTCGATCCGCCCTTGATCGCCGGTTTCAATTAGTCGTGTGGAATGCTGTTCGTCCCAAGGGGAGGGCGGATCTTCGTGCACGGGATGGGCGAAACGAGTACGGCGGAGAGGTACCGAAAGTTCGGGGAGATGGAGGCCCGGGGTCACTCGCCCAGTTACGAGCAGCTATGCATGGGCGTCGGCGCCGACGACAAACTTCTGGCCCTGGTCGATACGCTGCCCGCGGCCAAACGACAACCCAACCTCCTGTTCGGCGCGGTCCGGTTCCTCGGCGGTCCAGTGCATGACTATGAGGCGTTTCGCATCTGGGTGCTCGAGCATTGGGCAGAGGTCAGCTCCGAGATGCTGGCCCGCAGTACCCAAACCAATGAGCCGGGCCGGTGCGCGACGCTGCTGCCGCTTCTGGCGCGCCTGCCGCAGCCACTGGCGTTGATCGAGGTCGGCGCCTCGGCCGGACTGTGCCTTTTCCCGGACCGTTACACCTACCGCTTCGATGACCGACCCGCCCTGGGTCCAGTCGGCCCAGTCATGCTGACCTGCCGGACCAGCGGAGCGGTACCGATCCCGCAGCAAGTGCCGTCGGTGGTGTGGCGGGCCGGGATCGACCTGAACCCCCTCGACGTCGCTGATGCCGATCATCTGCGCTGGCTGGAGGCGCTGGTCTGGCCTGAGCAGCAAGATCGGCTGGTACGGCTACGCGCCGCGACTCAGATCGCGCGTGCCCAACCGCCCCACCTCGTTCAGGGTGATCTGAATGTCACCATCGCCGGCCTGGTTGGACAGGCCCCGCCGGACGCCACGCTGGTCGTGTTCCACAGCGCGGTTCTGGCCTACTTGCCGCAGGACGAACGCGATCGGTTCGTCGAGACGATGCGTGGCTTGCCCGCCCGGTGGATCTCCAACGAGGCGCCGACCGTATTGCCGGGCGTGGCCGCTCGGCTGACCCGTAGCCCGTCGACCGACCGTAGCGCCTTCGTCCTGGCCCTGGACGAAGAGCCGGTCGCTTTCACCGGACCGCACGGGCAGTTCCTGGACTGGTTGCCAGAATGAAACCGATTTGCCGGGGACGGACGGTCAGCCTAACTGGTCGAACTCGCCGTCCTTGACGCCGCCTAGGAAGGCTCTCCACTCGCTGGGCGTGAAGATAAGTGCGGGGCCGCCCCGGTTCTTACTGTCGCGGACGGCGACGATTCCGGGGAGATTAGTAGCAACCTCAACGCAGTTCCCGCCCCCGTTGCCACTGCGGGAACTCTTCCTCCACACAGCCCCGGTGAGCTCTGTAGTGGTCAGGTTTTTGCGGTCCATTGCTCAGCCGCTTCCTTGATCATGTCGAGCGATTCGCCTGGCCGGTCGGCATCTGCCCTGAGTCTGTCATAACGGCCCCAGATCAGTGAAACGAGCTCATGCTCGGCCGATACTTCGCCTTTGCCTGCGGACTCCACGGACACCGTGGTTGGCGCATCGAGAAGCTCTCCGATGACAAAGCTGGACATCAGCCCATCCGTGCAAGGGTTGTCGGCGGGGACGATCTGCACTGTCACGTTGTGGCGGTCAGCAGCGGTGGCTAGATATCTGAGCTGATCGGCCATGATCTGGGGACCACCAATGGAACGACGAAGGACCCATTCGTCCAGTAGCACCCATAGGGCTGGGGGATTATCCCTATTTAGAATCAATTGCCGTTCCATGCGAGCGGCAGCCTGTTCCTCCACCTCCGGAGCGGGGGTTGCGAGGTGGCCACGAAAGACGGCGCGCGCGTAGTCCTCAGTCTGGAGCAGGCCAGGGACCAAAAGGGGATCCCACGTTCGAAGTGTTACCGCATTGGGTTCGATCTCCTCCAGCCAGCGAAGAAACCACCCCGGTCCGTAAGGGGATTGGTGGATGCGGCGACAAAGCCGGACGAAGTATTCCGTGTCAGGGAGGCCAAAGAAACGATCACACGCCTCTGCGAGATCGAGTTGTGGATTGCGGCTACCGGTTTCGATGTGCCCTACAAGAGACGGTGAGCAATCGAGATGGTCGGCGAGCCGCCGCTGTGACAGCCCTTTCTCTTTGCGGCATCGGGCCAGTTCGCGGCCGAAACGTTCGGCGGGCGACATGCGTGGATCGAGATCGTTGGCCATGGTCGCCTCCAAGCGCCTCGGTAGTCAATGACATCTGCTTACACGCTATCCACATTCAGCTACGTCCTATGCATCTTTCTGTCGGCAGACTGTCCATCTATCTCGCGTGCAGCCCACCCACTTCTACCGGCACTCTGAGCTTAACAAGCTATTTCTGTAAGTGGGATCGTGACAAGAATCCGACATTTGCCCATCGCAATGGAGTCAAAATGACAAAAGAGATCTTGAGGAGTCTGCGGCCTCGAAGTGACGGCGGTGATCGCGTGGACGGTTTCTCGTTCGATACGCAAGAGCAGTTCGTTTGGCTATGGCAGCTCGGGTTGGGGCTGACGGATCTCGGCGAGAACGTCGCCGTCGATCTTCGGCGCGGGAAGTGTCCGGTGCTGCTGGTGATTTATCGGCCTTTTCCGCTACGGGTACGAGCGAAGCTATACAAAGGCGAGCCGGTCTTCGCGTGGGGCTGGATGCCTTGGTGTCGAATGCCGGTGCTGGAAGACGCGGCGGTGTCGGCGGAACGGCTGCTCAAGCTGGTGGCCCGGTGAATATCTGGGGCGCGGATCAGGACGGCTTCTTCGTGTGGGGTGCCACGGACAGCCACGGGCGTGGCTCAGGTGGAGTCGCCGGGACCGGTCTGAAAGCCGCCTCACAGCTGTACGACGCGATCAGCGCTCTGGAGGGCGACGCGGTCGGTTCCATGAACGTGGTCCATCTCGACCGCTACGCGCGTCAACCGTCCTACATCTACGGGCCCGTAGTCCTGCGCATCCGCCGAGACAAGGCGACGGGCGAAATCAACCTCAGCCCCGGTGACAACTGACGCACCCAAAGCCGCCCGGTGTCCCGTGTCCTCGTCTCGGGCTGGCGACCCCGTACTGACCTTGGCCCCGCACGGGGTCGCGGACGCTCCAGGCAGATCTGCTGCTGGGTCGCGGATGTGTCTTTCGTGCTCGACCAGCTGACCGGCGCGCACCCGAAGAAGGGCGCCGGTCCGGTCTATACGGCGAAAATCGCCACCGTCCTGGCCCGGCGCAGCCTGCTACCGGGATGACGGCCGGTGGTCCGGCGTTCATGTGCTGCTGGATCTGGCAGGGACAGGGCTCTAGGCGAGCCCCATCCCCTTAGATCAGAAACGGTTTCTCAGGTAGCCGAGCTGCGCGTAATTCGCCGCGAAAGCCCGGAGCCACCTAGAGACGTATTGACCAGCGGTCGATTCGGCCCACGTTGCCGCTGGCACGGTCCCGTACCCGCAGTCTCCACGTCCCGTCGGCGACCGAGAAGGACAGGTTCTCCGTGAAGCTCTTGTGAAGGTCTTCCGTATAGCCGCCGGTCTGGTTGTGCAGCACGATGGTGCGACTGCCGTCCGCCGACACCAGCATCACCTCCAGATCCGAGATCCTGGGGTGGATGATGTGCACCTCTACCGTCGCCGTCGCCGAGGCTTTGCCCGGGCAGCCCTGGATGGCGATGTATGACTCCACAGGAGGGATCTGGAATTCGGGGATCGCCACATCGGTGTCGTTCGTGCCTGAGCAGCCCGCTGTGGGCACCGGGCTGACCATCCAGCTGTACGACGTGCTACCTGAACGGGGCAGGCTGGTCGAGTCGGTCGCCACTACTTTCACAGTGAACGACCCCGCCGTGGTCGGAGTCCCGGAGATCGCACCCGTCTTGGCATTGATCGACAGGCCAGGGGGCAGGCCCGTCGCCGACCAGGTGTATGGCGCCTTCCCGTCCAAAGTCGGGTGGTTCACCGGCGGGATCGCGGTACCCACCACACTGGCCTGGGGGCCCGAGTTACGCACCTCAAGGCCGTCGGCCGGCACCCACTCCCATTGGGTCACCTCGCCGTTTCGGCCGCTGGTCATGTGGACGCCGCCGGCCTGGCCGGCATTGATGTAGTCGCTGGTTGCGTAATTTGATATTTCGGCCCACGTCCGGCTCCCATGACCGATGATGGACCATCTCATACCGGGCTGATTCGGTGAGTCGCTGCAGTCACGTAAATTTATTGAACTGTAGGAGGTATTCAGACATTTGAAGCCGTCGTACGTCTGCAGGCGGAAGCTCCCGTTCGTCACTTTATCGAACTTCCACTTGGTATTCTTGGAGCCGCATTTCGCCACCAAGGCCTTGGTGGCGTCGTAGGCGAGGCAATTGTTGGTGCCGTGAACTCGAAGATAATTCACGTACTCGGTCGGGATGTCGGCCATTGCCGCTCCCGGAGCCGACAGGCCACCCGCGAGCGCTGCCATGGTCATCGCCGCGCCGATCGCCGCACGCCGCAGCAGCAGCTTTCCTGGCTTTTTCATTCAAGGCCCTTCTGATAGTTATGAATCGGCTTCCCGATCACTGAGCGAGTATCGGTGGCCTCGGTCCGAGATCCTGGCTAGGGAAGCTTGGCCTCGCATTTGTCCTGATCTTCGTACTCCACCGACCGGCAGCTATCGGCCCCCGTGTCGTAGGTGTATTCGTGGGCGTGGTCGATGCCTCTGTCACCGACGAGCAGATCGCCGTCCGCGCCGCCGTACAAATGGTCATTGCCATATGTCATGCCGGTGTCGTTGTAGTCGCCGTAGAGCTTGTCCACGCCGGACCCGCCGTACAAATAGTCCTGGCCGCCGTGGCCGTATATCACGTCGCCCCCGCCGGGGCCGCCGTTCAGCGTATTGTCCCCGTCGTTGCCGACGAGGACGTCGGCCTTGTATCCGCCGAAAATATCTTCCACATCGTTCGGGATGTTTTCCTGTTCGCCGGCGATGCCGTCGTCGGCGACGCCATTCAGGGATGCCTTCACCGGCTCCCCCTTTTCCGCGTAGCTCACCACGTCCTGACCGCTGCCGCCGGCGTATGTGTCGACGCCGACCCCGCCTCGCAGATCGTCGTTGCCCGGGCCTCCGGTCAGGCTGTCGTTGCCGTCCGAGCCCTCCAGCAGGTCGCCACCGTCCGCGCATTCCTGTGCGCAGCCGCCGAAGAGCTGGTCGTTGCCGGTGTCCGGCTTTCCGCGGTTCGTGGCCAGGTCGTCCGGGCTGAGACCACCATTGATCCACTGCACTCCGGGGCCGCCGTAAATGACGTCGTTCCCGGAGCCGCCGTAAAGGCGGGCGTGCGTCCTACTGCTCGTGGGTAGCAGGTTGATGATGGTATCGGCGCCTTCGTGGCCGTCGACGTCCAATCCCGTGGGAGTGCCGCTTCGCCCGCATTCAACTTCGTTGGCGGTGACGGCGATGCAGTCGCCGAGCGGCATTATGGGGTAGTTCTCATCGGCGACACGCACCCGGCCGTAGGCGGCCGGGGTGATGGTGATGCGGTTGGCTCCGTAACTTCCATCGATATTCAGCGTGGTCCCGACCACGCCGGCATAGCCTGCGGCTGGATCCGTGTCGGCCCTCGCTACGGCCGGTGAGACTAACACCATGCCAGATAGCAGCGCCGCAGCGCCGATCCATGGCATCCTCTTCCGTGTACCGCGCTTCGCCGTACGAACTGCCTGTTCCCGTGTGTTCGCGGCGGTTTTTCTCTTCGCCGGCGAGCCGAAAGGTGCTGCGGGGACGATCTGATTCACGTGAGCTCCGATTCTATGACGGGCGATGCGGGCGCGGCGGATGGCAAGCTCAGCGTTTGATGGTCGTTCGGCAGCGGTGTTCCGACCACGAGCATGCGTCGCCTGCTGCGACGAATTCGAGGGCAATATTTACCCGAAATACTGGTCTGGTCAGCCGATCACACGGGCCGCAATTTCGCTGAGTTGGGCGTCGCGCCGCCTCATGACCACTGGCGTCGTCACGACACTCACACACTCGGGCATCGCTTCTCCTATTTGGCCACGGCCGATGAGGGAAGGAGGTTATGGGGCCGCTCTTCCGTTCCTCTTCCGCTCCGGTTCCGTACCGTTGACCATTGCGCCTGCCGGCCACCGGGCCGGTGCGCGTGTCCTCGTCCTTCCCGGCGGATCAGGCTGGCGGCTCGTATCGGCCTTGGCTCGGTAGGAGGTCATCAGCCAGGCGCAAGAGGTCACCAGCCGGGCGCAAATGGAAAGTGGCGGGCCGGGAGAACCGGCCCGCCACAGGGGGAATCAGCAGTCCACCAGCTCGGGTTTCTGGTTGAGGATCTGCGCGCGCGGCGTGACGAACTCTCGCCATGCGTCCGCGGCCGACGGAACGAACACCGCCACCCGGTGGCAGTTCTGGAAGGCCAGGCGGACGCCGAAGTGGCGCTCCAGCGCCCCCCGCATCGCGTCACTGGCCAGGCAGCGCAGGAGCTGGCCGCGAGCCTCCTCGGACGGCGGCGGCACCTGGTTGTCGGCGAAGTCGGCGCCGGTCCTGTCGCGGTGCTGGACCAGCTCGCTGATCACCGACCAGGCGTACGGCAGGGATTCGCGGACGCAGGCGATGAACGCCGCGTCGTCGACCTCGCCGGCTCTGGCCTGATCGAGTAGATCGTTCGGAACGGTCAGCGACATGCTGTCTCCTCTCAACGGGGATTGATGCGAACGCTAGGCGGGCTCGGTAAGGGCTTCCAGATGACCGGAGGGGACAGTCATGTGGTCGCTCGGCCGCCGTAGACGAACTCCGGGTCGATCTGGTCGGCCAGATCGAGGCCGGTCTTGGCGTTGGCCCAGGAGCGGGCGTTGCGCAGGTGGAACTCCTCGGTCTGGCGGCCGAAGCGGGCCCAGTCCTTGGCCTGCGCGTCGAGGTGCTTGCGCAGGATGGCCAGCGCGTCGGCGTTGGCGGGCTCGAGGTCGTCGAGAGAGAAGCGGTGGCCCTGCTCCATCGCGCGTATGGCGGAGGAGTGCTCCATCCAGGTGAGCAGGTCGTCGCCCACCTGGCTGTGCAGGAAGTCGACGTCGGACGGGCTGTGCACCTTGTTGCCGATCACGGCCAGCGGCACGTCGTAGTCGGCGGCGTAGTCGCGGTATTGCCGGTAGACGCTGACGCCCTGCCTGGTCGGCTCGGCGACGAGGAACGTCAGGTCGAAGCGGGTGAACAGGCCGGAGGCGAAGGAGTCGGACCCCGCGGTCATGTCGACCACCACGTATTCGCCCGCGCCGTCGACCAGGTGGTTGAGCAGCAGCTCGACGGCTCCGACCTTGGAGTGGTAGCAGGCCACGCCGAGGTCGTCCTCGCTGAAGGGGCCGGTGGCCATCAGCCGCATGCCCTCGGGTGTGGCGACCGCGAACTCGCTGGTCGCCAGGTCCTTGAAGCTCAGCAACCGGGAACCGCGGCCCGGCGGGGTCGTCTTGACCATAGCCTGGGCGGAGGGGATGCGCGGGTTGTCGCCGCGCAGCAGGTCCTTGATCTCGGTGAGCCGGGAGCCCAGCGGCTCTGGCGGGTCCTCGACGCCGAGCACCAGCGCCAGGTGCTGGTTGATGTCGGCGTCCACGATGACCACCGGGCCGCCCTGGCTCGCCAGGTATCTCGCGAACAGCGCCGACATCGTCGTCTTGCCGCTGCCGCCCTTGCCGACGAACGCCACTTTCATAAGCGCCCTCCTGTTGGTTATGAAAACCGTTACCATTTCTGGTCGCGCTCATCTTGCCACACTGAGTGCGTGCATGACGATGAATTGGCGCAGGTCGCGGGATTGAGCGAGCCGGGCGAGCGGGACGACGAGCCGGCGCGGGCGTAGGGCTGCGTGAGGCGGGCAAGTGGGATGAGGCCCGCGCTCGGCTTTCGCCGGTGTCACAGGGCGTGGAAACGGCCGGGAAACAGGCCGCCGAGTTCGATCACCTTCATGACCGCGAACCAACCGTCACGACGTACCGCGATCGGCCTGCTGGGGGCGGCTCCCCTCGCCACGGGAGCCGCTCGTGCGCAAACGCCCCCTATCCCCGACGCCGTCCGGCCCGGAGGATCCTTCGACAAGCACATCGCCCAGCTCGCCGCCGACGACAAGTTCTCCGGAACCGTGCTGATCAGCTATCGAGGCAAGCCCGTACTGTCGCGTGCCTACGGCATGGCCGACAAGGAAAAATCCATCCCCAACCGGGTGGACACCATCTATCCGCTGGCCTCGGCGTCCAAGCCGTTCACCGGCCTGGCCATCGTGCAGCTCGCGCAACAGGGCAAGCTGAAGTTCCACGAGAAGCTGGGCACCTATCTCGATGGCTACCCGGCCGAGACGGCGGACACCGTCACCGTCCACAACCTGCTCACCCACACCTGCGGCCTGGGCGATCCCACCCGCGACGACGACATTTCCACGACGGTTCACTACAGCATCGCCGAGCAACTCGCCGCCATGAGAAAGCGCCTCCAGTCACAGAAACCCGCCTTCCCTCCCGGCGTCAAACACCAGTACAGCTCCGCCGGTTACGAGGTCCTCGGCGAGATCGTCGCCCGGGTGTCGGGGCAGACCTTCTGGGACTATGTCCGCGACCACATCTTCCGCCCGGCCGGCATGACCGACTCCCTTTACTACGTCCGCCCCCAATGGCTGGCCAGCGAGCGTTTCGCGCACCCGTACATGTACCAGAGCGACGGCTCCCGCATCGACGGCCTCCGCAACCTCGACAAGGGCGGCTCGCGAGGCGTCGCGGGAACCAATTCAGCGCGCAGCTACATCGGCACAGGAGGCGGGAATGGCTTCTCCACGGCACCTGACCTGGTCCGTTTCGCGCATGCCCTGCTGAGCCACAAGCTGCTCAACCCGGCCTACACCGCCCTCTACGTGAGCGGGAAATTCCCACCAGCTCCTCTCGCAGGCAGCCCGCCCCGCCCCGGGGGATACGAGTCCCTCATGGCGTACGGCCCCATCGCCGGCATTTTCCACGACCAGCGGGTGATAAGCCACGGCGGCGGAATAGCGGGTGGCAACACCAACTGGTCGGTCTACCTCGACATGAACTGGACCTCGGCCATTCTCTGCAATTACGACCTCGACCCCGCCGACTTCGCCGCGATCATCGACCTGGAAAGACGGGCCATCACCGGTGTGACGTGATGGATCACGGCAGCCAAAGGCATGGCCGCGCGGACCCCGTACCACCGTCGTTTCAGCGGGGGCGGAGGCCGTCGAGTGCGACCTCGATGTACCGCCGCCAATCGCCCGCGGCGTTGCGGATGACTGCCGCCAAACCGCAGATGACCATGTTGACGTCCCCGGTCGTCACGTCCTGGCCGACCGTGCCGCGCGTCTGCGCCCGGTCGATCAGCTCCGCGACGATGGTGAGCAGCGCCTCGCGGGTCTCGTCACGCGGCTCGGTCGAGCCCATGGCCTTCTCGATGACCTCGGACATGCCGCGATCACCGGCCAGCACCTCGCCCACATGGCGCAGGAACCCCGCCAAGCCGTGAGCCGGATCGTCCGTGTCGGCGAGCCGGCGTGCGGCGGCGATGAGGTCGGCGGCCCGGTGCTCGGCGATGGCCTCGATCAGGGCCTCCCGGGTGGGGAACTTGCGGTAGAGGGTCCCGATGCCGACGCCCGCCGCCCGTGCGATCTCCGACATCTGCACGTCGTAGCCGGACTCGGCGAACAACGCGCGAGCCGCCTCCAGGACGCGATCTCGATTGCGCTCGGCGTCGGTACGCGTCTTGCGGCGCGCCTGCGGAGTTGACATCCCAAACGATCCTCTGCCTAGACTTCATGCGGAATCCGGATTCCTTATTCCGTATTATGCATGAGAGGTCAACACCATGGCGGCGTTCTCATCAGGTTCAAGGCGGTCGACCGGGCAGGCCCTACTGGTGTGGGGGTTGCTGGTGGTGGCGGCGAACCTTCGGCCGAGCTTGACCGGTGTCGGGCCGTTGCTGGATCACGTGCAGGCCGATCTGGAGTTGGCTCCGGCCGTGGCGGGTCTGCTGAGCACGCTGCCATTGCTGGCGTTCGCCGCGATGTCGCCGATGGTTCCGCGACTGGCGGCGCGGTGGGGACCCGAGCGGCTTCTCTGGGGCGCACTCGTGGTGCTGACGCTCGGGATCGCGGTCCGGTGGGTACCGACGGCAATCGGGCTGTTCGCGGGAACCGTGCTGATCGGGGCGGGCATCGCCGTGGGCAACGTGCTGCTGCCGAGCCTGATCAAGCGCGATTTCCCGACCAAGGTGGGACTGCTGACCAGCGCGTACGCCACTGTGATGGGGGTTGTCGCCGCGGTGGCCTCCGGGGTGGCGGTGCCGATCAGCCAGGTCGCCCCTGGCGGTTGGTACACCGCGTTGGGTTGCTGGATCGTGCTCGCGCTGGTGGCCGTCGTGCTGTGGTTCCCACAGGTGCGGACTTCGCGGCGGCCTGCCTCGGAGGCGATTCGCAGGCACCGGTTGCCATGGGGATCGGCGCTGGCGTGGGCGGTCACGGCGTTCATGGGATTGCAGTCGCTGGGCTTCTATGTCGTCGTGACTTGGTTGCCGCAGGTGTTCCAGGACAGTGGAGTAAGTGCGGCCGCGGCGGGATGGCTGTTGTTCGTGTTCCAGGCGGTCGCGGTGTTGACCAGCCTGGCGGTGCCCGCCGCGCTGCGGTGGGCACGTGACCAGCGTGCGGTGGCGATGGTGAGCTCAGCGGTTGTGCTTGCCGGTTACCTGGGACTTTTGGTGGCGCCGGGATGGGCGTTGCTGTGGAGCGTCGTCCTCGGGCTGGGTGGCGGAGCCTGCCTGGTGCTCGCCTTGGCCTTCCTCAGCCTGCGTGCCAAGGACGCGACCATGGCGGGCGCGTTGTCGGCGATGGCGCAGTCGATCGGTTACCTGCTGGCCGCCGCCGGGCCGGTGATTTTCGGGCTGCTCCACAGCGTCAGTTCCGGGTGGCACGCACCGATCATTCTGATGTGCGGCGCTGCGACCGGCCAGGTGATCGTCGCGATGGTGGCCGGCCGAGGCACGGTGTCGTCGGCCGACGGCCAGGCACCTCACAGGAGTACTGGACTCTGTTGATCCAGGCGGGCTTCAGCCCTGATCCTTGTGTACATGGAGGGTCGTGGGGCGGTGTCGCGGGTCACGCTGGCGGCCGCGGGCGTCGCGCTGGGCCTGGTGAGCAACATGGCGACCGGCACCGTCGAAGTGGACGCGTGGTGGTGGAAGCCGTTCACCTGGGGCCTGACCGGCCTGTTCGGCCTGGTCGTCGTGATGGGCGCACTTGGCGGGAGGAAGGTCGCTGAGGTCACGCCGGTGGAGCCCGCGCTCGCCATGCTCAGGAAGATAGTGAGCGATCAGTGGCGCAACGAGGCCACCCGGGTGCTGGGGCTGGGGCTGGACCCGATGCCCGTACGGTGGAACCTGCGCGACAAGGTGCGCTTCATCGACGGCCCGCGCATCGGAGGGAAGATCACCTGGTCGGGATCGGGTGACCAGATCGAAGAGCTGGCCGACCGGTTCCGCGCGTCAGGCCGCCGCCTGGTCGTGCTGGGCGGCCCCGGCGCCGGCAAGACGACGCTGGCGATCCAGCTCGTACGCGAGTTGCTGAAGAGCCAGGACGGCTCGGTGCCGGTGTTGCTGACGATGAACGGCTGGGACGTCAAGGAGTATCCGTACTTCGAGGATTGGCTGGTCGACCGGCTGGAGCAGACCTATCAGGCGCTCCCCGCGTACGGCAAGGACATGGCGCGCCGGCTCTTCCGCGATGGCAAGATCGTGCCGGTCCTCGACGGGCTGGACGAGATGCCGGCCGCCTCGTTACCCGGGGCGCTGGCCGAGCTCAACCAGGCGCTCCCCCCGGAGACCCAGCTCGTCCTCACCAGCCGCACCGCCGAGTACATCGCCGCGGCGCAGGCGCTGGGCCGGGCCGCCGTGGTCGAGGCGGAGCCCATGTCGGCCGCTGCCGCCGCCGACTACCTGGACGGCATCCTCGCAGGGACCGCTCCGCATCCCGGTTGGGAACGTCTGCTCGACCGGCTACTCGAGGACGGGCCGACGCCGCTGTCCGAGACCGTGTCCAGCCCTTTGGGGCTGTGGCTGCTGCGCACCGTCTACGGACCGGCCGCCGATCCGTCCCGGCTGCTCGACCCCGCCCGCTTCGCCACCGCGGCCGAGCTGCGTGCCCACCTGTTCGACCGGCTCGTCCCGGCGCTCATCGAGGCCCGGCCTCCCGCGCGGAAGGACGAGGCCGACCTGTTCCGGCCGAGCCGCGTCTACCAGCCCGAACAGGTCACCCAATGGCTCAGCTACCTGGCCACACTGCTCGACCGCACCCCCGTCGAGGCCGAGGCCGTACCTCTGGGCGGCAAGAGCATCGGGGTCAGGGACTTCGCCTGGTGGCGGCTCGCGGCCTTGACCATGCGCCGGTCGCCCCCGGGGCCAGGGGTCACGCTCTTGGTACTGGTGGCGAGCGCGGCATGGGGAGGGGTGCTCGTCACCCTGGCGTTGGACGACTTCACCTGGTGGTACCTCGTCGGTGGCCTGGGGATCATCACCATGTATCGGGAAAGGTCCGGCGACCCGTCTTGGGCGCATGACCGGCCCGGCTACGCCGACCTGCGGATCAGGCGGCGGATCTTCCCACTGCTCAACAAGCTGCTGTCCGGCTTCTCGATCGCGAGCGGGATAGCGCTCGGGTCCGCGCTGCTGGGCGGCGTCGTGCAGGCGGTGGTCAATCTCGTCGCGGGCGACGCGGTCACAGACGGGCTGGTGGGGGCCTTCGCCGTGGCGGTGGTGTTCGGGCCGGGGATGCTCCTCGTCTTCATGACGGACGCGGTGGCCGAGTGGGCCGAGATTCCGGTGATGGACGGGCAGGCCAGCACGCCGCTCACGAGCTGGCGCGCGGACCGCAGGCTCAACCGCGTACGGCTGCTCGCCGGAGGAACGCTCGGCGCGGTCATCGGCGCGGCCCTGATCTGGGCGACGGGCGGATCCGCGGGCGAGATGGCGGTCGCGACCCTGGTCGCGGCCATGGCCGGCATGACGTCCGGGCTCGTGTCAGGGCAGCACCACGCCTGGCCGGTCTACGAGCTGGCCGCCTTCCGCCTGGCCCGGCGGGGGCGGCTGCCGCGGCGGTTGATGGCGTTCCTGGACGACGCGCACCGCCTCGGGCTGCTGCGTGCGGTCGGGCCGCTCTACCAGTTCCGGCACGCCGAGTTCCATGACCATCTCGCCGGGCGTGGGACGCCGGTTACCGCCCCCCGGCAGGCCATCACTCCCCGTCCGCCCGTGCCCCACCGCGCCGGTCGGGTGGTCACCCCCGTGCCCTTGCGTACGATCGAGACCCCTCGAAAGGTCCACAACCTCGCGTTCAGCCCGGACGGCACCCGCCTGACCTGGACCGGCGAGGGCACGACCACGCTGGCGGACCTGACCGGCAGCCCCGAGCGCGTCTTCCGTCACAGCGGCCGCCTGATCGCCCGCCTGCTGGACACGGGACCGATAGCGGCGATCAGTCCCGACGGCCGGCTGATCGCCTTCACCAGGGAACGCCTGGGCCTCAGGGACTTCGACGCCACCGCCGGCAAGATCTGGATCGCCGACCTCGCCACCGGCGCCGAGCTCGTGGAGCTCGACAACGACGGCGGCGTACAGGCGATGGCCTTCAGCCCTGACAGCGCCCGCCTGGCCGTCAGCGACACCGAGGCCGCCACTCGCATCTGGGACGTGACGGACGGCACCGAACTCCTGCGCATCGCGCACCTCGGCGGCCCTCCCGGCCTCGCCTTCAGCCCCGACGGAACCCGCCTGGCCACCGCCTCCTCCAGCTCCTGGGGACGCGACCGGACCTGGGAGGCGGAGATCTGGGACTCGGAGACCGGCATAGCGCTGCTGCGGCTGCACGAATCGGATACCGAACTGTTCTCGTGGACGCGTGACGTGGCGTTCAGCCCTGACGGCACCCTGCTGGCCACCGCGGGCTCCGACGCCACCCGCGTCTGGGACGCCGGCTCCGGCGCGGCCCTCGTCACGCTGCGCGAGCAGGCCCGGCGCGTCGCGTTCAGCCCTGATGGCACCCTGCTGGCCGCCGCTGGCTACGGTTCCGACGTCCGGCTCTGGGACGTCGGGGACGGTAGGGAGGTATGGGAGATCCTGCGGATCCCGCACGGCCAGTGGTCCACCGCGGCGGCCTTCAGCCCCGACGGGCACCTGTTCGCCACCATCGCGGAAGACAAGATCATCCAGTTGTGGGAGCTGTCTGGCTGACCTGTCCGACCTTGTACACCTATCGGGTCGCCGGTCTGGATGGACATGGCATGGATAAGCCCAAAACCTATGCACTCATGAGTAGCGCTGAACCGGGGTGGTTAGGTTCACGGCGATCGCAGTCGACCGTCCCGACATCATCAAGGAGCACCGGTGCCCAACGGAAACGAGATGCCACTCAAGGTTCCTCCCGGCTATGACCTGGACATCGCCCGAACCTGTTCTTTCGTCGTCAACGTAGCCTGCGAGATGTGTGAACAATGGAAGGCCGCGGGCAAGCCGAGTGCTCCCACGTTCTCCTGGACGCCCTCGGATAGCTGCCCTGTCACCGGCCCGGCGTTCCCGCTTGGCCAGTGGAAATTCCGCGGCCCGTTCTGGAGCAGTTTCACCCCGGTCGTCAAGAAGATCGCGGAACCCTTCGCGATATTCGCTTACGGGCCTGACAGCAGCACCGTGTTCCTGGCCTTTCGCGGGTCCCAGACGGACGACGACTACATCATGGACGGCAAGACCGAGTTGGTGCCCTATGACCCGCCGACAAGCACGCCCATCAGGAACACCCAGGTGGAGAAAGGGTTCAACGACGTCTTCAACGGTTTCGACCAGGGCGCCTTCGCGGCCGAGTTGTCGCAGATCGCCGAGAGCGGCGCAAGGCTCATCGTGACCGGGCACAGCCTCGGTTCGACCCTGGCGACCCTGATCGTTCCGCTGGCCCGCTTCGCGGGAATACCCATCGCGAAGATCCTGCATTGCAACCAGGCCAGCCCCAAGGTCGGGGAGTCGAATTTCAAGGACTACTACAACAGCCTGCGCGTGCAGACGTTCCGGCTGGTGAACTTCTACGACAAGGTGCCGAAGCTGCCGTCGGGGCCGTATGAGGCGGTCGGCGTCGAGGCCCTGTTCGGTGCCGACTACCCGACCGAGGGGGAATGCCACAATCCCTGCTGTTCGTACTCGTACGCCCTGTTCAACCCAGACACGCCCTACAACCAGGGCATGGATACGTGCATGTCGCAGTCGAATCCTGATATGCGCATTCCCTGAAACGCCAGGCATCACATCGCCGACAGATCGACTGCCGTCTCCAGCACCGCATAAGACGTGCTTGAGGCATCGCATCTTCAGCGCTGCGGCACTAGCGGGTGCTGGGGCGGGTGGTGGAGTCGCTGGAGACGATCTGCGCGAAGGTGACCTCCGTGAGCAGGCGTTCCTCGTGCTCGCGCAGCGCGCTCCAGACGTCGGCCAGCGGGCCCGCGACACCCGGGTAGCCGCCGTGCGCCGGATACTCGGGCTTGCCCTCGATGACCGCGATCACGTCGGCGAGCGTGATGTCGTCCGCCGGGCGGGCCAGCCAGTAGCCGCCCTCAGGGCCGCGCAGGCTGTGGATGAGCCCGGCCCTCCTGAGTTGCAGCAGGATGTTGTCGAGGAAGCGGCGCGGGATGTTCTGGGCCGAGGCGATGCGCTCGGCCGGCACCGGCCCCGGCGGTGCCGCCGCTAATTCGGTGACCGCCCGCAGCGCGTAGTCGGTTCGCGCGGAGACCCGCATCACACCGGATTGAGGCCCCAGCGCCGGCGTAGGGCGCTGTCGGCGGCCTCGAACAGCATGTCGATCACGATGCCGATCACCAGGATCACGATCATCGTGCCGATCAGTCCCGGCGAGTCCGAAAGCTCCCGTGAGATCGCCAGTTGCTCGCCGAGCGACGACTGGTACGCGATGATGACGAGCAGCTCGCCGGCCATCAACGAGCGCCAGGCGAACGCCCATCCCTGCTTCAGCCCCGCCAGGAACGACGGCAGCGACGCGGGCAGGATCACGTGCCGGTAGAGCTGCAATCGCCGGAACCCGAGCACATGCCCAGCCCGCAGCAGCAGCGGAGGCGTGTAGTCGACACCGGTGATCAGGCCGTTGGCGATCGACGGGGCGGCACCCAGGATCACCACAAAAGTGATGGCGCTCTCGGTCAGCCCGAACAGCAGGATCGCGAACGGGAACCAGGCGATCGACGGCATGGTCTGCAGGCCGGTGATCAGCGCCCCGAAGGCGGCCCGCAGCACCTTCACCCGCGACACGGCCGCGCCGATGACCAGGCCCACGAGCACGGCCAGCGCGAAGCCGGTGACGGCTCGGCGCATGGTGGTCGCCACGGCCTGGTAGAACTCGGGGTCGCCGAGGCGGTGCCCGAGGTCCTGGAAGGTGGTGATCGGTCCGGCGAAGACGTACTCGGGCCAGCGGCCGCTCAGCACGACCAGCTCCCAGGCGACCAGCACCAGCGCGACCGCGGTCAGCATCGGCCAGAGCCTCGCCCAGACCCGGGACGCCACTCCGGCGCGCTGCTCACCGGCCAGTTCCAGCGCGTCGAGCCCGGCCATCTGGCGCGCGTGCGTATCAATGGCCATGGCGCAACACCTCTTCCTTCAGCCGGTCGGTGATCCTCGCGGCGAGCCCGGCGACCTCCGCGGAGTCGGTGCGGCGAGGCCGGGCGAGCTCGACCGGGAACTCCTCGACCACGCTGCCGGGACGGCTGCTGAGCAGCACGACCCGGTCGCCGAGCCGGACCGCCTCGCGGACGTTGTGCGTGACGAACAGGACCGACAGCGCCTGTTCCCGCCAGATCCGCTCGAGCTCGTCGTGCAGCAGGTCGCGGGTCATCGCGTCGAGCGCTCCGAACGGCTCGTCCATCAGCAGCACCGCGCCGCTCTCCGACGAGGACGAGGATGAGGACGAGGACGAGGAGGACTGGGCGAGCGCGCGGGCCAGAGCGACGCGCTGGCGCATCCCGCCGGACAGCTCATGCGGGCGCTTCTTCCCGAACCCGCCTAGATGCACCATCTCAAGGAACTCGGCCGCCCTCGTACGACGGTCGTGTTTGGCGAGGTTGTCGGCGCGGAAGGCCATCTCGACGTTGGCCGAGACCGTGAGCCACGGGAACAGCGCCGGCTCCTGGAACATCATCGCGACCTGTCGCCCGGCTGTGGAGATCTCCCCCTGTGTCGGCCGGTCGAGCCCGGCGACCAGCGAGAGCAGCGTGCTCTTGCCACAGCCGGAGGCGCCCAGGAGGCAGACGAACTCGCCGGGCCGTACCGACAGTGAGACCTTGTCGAGGGCGAGCAGCCCGTTGCCGCCGTGACCGTAGACCTTGGAGACGGCCTCCAGCCGGACCGCGGCCGTACGATCGACCACCTGCGTCGTCATGTGCGTCACCTGTCCGAAATCGACTGCTGACCCTGCGCGGCCAGCACCTCGTTGAGTGGCTTCAGGTTGTAGATGCCGTTCAGGTCCACCGGCTTGAGCAGCCCGACCTTGACGGCGTGGTCCGCGCTGCCGGTGAGGGAGGAGGCGATGGGGTCGTTCGTGAACGTGATGTTCTTGAACGCGCTCTGCAGGACCTCGGGCTTGAGCGGCTTCTGGGTGAGCTTCTCGATCGCGGCGTTGACGGTCTGCGCGGCCGCGGCGGGGTCGTCGTTGAGGTACTTGGTGGCCTCGACGTGCGCCTCGAGCAGCTTCTTGAGCAGGTCGGGGTTGGCCTTGGCCCAGTCCTGCCGGACGATGAGGTGGGTGATCACGAACTGCTTGTTCGGCCAGAGGTCGCGCTCGTCCTGAAGGATCTTGCCCTTGCTCTCGATGACCAGGCGGCTGGCGAACGGCTCGGGCACCCAGGCGCCGTCGATGTCGCCGGTCGCGAACGTCTGCAGTGTCTGCGCGTTCTCCTGGGGCACGATGTGGACGTCGCCGCCGCCCTTGGTGTCGGTCTTGAGCCCCTTGCTGTCCAGCCAGTAGCGCAGCGCGACGTCCTGGGTGTTGCCGAGCTGCGGCGTGGCGATCTTCTTGCCCTTGAGGTCCGCGGCCGAGTTGATCCCGGGCTTGACGACCAGGTACACACCGCCGGACGCGGCGCCCGCGACGATGTTGATGGCCTTGCCCTTGGACTTCTCCCAGGCGTTGATCGCCGGGTTCGGGCCGATGTAGGTGGCGTCGACGGCGCCGGAGAAGACCGCCTCGATCGCGGCCGGGCCGGCGTTGAACGTGCTGGTCTTCACCGGTACGCCGAGGTGCTTGGCGTAGAAGCCCTTCTCGACGCCGACCAGGGCGGTGGCGTGGGTGATGTTCGGGAAGTAGCCGAGGCGCAGCTCCTTCGCCGCGCCGCTGGGAGAGGCGCTGCTCCCGCAGGCCGCCACGAGCGCGGTGAGTGCGGTTGCGGCCAGAGCGGCTAGCACCCTGCGAGCGTTCATGCCCTACTCCCTATTTCCTACTTAATAAGTCGGCTATGTGCATATGAAACTCTCCAGATCCCGACACGTCAAGTTGGTATAGGGGGATAACTAGGATCTGTCCATATGGAGAGACAGTTGATCAGCCACATCGCGCACGCCGACCACCCGATCGCCTCCCCGATAAGCGAGGCGAACCTGACCCGCTTGCTGCGCCGGGCCAAGCTGCCGAGCGGCGCGCGGATCCTGGACCTGGGGTGCGGCTCGGGGGTCTGGAGCGTTCGGCTTCTTGAGCTGTACGGCGATGCCACCGCCGACGGTGTGGACCTGTCCGACGCGGGCTTCGCCGACGCCCGCCGGATGGCCGCCGAGGCCGGGGTGGCGGACCGGCTGACCCTGCATCATGGCTCCGCGACCGACTTTGCCGCGGCTGAGCCGTACGACCTGGTGCTGTGCGTCGGTGCCACGCACGCGTTCGGTGGGCTGACGCCGTCGATGGAGGCGATCGGCGGCCTGCTCACTCCCGGCGGGCTGGCGCTGGTGGGTGAGGGGTTCTGGGAGCGGCCGCCGGGCGGGGAGATCGAGGCGGAGATCGGCGAGTACGCGGACCTGCCGGGCACCGTGGCACAGGCCGAGTCGGCCGGGTTTCACACCGTGTACGCCCACGTCAGCGAGCGGGGCGAGTGGTACGACTACGAGTGGTCGTGGACCGGGACGCTCATCGACTGGGCGCTGCGGCATCCCGGCGACGACGGTGACGCCGCGATGGCCGCGGCGCTGGAGCACCGGAAGATGTGGCTCGACGGATACCGTGACCTGCTCGGGTTCGTGACGCTGCTGCTCAGACGCGCCTGACGGCGGGCCGCTAACGGCAGGCCGAGTCGAGGGTGATCGGGTTCTCCGGGCTGCCCGTCTGCGGGGCGGCCTGCGGGTGCTGGGTGGGCGAGCTCTGCTCGGACAGGGCCTGGGAGACCTTGTGCCTGATCAGGGTCCAGTCGGGGTAGACGGTGTCGATCAGCGGCGGTACGAAGTTCAGGCTCCTGATCTTGTGCTCCTTCACCTTCTGCGCCAGGTCCACCAGGTCGGGCAGGACGTTCTGCGGGATGTCAGTGGAGATCGCGCGCTTCGTCGCCACGGCCAGCTTCTCGAAGCTGTTCAGCACGGTCACCGGGTCGGCCTGCTTGGCGACGGCGTTGAGCAGGCATTTCTGGCGGCCCATGCGCACGTAGTCGTCGCTGTCCGTACGCGAGCGGCCGAACCAGAGCGCTTCCTGGCCCGAGAGCTTGCGGGTGCCGGGGCTCAACAGGCCCTCGCGGTACTTGCCGTAGACGATCGGGTCCTTGATGGTGACCGTCACCCCGCCCATCGCATCGATGATCTGCGCGAAACCCCTCATATCCACCAGGGCGTAGTAAGTGACGGGGATGCCGAGAATTTCGCTGATCGTCTTCTTGAGCAGGGCCGGGCCGCGCTGCCCCTTGCGTACGCCCGGCTCCATCTCGGGATAGTCCTCGGCGTACTGGAAGATCTCGTTGAGCAGGCCGGGAGTGTCGGGGCCCGCGCCGGTGAAGCCGTCAGGGAAGCGGTCCCTGGGCGGGCCTTCCGGAAGTCGTACCCGCTGCAGGTTGCGCGGCAGGCCGAGCAGGGTCGTCGCTCCGGTGGCGACGTCGACGCTGGCCACGGTGATGCTGTCGGTACGCACACCGGGACGGCCGGGGGCGGCGTCGCCGCCGAGGAGCAGCAGGTTGATCCGCCTCGCGCCGTTCCACGGGTCCTGCGACACGATAGGGGAGACGTTGGCGGTGAACAGGGTGTTGACCACGTCCCGCGACACGTAGGCCACGCGGGCCGCGTACACGGCCGGGGCCAGGATGAGCCCGCACAGGGCGATGGTCAGGACGGTGGTCACCGCGCGGCCCACGCGGTTCGCGGGCGCCGGACGTACGAGTAGGTACGACCAGATGATCACGCCCGTCCAGACGACCCCGAGCGTGGCCACCATGATGGTGAGAGCGGTGAGCCAGGCGGGCTGGACGGCCAGCGAGAGCAGCCTGCTGCTGAACACGGTGAGCACGGTGAGGATCGACGCGAGCATCAGCACGTACGTCACCATGAGGGCGAAGCCGGTCTTCCGGCGGTCGGCGGCCAGGTGGGCCACCCCCCACAGCAGGGCTGAGGCCAGGGTGAGCGCGATGCTGAAGCCGAGGCCGAACCCGCGTGTTCTGACTGTCATCCCTGGTCAACCCCTCGTTCTACGAACTATGGCCAAGGTTAGTAACGGTTTGGAGGCGGGCGATTTGGTGAAAAGGCAGTGTCGCGGCAAGTTTCGGTGAAGTCCATCTTGAGATATAACGTGTGTGTGAGACGCGGAAGCTATGGATTCGACGCACCATGGGCCCTCGCCGGACTCTTCTTCGGGGCGGTGGTGCAGCTGGCCCTGGTAGCGGTCTCCTTCGCCTTCGACGTACCGGCGGCTGGGATCGCGTTCCTGCTCGGCGCGCTCTACACGCTGGCCAGCGCGGGGAGTTACCTCTACACGACCCGGCGGGGGAAGTTCGTCGTATGGGGCGAGGAGCTCGGCCGGATCGAGGGCGACGAGCAGGTGCTCGACCTCGGCTGCGGGCGCGGGATGGTGCTGCTGCTCGCGGCCCAGCGGCTGCGCGGCGGCCGGGCCACCGGCATCGACCTGTGGAGCGGCAAGGACCAGTCGGGCAACGCCGAGAGCGTCACCAGAGCCAACGCCGAGACCGAAGGGGTGTCGGACCGGGTCGATCTGGTCACGGGGGATATGCGCGAGCTGCCGTTCGAGGACGGGCGGTTCGACGTGATCGTGTCCAGCCTGGCCATTCACAACATTCCGACCGCCGAAGGCCGCGACCAGGCCGTCAAGGAGGCGCATCGGGTGCTGCGTCCGGGCGGGCTGATGCTGATCGCCGATTTCCAGCACACGTCGCGCTACGAGGACGTGCTGCGTGAGCTCGGCGTGGTCGATGTGCGCAGGCGCGATCTGGGGTGGCGGTTCTGGTACGGCGGGCCGTGGTTCAAGTCGGAGATGCTGGAGGCCCGCAAACCAGGTCCGGACGGTGTTGAGTCGCGCTCGGTCGGTGGCGAGGCGCGCTCGGCCGATAGTGAGTCGCGCTCAGCCGACGGTGAAGGCGCGGTGGTGTCGGCGGTGCCGGAGGTAGGGCGGGTTCACCAGGATGCGGCGCCCGTGAAAGACGTCGGCGACGGCGCGTAGCCCAGTCGCTCGCGGGCCGCGGTGATGTCCAGCGTGCGCTCGACGGCCAGGTGGCCGACGGCGTAGCGGGTCAGGCGCGGTTCTCGGGCGAGCTTCTCGGAAATCGCGGCCAGGCCGTGGGCGAGATGCCGAGGCAGGTAGAGCGGGGTCGCGTCGATGCCCTTCTCCCTCAGTACGGCCCGGAGCGCGTCGTCCAGGACGACCGGCTCGGCGTCGGTCACGTTGTACGTCCCGAGCGGACCCGTGACGGCCAGCAGGCAGGCCATGGCCAGGTTGGACACCGACGTCAGGCTGACACGCTGCCGCCCGTCGCCGACCGCGACCAGTCTGCGGCCTCTGACCGCCCGCAGCACCCGGGGGAGCAGCGTGGTGTCGCCCGGACCGTAGACGGCGTGCGGGCGCAGGATCACCGCCCGTCCCTCGACCAGGCGTTCGGCCGCCGCCTTGGACGCGCCGTAGGCGTTGACGTACCGGCTCACCGGGGCCTCGTGCTCGCGGGCCATAATCGTCGGCCGTCGCGGGTCGTACACGCTGGCCGTGCTGACGTGCACGAACCGGGCGTGCGGGAAGGCGGCCATGGCGTTCGCGGTTCCGGTGTGGTTGGCCCGCCAGATCCCGGCCGGCGGGCCCCAGTCGGTGACGCTCCCCGCGCAGTGGATCAGCGCGTCGAGGTCCGGCTCCGGGCGCTCGTCGCCGGTCAGGTCCCACGCCTGGTACGTCACTCCGGGGATCTCCGCGGGCCGGCGCCCGAAGCCGTACACCTGCCAGCCCCTGGCCACGGCCGCCCGGCAGACCGCGCCACCCACGAAACCGGACGCCCCGGTCACCCCGACCCTCATGCGGCCCTGATCAGCAGGTGCTTGTAGGTCGGGAGGAGCACGCCCCTGGCGGCCCGCCGCGCCACCACCTTGACCGGGCGGGCGAGCACGACCCCGGCCACCGCGCGGATCTCGGCCAGCGCCAGCGGATAGCCGATGCAGAAGTGTGGCCCGGCGCCGAACCACAGGCGGCGCAGCTCGGGCGGGTGCGGGCGAGACGGGTCGAACGGGCCGTACGCGCGGGCGCAGTTGTGCGTCACGATCACCACGCGGTCACCGGGCCGGGCCAGGACCTTGCCCAGGCGTACGGGCTTGGCGACGGAACGCAGCATGACCGGAGTCGGTGTGGTGATCCGCATCGCCTCCTCGATCGCCAGATCCAGGTCGGCGCCGAAGGCGTCGTGGTCGTGCAGCAACGCGACCAGCCTGGGTACGAACGTGGCGACCGTCTCCGTCCCGGTGAGGAAGAACGCCCCGGCCGCCCCGCGGGCCTCCGCCGCCGACAGCCCGAGCTCGCGCATCCGGCCCATCACCGTGGCGGGATCCCCCGCGTCGTAGGCGGCCTGCGCTATGTCGCCGATCCCGTCGAGCACCTCGCGGGCCACGGTGAGCTGGCGGGCGTTCAGTCCCCTGGTACGCAGCGAGACCATCGACACCACCCGCTCCCCATCGGCGAACAACCGCCTGGCCCTGGCGGCCGGCACCTCGCCGAGTCCGATCACCCGGCAGATCACCGCCCCGGCCAGCAGCCGCATCTCGTCCACCAGGTCGACCGTGTCGCCTTTCGCCAGGCGTACACGGAGACCGTCCAGCGGACCGGCCAGCACGTCGGCGACCAGCGTGGCGACGGACGACGGCGTGAACAGCGGCGCCAGCTTGGCGCGGAGCGCGGCGTGCGGCTCGCCCTCCATGTTGAGCAGCACCGACGGGCCGAGCACGGGCGTCCACAGATCACCGGGCGAGCCGGGGCCGTCCTTGCGGAAGCGGCCGTCCATGAGCACGCGCCGGGCCAGGGCCGCGTCGTTCACCACCACACCCAGACCCGGCACCCGCACCACCGGACCCAGGCGGGCCAGCAGGCGCATCAGCGGGTAGGCGAAGGGGTGGGCGGTGAGGTAGAGACGCGTCTCGTGCCGCCGCCGACGCCGGACAGGCCGCTCGTGGCGCTCGGGCGGATCGTCGTGGCTGTTCACAAATCCGCCAGCATGATGCCCAGGCTGATGCCGCCGCCGAGGCCGAGCAGCGCCACGCGCTCGCCCCTGCGGGCGTGGGCGAGTTGGAGCGGGAGCGTGACCGACGCACAGTTTCCGTGCTCGGGCAGCGTGATCACCAGCCGGTCCTCAGGGAGGTCGAGCGCTCGCGACAGTACGTTCAGGTACGGCAACGCCACCTGGTGCACCGCGATCACCGCGAAATCATCCCAGGTCAGGCCGGTGCGTTTGAGGGCGTTGAGGAAGAGGTCGGGGCCGACGAGCTGGAACGCCTCCTTCAGCCGGCGACCGTCGCCGCGGAAGTAGGAGTACTCCGGGTCGCGCGGATGCATGGACCCACCACCCGGAAGGGTGCCGATGCCCCACGCCGTACTATCCGCCGAAAAATCGCGATAAAAGATGCCACGGAGCGGGTCGGCCTCCACGAGCACCGCCGCGCCCGCGTCCGACAGCGTGTATCCCGCGAACGCGTCCACGAACTGCGCCCGATCCCGCACCCGCCAGCGGATCGCCCGCGACGGCGTCTCGCCCGAGCACACCAGAACCCTGCGGTACGACCCGGAGACGATCAGGCCCTCGGCCACCTGGATCCCGTTGAGCAGGCTGTTGCAGGCGTTCTTGACGTCGAACACCGGGCACGACAGGCCGAGCTTGGCGGCCACGATGTGCGCGGTCGCGGGCTCGACCAGGTCCTGCGAGGCCGAGGCGAAGATCAGCAGATCGACGTCGGCCGCCAGCCCCTTGGCGGCCTCGACGGCCAGGTCCGAGGCCTGCTGATCGTCGGCGGCCACGTGGCGGCGCTCGATGCCGGTCATCCGCTCGATGATCCCGGTCGGCGGCCGGTAGCCCTCGATGCGTCGCTCGACCTCGTCGCTGGTCAGCGTGGCTGCGGGAAGGTACGTGGAGATCTGGGTGATGCGGGCCTTCATCTGCCGAAACCTAGCGGGTCGGCCTTGCAGAACGTTTGCGAGCCGTTCACCGGGCCTGTCAGCCGCGCTCGTCCACCGGGCCCGTTTGGCGGGCGTCGCGGCGTGCCGGTGGGCGACCACTAATCATTTCAATGAATCTCAATTAACGGTGGCCAGGAGAGTTATTTGCGAAACCTGCTCGATGTATGCCGTGGGCAAGGCGTACAGGATGCCGGCTGTTTCGGAATCGTTAATCACCGGCAGGGCGGCGAGCGCGTCGGCGGCCAGCCCGCGGCAGTATTCCAGAGTTTTGTGCACCATGTCACCGCCGCGCAGCCGACGCAGGACTTCCGCCACCTGGTCGTCGGTCATATTCCTGCCCAGCAATTCCGACACGTCCTCGCCGGCCATCAGCAGGGGCAGGCTGTAGACGCCCTGGCGCAGGTCGTTGCCCGCGGGTTTGCCGAGTTGCCGGCTGGAGGCGGTCAGGTCGAGCAGATCGTCGAGCACCTGGAAGATCAGCCCGAACCGCTCGCCGTACGCCGCCATCCTGGCCCGGTCCTCCGGCGAGGCGCCCGCGCACACGGCGGCCACCAGGCACCCGGCCCGGAACAGCGCGGCGGTCTTACCGGTGACGGATCGCAGCGCGCTCTCCACGGTCCGGTGCGGGTCGAACAGGTCGGTGGTCTCCAGATACTGGCCCTCCGCCAGTTCGACGACGGTCGCGGCCAGCACCTCGGCCACCGGTCTCGACACGGCCGTGATGGCCGCCAAACCCGCCCTGGCCAGCATGAAGTCGCCGATCACCAGGGCCTTGCCGTCGCCGAGCTCGGCGTTCAGCGTTCTGGTGCCGCGCCGCTCGGTGGCGTTGTCCATCAGATCGTCGTGTACGAGGGAACCGGCGTGAATCAACTCCACACACGCCGCGGCCGTGATCACCCTGCGGTCGGGCTGCTTGCCCAAGGCGATCGCCGTGGCCAGGGTCATGGCGGGGCGCAGCCGCTTCCCGCCGGCGCTGATGATCCGCTCGGCGCCCGCGTTGATGCCCGGCAGCGTGGACGATCCGCTGAGACGGCGGATCCTGGCTTCGACCTTGCGCAGTCCTTGGGCGATGACGGGGGAGTTCAGCAGTCGGTCCATGGTCACCAGCCTGCTCCGCGGCGGCTGAGCCATCCCTGAGAAACGCTGAGGAAATTCTCAGCCGACTGCCCGAATTGCCGTCGATTACTCGTAAGTACGGTGACTTGGAGAAAGATCTGGGATCTAAAAGTAATTGCGGGAAATGGCAGATCGTCCCACTGGTAAAAATCCTCGAGTGTAAAGAAATCCAGATCGTTCTGGGAGATAGATGCTCCATTGTTGGGGGGTAAGCTCCAGCGGGCCGAAACAACAGCGCATCCATTTCTGGGGGACAGACCTTGTACAAGCACGCGATCACCGCTCTAGCTCTAACCGCCTCCGGCCTTCTGCTGGTGGCGGGGCCAGCGGTCGCCGACGACGAGTTCGACGGCGGCTTCACCAGCTCCCCGAGCAGTGCGATCGGGGCGCGGAACGACAAGGCAGAAGGCCACTTCTTCGCCACCGACTACTGGCGCGGTGTCCAGGCAGGCACGTTCGACCTCAGCCGCTCCAGCCTGACCGGCGTCCGCACCGCCCCCACGGCCGCCTCCACCGCGAACGCGGCCTGCCCCGCCAAGGTGAGCGTGGCCTGCCCCGACTCGGTGACCACGGTCCGGCCGTCCGCCACGACCAGCTCGCCCTGCGCCGCCGCGGTGACCATGGTCCGGCCCATCGCCACGGCCGGCACGCCCTGCGCCGCCGCGGTGAGCAGCGTCCGCCCGGTGGAGGTGACCACGGTCCGCCCGATCGAGGTGACCACGGTCCGGCCCTCCGCCACGACCAGCTCGCCCTGCGCCGCCGCGGTGACCACGGTCCGGCCGTCCGCCACGAGCAGCACGGCCTGCCCCGCCGCGGTGACCACGGTCCAGCAGGCTCCGATCCAGCAGGCTCCGATCCAGCAGGCCCCGGTCCAGCAGGCCCCGGTCCAGCAGGCCCCGGTCCAGCAGGCTCCGGTTCTGCAGGCTCCGGTTCGGCCGGCCGCCGTTAGCTCGGCGTGCCCCGCCGTGGTGACCATGGCCTGCCCCTCCAGCACGACCACCGTCCGGCCGGCGAACGTGAGCACGACCTGGGCCGCCAACACGACGACCACCATCCGTCCCGTCATCGTGGGCACGCTCTGGGCCGCTAACACGACCACGGTCCGTCCGGTGAACGTGAGCACGACCTGGGCCGCCAACACGACGGCCACGGTCCGTCCCGCCGTCGTGGGTACGGCCTGGACCGCCAACGCGATCACGGTCCGCCCCTCCATCGTGGGTACGGCCTGGGCTTCCGTGTCGACCGCGGTCCGGCCCTCGGTCGCCATCGCCGTGAACACCGGCCGCGCCGAGGACTGCAAGCCGGCCCAGTCCTCTTCTCAGTCCACCGCCTGGAACGGCATCCGTACCGCCGGCTGGAGCGGTTGGATGGCATCGTCGGAGCGCGACTCGGCGCGCGGATCCGAGCGCGCGTGGGCGATCGCCACGAGGTAACTCCGCTGTGAGATGAGCACGGGCGCGGGTCCATCGTCCCTGGTGACGGTCCGAACCGCGACCCCGACGGAACCGCTCCGGGCCTGACCTGGCGCCCGGCGCGGTTCCGGCTCCCACTCTCTCGAGCCGTCTGCTCGCCGCTGAAGCGAGCAGACGGCTCGACTGCGTTGGAAGGTGCCTGGCAGTCCGGAACGATCACAGAGCGCCAAAACTATGATCCGATCAAACTATGACGCGATCATAGTTTCCGAGCCGTGAGCGCACGGCTCGTTGGGGGTGAGGTCCTGGACGGTCTGGCACCATGAGCGCGGTTGACTCTCACACGGTGTCAGGTCATAGACCGGGAAGCCCCAGCGAAGAGGAGGTCGTCATGGCATTGGCGGATCGAGTGGACGCCGTCCTACGGGAGGGCAAGGCTCCGAATCTGCACGGGCTCGTGGTCGTCGAGAACGGGCAGATCATCCTCGAACGCTACGGCGCGGGCCAGGACGTCAAGCTCAACGAACCCCTCGGGCACGTCACGTTCGGGCCGGACACGCTGCACGACGTCCGATCCGTCACCAAGAGTGTGGTCTCGCTCCTGTACGGCATCGCGTTGGCCGAGAAGCTGGTGGCGCCCCCGGAGGAGGGATTACTCGCGCAATTCCCGGAATATCAGGATCTTGCGGCTGATCCCCAGCGGGCCCGCCTCACCATCGAGCATGCCCTGACGATGACGCTCGGCATGGAGTGGGACGAGAGCGTTCCGTACACCAGCACCGCCAACAGCGAGCTCGCGATGGAGTACGCGCCCGACCGCTACCGCTTCGTGCTGGAGCGGCCCATCGTGGAGGAGCCGGGGCGGCGGCGGATTTACTCCGGCGGAGCGACTGCGCTGATCGGGCGGATCATCGTCAAGGGGACCGGCCGGTCGCTCGCCGAGTTCGCCAGGAACGCGCTGTTCGAGCCGCTGGGCATCGGCGCGTTCGAGTGGTCGCAGGGTGACGACGGGGACGAGATGGCGGCGGCGGGCCTGCGGCTGACGCCGCGCGACCTGGCCGCCATCGGCACGCTCGTGCTCGACGGCGGGCGTGGGATCGTGCCGCGCAGCTGGATCGAGGAGCTGTCGCGACCCCGGGTGAAGATCGACGACAGGTCCCACTACAGCTACCAGTGGTACGTCGGCACCGGCGAGCGCCCCTCGATCGCCGCACATGGCAACGGAGGCCAGGTGATCCACGTGGCACCCGAGCGCGGGCTGGTCGTGGCCGTGACCGCGGGCGAGTACAACCTCGAACAGCTCAGCTCCGCGGCCGTGCTCGACGCGGTCCTCGAGGGGGTCTGACCCCGGGCCTGACCCTCGGTGGTTCTCCGAGCGGCCCTGACCCTCAGCGGCCCTCGGAGGGACCTGGCCGACAGTGGTCCTCCGAGAGCCCGACCCGTCTGACCCGTTTGACCGGTTTGAGCGTCAGGGTGTCAGGATCAGCCTGCCCAGTGCCGTGCGGCCTTCCAGGCGGCGGTGGGCCTCGGCGGCGGACTCCAGCGGCAGGGTGGCCTCGACGTACGCGCGGCTGCGTCCATCGGCCACCCTGGCCAGCATCTCCGGGTAGCTGACGCTGAACACCCCGGCGCCCCACGCGGGCCCGCCGCATCCGATGACCGTCACACCGCCGGCGAGCAGATCGGCGGCGCTCACCGCGGCGGGCGCGCCGCTCAGCAGGCCGTAGCAGAGCATGCGTCCAGAGCCGGGCGTGAGGTGATCGAGCACCTGCCTGGCCGACGGCCCGCCGATCGAGTCGAAGACCACGTCCACGTCGGGCAACTGGCCGGGCCAGTCCGGCTCCCGGTGGTCGATGACCTCGTCGGCCCCCATCTGCCGGGCTCGCTCCCGCTTCGGCTCGGCGCCCGCGGTGGCGATCACCCGTTCCGCGCCGAACTCCTTGGCGTGGCGCAGCAAGTACGTCCCGACGGAGCTCGCCCCGGCCTCCACCAAGACGGTCTCCCCGCCCTTGAGCCCGGCCCGGTGCAGCAGCGCCAGCGCGATGGCGCCCGGCGCGGCGGCGGCGACGGCGTCGACCGGCGACACACCGTCGGGCACCGGGCAGCTCAGTGACGCCTGCACCGCCACGTACTCGGCGTAGGAGCCGACCCCGCCGGTCACGGCGGCGACCGTGGTGCCCAGCAGGGCCTCGTCGACTCCGGCCCCGACCTCGGTGACCACCCCGGCCACCTCGGCGCCGAACACCGCGGGCAGGGGCACTGGCACCGGCATCGGCATCGTGCCCGCCCGCAGCTGGGTCTCGGCGTAGCTGACGCCGATGGCCTGCGAACGGATGACCAGTTGCCCTTCTCCCGCCTTCGGCTCCGGCCAGTCCTCGGCCTTGAGCACCTCGGGACCGCCCAGTTCGTGGACAACGATCGCGCGCATGGGACACACTCCTCGTAAGTGAACCTGTGGTCCAGTTAATATATGGACCAGCGGTCAAGTTTGTCTATGGGGGACAATGATCCGATGGAACGGCGGGAGCGGGCCGACGCGGCACGCAACAGGCGGGCGATCCTGGCGGCCGCCGAGGAGTTGCTGCGGGAGCATCCGCCGGAGGAGGTCTCCGTCGAGCGGGTCGCCGTCGCGGCGGGGGTGGGCAAGGGGACGGTGTTCCACCGGTTCGGCAGCCGCGTCGGGCTCATGCAGGAGCTGATGTCGGAGCGGGCGCACGCGTTGGAGCAGGCCGTCGTGGACGGGCCGCCGCCGCTGGGGCCGGGCGCGCCGGCCGGCGAACGGCTGGTGGCCTTCCTGGACGCGGTGGTCGCGATGGCCACCCGAAACGCGGGACTGATCGCCGCGCACGAGCACGCCCGGCTGACCCAGAAGGCCGGGGGCGGGACGCGGCTGGCCAACCCGATCTACGTGGCGTGGCACCAGCACGTCTCGGCCCTGATCGCCGAGGCGCGGCCGGATGTCGACGCCGACCTGGCCGGGCACGTCCTGCTCGGCACGCTGCACACAGAGCCGATCGGCAGCCTGCTGCTCGCCGGGGAGTCGGCCAGGGTCGCCGCCACTCTGGGCGACCTGGCCAGGGGTCTACTCGGCGACGCAGGGGGTCCGCTCAGAAGGACGTAGGAGGCCCGCTCAGAAGAGGGGGCGGGTGACGGCCGCTCAGAGTGGGAGGTGGGTGATCGCTGTGTGGAAGGCCGCGACGGCCGCCTTGATCGCGGGGTGCTCCCCGTACCCCCTGCGAAAGGCGGCCAGGGTGCGGCGGCTGAGCGGCAGTCCGGTCAGCGTCACCCCGTGCGGCGGCGCCAGCGCGGCCAGGCGTGGGACGAGCGCCACGCCCTGACCGGCGGCGACGAAGGCGAGCACGGTGTCGAAGTCGTCGATCCGGTGACGGACCCGCGGTTCGAAACCGGCCGCCTGGCAGGCCCGGATCGCCATCGCGTGGCACAGGGTCCCCGGCTTGCCGACGATCCAGGCGTCATTGCGCGCGTCGGCGATCGTGGCCCGGTCCGTGAGGTACATCTGCTCCCCGAACAGCGGCTCCGTCTCCAGCGACGCGTCCGTGACCGGGGGGACGAAGTCGTACTCGTGCACGAGCGCGACGTCCAGCTCGCCCGCCCGCAGCGCGGCGGAGACGTCGGCGGGGTCGATCTCGGAGACCATCGGCCGCAGCCCCGGATGCGCGCGGGACAGCTCGGCGAGCGCGGGTGGCAGCAGCACGCGGGCCGCCGTGGGGAACGCGCCGATCCGCAGCGGCCCCGACGGGCCGCCGCGCACCGCGGCGAGCGCCGCGGACGCCCTTTCCAGCTGTTCGAGTACGTCCTGCGCGTGCTCGACGAGCAGATGGCCGGCGGGCGTCAGGGTGACCGTCCGGCCCGTACGCTCCAGCAGCGGTACGCCCGCCTCCCGTTCCAGGGCGCTGAGCTGCTGGGAGACCGCCGACGGGGTGAAGCGGAGCGCCTCGGCGACGGCGGCGATGGTGCCGCGCTGGGCGAGTTCGCGCAGGAGGTGGAGCTTGCGAGGGTCGAGCATCAGACAAGCTTAAGCTCGTCAGCAGAAATCCGCGCTGGACCTAACGTATTGATCCAAGCCAGGCTGAGAGCATGCTGACAGGAATCCATGTGCCGCTGGTCACGCCGTTCACCCAGGAGGGTGAGGTGGCCGTCGAGGCGATCGACAAGCTCGCCCGCCACGTTCTCGACCAGGGCGCCGCTGGGCTGGTCGCGCTGGGCACCACCGGAGAGGTCGCGGCGCTGACGCCCGCCGAGCGGGCTCGGGTGATCGAGGTCTGCGTCGCGGTCTGCGCGGAACGCGAGGTGCCGCTGACCGTCGGCATCACCGGCAACGACACACGCTCAACGGCCGCGGCGTTGAAGGAGCTGCCTTCGGGAGTCTCCGCCGCGCTGCTGACCGTGCCGTACTTCCTGCGGCCTTCGGAGCGCGGTGTCATCGCGCACTTCGAGGCGTTGGCGGAGGAGACGCCGGTGCCGCTGGTGATGTACCACATTCCCTATCGGACCGGGCAGGCCGTCAGTGCCGCGACCCTGCGTCACCTGGGCGGGCACCCGATGATCGCCGGAGTGAAGTACGCGACGGGCGGGATCGACCAGGACGCCGTTGACCTGCTCGGGGACCTGCCCGAGGGGTTCGAGGTGCTCGGGGGCGACGACCTGTTCATCTCGCCGCTGCTGGCGCTGGGCGCCGCGGGCGGCATCCTGGCCTCGGCGCACCTGGCCACCGACCGGTTCGTCGAGCTGGCGGCGGCGTGGCGCGCGGGTGACGTGGCCAGGGCCCGGGCGCTGGGTCATCGGCTCGCCCGGCTGTCGGCCGCGCTGTTCGCCGAGCCGAACCCGACCGTCATCAAGGGCGTCCTGCACGCCAGGGGCCTGATCCCGACCCCCGACGTGCGCCTGCCGCTGCTCCCCGCCAGAGCGGAGACGGTGTCACAGGCTGACCTGGTGGCGGTACATCCAGGACAGTGACTCCTGGCTGGCCAGCTTCTTCAGGAAGATCGGCATCATCAGGTCGCGGAACACCCGGGCGACCGGGCCCGCGGCCTTGTTGTTGCTGATCGTCCGCGAATAGGCGACGACCTTCTCCACCCGCCCGCGCCGCTCACTCTCGAACCGCTCGAACGCCGCCCGGTGGTCCTTGGTCTCACGCAGGCACCTGGCCAGCACGACGGCGTCCTCGATGGCCAGCGAGGCGCCCTGCCCGGCGCTCGGCGAGGTGGCGTGCGCGGCGTCGCCGGTGAGCACCACCCGTCCCTTGTGCCAGGTCGGCAGGGGCGGCAGGTCGTGAATCGGTAGCGCCAGCGCCACCTCGCTCCGCTCGATCACCTCGGCGGAGAAGTTCGCGTCGTCCCGGAACGCCGCAACCAGCACCGGCTTCCAGTCCGCGGGAACGTCGCCCAGCTCGCGGGGCAGGTTGGCGAACCACCAGGTCTCGCCGGAGGCGGCCACGGTATAGCCGAAGAAGGCGCGCTTGCCGAAGACCATGTTGTAGACGCCCGGCTCGCCGGTGAACTTCGGGTCGTGGATGAGTCCGCCGAAGCTGTAGAGGCCGCTGTAGCGCGGCTTCGGGGCGCTCGGGTCGAGCTGGGCGCGGGTCCGCGAGTGGACGCCGTCGGCGGCGATCAGTATGTCGCCCGTCTCCTCCGTGCCGTCCTCGAAACGGGCCGTCACCTGGTCGCCCGTGTCGTCGAAGGAGACCAGGCGCTTGCTGTACGAGATCTTGATGCCACGGGAGAGGGCCTCGTCGCGGACGACGCGGTAGAGGTCGGCGCGCAGGATCGTGTGGCTCACCGTGCCGTCGTCCAGGGCCAGGCCGTTGGCCACTTCGCCGAGGCGCTTGCCGGAGCCGCTCCACATGACCATCCGCGGGGTGGGGATGCCGGCGGACAGCACCCGGCGGTGCGCACCCAGTACGCGCAGGGCGTCCAAGCCGTTCGAGGCGACGTTGAGAAACGAGCCGACACTCTCGGCCGTGTCCGGGTAGGCCTCGAAGATCTCGGCGTCGAAACCGGCCTCGCGCAGGGCCATCGCGGTGGCGGGGCCGCCGATGCCGCATCCTATGATCAGAGCTTTCATGGTGATAACCTTTCGTTCGGTCGAACGAAATATATGCCGGGAGGGAGGGCTGTGTCCAGAGATATTTCGGAACACCGAAAGAATTTGCTCGAAGCCCTGTTCGTGGCCGGGCGGGACAACAGCAACGCCGCCGTGATGTTCCACAGCGCCGTCGGCGAGCTGCTGGGGGTGGGGATGACCGAGGAGAAGGCGCTCGACCTCCTGCAACGGCTGGGCCCGCTGACGGCGGGGGAGCTGGCGCAGCACACCGGCCTCGCGCCCGCCTCGGTGAGCGGGCTGATCGACCGGTTGGAGAGCAAGTGGCTGGTGCGCCGCACCCGCGACACTAAGGACCGGCGGCGGGTGATCGTCGAGGTCAACCACGAGGCGCTGGCCGGCGGCGCCGAGGTCTTCGAGCCGCTGGTGACCGGGCTGTCCGAGCTCTACGCCGGCTACTCGGACGAGCAGTTGGAGCTGATCCTCGACTTCCTCACCCGGGCCACGGCCATCCAGCGAGAGTGCACGACACAGCTGACCTCGCCGCGGTGACCCGTGGTGACGCGAGTCAGTCCGTCGTGTTCTCCCTGATGGCCGTGCCGACCTCGCCCACCCGGTCCGCGAGCAGGCCGATGGCGCCCACGGCCCTGGTCATCGGGTCGTCCTCGGCGCCGCCGAGCGCCTTGGCGCGCAGGTAGGCCGCCTTGAGGTCGCTCCAGCGAGCGGCCTGGGCGGGGGTCAGCCGGCCGCGCAGCTCGGCGAGCTTGAGCAGGTTGGCCTCCGCGTCGCTCGTCAGGGTCTGCGCCTCGCCGAGGTAGTGGTCGTCGATGACCGCCTCCAGCTCGGCCTCGTTCATGGCGGGCACGATCCGCTCGGCCAGCTTGTTCATGTTCCGGTACGAGCCCTGCAGGCGGAACGGCGGCTCGGTGCGGGCGGCGTCCGACTGTCCGGCCGAGGCGATGTACGCCTGGTTGTTGGCCAGCACGACCTCCTGCACCCGCACCAGCTTGCGCAGCACGCTGAGGATCTGGTCCAGCTCGGTCTTGGCGTACGGGTGCCGGAGCTGGTCCGGCCGGGCGCTCTGGTCGCCGCGCGCCAGCCGTACCAGGAGCTCGACGTCGGCCCGATCACGGGCGGAGAGCGGCGCGAGCACCGGGTTGGAGGTGAGCGCGTTGTCGATGTAGCTCAGCGCGAACAGCTCGTCCTTGCCCGACAGCACGTCGCCGAGGTTCCAGACGTCGGCGCGGTTGGCGAGCATGTCGGGGATGCGGAAGCGCTGCCCCGACTCGGTGTACGGATTGCCCGCCATGCACACCGCGAACCGCTTGCCGCGTAGGTCATAGGTGCGGGTGCGGCCGTTCCAGACGCCCTCGATCCGACGCTGGGCGTCGCACAGCGAGATGAACTTCTGCAGCAGCTCGGGCGAGGTGTGCTGGATGTCGTCCAGGTACAGCAGCGTGTTGTTGCCGGTCTCCAGGGCGAAGGAGATCTTCTCGACCTCCTGCCTGGCCGTCGCGTCGGGCGCCTCGGCCGGGTCGAGCGAGGTGACGGCGTGGCCGAGCGCCGGGCCGTTCACCTTGACGAAGACCAGGCCGAGCCGGCTGGCGACGTACTCCATCAGCGTCGTCTTTCCGTAGCCCGGCGGCGAGATGAGCAGCAGCAGGCCCATCTGGTCGGTCCGCTTGTCCCCTCCGGCGGCGCCGAGCTGCTTGGCCAGGTTGTCGCCGATCAGCGGCAGGTACACCTCGTCGAGCAACCTGTTGCGGACGAACGCGCTCATGACCTTGGGCCGGTATTCGTCCAGCCGCAGCCGGGCCCGCTCGGCGGTCACCAGCTCGGTGCGCCGCTTCTGGTAGGCCCGGTAGGCGGGGACGCGTTCGGTGCGGAAGCGGCGGGTCCTGGCCAGGGTCTCGTCCAGGCGCAGCTCCAGCTTGCGGTCGGCGACGCGCGGGTGGGTGCCCAGCAGGCCCTCCACCGTGGCGGTCAGTGTGGCGCTGGAGTCGTGGCGGGGCAGGTCGCAGAGCTGTACGGCGATGGACTCGGGCACCTCGGGGCCCTTGCCGAAGGCGCCGATCCAGGCCCGGGCCAGCTCCAGCCGCTCGGGCAGCGCCACGGCCTTGAGATCCTCCTCGAACTCGCGTGACCTGGCCGGGCCGAGCGTCTGGTGGAAGCCTTGAAGGAGGGCGCGGGCCGCCGCGCTGGTCACGAAGCCGGTGGGTTGAGTGGCGAGCTCCTCGACGAGGTACTCCCCGGCGAGCGCGGCCGTTTCGCCGGGCCCATGGTGGAATGCGGCGATGTTCGAGCCCAGTTCCGTTGCCAGAGCGGCAATCTCCGGTGTGGGGCCGAAGACCGTGCGGGCGCGCACCAGCGACACGGCCCGTGTGGCCAATGTTTTACGTGAAACCTCGTCCACCCCGAACGCCCAGTACAGCTGCGCCGCCGCCCGAGCGTCCGGCGGATACCGCAGCAGCCCCGCTCCCTCCCGGAGCCGCAGCAGCGTGTCGAGGATGGCGGTCGCGTCATGGTCGTGGACGCCGCGTTCGTACCCCTCGTCGTAGCGCTGTTCGGCCGCCTGTCGTACGAGGTCCTGGAGCGGCCCGCCCGGCACGGCCACGTCGAGCAGCGAGGCGGCCAGGTGCTCGGCGCGGTAGACCTCCGGGGTCTCCGAGGCGAGCAGCTGGTCCCAGAAGGGGCGGGTGTCGGCGAACGCGGCGGGGGCGGGCGAGCGGTAGTCGGTCCCGGTGATGGCGAAGTGCATGTCGCCGTCGTGCGGCACCAGCGTGAGGTCGATCGGCTGGGTGTTGACCGCGAACCGGTGCCGCCCCAGACGCAGCGTCTCGCCGCCGTCGGAGAACAGGTCGAGGCGGTCGCGCAGGGCCCGGCCCGCCTCCTGCTGCGCGGCCTTGACCCTGCCGTCGAGCTCCTCGGCCCGTACCGCGTCGCCGAGCCCGCGCAGCTCGGTGGCGACCGAGCGGAGCTTGGCCACCATCGGGTCGGTGGCGAAGAAGGTGTTGACCTCGTCGAGCGAGCCCAGCGACGGCAGCCGCCTGGTGATGCTGCCCAGGATGCGCTCGGCCGAGGCGAAGATCCGGTCAGCCCGGCGGGCGAGCTCGTCCAGCTGCGTCTGCTTGCGGGCCGAGAACGCCTCGTAGACGTCGTCCCGCTTGGCCGCGAGCCGGGTGGCGAAGTCGTCGAACTCGCCGAAGCGCGTCTCCAGCGCCTCCAGTCGCAGCATCAGCCTGCCGAGCTGCTCGTCGCACCGCTCAGGCGTGTCCGCCACCGCAAGCGCGCCGGTGATGGCCTGCCCGAGCAGCGCGAACTCGGCCGCGAACGCCGCCCGCCCCTCGGCTCCGAGCAGTTCTCGTCGGCGGCCGTCCAGGAGGGCCCGCGCCCGGTTCACCCCGCCGAGCACCTCGGCGATGCGCTCCAGGATGAAGGTGCGTACGGTGGCGTCGGCGATCTCGAGCGAGCCCACGACCTCGGTGACGACCTCCAGCCCCTCGGACTGGGTGGCCAGGCGTTCCGTGACGGGCTCGGCCTCGGCGACGGTGGTGATCGCGGCGGCCTCGGCGGCCAGCCGCTCGACCGCCTCGTGGTAGCCGGTGAACGCCTCGGCCCCCTGGAGGAACCCGACGGCCCGCTGCCCCACCGAGACCAGCTCGTCGGCCAGCGATTTGGTCAGCGTGTCCAGCTGGGCGAGGTCGAGGTAGCGGACCTCGCGCAGCGTCACCAGGCGGCCCTGAGCCCGGCGCAGCGTGGCCAGCAGCGTCACCCAGGCGTCGGCGGTTGCGGGGGTGTCGCCCCGGGCCTGCCGGACGAGCCGGGTGGTCTCCTCCGTGGCCTCGGCGAGAGTGCGGGCGGCCTGGCGGGTGAGCGCCTCCACGTGCTCGTACTCGTCGAGCACCTGCTCAGCAGTGGCCCGTACCTCGGAGAGCGGGGCGCGCAGGCCCTGCTCGCCGAGCCAGTGGTAGTGGTCGAAGGCTCGTGTGCAGGCGGCGATCAGCGCCTCGAACGTGGCGGCCGACGGCGCCATCTCGCCGATCATGCGGGCCACCGACAGGCAGTCGGAGATGCCGCGCACCAGCTCGGCGTTGCCGATGCGCTCCAGGGGGCCGTTGCCGGTGGGCTGGGCGGCGGCGTAGGTGTCGGAGACGTACGGCGTCTGCCAGACCTGCATGGGGTGGACCCGCGTCGGCTCCTCGGAGGTGGCGCGGAAGACCACCATCGTGCCGTCGTCGAACAGGGAGTAGCCGTGGCAGACGATGGGGTTGGCCACCTCCTTCCTGATGACGTTGTACGGCAGGAGCAGGGAGCGGCCGTCGCCCCTGGCGTGGAAGACGTACAGGACGTCCTCGCCGTTGGGGGAGCGGACCACGCGGTCGAACTCCAGGTCCGTGACGTCCGTGTCGAACGTCTTGCTGACCCCGGTGGCCAGGTAATAGCCGCCAGGGAAGATCAACCCCTGGTCCTCGGGGAGGCGCTGACAGGCTTGGCCGATGCCGTCGAGCCTGGTCACGGCCTTGGTGCGGGTGTTGAAGACCAGGTGGCGCCAGTCGGGCTCCTTGTACGGCCGGATCCTGATCAGGATGAGCGGGCCGATGACGGCGTGCTCGACGTCGGCGTCGGCCAGGCTCTGGAGGGGCTCGGCCACGGGCTCGGCGTAGATGCCCTCGCCGGTCTCGGTGTTGTTCTCGATCTTGATGGTGAGGTCGCCGCCGACCGTTTCGACGAACACCTCGTCGCGGATGGAGATGTGCGGGTGACGGCCGAGCACGTGGTCGTCGCGGGTGGCCGGGGTCCAGACGAAGTCGTGCGAGGGCGGGAAGGCATGGTCCCGCTCACCCCTGTTGTCCTGATATTTCGTGACTCCTTGGGAGTCGACCGTCCATCTGAAGACCCGGGTGTCGGCCGGGCCGGTCTGGAAGACGGCCAGCAGCTTGCCCTCGACGCGTCTCAGGTGGTGGAGCCTGGACTCCTTGTAGTAGCGGTACAGCTCGGCGAAGTCCTTCTGGAACGCCGGCTCCTCCAGAGCCGGGAGACGGTCGGGGTCGAACCTGAAGACGTCGCCGTCCCTGGTGAAGCGGTGCACGGAGAAGACGTCGGCGACCGTGGTCTCCGGCTTCAGCCCGATGAAGACGTTGTAGCCGAACAGCATGACGCCGCCCAGCGAGACGATGTCCCGGGGAACGCAGTTGTTGTCCGTACGGATGCGCTCGGTGCCGAGCAGGCGGAGCTCCGTGCCGCCGAAGACGGTCAGGCGCTGCGCGTTGACCCCTTCAGTGGCCGCGGCGAGGGCCTTGGCCTGGGCTTCCAGCCGGGACTTGAGCACCTCGTAAGTCCCGGCCTCGAGCCCGCTGGTTTCAGGTTCTGCCGTCTGTACGTCGTCGGTCACGCGCGATCAGACCTTCGCGGCGGTGAGCGCGGCCACCGGCGAGTCGGCCACGCCCAGGCGGCGGGCCGTCTCCAGGAGCTCGCCCAGCGGGCCCGAGTCGGGCCCGCCGTTCTGGATGAGCCGCAGCAGCAGCGCCGACACGGTCAGGTTCTTCAGGTCCTCGGTGCTCACCCCGTTGACCAGCGCGCTGAGGTCACCCGCGAGACTGGCTGACCCGTTGAGGTACGGCGCCGCCAGCGTGCCCGCGACCTGCGAGTGTTCCACGAACCCGTCCACCACCTTGCCCGCGGTGATCGAGCCCACGACCTTGTCGAAGAACATCGTGTCGCCGCCGACGATGTCGATGTTCGCCTTGGCCAGACCGGCGGCCAGCACGCTCGCCTGCGACTCCGCCACCTGCCGCGTGACGTCGATCTGCTTGAGGCGTACGTCCTTGTCGGCCTCCAGCCGCAGGCGGAACTCCTCGTGGCCCCGGCTCGCGTCGTCGAGCGCGGCCATCGCGGCGGCCTTCTCGGTCAGACCCTCGGCCTCGGCCTTGAGCTTCTCGCCCACCGCCGTCGCGGCGGCCAGGGCCATCGCCTGCTCGCCCTCCGCCTGCGCCTTGAGCCGGTCGCCCTCGACCATGGCCATGGACCTGGCGCCCTCCGCCTCGGCCCGCAGCCTCTCGGCCAGGACCGCCGCCTCCGCGCGGCCGACCTTCTCGATCGCCTCCGCGTCCCGCTCCTTGACCTGGACCTCGGCCAGCCCGGCAGCCGCCGACTCGGCCTGGATACCCTCGGCCAGCCTGATCTTGGCTCGGGTGTCGAGCTCGGCGGCCTGCTGCCTGGCCTCGGCCAGCGTCAGCTCCTCGCGGGCCTTGAACTTCGCGGCCGCCTCCGCGGCCTCGGCCGCCTTGATGCCCTTGACCAGGTTCTCCTGCGCCTCGGCCTCGGCGGCGATGATCACGCTCTGGCGGGTACGCTCGGCCTCCTCGACCACGCGCAGCCGCTTGATGCTCTCCTCCTGCTCGGCCACCGTCTTGTCGACGGCGATCCGCTCGCGCACCACCTCGGCGATCGACCGCTTCTCGGTCTCGACCTCTTTGTCCTTGGCGATGCGCGACAGCTCGGTCTCCCGCTCGCGGGCGATGATCTCCAGCATGCGGTCCTTCTCGATCCGCTCGGTCTCGATCGCGATCACCCGCTCGCGGTTCTTCTCCGCGACGGCGACCTCACGGGCCCGGTTCTCGTGCTGTACGCCGAGCTGCTCGTCGGTCTTGATGTTGGCCGACTGCGACTTCAGCCGCTCCTCGGCCGCCACGCGGGCGATCTCCGCCTCCTCGCGGGCCTTCATCGTCTCGATCTCGCGCCGCTGCTTGACCTCGGCGTCGGCCTGCCGGCGCTGCAGCTCCAGGATCGCCTCGCGGGCGTCCACGTTCTGGCGGGTGATCTCCTTCTCCTCGCGGCGCTGGAACTCGTTGGTCCGTACGTGCTCGATCGCCGTCAGCTCGGTGATCTTGCGAATGCCCTGCGCGTCGAGGATGTTGCTCTTGTCCAGCGCGGCCAGCGAGGTCTGCTCCAGGTAGTCGATGGCCGCGTCCTCCAGGCTGTAGCCGTTGAGGTCGGTGCCGATGAGCCGGACGATCTGGTCACGGAACTCGTCACGCTTGGTGTAGAGATCGACGAAGTCGAGCTGCTTGCCGGCGGTCTTGAGCGCCTCCGAGAACTTCGCGTTGAACAGCGCCTGCAGGGTCGACTCGTCGCTGGCCCGGACGGTGCCGATGGCCTGGGCGACCTTGATGACGTCCTCGGCGGTCTTGTTGACGCGTACGAAGAAGGTGATCTTGATGTCGGCCCGGATGTTGTCCCGGCAGATCAGCCCCTCGCGGCCGGTCCGTTCGATCTCGATGGTCTTCACCGAGATGTCCATGATCTCGGCCTTGTGAAAGACGGGGAGCACGGTGGCCCCGGTGAACGTCACGTCGACCTTGTTGACCTTCGAGATGATCAGGGCCTTGCCCTGTTCGACCTTCCGGAAAAGGCGGCTGATGACGGCAAACAGGCCGATCACGATGACCAGCACGACGGCGAGGAATATGCCGAATCCGGTGGAGATGACGTCCATCAGTGCTCGCTTTCGTAAGGCATGACCCAGAAGAATTCGCCGTTGGTGTCGTATTCGAAGATGAGCGCGTTGTCGCCGCGCGCGAGCCGGTCCTGGCCCGTCGTCCTTACCTGGACGACGGCCGACGAGCCGTCGGGCGCGGTGACCTCGGCCTGGCCGAAGTCGGCTGTCGCCTGGCCGGTGCGGATTACGCACATCTGGCCGACGAAGTCACCACGCGACGGACGCCGCGCGTCGGGGAAGAGTCGCCGCAGCGGGCTGAGCAGTGCCCGCGTGCCCAGCCAGGCCCCGATCAGGGCGAGGATGGGTACGACCGGCAGCGCGATTCCCGGCGCCACCTGACTGCCGATCAAGGCGAGCAGCCACGCGAACGCGATCAGTAGTGACAGTGCGATCCCGGCGGGCACTCCGCCCAGTCCCAGCCAGGGCGCCTCGCCGTCTTCGAAGTCGAAGAGGCCGGTTATGACAATGAACCAGTAGCCGGCGACCACGACGAGAAGGAAGGTGAATACCACCGTCGGGAAGCTCAGCACGACATGTAAGAACTCGGTCATCGAACCCCGGATACCCCGTCCCCCTGTGATGTCCGTCGGACTCTATACAGATAAAGCGGGACTAAAGCCGAAAGTTCCCGAAATGCGATCTGGTTTGACCTCAAGTGCGGTTGAGGGTGCACAGTCGTCCCCATGAGTGGAAATTTCATGAAAGCGGCGGCGTTTGCTGAGTTCGGCGGACCTGAGGTGCTCACTGTGATGGCCCGGCCCATGCCGGAGGCCGGGCCGGGCCAGGTCCGGGTACGGATCAAGGCCGCCGGGATGCAGCCCTTCGACACGGCGGTGCGGGCCGGTTGGACACCGCCCGCCGTGACCGACCCGTTGCCGCGGATCCCGGGCAACGAGTTCGCGGGCGTGGTCGACCAGGTGGGGCCGAGCGTGGCGGACCAAGGAAGTCCGGGCGGCCAAGGAGAGCCGGGCGTGCGCCTCGACGTTGGCACGGAGGTGCTTGGCTTCTCGCTGCTGAACAGCTACGCCGAGTACATCGTGGTCCCCGCCACCGACGTGACACCCAAGCCCCCGGGCCTCCCCTGGGAGGTGGCCGGCGCGTTGACCGCCGCGGTGCAGACCGCCGACATCGCCATCAGCCAGCTGAACCCGACCGTGGGCGAGACGCTCCTCGTCCACGCCGCCGCCGGAGCGGTCGGCACGGTCGCCGTACAGCTCGCCGTCCGTAGGGGCGCCACCGTGATCGGCACCGCTCGCGAGGAGAACCACGCCTACCTACGCGACCTCGGCGCCATCCCTGTCGCCTACGGAGACGGCCTCTCCTCCCGGGTACGCGCGCTCGCGCCCGGCGGGGTGGACGCGGCCCTGGACGGAGCGGGCGGCGCGGCGCTGGACGTCTCCCTGGAGCTGGTCCCGGAACGTGGCCGCATTCTGACCATGGTCGACCACGACAAGGCGGACGAGCTGGGCATCATGGTCACCAAGGGCGTCCGCACGGCTGAGCGCCTCGCTCGGTATGCCGCCCTTTGCGCGAAAGGGGAGCTGAAGTTCCTGATCCGCCGGACGTACCGGCTGGAGGAGGCGGCGGACGCGCACCGCGAGATCGAGACCCGCCACGGTCGCGGCAAGCTCGCCCTCCTCATCTGACCCAAACGCTGCTCTTTCGGGCCGGTCAGCCCATGGTGCGCTGGCGTTGGTTGAACCGGCCCACTTTCGCCCGGTTGCCGCACGCCTCCATCGAGCACCAGCGGCGGCTGCCGTTCTTGCTCGTGTCGAGGAACCACAGCACACACTCCGGGTTCGCGCACTTGCGCACGCGCTCGGGCCGCTCGCGGAGGATCCGTACCAGGTCCGCCGCCGCCACCCACGCCGCATGCCACGCCGCTTCGTCCACGACGACCAGCTCGTACGGCTCATGCGGCTGGTGCGGGTCGCCGGTGCGGATCAGCGGGCGGCGGCTGCCGTGGCCGAGCACGGCGTTGAGCCGCTCGGGCCCGCGCCCGTCCAGCACGGCCCGCAGGGCGGCACGAGCCTCCATCAGCCGATCCCGTACGCGCTCCAGCTCGTCGCCACCCGGCAGCCCGTGATCGTCGAGCCAAGCCCGCACGCCATCGAGGTCGTCGAACTGATCGACCGGCACCCCATGCTCCTTCCACACGGTGTCCACCAGATCGAACGCCACAGACTCCCCACGAAGCGGCCGCACTCTCACAGGACCTAACCCCTCAAATAAGTTTGACCGGTTAATCAACCTCATGCTATCACTTAACCATCAAAGCTGATTTAGCCGGTTAAGAGGAGTCGCCATGACCACCCGCTACCGCACCACTGCCATCGACGGCCTGGACGTCTTCTACCGTGAGGCAGGCGACCCGTCGGCCCCTACGCTCGTACTGCTCCACGGCTTCCCCACCTCCTCGATCGCCTACCAGGAGCTGATCGCCGACCTAGCTGATGAGTTCCACCTGATCGCCCCCGACTACCCCGGTTTCGGGCACAGCTCGGCCCCGGCCGCCTCGGAGTGGGACTACACCTTTGACCATCTCGCCGACGTCGTCGACCGGCTGCTCGACTCGCTCGGCCTGACCAGGTACGCCATTTACGTACACGACTACGGCGCCCCCGTCGGCTTCCGTCTCGCCCTGCGCCACCCCGAGCGGATCACCGGCATCATCAGCCAGAACGGCAACGCCTACGAGGACGGACTGGCCCCCTTCTGGCAGGACCTCCGCGCGATCTGGGCGAACCCCTCCGAAGCCGACCTCGCACCGCTGCTCGCCAACTACACGCGTGAGGCCACGCACTGGCAGTACACGCACGGCGTCTCCGACGTCTCCCTGGTCAACCCCGACAAGGAGGCTCTCGACCAGGCCCTGCTCGACCGTCCGGGCAATCACGAGATCCAGCTCGCGATCTTCATGAACTACGCCACCAACGTGGCCGCGTACCCGCAATGGCAGGACTACCTGCGCACCCACCAGCCCCCGGTGCTCGCCGTCTGGGGTCGCAACGACGAGATCTTCGCCCCGGAAGGTGCCAAGGCGTTCGCTCGCGACGTGAAGGACGCCCGCGTCCACCTCCTGGACGCCGGCCACTTCGCCCTGGAAACCCGCCGTCCCCAGATCGCCGCTCTCGTACGAGCCTTCCTCCACAGCCTGTCGGATTGACCCCGGCGGCTGTCCTACAGGCGGTGACGGACCGCCTCGGCCACGGCGAGCTGGATCTCGTTGAGCTCCGGCTCGCCCTGGGCCACGTCCCAGAGCGAGTTCTGCAGCACCCGGCCGAGCGTCCAGCCCGCGGCCCGCCGCCGATCCAGCCCGAGCCCGTCAACCATGAAGTCGAACCGCCGCAACACCGCCCGACGCACATCCCCGGTCGCCACGGCCTCCTCCCACCGGTTGTGCAGCGCGGGCATCAGGTCGAACCCGGGGTCCCCGGCGAGCGGCTTGGGATCGATGGCCAGCCACGGCTCCCGTACCCCGGCCAGCACGTTGTCGTAGTGCAGATCCCAGTGCAGCAACCGATCGCCCGGCTCGCCCGCCAGCTCACGAACCGCCCCCGCGCAGACCTCCAACCAGCGCCGATCCCGCTCCCTGGGCAGCACCGCCACCGCGTCGGAAACGCGGTCGAGCATGCCACCCGCGATGTCCCCCAACTGGCGCATCCCCTGGGGAGCGGGCAGCACCACCAGCCGCCGGAGCAACTCGGTGAGGATCCCGAGCGCCTTCATGACATCGGGTTCGGACGACAGCGGCCGCTCGGCGTCGAGCCGTTCGAGCAGCAGGGTGCCGGTGGCGGGGTCCTCGTCGAGCAGCAACACCGACCCGTCACCCGCCCAGGCCCGCAGCCCCGGCCCCTCGCCGGCGTTCTCGTCACTCACGGGCTGCAGCTTGAGCGCCGCCCGTGTCCCATCGCCCCGCACCACGGGCAGAACCAGCGAGACCACCCCGTGCGCGGGCGCACCGTCCAGCCGCAGGCCCCATCGCTTGAGATAGCGCTCGGCCAGCGCCGGTAACCCGGCAGACCAGGACCGCCCGGCTTCTCCGTCGTACTTCACGTGAGACTCGGTCAAAGCGGCAGGCACCACGATCTCCACCCACCCAGTCTGCCGCAAGCCGTCTCCACCTACGTGGACGAAGCCGTCGCCGAGAAACTCGATCGAGATCGCAGAATGGCCGTCTGGCGCGAGCTCGTCGGCTACAACCTCAATGACGCCCCCGCCGCCACGCTCGCGCGCGTCCGCGCCCCCGTCAGGTCTGTACCCAACCCGCCCGCGAACGCCTGCAGGGCCTGCTGTACATGATCGTCCACCACGTCGACCCGCTCGACAGGGATGACGCCGTCACGGTCGGCTCACTGGCGGCGGAGCACGATGGAACATGACAGCGCACGCGCGGCATGCGTGGCGTTCCCAGGCGCTCGGTCGTCTCTCAGCAGCAGACGTTGGTCGATCGTCCGGGTGAGGCGCTCGCGGCGCCTGAAGACGTGCCGGAGCTCGCCTCCTGGTCTTGGACGATGCGGCCGCGCAGCATGATCTCCATGACCTTCATGAAGCGCTGCGTCCTGGAACGGCCGATGACGAACGGATTCGCCGCTCCCGTGGACCCGGCCCGCAACTCCTCGATGCGCGCCAGGCTGTTGTCGCAGCCTCCATGATTGTTCAGCTCGACGTCCACCCCTGCCTGCCTCATCCTGGAGGCGAAGGCGAGCACAGAGGAGAGATTGGTGCGCTTGTCCGCGGTCGCGGCGGGTGGCGCGGTCCCGCCCCACAACATCGCGGTGTGTCGTAGGCCCTTCCAGCGCACCGGGAAGATCGGCGAGACGGTGCCCGGCGTGTGCCCGGGCGTGTGGTGGAACGCGACTGTGGTGTCGCCGAGGGTGAGCCGCTGTCCGTCGGATATCTCCAGGTCTCGCTTGGGCGCATTGGCCGGACGTTCGGCAGCGATGACATTCCAGTCGGCTCGGCTCATCATGACTCGGGCGCCGTACTGGTCGGCGAGGAACTGGGCGCCGCCGAAATGATCGCTATGGCCGTGGGCGACCACCACGTACTTGATCTTCGCTGGATCCACTCCCACAGAGCGCAGCCCGGGAACGATGATCTTTTCGGCGTCGTCCGGTGATCCCATCGCGTCGATGAGGATGACACCCTGGGAGGTGAGCAGGGCCGTGGCCTGGACGAAGCTGGTGCCCACCACCGCGACATCGTCGAAGATCCTCAGTGGCGCGAGGGGCTTCGCCGACGGCATCGGGAGGCCCGGCGTGAGCACTTTGACGAGGGCCCGCAGCACCGGGTCGTCGCCGGCCAGCTTGGCCGCGCGGTCGTAGTAGTGCTGTGCGCTCTTGGGAGCGGCGGCCGATGCCGCCGATGCCTCGGCCTCGCGTCCCGCCAGCGGCAGGAGGGCCGCGGCGGCCAGCAACGCGCGGCGGGACGGGCTGGACTGCCCGAAGGACATGGGCGAACACCTGCTTTCACGGGCCAGAGACCTGGAGGCGATCACGACCCCGATGGACGTCAATGCCCGCTTAGCAGACCAGAACCGATCTCCTTGCGTCCAATATTGCTATCTATCGTCCATCGATAAGGAAGTAGATATCAAAGCTGATCAGGCGCACCAGTCAGCCGCCGGCCAGCGGGACGAGCTTGACGAAGGAGGCGACGGGGTCGGCGATCAGGTCGATCTCGGTGTCCAGGTCGTCGATCGAAAATGGTGCCTCCGTTCAGGGCCTGGTCGCGGAGCGGCGGCGCATGAGGAGGCCGCCCGCGCCCGCCGCTGCTATCAGAGCGGAGCCCGTCAGTACGAACAGGCGGCCGTCCGGGCCGGCGTCGCCGCCCGCGCCCGTGTCGGCTCCCGCCTTCGGAGTGGCGGAAGGCTCAGACTTGTAGGAGGTCTTGGTCGATGACTTGGGGGTCGGGGACTTGGACTTCGTGGGGGTCGGCGAAGGGCTGCTGCCGCTGCCTGCCCCGATGGTGAGGGGGTACGTCTTGAGGCTGGTGTCGCTCTGAACCTCACACTCGATGACCGGGGCGGTCGGTGAGGTGCCGATGTTGATGGCGGCCGGCTTCACCGTCGCCGAACCCGAGTTCTTCGAGGTGGTCTTCATGTCGACGCTGGTGGGCAGCGTGATGGGCGCGCTCGCGGTGACCGCGGCCAGCTCGCCCACTCCGGTCGCGGAGGTCAGCTGGGTGATGCCGGAGATCGAGGCGTAGGCGTACAGCTTGCTGCCAGTGGGCAGCCCGGTCGACGGGGCCTCGAGTTCGTAACCTGTCTCATAGGTGCCCGACCAGCCGATCGAGAACTGTTCGCCGGTCTTGGGGGTGGTCGTGGGCATCGTCAGCGTGACCTTGACCTTGACGGTCTGCGGGCTGGCCTCGGTGCCGGTCTTGCAGGAGTAGGTGACCACGTCGCCGGTACCGGTCCCGGTGCCGCCCTGGCCGACCGTGATCACCACGCTGGTCGTGCTGGTGGTCGTGCACGAGGTCACGTCCGACGGCGCGCTGGCCAGGCTGAGCTTCAGGCTGCCCTGCTCGGTGGAGCCCTGGACCGTCACCTCGCCACCCGTCGTGGCGGTCACCGACACCGTGCTCGTCACCTGTCCGGCCAGCACGGAGGTGGATCCGGAGGTGACGCTCGCGCCGGTCTTGCTGAGATCCGTGTGCGTTCCGCCGGTCACCATGAGTTTCCCGGCGACGTGGACCTGCGTGGTGGTGGTCGGTGCCGTGCGCAGCGTCAGGGCGGGAATGCGCCACTTGACGTCGAACGTGCCACTCGCCGTATCGGGCATGGTGAGCGGCACGCTGAGCGAGGTGTCGCTGAACGGGCCGCCTGTACAGGTGTAGGCCAGGGTGAGGGTCTTGTCGGCCATGGCCTGCGCTTGCGCGGGAGATGGCAGGCATAACGCGATCACCGCGCCGACGAGCCACAGAGCGGACGCGTGCCTGACGAAGCGGCGCCACACCCCGGATGCCGGCAACTGTCTCATCCCCATCCCACGACTAAGTCAAAGGACGTATCAGAATTCCAGCTCTTGGTCACGATTGGGTAGAGAAGGGCAAATGTCGCAAAGGATCTTCAGCCCTGCGGCCGGGCTGGTCACCACCGCCGGCGCCAGAAGCGGCGCTGGTGCCGAACGAGCAGCCGACCGGCTCGCTGAGAGCGGATCAGTAATGCCAGGGGAAGGGCGACCAGTCGGGTGCGCGCTTCTCCAGGAACGAGTCGCGGCCCTCGGCGGCCTCGTCCGTCATGTACGCCAACCGCGTCGCCTCGCCGGCGAACACCTGCTGCCCGACCAACCCGTCATCGACCATGTTGAAGGCATATTTCAACATCCGCTGGGCCGTGGGTGACTTGCCATTGATCTTGCGGCCCCACTCCAACGCCCGCTCCTCCAGCTCGGCATGAGGAACGACGGCGTTCACCATCCCCATCCGGTGCGCGTCGGCGGCGGAGTAGGTGTCGCCGAGGAAGAAGATCTCGCGGGCGAACTTCTGCCCCACCTGCCGGGCCAGGTACGCCGACCCGAAGCCGCCGTCGAAGCTGGCCACGTCGGCGTCCGTCTGCTTGAAGCGGGCATGCTCCTCGCTGGCCAGCGTGAGGTCCGACACGACGTGCAGGCTGTGCCCGCCGCCCGCGGCCCAGCCGGGCACCACGCAGATGACGATCTTTGGCATGAAGCGGATCAGCCGCTGCACCTCCAGGATGTGCAGCCGGCCGGTGGACGCTGAGCCGTCGGCGTACTGGTAGCCGTCCTTGCCCCTGATCCGCTGGTCGCCGCCCGAGCAGAAGGCCCAGCCGCCGTCCTTGGGCGAGGGGCCGTTGCCGGTGAGCAGCACGCAGCCCACGTCCGTGGTCTGCCGGGCGTGGTCGAGCGCTCGATAGAGCTCGTCGACCGTCTGCGGCCGGAACGCGTTGCGTACCTCGGGGCGATTGAAGGCGATCCGTACGGTGCCCTGGTCGACCGCCCGGTGATAGGTGATGTCGGTGAAGTCGAATCCCTCGACCACCTGCCATGCCTTCGGATCGAACAGTTCGGAGACCATGGGGCGAGCCTAACGGATCTGCCCTTCGGCCCATTCGGCCCAGTCCCGCGCCGTGGTGCTGAGGTGATGGCCGTACTCCAGCACGAGCCTCCCGTACACCGACAGATTGTCCTGCCCGGACTCCACGAATTCCCTGATGCTCTCTAGGTGCGCCAACCGTTCGGCCGCCATCTCCGCCTGCCGCCGCAGGTAGTCCTTGGCCTGCGACGGATCCACCTGGGCCAGGAAGAACACGCGCAACAGCATGTCGCTGCGTACGTTCCGGACCGGCTCCACCTCGATGAGCCAGTGGCGGAGCTCGGCCAGGCCCTCTTCGGTGATGGCATACTCCTTGCGGCCGCGCGGCCCCTCGGCCGCCACGCTCACCAATCCGGCGTCGGCCAGCTTGCCGAGCTCGGCGTAGAGCTGGCTCTGCGTGGCCGGCCAGACGTTCGCGAGGGAGACGTCGAACATCTTCATCAGGTCATAGCCGCTCGCCGGTCCCTCGGAGAGCAGGCCGAGCGCGGCGTGTCGAAGACTCATATTCCTATATTGACATATCGAGCTCGCAGGTTCTACCTTCGACATGTCTACATAGGAACGTCGTAGGGAGCTCGACATGCGCGGCCTGCTGGGATTCGCCCCCTGGATCCTCTACGCGATCATCGCCACCGGCGACGAGTGGCGGTGGGGCGCCATCACCGGCCTCGTCATCGCGCTGGTCCTCGTCGTCGTGGACCGCCGAGCGGGGCGGGCCTGGGACGAGATGGTGATCGAGTCGAGCGCCGCGGTGTTCTTCGCCTGCCTCACGGTCCTTTCGCTGATCGATCCGCATTCGTTCCTCACGCCGTACGGCCCGGCGCTGGTCAACGTCTGGCTGGCGGGCACCGCCTGGGGCTCGCTGGCCATCCGCCGGCCGTTCACGCTCGGCATCGCGCGCACCATGGCGCCCAAGGAGGTCTGGGACACCCCGGGCTTCTACCGGGTCAACGCGGTCATCACCACGGTCTGGGCGAGCGCGTTCACCGTCGCCGCCGTATCGCTGACGTTCGTACTGGCCGCCGCGCCGCACGCGACGGCCGTGGTCATCGCCATCAAGGTGATCACGTTCGCCGCCCCGGCCGTCTTCACCGCCCGCTACCCCAAGGTCGTCCAGGCCCGCGCCCGCCGCGCGGCCGCCGCCGGCACCGCTGCCGACAAGTAGGAACAAGCAGGGGCGTTCTCAACGCGGTTCCAAGGGGTTCTGGAAAGAGACCTCGGGGTTGGCGGTGGACGGGCCGTCCAGCAACTGCTGGTGTTCGCCACGTAGGTGCTGGTCGAAGAAGGCGCCCACGTACGCTGTGGTGATCTCGCCCCGGCTGCGGCGTTGCGGCGCGTTCTGATCATGGGCAGCAGCGTAGGAAGGTCCCGAAGCGCCCGACACTGCGGAAAGACCAGCTCGTCCCCCGACTTTCGTCGAATTGACGGTGCTCATCGTCATAGACGGTGACGCTCCACGTTCAGGGGACCTCGGCTCGTAGCTCCGCGAGCAGTTCGCCCTGGTCGGCGAGCATGTCGGTAAGGATGCGGCGGGCGGCCCCGAGCAGGTCGGCCAGCTCAGGGGTGGCCAGCGTGTAGACGACGGTGCTGCCCTCGCGGATGGCGCTCACGATCCCGGCTCTTCGCAGCACGGCCAGCTGCTGGGAGAGGCTCGACGGCTCGATGTCGATCTGGGCCAGGAGTTCCCGGACGGGGAGCGGGCCTTCCTGGAGTAGCTCCAACACTCTGATGCGAGCGGGGTGGCCGAGAGTTCGGAAGAAATCGGCCTTGGCCTGGTAGACCTCCACGTGCATAGTGTCAGACTAATCCAGCGCACTTGCATAATTCTTCAAGTCGTAACGTTGTTGGCTAGGATGACAGCGGGGACTAGGGAGTAGCCATGGGCCGAGGAAGAGCCAAGGCGAAGCAGACGAAAGTCGCTCGCCAGCTTAAGTACACCAATCACAACATCGACTACGACCGGCTCCGCAAGGAGCTGGGCGCCGACTCGCCGCATGACGAGATGCACCCGACTACGGCGTCCGAGCAGGAGTCCGAGCACGCGCGCTGACGCGTGTCAGCTTCGCAGGGGCAAGGGTGACGAGCTTGAGCCGCCTGGCCTCCGGCGCCGGATCCGGCGCGGAGAGCTCCAGGCGGCCCAGCACCTCTCGGAGGATGACGCGCATCTCCAGGAGGGCGAGCTGGGCGCCGACGCAGAAGCGCCGGCCGCCGCCGAAGGGCATCCACGCCTTGCCGTGGGCGTCCGCGCCGTCCAGGAAGCGTTCGGGCCTGAATTCCTCGGGTGACGGCCAGATCGACGGGTCCTGGTGGATGAGCGCGATGAGCGGTGCCGCGTACCATCCCGCGGGCACCTCATAGTCGCCCAGCCGCAGCGGGGCGTCGACCAGCCGGGGCGCCTCGAAGACGACCGGCCTGACGCGCAGTGCCTCCTTGACCACGGCATCGAGATACTCCTCGTCGTGCGGCAGCCGGTCGAGCACGTCCGGGGTACGCAGCAGCCGCTCGAACGCCCACGCCAGCCCCGTGGCCGTCGTCTCGTGACCGGCGATGAGCAGGGTGATCAGCTCGTCGCGCACTTCCTGGTCCCCGAGCTCGGTCTCGAGCAGCCTGCCCAGCACGTCGGTGCCGCCCGGCTCGGCGCGCCGCCGGCCGATCTCGTCGAACAGGATCTCGTCGACGGCCGCGCGCAGCCGCAGGAACCGCGCGTACGGCGTGAACGGCAGACGCCGCGAGGCCTCGCGCAGCCGGGGCGGCAGCACCATCATCGCCGGCGAGCCGCCGACCTCGATCAGCTTCGGCAGCAGCACGCGTAGCCGGTCGAGCCGCTGGGCGTCGCGGATGCCGAAGACCAGCCGGAGTATGACCTCCAGCGTGATCTCCTGCATGCGGTCGCGCAGCCCGAACGGGGTGCCGAGCGGCCAGGTCGCGATCTTCTCGGCGGCGATGGCGGCGATCTCACCTTCGTACCCGGCGATCTGCTTGGCGCGCAGCGGCGGGGTGAGCAGCCGCCGGTGCCGCCACCACGGCTCGTCGTCCAGGGTGAGCAGGGAGTGCGCGCCGACCATCGGCTCCAGGAAGTCGCGCCGGACGCGACCGGCCCGTCCGCCGCCCTGGTCGAGCCGATAGACCTGCTCGGCCAGCTCGGGGGTGGCGACGTAGACCTCGGGCGGGAAGCCGAAGAGGCGCACGGTGAAGATCGGGCCGTATTTGCGGCGGCACTTCTCGAGCGCGCCCATCGGGTCGCTCAGCAGCCAGGCGGTCTGGAGCAGCGCGGGGAGTCTCGGTCCAGGGGGGAGCATCGTTCGGCCTTTCGTGTGTATATATACGTACGTCATAGACGGTCGTATACATCGATAGCATAGAACGCGTGTCGAGAACAGAGCTCGGTGGATACCGGGAGAGACTTCTGGCGGCGGCGGTCAACTGCCTGCAGGAGAAGGGCTACGCCCGTACGACCGCCCGCGACCTGGTCGCCGCGTCGGGCACCAACCTGGCCTCCATCGGCTACCACTTCGGCGGCAAGGACGCCCTGCTCAACGAGGCGATCGTGGCCGCCTATGACGCCTGGATCGAGCACGTGGAGGAGTCGGTCTTCGGGGGACCGCTGGCCAGCCCGAAGGAGATGCTCGAACGCGCCATGGTGGCCCTGGTCGACGTCTTCGCGGAGATGCGGCCGCAGCTGGTCCTAGCCGTGGAGGCGTACCCGGCCGCCCTGCGTGAGGACGTGCTGAGGGAGAAGCTGGCCGCCGTCTACGCCAGGGCCAGGAAGGCGGGCGTCGACATGATCAACAGGGCGGCGGTGGAGCTGGGGGTGGAGCTGGGGTTCGCGCCGGACGCCCTGATCGCGGTCCTGATCGCGATCTCGGACGGCCTGATGATCCAATGGCTCCTGGACCCGGAGAGTACCCCGGACGCCCACCAGGTGGTGGAGGCCCTGGCCGCACTGTCGGCCTTCATCGCCTGACCCCTGATCGCCTGACCCCTGATCGCCTGATCAGGACGTGCGGGTGTCGTGGGTCGCGAGTCGCGTGGTCAGGGCGCGTAGGCGTCGGGAGCCGCGTGATCAGGACGCCGCGCAGGTGTCGTGGGTCGCGTCGAAGCCCTTCAGCGCCTCGGTGTCGTCGGTGCGGATGGGCTTGGTGCCCTTCCAGTCGTCACCGATCACCAGCACCAACCGGCTCGTCTGCGCCCCCGCCACCAACCGCGTCGTGGACGTGAGCAGGTCCTTGGTCAGGGTCGGGACGCCCGTCTCGCCCTTGGGCCCGTAGAAGATCGTCGTCTTGGCGTTCGGCTTGCGGGCCGTGTCGCCGATCTTGGTGATGTGGTAGCCCCGCTGCTCCAACGAGGCGGCCACCTGCGTGCCGAGACCGGTGCGGTAGGTGCCGTTGCGCAGTTCGATCTGCATCTTGGACCTGGACACCTTGGTCTGCCCGCCCTTGACGCCCTGCACGCTCTCGTCCTTGGACACGATCTGGAACAGCTTCCCGGCCTGCGGCTGGACCCACTCCACCCGGCCCGGCTGGGTGAGTGAGTAGTGCCACGGGGTGGTGATGAAGCGGATCTGCCCCGCGTTGAGGCCCTGCAGGCTGGTCGCCAGGTCCTTCATCACGCCGGGGGTGAGGTCGGGGTCGGTGGTGACGGCCTTGGTGCCGGCATCGAGGAAGTTGAAGAGCTTGGCCGGGTCGGTGAGCGTCTGCCCGCTCATGACCTTCTTCACCATCGACGCGATGAACATCTGCTGGCGCTGGATCCGCCCGATGTCGGAGCCGTCGCCCATGCTGTAGCGGGCACGGACGTAGCCGAGCGCCTGCTCGCCGTTGACCGTCTGCCGCCCGGCGGCCAGGTGGAGCAGCGCCTTCTTGTCGTTGACCGCCTCGGGCAGGCAGATCTCCACGCCGCCCACGGCGTCGACCATGCTCTTGAAGCCGGTGAAGTCGACCTTGACGAAGTGGTCGATGTGGATGCCGGTGAGCGACTCGATCGTCTTCCAGGTGCAGGCGATGCCGCCCGAGTTGAACGACTCGTTGATCATGCCCAGGTGCGGCTGCTGGCCGGTCAGTCCGGCCTTGGCGCGGCAGGCGGGCAGCTGCACGAGCGAGTCGCGCGGGAAGCTGACGACCATGGCGTTGTCCCGCTTCGACGAGACATGTGCCAGCATGATCGTGTCGGTACGCTCACCCGCGACACGGCGGCCGTACTTGGCGTTCTTGCCGTCGCGCTGGTCGGAGCCGACGATCAGCACGTTCATCGCGGTGTCCGCCACCTTGGGCGGACGGCTCGCGCCGAGGTCCTCGGCCGAGACGGCGTCGTGCTTCACGTTGCCGTACAGCTTGAGGTAGACGCCGACCGCGACGCCCGCGATCACCAGCACGATCGTCATCACGATCGCGATCGTCCACCTCAGCCAGCGTTTGCGGCCGCGTGCCGGAGCTTGTGGGGATGGTGGCGCGTCCAGCAGCCCGCGGTTCACGTGACTCCCATGGGACAGGGCCAACGGGCCGCCGCCCATGGCCAAGACCTCCGCCGTACAGATCTCGGCCGGTTGGACCTGCCGAGTGTACTAAGCCGGATCGAGTGAGAACCGCTATTCAGGCAGTCGCACGCGCAACGACACGGCACCGCGCAGGTCGAGCCAGGCCGTGCCCGGCCCGCGTACCAGGCGTAGCACGACCTCCTCGCAGCCGGGGCAGCGGGCGACCAGCCCCGGTTCGGGGCCATACACGCGGAGTTCGGCGACGGGGCCGGTCAGCCCGCAGCTCGCGCACCGTCCGACGGCCGCGGTGACGTCCACGGCGAAGATCTCGCTCAGCGGGCCGGCGAGGACGTTGCCGTCCAGGTGTTCAGCGGTCATGCCAGCCTCCGGTTGGGCCGAGGTGTGCGGCGGTCAGGTCAGTCTCGGGCCGAAGCTTCGGCGGTCAGGTCAGCCTCCGGTCGGGCCGAAGCGTTCGGTTCTGATGCGCTCGGGCGCGTGTCCGAGCGCGAGCAGCAGGTCGGCGGTCGCCTCGACGAACCCCGTCGGCCCGCAGACGTAGCACTCCGGCTCGAAACCGGCGGGCCAGCCGCCTTCCGCCAGGTCGTCCAGCAGGATGCGACCGGCCGGGCGGGGCCAGCCGTCCGGCACGGCCCGCGTGTAGATGTAGCCGACGTCGAGCCCGGCGTCGGGACGGCGCAGCTCCTCGGCGTAGTAGCGGCTGCCGGGCTCGCGCAGTGAGTACAGCAGCCGGAACGGCACCCGGCTGCCCGCCCGGCGACGCTCGCGGATCATGGCCATCAGCGGGACGATGCCCGAGCCCCCGCCGACCAGGAGCACCGGCGACGTGTTCTCGGGCCGCCAGACGAACCAGCCGCCGACCGGCCCACGGATCTCCACCTGGTCACCGGGCGCCATGACCTCCGTGAGGTACGGTGAGACCTCCCCATCGGGTACGCGTTCGACGGTGAGCTCGACCGTGTCGCCGTCGGCCGGGGCGGACATCGAGTAACTGCGCTGGGCGCTGTAGCCGTCCTCTGCGGTCAGCTTCACGTCAACGTGCTGACCGGCCAGGTGTCCCGGCCAGCCCGGTACCTGGAAGACCAGCGTGCGGGCGCTGGCGGTCTCGTCGCGCAGCGCGGTCAGCCTGGCGGGTCGCCAGGTCAGGCGGCGCACCTAGTCGCCCTCGTAGCGCTGCTCGCGCCACGGGTCACCGTAGTTGTGGTAGCCGGCGGTCTCCCAGAAGCCCGGCCAGTCCTCGTCGAGCAGCCGGATGCCGTGGATCCACTTGGCCGACTTCCACAGGTACAGGTGCGGCACCAGCAGCCGGGCCGGGCCGCCATGCTGGGGTGCGAGCTCCTCGCCGTCGAACTTGTGGACGATCCACGCCTTGCCGTCGAGCAGGTCCTCCAGGGGGAGGTTCGTGGTGTAGCCGCCGTACGAGTAGGCCAGCGCGTATTCAGCGGCCGACTCGACGTTCTCGAACAGCGTGTCCAGCGAGACACCCTGCCAGCCGGTGCCGAGTTTGGACCATTTGGTGACGCAGTGGATGTCGACCGTCGGCGTCTCCTGCGGCAGCGCCATCAGCTCCGGCCAGGTCCACCGGTGGGTCTGCGCGGCCTCGGTGTCGATGGCGAACTCCCACCGCTCCAGCGGGATCCGCGGCGTCGGCCCGGTCGAAAGCACGGGGAAGTCGTCGACCAGGTATTGGCCGGGCGGCAACCGGTCGTCGTCGCCCCTGCGCCGGCCCTGGAAGCCGCGCGAAATGATGCCCACCGGCACTCCCTTCAGCGATGCACCAGATCACGTTCGCACGTTCGGGTACGAGGTGCACTTCTCCTCGCTCTGGTTATGCCAAGTCATATGTATTGAGTACCGTTGGGGGACGTAAAAAGAGAGGAGCACGGGTGCCCAAGCAGGTGGACCACGAGGCCCGGCGTACCCAGATCGCCAAGGCGCTGTGGCGGGTGGCGCAGGCCCGGGGGCTCGACCGGGTGAGCCTGAGAGAGGTCGCCGCGGCGGCGGACATGTCGCTCGGCCAGCTCCAGCACTATTTCACCAACCGTGAGGACATGATGGTCTTCGCGGTCGAGTTCATGAACAGGAAGAACGTCGAGCGCGTGGCCGAGCGCATGCTGGCCGCCGGATCGCAGGCGCCGCGGGCCAGGCTCCGGGCCATCGTCCTGGAGATGCTCCCCGTCGACCGGGCGGCGGAGGCGGGCAGCCTGATCAACATCAGCTTCCTGCTGGAGGCCGCGCGCAGTGAGCCGCTGCGCGACTACGCCCGCAAGCGCGCGCTCGCGCTACGTGGCGTGCTGGAGGGCCAGATCGCGCTGGCCATGCGGGCGGGCGACATCGACGGGTCCCGCGATCCGGCGGCCGAGGCGGCGCTGCTGGTCAGCCTGGCCGACGGGCTGCGCGCCAACTTCCACCTGGGTGTGCACACCGCCGAGGAGACGGTGGCGCTGATGGACGGGCAGCTGGCCCGGCTTTTCGGCGGTTGATCCAAGTCAGCTGTCTTGCTATGGTCAAAGTAATACAGCTGACTTGGAAAGGACGCGCCGCGTGAACAACCTCCGCCCTCCGCTGCACAGGGTCGATCCCAGGGCCAGACGATGGTGGACGCTCCAGGCGCTGGTGGTCCTGTCGGGGCCGGCGCTGCTGACGGCGCTGTGCCTGTTCGTGCTGTCGCTGCTGTTCTTTCCCGGGGCGCTGGTCTGGCTGGGGCCGCTGCTGCTGGTCGTCCTGGTGCTGCCCGCGGTCGTCTACCTGACGGTCATGCCGCGCTGGCGCTACCGGGTGCACGCGTGGGAGCTGGGCGAGCTCGCCGTCTACTCGGCCAGCGGGTGGTTCTGGCAGAAGCGCCGGATCGCGCCGCTGTCGCGGGTGCAGACCGTCGACACCATGCGCGGCCCCATCCAGCAGTCGCTCGGGCTGGCCACGGTGACCGTGACCACCGCCTCGACGGCCGGCAACGTGAAGATCGCCGGCCTGGCCGACGCCGACGCCGAGGAGCTCGCCCGCCGCATTGGCGCCGCGGCCCAGGTCGTACCGGGTGATGCCGCGTGAACGGACAAGACACGCAGTGGCGGCGGCTTGATGGGCGCGTCATCGCGGCGCACTGCTTCTGGTTGGTCGCGCCACTGGCGTCGGTCGGGCTTACCGCGCTCGCCACCGGCGGCCGGTTCGACCTGCGGGCCTGGATCACGCTCGGCTCGATCGCCCTGACCTTCGCCGTCATCAGCGCGAACGGCCTGGCGCGCTGGCTGCGCACCCGATACCGGGTGACCGGCGAGCACTTCGAGGTGCGCTCGGGGCTGTTCGTCCGCAGGCTCCGCTCGGTGCCGCTGAGCCGGATCCGCAACGTCGACCTGACCGCGAACCCCGTACACCGTCTCCTCGGCCTCGCCGTCGTGCGCGCGAGCACCGCCGACCGCGACGAGCTCCGGCTGGAGGCCCTGTCCCGGCAGGACGCGGCCCGGCTGCGCGGTGAGCTGCTGCGGCGGGCCGATACGCGGGAGAGCGCCGATCCGGTGCTGGCCATGTTCGACCCGCGGTGGGTGCGCTACGCGCCGCTGACGTTCTGGACGATCGGCGGCGTGTTCGTGGTCCTCGGCACCGCGTACCGGATCCTGAACGACATCGGGATCGAGCCGTGGCGCCTCGGCTTCCTGCGCGACCTCGCGGCCGGCGCGGTCTGGGTGACGATCCCGCTGACGTTCCTGGCCTTCCTGGTCGTCGGCAGCGTGGGGGCGACCGCGCTGTACGCCGAGAACTGGTGGAACTACCGCCTGGAATGGGCGGACTCCGGCACGCTCGCGGTGCGCCGCGGCCTGTTCACGACCCGATCGGTGTCGATGGACCACGAGCGGCTGCGTGGCGTACTGCTGCGCGAACCGCTGCTGCTCCGGGCCGGTGGCGGCGCCAAGGTCACCGCCGTGGCCAGCGGGCTCGGCGACGACGAGGAGAACCGGCGGCGCAGCTCGCTGCTGCCGCCCGCGCCCCGCGCCGAGGCCCTGCGCGTGGTCGAGCGGCTCACCGGCAAGGCGGCCGACCGGACCCTGCTCCGCCATCCCCGCGTCGCGCTGCGGCGCCGCGTCATGCGCGGTCTGACGCTGATCGTGCTGCCCGTGGCCGTCGTCCTGGCCGCGCTCGGCCTGCCGCTCGTCGCGGGGATCTTCCTGGTCGTGACGGCGCCGATCGTCTGGTGGCTGGCCCGGGACGCCTACCGCAACCTGGGCCACGCCGTCGATGGCGACTATCTGGTGGCGCGGTCCGGCACGTTCAGCCGCGACACGCTCGCGCTGCGCCGTACCGGCATCGTCGCCTGGACCTTCAGCTCCTCGCCGTTCGGCCGGCGGGCCGGTGTCGTGACGCTGACGGCCGCGGTGGCGGCGGGCGAGCAGGGCTACCGCATCCCCGACCTCGCCGCGGGCGACGCTCCCGCGCTGGCGGAGGGGGCCGCGCCGGGCATCCTCACCGAATTCCTGGTTTAGGGCACCACGGGCATCCAGGCCAGGGGTTTCGCGGCGTGTGATGGCCTTCACGCTGACCAGCCGTTGAATGCGGCTTTTCCAGGGCAGAAAGAAAGGTGACGCTACTGGAAGTGAGTGCGAACCATGAGCGCGCGTGCGGTGCGAATCGACACTATCCGGCACGTTCATTGCACAGTCCTTCGAGCGAGCGGCGAGCTGGATCACGCCGGCCGTGCACGCCTGAGCGCGCGCATCCGGGAGGTATGGGACTGGTCCGAGGGCCCCATCCTGGTGTTCGACCTGACTGATGTGGTGTTCTACGACTCTTCCCTGATCGGGGCGCTGGCGGTGGCGTTGCAGCGCGTACGGGCCACGCACAGCGGCCGCATCATCCTGGCCAGCCCTCCCGACCGGCTGCTCACCGCTCTGGAACGTACTGGTCTGCTGGAGTACGTGGAGATCCGCGGCGGCGTCCAGGAGACGGTGGCGGAGATCATGATCGAGCGGGAGCGGGGACGGAAGCGTAGGGCGGGCTCCGGCGGCGCGTCCGTCGAAGAGGGCCGCGGTGCGCAGGACTTCCGAACCGTCCTGCCCTATATGCGGTAAGTGTCCTTGGACGTCAGGCCTCGGGGATGCCGGACGCGGCGCGATCGGCATCGATCAGGTCGCTGAGCAGGGTGACGGTGGCGGCGGCGAGGTCGCGCAGCCTGGCCTCGGGGATGGCCGCCTCGCTCTCGAACGCGCGTTGGACGGTCCGCGCGAGCAGGTCCGCCCGTTGCTCCGGACCATCGGCGGGGACGCCGCCTTCGGCGCGCAGGAAGCCCTCGAACGTGGCCTGGTAGGCGTAGCCGATCTCGTCGGTACGCATGTCGTGGCGAAGCAGCCCGTACTCGGTGAGCAGGTTGAGGTAATCGCTCGCCATGGAGCCGTGCCGCTCGTCGCGGGCGGTATCGGGCGAGCTGGTCAGCTTGCCGAGCAGGTGGGGATCGGCCAAGAGGAACCCACGCAGCAGCGGGCGGTTGGTGATGGCCAGGAAGTAGGCGCGCGCGAAGTTGTGCAGCAGGCATGCCGACGCGTCCTGCCGCAGCGCCTGCCGTAGCTCGTCCATGGCGTAGAGCACCTCGCGGGCGAAGACCACGCTGAACAGCTGCTCACGGGTCTTCCAGTGCAGATAGACCGTGCCCTTGCCGATGCCGGCTCCCTCGGCCACGTCGTCGATGGTCACCCGCCGGTAGCCGTGGCGCAGCAGCAGGTCGGCTGCCACGTCGAGGATGCGGGTGGCCCGTTCGGCGCGCTGCTGCGGGTCTCGGAGTCGTTCGGCGTTGGCGCTCACGTAGGGACCGTATGACCCCATACGAGATCTGGTCAACTCACATATCGATTGACTAACTTTCAAATTTCGTCATACAGTCATCTCGACACAGCGGCAACACCTGGAGCGAGTCATGAACAGCACCCTCGACAAGACCGTCCTCGTCACCGGCGCCACCGGGAACCAGGGCGGCGCCACCGCCCGCCACCTGCTCGCCGACGGCTGGCGGGTCCGCGCTCTCGTCCGGGACGAGAGCGCCCCCGCGGCCGTCGCGCTCGCCGCCGCCGGCGCCGAGCTCGTCCGCGGCGACCTGGACGACCGCTCTTCCATCGACGCGGCGGCCCGCGGCGTGTACGGCATCTACAGCGTCCAGTCCGCGAACGACAACGAGATCGCCCAGGGCAAGAACGTCGCGGACGCCGCCAAGGCCGCGGACGTGCGGCACCTCGTGTACTCCTCGGTCGGCGGCGTCGAGAGCCAGAACAGCTTCTACGTGGAGCACGGATGGGGCGCCATCGACAAGTGGCAGATCGAGGAGCGCATCCGCGAGCTGGGCGTGCCCGCGACGATCCTGCGCCCCGCCGGGTTCATGGAGGACTTCACCAGCCCAGCCCGGTTCTTCCAGAACGGCTCGCTCAACGTGCCCTGGGACGACGACCTGGTCATGCAGCTCATCGCCATCGACGACACCGGAGCCTTCGCCGCGCTGGCCTTCGCGGATCCGGACGCTTATCTGGGGCAGGCGATGGAGATCACCGGCGACCGGCTGACCGCCCCGCAGATCGCCGCCGCGCTCGGCAAGGCGGCCGGGCGCCAGATCCCGCACACCCGGATTCCGCTGGACGTCCTCTGGGAGCACGACCCCGAGGTGGCGAAGGTCTTCACCTGGGCGAACGAGACCTACTACGACACCGACCTCGAGCCCCTGCGCAAGGCCAACCCCGCCCTCACGGACTTCAGCACCTGGCTGGACCGCTCGGGCAAGGCACGGCTCCTGGCGCAACTGGACTCCCAGCCGGCCTGACTGGGCTCGCCCACCGTCACTGGTCCGCCGTCACTGGCCTCGGCAGGCCGCCTGCTGGGGTCCCTCGCCAGGTGGAGCGAGGGGCCGTCGACGCAGGCGGCCTGGCGGGCTCGGGCCTGAGCGTTCCGGTGAGTGTGCTGGAATTTGCGGGTGACTTCGGAGACGCGGCGCGGAAAGGCGCCAGGCCGGCTCGCCCAGTCGGCCACGGCGGCGATCGGTGCCTCGGTTCTGCTGACGATCGCCATCAGCCTCCTCGGCCCGTCCGTCATGGTCCCTGCCCTGAGCGGCCCCGCCTGGCAGCCGCCCTACTCCCTGAACGTGCACCCCGCCCCCCACCTCGTGGTGGGGCTCGGCGCGGCGGCGATCGTGCTCGGCGCGCTCGGCTCGCTGGGCCTGCTGCTCGCCCTCTCTCGTGCGTCCGCGCTACCCGCCAACTCCTCGCCCGCCAACTCCTCGACCGCCACCTCCTCACCTGTCACCCCCTCACCCGCCGCCCCGCTATCCGCCAGCGGCGGATTCACGTCGTTCGGCGGCGGGCAGTGGTTGCCGGATCCTCGGTTGCTGGTGCGTCTCGGCTGCCTGGCCGCCGCGCTGCTGGCGTTCCTGCCTCCGTCCGGCTCGGGCGACCACCTTAACTACGCCGCCTACGGACGCATGGTGACGTTGGGCGTCAACCCGTACACCCACGGAGCCGTCGACCTGCCCACCGATCCCATCGCCCGCGCGGTGGAGGCCCCCTGGCGTGAGGAGCCGAGCGTCTACGGCCCGGTGGCGACGGCCGTGCAGGCCCTGGCGAGCTGGATCGGCGGCGACTCGCTCCGGTTGACCATCTTCGTCCTGGCGCTGGTCAACGCGGCGGCGTTCATCGCGACGGGCCTGCTGATCGACCGTTTCACCCGGGACGATCCCGCCCGACGGCTGCGGGCGGCTCTGCTCTGGACCGCCAACCCGCTGCTGCTCTACCAGTTGGTCGCCGGTATGCACGTCGACACCCTGGCCATCGCCTGCATGGTCGCCGCCCTCCTGGTCCGGAGCCGCCCGGTCGGCTCCGGGCTTCTGCTCGGCCTCGGCGTGGCGGTGAAGATCAACGCGGGCCTCGTGGCGCTCGGCCCCGCCTGGGAGCTGCGCCGGCGCCCCGCCCGCCTGGCCCTGATGGCGGGCACCGCGCTGGCCGTGGTGGTCGTCGGCTACGTGATCGTCGGTTCTGAGGCGATCGGCCCGATGACCCGTACCAGCAAGTCGATCTCGCTGGCCTCGTTCTGGAAACTCGTCCAGGGCTGGCTGCAGTCGATCGTCGGCGCGGGCAGCGCCTACCGGGGCGAGATCCAGATCGGCTCGCTGCTGGTGCTCGCCCTGGTGGCGTGGTCACTGTTCCGCCTGGTGTCCAGGCGCGAGGGCTACCAGGGCTATGCGGATGCCCACGGGCCGGTCGGGCTGAGTGCCCCCGTCGTGGGCGCCGTGATCGTCATCGCCTACCTGTTCGCGACTCCGTACATCCTGCCCTGGTACGACGGCCTGGCGTTCGGGATGCTCGCCCTGATCGGGGCGTCGGCGCTCGACGGGCTGCTGTTCACGCACCTGCTCGTGCTGTCCCTGGCGTACCTGCCCGCCCGTGTCCTCGACGGTGTCATGCCGCAGGATCTCGACTGGCTCCGTACGGTGGTCAGGTCGCGGATCGCTCCGTGGGCCCTGTTCGCGCTGACGGCGGCTCTGGTGTGGTGGTCGTGGCGAGCTGCAGCGCGCGTACGGACGCCGCGAGCGTCAACGGCACCGCCACGGTGAGCGCCATGGCCGGGATGGCGATGCCCGAGTCGTTGATGAGGAACCCGATGAACGCGCACGTCAGCGCCCCGAACAGGCCCGCCCGGAGCGTCGGCGCGAGCGCGTACGCCTGACCGAGCGCCGGAGCACCCCAGCGGGACGGCCGGTTGAGCACCCAGAAGAGGAACGCGAGCGCGACCAGCGTGAGCAGCGTGAGAGACCAGTTCCCGACGGTGACGCCGATCATCGCGCTGAACTTGCGCCCGATCACCGTCCACGCCTGACCGTCGATGATCTGCTGGACGAAATTCCCCAGATGGGTACGCTGCGCCGCGGGCCGCAGCCAGTCGAACAGCGAGATGCCCCCGATGAGCACCGCTCCCGCCGCCCCGACCAGCAGCAGCTTCACGACCGAGACCCGCCGCCCGGCGAGCAGGATGAGGAAGACGGCCAGCCCGATCACGAAGGCCGGGACCCCGCCGAAGTCCGCCCCCCACGACGGCCACCCATCGGCGAACACCGCCAACGCCCCATACGCCCCGCACACCAGCACCGTCACGAACCTCGACATCCCCCGCTTGAGCAGCCACTGAGCGACTCCGGCCAGCGCGAGCACGGTCCCCGTCGCGTACACGGCGAAGGCGATGTTGGAGAACCCGTAGAACCGCCCCCCGGTGACAGGCTCGTAGCCGGTCACTGCGTTGACCTGCAACTTCGAACCGGTCATCACGTCGATGAGCAGGGCGACGGAGGTGATGCCCGCGACCACGGTCAGGGGCCCGAGCACGTGCGCCCGCCACGGCCCCGCGAAGGCCAGCCCGGTGATCAGCGCGGCGAAGGCGAGGATGGTCACGATCACGCCGAGCATCGGCAGGGGGAGGGCCCACCACGGCACCAGCTGCGCCAGGAACGTCGAGACGGCGATGGACCCACTCACCACGGCCACGACCTGCACGACGGCCAGCAGCCGAGAAGCACTCGCCGCCTCGTACCCCGGCAGAGCCCCCGCCGACGGCCCTCCAGCGTCACCGTGAGTCCCTGCGGAGGTGGGTTCCACGGCCCCGGCCTCAGCGGATGCGGCTACACCGGACCCGCTCTTAGCGGGCCGGGCGTCAGCGGGCCCGCCCTCGGCGGACCTGGCCACATCGGACTCGCTCTCGGCGGACCCGCCCTCAGCGGGCGTCGCCTCGCCGGACGCGACTCCCGCAGGCGTGGCGTCGGTGGTCGTTTCCGCGGCGGAGACGGCGGCGGAGCGGCGACGGCGGCGCAGGGCCAGGGCGGCGAAGGCGTAGAAGAGCAGCTGTAGCGTCACGAACACCGCGAAGAACGGCCCCCGGACCTCCCGAAGCACCTGGCTGGCCAGGTCGCTGTCCGACAGCTCGTTGACCGTGTCGACGGGTGGGGCCGTGCCCGCCGTACCGTCGGTCTGCCAGGCGCGCCCGACCACCTCGCGTGGTGCCTCCAGGCCCAGCAGTTGGATCGCGGTGGCGGTCAGGTCGGTGATCGTGACCAGGGCGTCCTGGCGGGTGGAGGTCGCCGTCAGGAAGCCGTGCTGGTACGGCCGCCCGCTCGGGGAGGGGCCGGTGGCGATGGCGGCGTGGAGGTGGGGGTTCGGGGTGAGGTCGGAGACGCCCGCCACCAGGACGGTCGTGTCGCCCGGCAGCCTGACGAGCAGGTCGCCGATGCGGCGGTCCGCCTGTGCGGCGGCGGCCTGCCGCGTCGCGGTGGGGAGTGGGGTCGGCACGCCGTGCTCGTCGAGCGGCTGGCGGGCCCAGGCGTCGGCCAGGTCGGCGGCGTCCAGGACGATCAGGTTGTAGAGAGTCGGGTCGCCGAGAGCCTCCGGCGTGTCGACGTATGTGGCGACTTTTCCGGTCGCGTCGGCGGCGGCCACCGCGGCGCCTGGCCCGATGGCGGCGACATGGCCGCCCGAGGACGTCACCAGCTGGCCCAGGGTGCCGAGCCGCGCGTCGTACCCGGTCTCGGCCTGGTACGCGGCCAGCTCCGACCAGCCCGGAACCGTGGCGCCCCCGCCGCTGACCTGGGGCGTCGGGACAGCTGGGCACCCACGCTCGGGCGTTCCGGCCCGCTGGCCCGCCGACACGGTCAGCCACCCGGCTATCGGGCAGGTGATGCCGCGGTCAGGCGGTGGCACGGCGCGCGTGGACAGCGACGCGGAGCCGCCGTGGGCGACCAGCTTCCACAGGTTGGGGGTACGGGTTTCGTCCAGGTCACTCCACTGGAGCCCCGGCACCCCGATGAGCGCCACACGGCCCCGCGCGGACGACGTCGAGGGGGAACTGAAACCGGATGCTGAGGCTGCGGCGGCCGGGCCGGCGCCGAAGAGGGGCGCCAGGACGGTGGCGAGGAGCACCGCGACAAAGACCAGCACGGCCGGACGATGGCCGCGACGTCCGGGGGCTTCTTGAAGCAGCCGGGCGGAGCCTTCTTGAGGCAGTCGTCCAGGCGATTCTTGCGGCATGGGAGGGCGGTCCGAGGTGGGGGAGGCCGCGCTGAAGGTGGCGTGCGGCATGTGCGGGACCCCCAGTATCGACGCGCTCGATCAACAACAGCCACGGTAACGTGCCACACCGTGACAGGTGGCAGGGCGACGACGATCCGGCGGCAGTGGTGGGCGTGGGCGATTGCCGCCCTGGTCATCGCGGTGGCCGTCGCACCGCTGGTGCAGCAGTGGCTGACCAATCCCGACGACCAGCGGCTGGTCGATCTGGACGTGTACCGGACCGGCGGGCAGATGATCCTCGACGGCCGGGCCGTCTACGAGTTCGCCACGCCCGCGCCTCAGCTGCTGCCGTTCACCTACCCGCCGGTCGCGGCGATGCTGGCCGTCCTGCTGGCCAAGATGTCCTGGGAGACCGCCCAGTGGGTGTGGACCGCCGGGGTCTTCGTGTCACTGGCCGTCGTGGTGGCGTACTCCTTCAGAGGGGTGCTGTCGGCACACCGCGAGGGGTGGGCGCGATACGCGCCGTGGCTCTTCGCCTTCCTCATGGTGGCCTGCACGTACTTGATGCCGATCCGCGACCAGGTCCGGTTCGGGCAGGTGGACATTCTGCTGGTCGCCTTGTGCCTGGCCGACTGTGTGGCCAGGAGGCCGTGGTGGCCTCGGGGGTTCCTGATCGGGCTGGCCACGGCGGTGAAGCTCACGCCGGGCGTCTTCCTGATCTACCTGCTGGTGACGCGGCAATGGCGGACGTTCTTCATGGCGGCGTTCGCCGCGGCGCTGCTCACGTTGCTGCCGTTCGTGGTGATTCCGCAGGATGCGGCTGATTTCTGGTTCTCCGCGCTGTTCGATCCCAATCGGCTCGGCGCGAACGCCGCCACCACCAACCAGTCGATCCGCGGCATGCTGATCCGTCTGTACCTGCCCGACGCGGTGACGTCCGTGATCTGGATCGCCCTGGTGGCGGTCGTGGGCTGGTACGGCTTCCGCGGGGCGCGGGCCGCGTACCAGGCGAAGGACCCGATCACCGCCGTCGCGCTGGTCGGGCTCATGGCCGTGCTGCTGTCCCCGGTCGCCTGGATCCACCATCTCGCCTGGGTGGTCGTGGTGCTCGGGGCGATCGTGGGTGACGGGCGCGATCCGGTCAGGGTGCGGGTGGCCGTGGGGGTGTGGTTGTACTACGTGCTGCCCATTCCCTGGTGGGGCGTGGCGTTGAAGGTGGCGGGGGTGCCGGTGCTCGACAAGATCGTGCAGGACGGCTACGGACTGGGCGCGCTGGGTCTGGTCTGGTTGTTGGTCTCCTGGTTGCCGAAACGGCGCGACGTGGCGTGACAAGCGATTACCCTCTGTCACGTGCTGATTACCGTATGGGTCATGGTGGGGCTCGTTGCCGGGGTGGGTGGCGTAGTCATTGGCTACAGAGCGCTCAAGCAGGCCAGGGCCGCTCTCGACGAGTGCCGGGAGACGCTGGTCATGCAGACGAGCGAGGGCAAGGGCGATCTCAAGGCCATCCGGGACGTCGCCGTGTGCCGTTACGACGCGCTGGAGGAGATGACCGGGCGGTTGTCGTTCTCGATCGCGATGATCAACGGACTGGGTGACGGCATCGTACTGACCTCGATCAACGGACGAACCGAGACCCGCACCTATGTACGCCCGGTGGTGAGCGGCAAGGGAGAGGAGCCGCTGTCTCCGGAGGAGGAGCAGGCGGTGCGAGCCGCCCGGCTGGGTCACGGGCCGCTGATCGACGCGCAGGCGGCCCGATGGTAAACGGCGGACGTTAAGGAGAGGAAAGGTCCGCACTACCCCGCTACCTGCGGATACTTTGTAAGCATGCCCAGACTCGCCTATCTCGGACCGGAAGGCACCTTCACCGAAGAGGCCCTGCGGCTCCTGGCGCCCGAAGCCGAGCGTCTGCCCCGCGCCAACGTCAGCGCCGCCCTGGCCGCCGCCCGTAATGGGGAGGCCGACGGCGCGGTCGTCCCGCTGGAGAACTCGATCGAGGGTGCGATCACCACGACGCTCGACGAGTTCGCCTGGGGCGAGCCGCTGCTGATCACGGCGGAGCTGCTGCTGCCGGTGCGTTTCTCGCTGCTGGCCCGGCCCGACACCGAGATCGTGCACATCAAGCGGGTCTACACGCATCCCGCGGCCATCACGCAGTGCCGCGCGTTCTGCGCCCGGGAGTTGCCCGACGCGGTCGTGGTGGCGGCGCCTTCGACGGCCGCCGCGGCTCAGGAGGTCGCGCTGCCCGGCTCGCCGTACGACGCGGCCATCGCCGCGCGCATCGCGGGCGAGCACTACGGGCTGGTGGAGCTCGCCGACGACATCGGCGACCGCAACGACACCGTGACGAGGTTCGTACGGGTGAGTCGTGGGGGAGAGTTGCCCGCGCCGACCGGCTACGACCGCACCACGCTCGTCGTGTTCCTGGCCGACGACCACCCGGGCGCGCTGCTGGAGATGCTGACGGAGTTCTCCGTACGCGGGGTCAACCTGACCCGCATCGAGTCGCGGCCCACCGGCGGCGGCATCGGCCGTTACTTCTTCCACTTCGACTTCGAGGGACACGTCGCCGACGCGCGCGTGGGCGAGGCGATCTCGGGCCTGCACCGCATCTGCGGCGACGTGCGCTTCCTGGGCAGCTACCCGCGTGCCGACGGTGTCGCGCCGCAGATCAAGAAGGGCACGGCCGACCCGGAGTTCGCCGAGGCGGGCGAGTGGCTGGCGCGAATCCGCGCCGGACGCGTCTAATCCTGAGGCGGGCGGTAGCCGGGCGCCGGTAGCCTTTATCCGTGATTGACCTGCGTACCCTTCGTGAGCATCCCGACCGGCTACGGGCCTCGCAGCGTGCCCGCGGCGAGGACGACTCGATCGTCGACACGCTGCTCGACCTCGACGAGCGCCGCCGCGCCGCGCTGACCTCGTTCGAGTCCCTGCGCGCCGAGCAGAAGAGTCTGGGCAAGTCGGTCTCCAAGGCGCAGGGCGACGACAAGGCCGCGCTGCTTCAGCGGGCCAAGGACCTGGCCGGCCAGGTCAAGGCCGCCGAGGCGGAGGCCGAGACGCTGGGCGCCGAGCTCGACGAGCTCGTGCAGTCGGTGCCCAACATCGTCGACGAGGAAGCGCCCCACGGCGGCGAGGACGACTATGTCGTGCTCGAGACCCATGGCGAGCCCCGCGTGTTCGACTTCGAGCCGAAGGACCACCTGGAGCTGGGCGAACTGCTCGGCGCCATCGACATGGAGCGCGGCGCCAAGGTGTCCGGCTCGCGGTTCTTCTTCCTCAAGGGCGTCGGCGCGCGGCTGCAGCTCGGCCTGCTCAACATGGCCATGCAGCAGGCGATCGCCAACGGGTTCACCCCGATGATCACTCCGGTGCTGGTCAAGCCGGAGACGATGCAGGGCACCGGCTTCCACGTGGCCCACGACAAGGAGATCTACCGCCTCCCCGAGGACGACCTCTACCTGGTCGGCACCTCTGAGGTGGCGCTGGCGGGCTACCACGCCCAGGAGATCCTGGGCGGCGACGAGCTGCCGCTCCGCTACGCGGGCTGGTCGTCGTGCTTCCGCCGGGAGGCCGGCTCCTATGGCAAGGACACCCGCGGGATCATCCGTGTCCACCAGTTCGACAAGGTGGAGATGTTCTCCTACGTACGTCCTGAGGACGCGCGCGAGGAGCACCAGCGGCTGCTCGCCTGGGAGCGGGACATGCTCGCCAAGATCGAGGTGCCCTACCGCGTCATCGACACGGCGGCCGGAGACCTGGGGATGTCGGCGGCGCGCAAGTTCGACTGCGAGGCGTGGATCCCGACCCAGGGGCGCTACCGGGAGCTGACCTCCACGTCCAACTGCACCGAGTTCCAGGCCCGTCGGCTGGGCGTGCGTTACCGCGACAAGGACGGCAAGCCGCAGCACCTGGCGACGCTCAACGGCACGCTGGCGACCACCCGCTGGATGGTCGCGATCCTGGAGAACCACCAGCAGGCCGACGGCTCGGTCGTGGTGCCCGAGGCACTGCGCCCCTATGTCGGCCTCGACGTCCTGGAACCACCCAAGTAAACCCACTGCCGGCTCAGGCGAAAGGGGCCTGAGCCGGCTCAGGCGGTCAGTAGGTGGCCGTGCGGCGATGTAGGTCGCGTCTGATGAGCGCGCCGCTCGCCGCCACCACTCCCGCCGTCATGACGACAGCGGCCCCCACCGCCACGGCGTACGAGCCCGGCATCTCGTGGGCCCAGCCGTAGAAGGGCATGTACACGGCCGCGTACACCAGCGGCGCCGCCCCGAACCCGACAGCCACCGCCACACCCCTGGCCTGCCCGGCGATGGCGACGAGGAAGCAAACCATGGCCCCGAGCACTGTCACGCCGGCCGCCGGATCGCTGTCCGCCCCGAGCATGGCGTACAGCCCCACGCACACCACCAACGCGGACACGGCGTAGACGCCGCCGAGCCGCCGCATCCCCGTCCCGACGGCGCCGAGCAGCATCAGGGCGGCGAGGACCAGCGCCACGCGCTGTTCGGGGTCCAGGTTCGCCGTCTCGTCCCCGGTGAACGCGAGCGGCTCCGGCCATCCCACCCGCCGCCACGTTCCTTCTACGTCCCGTACGAGCACGCCGTCGAGCCCGTTGGCGACGACCACGACATGACCTCCGGGCCGAGCCTGTACGGCCAGCGCCAGAGACTTGGGGCCGCCCGTGGAGTACCGCCTGGCCAACCGGTCGTACTGATCGTCCGACAGGCTCCAGGAGGGCCGCCACGTCTTGCCCCCGTCGTCGGACTCGGCGACCGCCGGCCGCCCGGGGAGCACCCGGTAGCACCGCTGCGCCTGTCCGGGGACGCAGGCGGCGGTCTGCGGCGGCCGCACCTGTCTGCCGTAGTACTCGGACCAGGTGACCCCGCCGTCCACGGAGGAGATCCCTGTGGCAGCGCCTTGATCGCGGTCGGCGATCAGCACGATGATTTGATCTCCGTCCACCTGTACGGAGCCGACGGCGGAAGGCGGCTCAGCGGCCGCCGCCATGGCGAACAGGGCCAACGGCACAATCGCCGCCACCCGCCACCGCTCCGGGAGCCTCTTCAGCCGTTCGGGGAACCCCCTCAGACGCTCCGGAAGTCCAGCCAGACGCTCCGAGAGCCCCAGAAGCCACCAGTGATCCGCCCGACGCTCCAGCGGCGCTGTCAGGCGCTCTGAGGGGCTTACCAGGCTCCTCCGGTGAGCACGCCAGGCCGGCAGGGGCTTGAACAGAGGGTCGGTGAGTACCAGTACGAACACGGCGACCAAGGTCGCTGGGTGACATAGCCACGCGTACCTCATATATGGGCCGATGGCGTTGGAGGATCAGTGGTTCGACGGCTGTGTGAGTTGAGTCACACCTGTGACCGGGCTGTCACCACAGCGCGTGTCGGGGCCCAGGAACGCGAAAGACCGAGGCCCGCTGGAAGCGAACCCCGGTCTGTCTCGCTGCTACAGGTCAGATGGCACGGACCTGCGAGGCCTGGGGCCCCTTCTGTCCCTGCGTGATCTCGAACTCGACCCGCTGGCCGTCTTCAAGGCTGCGGTAGCCGTTGCCGACGATCTCGGAGAAGTGCACGAACACGTCCGGCGCACCGCCGTCCGGGGCGATGAAGCCGAAGCCCTTCTCGGCGTTGAACCACTTGACGGTTCCCTGAGCCATAAAAGCTCTCCCTCAGGATGTGAATCTATGGGACCCGCACCTCGCGAGTCCCGGTGTGTCGTACAGCAAGCACCCGGGGTGGCTCAGACAAAGTCATGCTGGTTTTCACTACGGGATCAGCTAATACAACGCCATCACATCTAACACCATTCTGGCGCGTTGGTGTTCCCGTCCCTAGGAAGATTTCTGGCCGGCGGCATGACCGGGCAAACTGGAACCTGTTATGCGAAGCCTTGCAACGCCGCGTCTTGTGGCCACCGACCTCGACGGAACCGCTCTGCGGACCGACGGAACCGTCTCTCCCCGTACGGCAGCGGCGTTCGCGAGAGTCGAAGAAACTGGTGCCGTCCTCGTGTTCGTCACGGGTCGCCCGCCTAGATGGATGAGCAGTGTGGCGGGTGCGGTGCGTCACCGAGGGTTGGCAATCTGTGCAAACGGTGCGTTGATCTACGATCTGCATACCGAACAGATAGTGGAATCTCACCTCATCACGGTCGAGGTACTGGAGCAAGTCGTCGCTCAGCTAAGAGCGAACGTGCCCGAACTCGCATTTTCGGTCGAGTATGAAGGTGGTTTTGCGCATGAGTCCGATTTCCCACTCGGCGGTTGGGACAGCAAGGCCATCGGCGGCCTGCGCGTCGGCGCGGCGACGCTGACCTCACGACCCTGCGCCAAACTGCTGGCCCTGCACCCGGACATGGCTCCCGACCCGCTGCACGAGGCCGTGTGCGGGCTCGTGGGACACCTGGTGACCCCCACGCACTCCAGCGGCCGAGGGCTGATCGAGATGAGCGCCCATGGTGTGACGAAGGCCACGGCCCTGGCCGCGCTCGCCGAACAGTATGCGATCAAGCCATCACAGGTGGTGGCGTTCGGTGACATGCCGAACGACCTGCCCATGCTGGGCTGGGCCGGTACGTCCTACGCGGTCGCCAACGCGCACCCCGACGTACTGGCCGCCGTGGACCATGTGACGGCGGCCAACAACGACGACGGTGTCGCGCTCGTACTCGAAGAGCTTTACAGATGAGCTTTACAGATAGGGGCCCGAGCCGCCGTGCGGCCGCTGTGAGTCGTCACCGTGGGGCACGCCGGGCAGCGCCCTGCGCATCTGCTCCAACTGGGCGCGCGCCGCCATCTGCTGCGCGAACAGCGTCGTCTGGATGCCGTGGAACAAGCCTTCGAGCCAGCCCACGAGCTGGGCGTGCGCGATGCGCAGCTCGGCCTCGCTGGGCGGCGTGCCGTTCTCGTCGGTGAAAGGCAGCGACAGCCGCTCCAGCTCGTCGACCAGTTCGGGGGCCAGGCCGTCCTCGAGCTCCTTGATGGACGACTCGTGGATCTCCTTCAACCGCTTACGGCTGGCCTCGTCGAGAGGAGCCGCCCGGACCTCTTCGAGAAGCTGCCGGATCATGCTGCCGATGCGCATCACCTTGGCGGGCTGCTCGACGAGGTTCGTCACCGAGCGCTCATCCTCGCCGTTATCGCCCTGACCCTGGAAGTCCGGGCCCACCACCACGATGTGGGGGGTGTTGTTGTCCTCAGCATTCATAACACTCACCGTACTAGCAGGATTTTGCCGATGTGCTGTCCCGATTCCATCATTCGGTGCGCCTCCGCCGCCTCCGCCATGGGCACCTCCGCGTACACCACAGGGCGGACGGCACCCGCGCTGATCAGCGGCCACACGTTGTCGACGACGCCGCGCACGACGACGCCCTTCTCATCGGCCGGGCGGGCGCGCAGTGTGGACCCGTGGACGGACGCCCGCTTGCCCATCAGAGCGCCCAGGTCGATCTCGGCCTTGGCGCCGCCCTGCAGTCCGATGATGACCAACCGGCCGCCCGTCCGGAGTGCCCGGATATTTCTGGACAGGTATTTGGCGCCGATGATGTCGAGGATCACATCGGCCGTCACCCGCTCGGCGAAGTCCTCCTCGTGGTAGTCGACCGTCTCGTCGGCGCCCAGCTCCTTGAGGCGCTCCAGCTTCGCCGCCGACCCGGCCGTCGCGGCCACCCGCGACCCGAACGCCTTGGCCAGCTGGATCGCGAACGTCCCGATCCCGCTCGCCCCGCCGTGCACCAGCAGCGTCTCGCTGCGCCGCAGCCGGGCGGTCATGAACACGTTCGACCAGACCGTGCACGCCACCTCGGGTAGCCCGGCCACCTCGACCAGCCGTACTCCCTCGGGCGCGGGCATCACCTGCTGCCACGGGACGGCCACCCGCTCGGCGTAGCCACCCCCGGCCAGCAGCGCGCACACCTCGTCGCCCGGTGTGACATGTTCCACGTCCTCGCCGATCTCGGCCACCACGCCGGAGACCTCCAGACCCGGGTACGGAGGCGCGCCGGGCGGCGGATCGTAAAATCCTTGGCGTTGGAGGAGGTCGGCCCGGTTGACCCCGGCGGCCACCACGTCGATGAGGACTTCCCCCCGGTCAGGACGTGGATCGGGTACCTCCCGCCACTCCAGAACCTCTGGTGGTCCGGGCCTGGTGATCTCGATGGCTCGCATGCAATCACCGTAGCCGGGCAAGGAAGTTATAGGTTGGCGACCACTGCCGCGAGTCATGGCGTTAACCTGCAATGTATTTGCTGCCCCTTTACACCCACCAGGGGGAGAAACACGGTGGCAAGACACGATCGAGAGGAATCTCTCGAGGAACAGCTGGCCTGGCTGGACGCGATCAAGGAGACGGAAGAGGCTCCGATCTCGGTCAGCGCCTCTGCCTCGGAGGACTCCGTCGCTTCGCCGTACCCCCAGGACCCTTGGCTCTCGGTGCCGACCCAACACGATGCGCCGACGCCGCTGTTCAGGGCCGCGGTCGACTCCGTGTACGGCACGACGCCCGCGGAGGACCTCGCCGACGGGGGGAGCTCGCCGTCCGGCACGAGGGACCTCGGCAAAAAGGACATCGGTACGAAGGACGACGTCCAGCCCGTCTCGCCACCGGTGAGCCTGGGCAAGGCCGACGACGGGTTCCTGGCGCCGCTCAAGCCGCTGCCCCGGCCCGACGACACCGACTCCTACTCGCTGCTGTCGTTCCCGGAGCCGGCGAAGAAGCCGGCGGTCGAGGAGGCGGAGGAGGAGACGAAGTCCGCCTGGCCCGTGCCGCCGGAGTGGTCGCGCCCGGCGGAGACGTTCGACGAGCCGCGCCCGGCCGAGAAAGCCGAAAAGGTCGAGGAGCCTCCTCAGGGCACCTTCGAGCCGCCCCCGGAGGACGCCACGGAGCCACGGCTGGAGGTCCCGCTGACCTTCGACAAGCCGCTGAGCTTCGACAAGGCAGCGAGCTTCGACACGCCGCCCGCGTTCGACCCGCCTGCCTTCGACAAGCCCGCGTCCGAAAAGCCGCTTTTCAACAAGCCGGGCTTGGACAAGCCGCTGAGCTTCGACAAGCCCCCGGTCGCCGAGAAGCCCCCGGCCGTCGACCAGCCGTCCGCCTTCGACAAGCCGTCGGCTCTGGACAAGCCGTCGGCCCTCGACCAGCCGTCGCAGCCGCGCGCGTTTGAGGAGCCCCGCGCCTTCGAGGAGTCGCGGACCCTCGACGAGCCGCCCTCCCGTGCCTTCGACGAGCCGAAGCCGCCGTCCCGGCCGTTCGACGAGCCGAAGCCGTACGAGCAGGACCGCGCCTACGAACCTGACCGTTCCTTCGAGCGGGACCGTTCCCACGAGCAGGACCGCTCGTGGGACCAGCCGCGCACCTACGACCAGGACCGCGCCTACGAGCAGCCGCGCCCCTTCGAAGCGCCGCAGCCGCGCGCCTTCGAAGAGCCAGAGCCCCCCGCTCCGCGCCGCCGCCCCGCCCCCGTCCCGGTCTTCAACGCCCCGCCCCGCCCCCCGATCACCGGCAGGCCCACGGCCGACAGCCTCGACCCCGAGTCGCTCCTGCGCGGCCGCCGCAACGCCCCCTCCAAGGGCTGGCGCCGGCTGATCTACAAGGCGTCGGGCGGCTGGATCAAGCCGGGCGAGCCGCCAGAGGTCCGCCGCCGCCGCGAGCTGCTGGCCAGGGCCCGCACCCCGGTCGCCACCGGTCACCACCGCGTGGCCGTACTGAGTCTCAAGGGCGGTGTGGGCAAGACCACGACCACGGTCGGCCTGGGCGCCACCCTCGCCGCGATGCGCGGCGACCGGGTGATCGCGGTCGACGCGAACCCCGACCGCGGGACGCTGTCCGACAAGCTCACCCTGGAGACCTCGGCGACCGTACGCGACCTGCTCAACGAGAGCGACCAGGTCAAGAGGTACGTGGACATCAGGGCGTTCACCTCGCAGGCGCCTTCGCGGCTGGAGGTGCTCGCGTCGGACCGCGACCCGTCGGTGTCCGAGGCGTTCAGCGGCGCCGACTACCAGGCCGTCTCACAGGTGCTGGAGAACTTCTACTCGATCTGCATCACCGACTGCGGCACTGGCCTGCTCCACTCGGCCATGGGCGGCGTGCTCGGCCTCGCCGACCAGATCGTGCTGGTCAGCTCGCCGTCCGTGGACGGTGCCAGGGCCGCGTCGGCGACGCTCGACTGGCTGGAGGCGCACCACTACGGCAACCTGGTCAGGGAGGCGACCGTGGTGCTCTGCAGTGTCCGGCCGCGCTCGAAGTCGGCGGTCGACCTCTCCAAGCTGGAGGCCCACTTCGCGGCGCGGTGCCGCGCGGTGATCCGCGTGCCGTACGACCCGCACCTGGAGGAAGGCGCCGAGATCGACCTCGAACGCCTCCAGGAACCGACCAGGGAGGCCTACCTACAGCTGGCCGCCTGCGTCGGCGACGGATTCGCCGCACAGGGGGAATGAGCGCCGGGCCGGCCGCCATCCGTCACACGCGCAGAAGGGTGACCTGGCGGCCGGACGGTGTGGCCGCCTGCTCGAATCCGCCTCGTTCTTTCCAGGATGGGGCCTCGGGGCGCCGGTCGAAGATCACCAGCACGCCGGTGGTGAGGGTGAGGCGGTCCAGGTATCGGTCGAGCTGCGCGAGTCCGTCAGGCTTAGGGTCGTTTTCGCTGGCTCGCCAGACCTTCAGCTCCATGGCTTCCCGTTGCACCTGCCGTTCGCCTTCGGGGCCGGTGTAGGGCCAGCGGACCAGTACGTCCAGGCGCTTGGTGCCTGCGGCGTACTCCCGGTCGAGTTGGCCTCCGCCGTTGACGAGGCGGTGCAGGAAGGCCATGAGGATGATCTGGCAGGCGGCCTCGTGGTAGCCCTCCTGCCGGATGAGGACTTCGCCGTGTTCGCGCCAGAACACGACGAACTCCTGCAGCAGGCGCGGCAGGTCGAAACGGCCGTCCGGCAGCACGAAACTGTGCGGATCGGCCATCACGTACGATTCCGACGGGGCACCCAGCACCCGCAGGATGACCTCCCGATAGATCGGGTTCGCCACCTCCAGCAGGGCTTTCTGCTTGACCAGGCCCAGATCGCGGACGTAGGACAGGTCGTCGTCGAAGGTCGAGTCGACGTCGGGGAAGTCCCCGGCCAGGATGGGCTCGATCACCCGCTTGACCCGCGGCTCCCGCAGCCGGGCGACCAGCGAGTCCAGATGCATGACCCGCTTTCGGATCAACCGCTCCTTGGCATCTTCCACCTGACCGGCGGTGATGGTAATGGTCTTCCCCATCTGGAGGATGGTCTCAAAGGCGAGGGCGTTGACCAGCCACGGTTGTCCCTGGGTCAGCTCGAAGACCCGGTCCACCGCGTCCTTGGTGAACTCCTGGCCGGTCGCCTGTGTGTGCTGGTCGTACAGCTCGATGATCTCGTCGGCGGTGAAGTCGCCCAGGCGCAGCGACTCGACGATGTTGAACGGGCTGGCCGGGTTGGACCGGCCGGGTTCGCCGCCCGAGGCGACCTTGTAGTCCCGCAGGTCACGCAACCCGCACAGCACCATGGACGCGGGGAACGGACGGCCTCCCGGCCGCGCGTTGTGACCGTCGCGGAGCTGGCTGAGGATGCTGACCATGCTGTTGCCCTGCAGGGCGTCGATCTCGTCGAGGAACAGCACCACCCGGCGCGGGCATCGGTGGCACCACTCGGTCAGTGCCGAACCGAACCGGCTGCCCGGCGTGACCTGCGGCCAGGGATCCGGCGGCAGCAGCTCTTCTGGCCATCCCGCCCACTTGGCTGCTTCGCGGAGAGAATCCAGCAGGAGCGATTCCGCGGCGGCGTAGTCGTCGCCGGCCGACTTGGCGCGCTCGCAGGAGAACATCAGGGCGGCGATGTCGCCCTCGGCGGTCAGCTCGGAGGCCAGGGTGCGCAGCGCGGTCGTCTTCCCGGTCTGCCGGGGCGCGTGCAGCACGAAGTAGCGGTCCATCTCGACGAGCTCGCGTGCCTGCGGGAGTCGCTGTGTGGGGGGCAGCATGTAGTGGTGTTGCGGGCCGCAGGGGCCGGCGGTGTTGAAGTATCTCGCTCGGGGTGGCCGCATGGTCACATTCTGCCATCGCCCTGTCACTCGCGTCCGGGCTATTTGGCCTTGCCCGCAAGCGTGGCGGAGGGTGTGGGATTCGAACCCACGAGGCCATCGCTGACCTGGCCGCTTTCAAGGCGGCTGCACTCGTCCACTATGCGAACCCTCCAGTGCGCACACCACCATAGCGGCTGCGGTGACGGCGGTGTACGTTCGGGAGGTGGCGGATCTCAGCGTTGAGGTGGACCGGGCCGAGGACACCGCGAGCGTGCGCCTCGACGGCGACCTCGACAAGCTGACCGCGCCCCGGCTCAAGAGGGTCCTCACCGAGCTGATCGCCGCCGGTCATGTCTCGATCGTCATCGACACGGCCGGGCTGGCGTTCTGCGACTCCAGCGGCCTGTGGGTGCTGGTCGAGCACCAGCGCGAGGTCGGCGAGCGCGGCGGGTCACTTGGCCTCACGGGCGTGCAGGGGGTGCTGCGCCGAGTGCTGGATGTGACCGGTCTGAAAGCCGCCTTCGACAGCGTCCAGCCATCGGCGGCCTCCTAGTCGTCCAGCTGGGACAGCAGCCACTTGGGCCCCACCGTCCTGGCTCCCAGCGCGCTGACGCGCTCCTTGAGCCCCCTGTCCGCCGTCACCACGACCACTCGCTCCCACGACCGTGCCCGCCGTACGACGTCCACTATCGCGTCGTCGCCGCTGTCCGTCGCCGCCACCACTTCGATGCCGGGCACGCCCGGCGCCTTCTTCGCGGCGCCCTCCACGACCGCCACGATCCGTGGGTACCACTGCGCGAGCACCGGATGCCGCAGCCGCAGCGTCGCCACCTCGGCCAGCAGCCGCGTCGCCGCGCCGAGCCGGTCCCTCCACCAGCCGTGCTCGGCTCGGGCGCCGACGATGTTCGCGACGTCGAGCACCAGCGTCTCGGGGGTGAGCTCCGGCTGGATCTTGTCCCACGACTCGGCGAACCCGGGGTGCAGCTTCCTGCCCGGGACCTCGGGCAGCGGCACCCAGCGCAGCTCGGTGCTCTCGCTGTTGGCGGGCGCCGCCGCCAGCAGCTCGGCCGACTCGGCGATCACGGTCTCGAACGCCCAACCGCCGTGATCGTCCAGGTAGACACCCTGCACGCGCAGGCCGTCGCCGACTACGGACGCCTCTTCGTGCGCCTCGCGCAGCGCGGTCGCCACGGCGTCCTCGTGGCTGTCGCGCGCGCCTCCCGGCAGCCCCCAGGTGCCGCCGTGGTGGCTCCACCATGAGCGCTTCTGCATGAGCACGTACGGAACGCCGCGCTCGTCGTGGTGTACGGCCAGGAGCCCCGAAGCCCCGTGCAGCCCCCAGTGCCGGTGCCCCCGGGCGCACTGGGTCCAACCGTCGCCGTCCTTAGCCGCCATGACCTGATTCTGTCAGGCCGGTGCCCTCACCGGCCGTTACGGCTGAAGTGCTGGTAGTCCCTGGTGCCCGACCACTCGCCGCCCCAGCCCCAGCCCACCGAGGCGAAGGCCTTGACGACCCGGTCGCCCGAGTTGATCACCCCTTCGCCCTTCGCGGGGCGCTTGGCGAACTTCTTGGCGTTCGGATGGGCGGTGCTGCCGCTCGCGGTGACGTACGGGTTCTCACGCGGGTTGATGTCGATCGCCTCGCCGAAGGCGTGGTTGGACCAGTTGCTGGACCCGGTGGCCGCGCGGCAGTTGAAGGCCGAGGTGTTGTCGGCGTCGATGGAGTCGTAGTCGTCGCCCTTGTAGACGTCGACGAGCCGCATCTGCTTGATCGGGAAGCGCATGGCGTACAGCTTCCCGAAGACCTTGACGACGTCGCCGGTGACCGTCTTGCGCACGACCAGCTCGCCGGTGTGCGCCTTGTCGTCGAAGCCCCAGTAGGTCATCGTGATCAGGCGCAGGTCCTGATAGGAGACCGGGCAGCCGGGTTTCCACGAGTAGGGCAGCCGGGCGCGGGAGACCTTGGCGACCTTGGCACTGAACCTGGGCGGCTCCGCGGGCTTGGGCGAGGCGGTCTTCGCCGTCGGGGTGGGCGTCGCGGGCACGGGCGGCTGGGTCTGAGCCCCGGCGGCCTGAGCGTCGGCCGGGGGCTGCTGGGGTCCCTCTTGTGAGGCGACCGGCGCCTGCCCACCGCACGAAACTGACGCGAACACCACAAAGGCAGCGGCAGTACGTTTCATGCGGCCACCTTACGTGACGTCCTAATCAGGGACGTCGTACGAGCTCAGGGCACGATCAGCACGGTACGCCGAGCCCGCTTGGCCAGCCCCACGGCCACCGAGCCGCCGAAGGTGTGCCACGTGGAGCGGGACCGGCCCACCACGATGGCGTCGGCCATGCAGGAGGCGGCGAGCGTCTCCAGCTCCCGCGCGGTGTCACCGCGTACCATGACGAACCGCCACGGAACCCCGACCCCGCTCAGCTCCGTCCGCAGATCCTCGGTCAGGTCACCGGCCGAGTCGGGGATGATCGGCGCGCCCGCGAAGAACCACAGCGTGGCGCTGGTGAGGGTCTCCACGAACGCGATGAGCAGCGCGGCGTTGTCCCGCCGGGCGAGCCCGGCCGCGTACGCGAGCGCGTTGCGGCTCGGGCCCGATCCGTCGAAGCCGACCACCAGCAGCCCGGTGCCGTCTTTGCCGATCTCGAACTGCCCGCTGGGGAGCTTGCCTACCAGGGGCTCCCACCGGTCGTCTGTGCTCTCGCCGAACACGGCATGCCTCGCACGTCAGCCGTCGGCGACGTGCTTGCCGCGGCCGGCGAGCTCGCGCAGCGCGTCGGCCGCGTAGATCACGAGGGCGACGAACGAGAGACCGGCCAGCGCGCCGCCGACCCACAGGTCGTTGACCGTCGCGTCGGCGTAGGCCGCGCCCCTGGGCTGGTAGCCCACCGCGAACGGCGCCGCGATCAGCCACACGCCGGCCAGGAACAGCAGGATGAGGGCGGAGACGCCCATCTTCGCCTTCATCGGTTGTCCTCCACTCCCACCAGGGCGGCCTTGCCGTTCTGGCGGTGTTCGCCGCCGCCGCGTCCGGCGGTGTTCAGGTCCTCGCGCAGCGCCTCGACGAGCGGGGCGAGCAGGCTCGCCAGCTCCGCGGACGACGCCTGCGGCGCGGCCGCCACCGGCTCGGGCTCCGGCTCGGCCTGCTTCTGCCGTACGGCCACCAGGCCCCGCACGACCAACTCCTCGTGGATGGCCGCGGCGAAGGCGGCCACGCTGATGAGCCCGACGACGGCGACGCCCAGGCCGGTGAAGAACTCGGATGTGGTCGGGTCGGTCCAGTCGGCGTTCTCCGGCTGGGTGCCGAGGGCGAACGGGGCGATCATCAGCCAGAGCCCGGCCATGAGGGCCAGGGCGGCCGCGACGGCGCCCACGAACTTGCGAATCATGCTGAAACTCCTCCTGTGACGAGGTCTTTCCGCGGTGGCGCGGCCTGCGCGATCAGAGCGCGTGAGGTGGGACGCAGCACGCTCTGCGCGACCGATCGGGCGCGCTCCCGTTCTGTACGGTCATCGGGCGGCGCCATCCTGGCGACCGCGGACAGCAGCGCGGACGGCTGGTCGGTGGCCCGCTCGATCCGCTGGGCGATGAGCTCCAGCAGCAGCCCGGCCAGGACCAGGTCGTCCTTGCTGAGCGGCTTGGGCTCCGGCGCGGGCGCCGAGCCGCCTCTGAGCGGCAGCTCCTTGAGGAAGAGCGTCGCCACGAAGCCGAGCAGCGCGATCGGCACGCCGACGATGAAGACGGTCTCCAGGCCGCGGGTGAAGGCCTCGAGCACGATGTGCTTGATCGGCCCGGGCAGCGCCTGGATGGAGCTGGGGCTGCGCAGCTTGGGCGAGGAGCCGCCGGGCAGTGCGATGTGCGCGGCCCGCAGCATGTCGGCCATCTCGGTCTTGAGGCGGTTGGTGAGGATCGCGCCGAACGCGGCCACGCCCACAGCGCCGCCGAGTGAGCGGAAGAAGGAGACACCCGCCGTGGTGGAGGCCATGTCACGCAGTTCGGAGCCGTTCTGCGCGGCCAGGATGAGCATCTGCATCGACAGGCCGAGCCCGATACCCAGGACGCCCACGTCGAATCCGATGAGCCACTGACTCGACTCCACATGCAGCCGCGACAGCAGGAACAGTCCGGCGGTCACGATCAGCAGGCCCGCCACCGGGAAGATCTTCCACCGGCCGGTCTGGGTGACGATCTTCCCGGAGATCACACCGGCCAGGAACAACGCCACCACCATGGGCAGCGTCATCAGCCCCGACTCGGTGGGGCTCAACCCCTTGACGATCTGCAGATACTGCGGCAGGTAGATCATCGCGCCGAACATCGCCATGCCGACGAACAGCGAGGCGATGCTGGTGAGCACGAACGTCGGGTTCCTGAACAGCCTGGGCGGCAGGATCGGGTTGCGGGCCGTGCGCTCGGACAGCACCGCCAGAGCCAGCATGAGCAGGCTGAAGGCCCCCAAGGCGTAGGTCCAGAAGGAGTTCCACTCGAACTCCGTGCCGCCCAGCGTCAGCAGCAGCATCAACCCGCTCGCGCTGGCCGTGATGGTGGTGGCGCCCCAGATGTCGATGGAGGTGTTACGCCGTACCTTGGGCAGCTTCAGCACCCGCTGGATCACCGCGAACGCGATCACCGCGAACGGGACGACCACGTAGAAGCACCACCGCCAGCCGAGCCAGTCGGTGTCCACGATGAACCCGCCGAGCAGCGGCCCGGCGACCGTGGAGATGCCGAAGACGGCCCCCATGTACCCCGAATAGCGGCCGCGCTCCCGCGGCGACACGATGTCACCGAGGATCACCTGAGCGAGGGCCGACAGACCGCCCACACCCAGACCTTGTACGGCGCGCGCCGCGATGAGCTGTCCGATGTTCTGCGACAGACCGGCCACGAGCGACGCCGCGACGAACAGTCCCAAGGCGCTCTGGAACAGCAGCTTCCGGCCCCAGAGGTCGGACAGCTTGCCCCACAACGGTGTGGAGACCGTCATCGTCAGCATGGTCGCCGACGCCACCCACGAATACTGGTCCTGGCCGCCGAGTTCTCCCACGATCGTCGGCAGTGCCGTGCCAACCACCGACGTCGAGATCATCGAGGTGAGCATGGCGAGCATGAGCCCGGACATGACCTCGAGGATTTCGCGGTGAGTGTAATGCCGCCTCGCGGGGGCCGCGGCCTGTGTCTGGGCTACCAAGACACCACATCCCCTTCTAACCGTTTTCTCCTCGGCGAGTATACGCCCGTTTACTAGCCGCGCGGCAAGTGGGGTCTCCTGAGTAGAGTTCGGGCATGGAAGCGCAGGTGACTGACGCCCGGCCGCGAGATCGCGCGGCCACCCGCCAGCGGCTGCTGGAGGCGGCGCGCATGCTGTTCGGCGAATACGGCTACGAGCAGGTGACCGTCCGCATGATCGCCTCGGCGGCGGACGCCAACATCGCCCTGGTGGGCCGCTACTTCGGCTCCAAGTCGGGCCTGTTCGGCGAGGTGCTGGCGGGCGAGCCGACGGTCCGCGCCGTGGTTGAGGGCGACCGGGCGGGCCTGCCCAGGCGGCTGGCCGAGTACGCCGCCCAACGCATGAGCCACGACCCGGAGACCCCCATCCTGCGCTCGCTCGAACGGTCGGCGGGCGACCCCGAGATCCAGGCCCTCGTACGCGAGCGCCTGCACGCCGCCGTGCTGGAGCCCATCGCGGCGCTCCTGGGCGGCCCGGACGCGCACGCGCGGGCCCGGATGGCGACGGCGGTCTTCCTGGGCATCGGCTCGGTCCGCCGCCTCATCGGCCCCGAGACGCCGTCACCCGCCGACGTCGACCGGCTCACGGCGGTGTTCGAACTCTGCCTGGGCCTGGAGTCCCTTCCTGACGACCGGTCCGCCGCGCCGGCTCGGTGACGCCGCCCTTACTCGCTGGTGAGTCGATTTCGCGAGCGCGGCCGTGTTGGCTGAGGGCGACCGAAAGGACGTGATCGCCACATGGAGCCCTATCGGAATCCCAAGCCGCGGGCGAAGGTAATAGACCCCTACGCCGCCGCGAAAGCCGCGGCCAACGCGCTCATCGAGTGGATCGGCAAACAGAGTTTCAGCGCGGGCAGTAATTTCACGGTGGCGGTCACGGGTGTCGCCAAGCTGGTCGTCTCCAAAGTAGCTGGTCTCTCTGTCGACGGCCGGAAGAACGGGCCCGGGCAGAAGATCATGAATCATCTCAAGGGCAATAACGCATATCGTGATTTTCAGGTTTACGCGGCGGGAAAGTTCACTCCGGATAATAATAGTAATCACGCTGAGATGTGCATATTGGCCGCGTGTGGGGTGCGCAATGTGAAATACATCCGCTGCACCTCGCCCAACTGCGGATTCTGCAAGGACGCGCTCGAGGCGTACGGCCTTGGCGAGGTCAACGCCAATGCCAAGTCGAAGATCGAGGGCGCCAGCCAGGTGGGGTGGTGCGATCCCTTTATGCCAGTAGCATATGGCACGGCGGCAAAGAGGAGCACCCTTGCCCAGCAGCGTGCCGAGCTCAAGAAAATCATCAAGATGAAGGCCGACGGAAGGAGCGTTACGGCGCGTGACATAAAGGAGGGAATGTACCTCTCCACACGCCCGAGCCCGGGAAATCTCACCTTGATGGACCTGAACGTTAAGGCCAGTGGCGCGGCTGCCGACAGTGACGCCAAGAAGACCGGAAAAATCCGGAAGATGGCCAAGCCCCTGGCCGTCAGTGATGACGAGGTTCTCTTCACCGCCAACAAGCGGCGGAAACTCGTTTCCACGCCCTCGTCGGATGACAGCGGGGACGACAGCGAGAGCGCCCGCGACAGTGACATGAGCGGCGACAGCAGCGACGAGGAGGAGGCGGAGGATCGGGAACTGTCCAGCTCCGAGGACGGCGAATCCAGCGACGAGAGCTCCGGCAATGAAGAGAAGGTGTCGTCCAAGAGAGCTTCGCCCCGCAAGAAGGCCGCGGCCCGCAAGAAAACCGCGGCCCGGAAGAAAGCGGTGAAGCGCCGGAAGTCGAGTCACATATGAGACCATCCCGTCGGAGGTCATGACATGATCCTGGACCGCTTCCGCGTCACCGGCCACGCCGCGATCGTCACCGGCGCCGGCCGGGGCATCGGCGCGGCGACCGCGATCGCCCTCGCCCAGGCGGGCGCGGATGTGGCGATCTCCGCCCGTACGGAGGAGCAGCTGCGCGTTGTCGCAGCTCAGATCGAGGAGGCGGGCAGACGGGCATTGATCGTGCCCGCCGATCTCAGCGTGCCGGGCGCCATGGAGGGGCTCGCGGAGCAGGCCGCCGACGCCTTCGGCCGGCTGGACGCGATCGTCAACAACGTGGGCGGGGCGATGCCCCGCGCCTTCCTCGACACCACGCGGAAACATCTTGAGAACGCGTTCCAGTTCAACGTCGGAATCGCGCACGAGCTGACGCGGGCGGCCGTGCCGCACCTGCTGAAGAACGGTGGCTCGGTGGTGAACATCTCCTCGGCCGTCGGCCGGACGGCGGGCCGGGGCTATCTGGCGTACGGCAGCGCCAAGGCGGCGCTCACGCACTACACGCGGCTGGCCGCGCGCGACCTGGCGCCCAAGGTGCGGGTCAACGCGGTCGCCGTCGGCGCGGTCGCCACCTCCGCCCTGGACATCGTCATGACCGACGAGAACCTGCGTACCCAGATGGAGCAGGCCACCCCGTTGAAGCGGATCGGCGAGCCGGAGGACGTGGCGGCCACGGTGCTCTACCTGGTGTCGCCGGCCGGGCGTTACCTGACCGGAAAGGTGCTGGAGGTCGACGGCGGCATCGACCAGCCCAACCTCGACCTCGGGCTACCCGACCTCTGAGCCTGGTCCGAAATCCCGTTGAAGGCGCAATGGGCGATTTGAGAGACTTGACTGTGGCACAACCCTTCGAAATCGCCTGTGACGAGTCCGGCTCAGAAGGGGAGAAGCTCATTGGGGGAAACACCGCTGTATTCGCCCATGCGAGCGTACGACTGGACGTCGAATCGGCGGCGGACTGCATCCAGGAAGTACGGAGCAGAGCCCCCTCCCCGACCACGGAATACAAGTCGGGCATCATCCGCCGTAAGAAACACCTGAACGCCCTCAAGTGGCTGCTCGGCCCATCGGCGCCGCTTCTCGGCAACGCTCACGTCTATCTGATCGACAAGACCTTCTTCGCGATGAACAGGCTCGTCGACCTGCTCGCCGTACAGGACCGCGAGGCCATGGCCGGCATCCTTTACCGAGAGGGCGGGCAGACGTTCGGCCCCGACAGGTGGAACGCCTTTCTGTACTCCTTCAACGACCTGATGCGCACCAATAACGGCCGGGGCCCGAGAGCCTCCGTCGAAGCGGTGTTCGCCATGGTCGACACCTTTCGCCGCGCCACCCCGCGAAGCCGGGCCGGCGAAATAATGGATCTGCTCTGGGAGTCCCGATCCCAGGTGGACGCCTTCCGGGAGCGGTCGCTCACGCTGAACCCGCTGTTCCCGGCCATCAGCCAGGCCATCGTCTACTGGAGCGAAACCGGAAGAGCCGTCTCCGTCGTGCACGACCGGCAGACCCTCCTCACGCAGGCACGCATCGACGAGCTGGAGGCGGCGCATTCCGCGCAAGGCCGGCTGGCCGGCCTGCGGCTGGTCGACTCGCGCACGGACCCGCGCGTCCAGGTGGCCGACCTCCTCGCCGGAGCCGCGCGGAAGATGGCGGAGGACGAGCTCACCGGCCAAGGCGACGCGGAGGTCACGGCGTTGCTGCGACCGTACGTGGACGCGTTCTCCATCTGGGGAGACGACCGAAGCTGGGCCCTGCTCGCGCCGAGCGACCCGGTCCTGAGGCCGTGACCGGTCATGCCTGGTGCGGTCCACGCAGTTGGCGCGACGGCCGGGGATCGAGGGAGAGCGTGGCGAGGTAGGTGAGGAGGGCGAGGCCCAGCGCGGTGAGATAAAGCGTGGCGGAGGCCCATCGGCCCGTGGTGGACGTGGTCCCGCGGAAAGCCGCGAAGGCTTTGTCCACCCACAACGGCCCCGCCAGGATCGCGCAGACCATAAAGCCGACCAGCCAGCGCTTATTGCTCGCCATTTCGCGGCAAGGATCACGTGATCCAGGGGCAAAGGTCACCCCGCCCGGTTGTCGGGTCTGGCAGGGTCGACGCGGCCGTGCTGATCGGGCGACGGGTACGGGTACGGGGTCGGGGAGAGCATGAACCTTGTGGGGGATGGCGAGCAGTTCGATCGGCTGCTCATCGCTGCGCGGGCGTATTGGGGACATCGCCCTCCTCGGGATGACAGCGGGCCACTGGTCGTGGCAGAGGCGTTCCATGAGGACATCAGGGTCATCGTGCGCAACCTGCTGGTGGCGAACGCGCTCTGCGATCTGTTGTCGGCCCGGCTGCTCGTGCTCACCGGCACGGACCCGGACTGGCGCGAGACGCTTTGGCAGGAGTACGACATCCAGCGGGTCCGGCGGCTGGCCGAGGCGTTCGGCGCCACCGAGGTGCTCGACGTGCACGGCCTCGTGGATCGCCGGCTGGCCGACCGAGGCGACAGCCCGGCGGAGGGAAGCGACTCCGAGACGCTGGCCGCCGTGGAGAAGGCGACGCTGATCCGGCTGGGCCGGGTGCCGCGACTGCCGGACAGCGAAGAGCCCTGGCATCAGTCGCGGCGCGCCCGTACCAGGGCCTTCTCCGCCGTCTACGACCGGCTGTTCGCCGAGCGGCCGCCCGCCGCGCTGGTCACCAGCCATGTCGACTACGACCAGTGGGGGCTGGCGGTCGACACGGCCATGCGCCGGGAGATCCCGGTCGTGCACGTACAGAGCACCGGGGCCCTGAAGGCGTATGCGCTCTTCCCGGAGCGCCGCAGAGGGCTCGGCACCTTCCGGGAGGAGCTGACCGGCCAGATCGGCGAGTTCTTCGAGGAGTACGTCTGGCCGCACCGGGACCTCATCAGGCCGAACGCCGAGCTCGTGGCCTGGCGGGCGAAGGTCAACCTGGGCCGGCCGAGCTGGTGGCGGGCCGGAAACGTGAGCGACTACGAAGTACGTACCGAGACCGAACGCCGCCAGCTCCGCCAGCACGCCTGCGAACGCCTCGGGATCGACCCGGACCTGCCCGTCTTCACCGTCTTCCACCATGCCGTCTCCGACGCGGTCGGCGCCAACAGGGAGCTGTTCGACGATCTGGCGCGCTGGTTCGAGGAGACCGCGGATTTCGCCGCCACGAACGACCGCGTGAGCTGGCTCTTCCTGGATCATCCGAGCCAGTTCCGGTATGACACGACCGGCCATTTCGCGGCCGTGGCGGCCCGCCATTCAGCGCATGAGCACATGGCCTTCATGCCCAGCCTGGCGCTGTCGAAGAACGCGCTGTGGAGCATGACCGACGTGGGCGTGACCGTGCGCGGGAGCGTCTCCAACGAGCTGCCCGCCTTCGGCATCCCCGTCATCCAGGCCGGCTGGTCCGAGTGGAGCGAATGCGGACTGTCGCACGTCGCCCGCACGCGGGACGACTATTGGCGGCTGCTCGGCGAGGCCGTCGCCAAGCACGCGAAGGGGGAGTCCATCTTGGGGACCGAGCAGCGGGAGCGGGCCCGGCTGTGGCTGTGGCTCTACCGCAGCGGGGCCGACGTGCCCTCGCCGGTGGTGCCGCACTGGGAGGTCGGGCAAGGCAACGAGTACCTGCACACGCTCGTCGCGGGCCTGCGGCACGTGGAGCGCGACGGCGACCCGCTCCACTGCGCGGTACGCAGGATGTGGGAGCGGCGTGATCCGCTGCTGTGCCGGTTCGACTTCCGGGATCCCCACGGGCTCACCACGGCCCTGACCGCTTCGCGGAGCGAGGCCACGGCTCTCACCGCTTCGAGGAGCGCGTCATGAGCGACTTGCTGACCGCCGGCACGGGCACCGACTTCGACCGGCTCGCCGTCCCCGCCGAGGCGCCGATCGGGATCATCAGCGGCCACGACGCGGCGCTGCAGGTGGCCGATCAGGTGCATCGGGGCGTACAGATCGTGGGCCGGTTCGAGCGCTCGGGACTGGCCGGATTCAAGGTGGCCGCCGCGGGCCGCCGGCTGCGGGTGACGGTCTCGCTGTCGGTTGACGCCGGCTCGGTACGCGGCTGGCACGAGGGGGAGCCGGAGCAGCCGGCGGAGGCCGTCAAGGGCCTGCCGCGGCTCATCCAGATCCGCTCCCAGGGGCGGTTGCGCCAGTGCGTGCTGCTGAAGGGCGGCGGTCACCTCAAGAAGAGCGTGGCCGTCTTCGACCTGCTGCCCGAGGAGATGCCGGACGACGGCCTGATCTGCGTCGAGGCGCTGGACATCATGGAGGGGCGCGGCATTTCCGGCGTACTCCGCGAAACCGTGGCGGGATCCGTCATGCATGACGGCGTGGCCGGGCTGCGCATCGACAGCGTGGACTTCATCGTGAGTCCGGCCGGGGAGCAGGCCACGGTCGCCGCCGAGCAGACGCGGGACGGCGTGCGCAGCGAGACCTCGTCCCTGATCAGCTGCGGCGGCTTCGCCGGTCGCCAGGGCACCCGCTCCCTCCGCTCCGGTCTGTTCATCGTCAACCCCGTACCACCGGGCGTCTTCGGCTCGGGAGGCGAGCTGACCATCCGCCTCAGCGGCAGGGCGGGCGGCACGGCCGGTCGGCGACTTCGCGCACTGATCCGGAAGGCCCGGCCCGGGGGCAATGGCTGGGCGCTCAAAGCGGCCGCGCCGACCGTACAGCGGATCGTGAGCTTTCAGGACGGCGAGTTGGTGGCGCCGGCCCAGTCCACGAGCGGCGCCATCACCGAGCTCCGGCTCCCCGCGCCCACGAACGCACCGACCCTCGTCGTCGTGACCGCCCAGAACGGTGCCGTGCCCAGCCTGCTGTCCACGACGTGGCGGCCGGGAGGTCAGGCCACGGGGTGAGCCGCGGCGCGGGACTGCGTGTCCATCAGGTGCTCGACGAGCGCCAGCAGGACATCGCGGCCCGCCGTCCGGTCGCGGGCGTCACAGAGCACCAGCGGCACCTGCGGATCGAGGTCGAGGGCCTTGCGGATCTCCTCCTGCGTCCGGTCCTTGACGCCGTGGAAGCAGTTGACGCCGACGATGAAGGGGATGCCGCGGCTCTCGAAGAAGTCGATCGAGGCGAAGCTGACGTCCAGCCGGCGGGTGTCGACCAGGACGACGGCGCCCATCGCGCCGTTGACGAGGTCGTTCCACATGAACCAGAAGCGCTCCTGTCCGGGCGTGCCGAACAGATAGAGGACGATTTCGCGGTTGATGGTGATGCGCCCGAAGTCCAGGGCGACGGTCGTGGTGGCCTTGCCGCCCACCCCTTCCAGATCGTCGACGCCGACGCTGGCATGGGTCAGGTACTCCTCGGTACGCAGGGGGGCGACCTCGCTCACCGCGCCGACCAGGGTCGTCTTGCCGACGCCGAAACCACCGGCGATAAGGATCTTCACCGCCAGGGGAGCGGTGTCCTTCTGGTCAGAGATTGCGTAGCCCATCCCGCACCGCCTCAAGAATTGTCATACCGGGAAGGCCACCCGCCTGCGCGAAGGCCAGCGGCGGCCGGGCCCGCACCTGACCGGCCTCGATCAGGTCGCCGATGAGGATCTTGGTCACCGACACCGGGAGGTCCAGCGCGGAGGCGACCTCGGCCACCGCCAGGGGCCGCGTACACAGAGCGAGGATGGTGCGGTGCTCCGGCTGCATCCTCCGCATGCCGTGTCCGGACTCCGAAGAGGCCGCCTCGGACAGTGCCGTCACCAAGGTGATCAGCGTAAGGTCGTCCCGCTCGGGGGTGGTTCGTCCGCCGGTGATCGTATAGGGGCGGACAAGGGGCTCATCGGCGGCATCGTCGTCGAAGCTCTCCGTCCAATGCCTCATCCGTGTCTCCCCGCGTCATCGGGTTCCGGGGCGCGCGTGTCGGTCCCCAGCTTCTGGCCGACCTGCTGGACCAGGGTGTGCATCGCGACGGCCATCAGCTCCGCGTCGACCTCCTGGGAGGCGACCACGGCCAGATGGGTGCCGCGGCCCGCCGCTGTGACGAACAGCCACAGGTCGGCCATCTCGATGATGACCTGGTGGACCGGGCCGCCGCTGAAGAGCTGTCCGACACCGCGAGCCAGGCTCTGCTGGCCGGTGGCGATCGCGGCGAGGCGTTCGGCGTCCGAGCGCTCGATGGTCCGGGAGCGGCTGACCACCAGGCCGTCGTCGGACAGCACGATGGCGTGCCGCGTACCCGCGACCTGATTGACCAGGCCGTCCAGGAGCCAGTCCAGGTCTGCGTCGGTGGCGGTGGTGCGCTGCGTCATCTTCGGTCTTCCGTCGTAGGGGAGCCGGGCTCGGGGGACCCGTCCGGCCGGGGCTGGAAGGCGTCGTCACCGGTCCGGCGCCGGCGGGACTGCCTCTGGAACGCACCGATCGTGGCACTGGATCGGCTGGGCTGCTCGCGTACTGCCCAGGTTTCCTGGTCGGTATCTTCATCCCTGTCCGCCGGGGCCTTCAACTCGGTGACCAGATTGGCCTGGCGCACCCGCTGGGGCAGCGGCGGACGCTCGGCGGACGGGGGCGCGTCGTCTCGATCCGGTGCTGTATTCCGTGCCGTATCCGATGCGGTTTCCGGCGCTGTTTCCGGTGCGGTTTCCGGTGCTGTGACGTAGGCCATCGCGCGTCCCCTGGAGCGGGTCGGCAGCGGCGCGTCGTCCTCGCGGGGCCGGACTTCCCGGGGGCGGGTGGGGACCTCCCTGGGCAGCGCGGTCGGTCCGGGTACCGCGCGGGGGCGGTCCACCACGAGCGGTTCCGGGAGCAGCACGATGACCCGGGTGCCGCCGAAGGCGGACGGCCGCAGCTCCACCTGGAGTCCGAGGCTCATGGCGAGCCGGGCGACCACGTACAGGCCGAGACGCACATCGTCGGCGTGCGTCATCACGTCGAGCTGCGGCGGCGACTTCAGCAGGGCGTTGGCGGCGGCGTACTGCGCGGGCTCCATGCCCAGGCCGCGGTCCTCGATCTCCACGGCGAGGCCCCGGCTGACCAGCGCGGCCCGTACCTCGACGGGGGTCATCGGCTTGGAGAAGGCGGTGGCGTTCTCCATCAGCTCCGCCAGGACGTGGACCAGCGGTCCGACCGCCCGCTCGGCCACCCAGGGATCGCCCTCGACCTCGATCGAGATCCGCCGGTAGTCCTGGACCTCACCCTGGGCGGCGCGCAGGACGTCGAGCAGGCGTACCGGCTTGCGCCAGCGGCGCTGCGGCTGGCCGCCGCCGAGGATCACCAGGTTCTCCTCGTAGCGGCGCAGGCGGGCGGTGAGGTGGTCGAGGTCGAACAGGCCCTCCAGCACTTCGGGGTCCTCGTGCTTGCGTTCCAGCTCGTCCAGCTTCTTCAGCTGAAGGCCGATGAGGATCTGGGTACGGCGGGCGATGCGCTGGAGCATGCGCTGGAAGCCACGGTGCTGTTCGGCCTGCCGTACGGCGGTGTAGACCGCGCTGCGGCTGGCCAGATTGAGGGCATGCCCGAGCTCGCCGAGCTCGTCGGGGGTGGGCTCGACCATGTGCACTTCGGCGTCCACGTCGACCTCCTCGCCACGCTCCAGCCGGGCGACCACGTCGGGCAGCCGCTCCTGGAGCTCCTGGGCCTCCTCGCGCAGATGGAGGATGCGCCGGCGCAGGATGCTGGTGAGGCGCCAGCTGGTGAAGATGACCAGGCCCAAGGCGAGCACGCCCACGGCGCTGACGCTGATGAAGATGATGAAGAGGGTGCCGGCGTGGGTGTAGCCGATCGTGGCGACGTTCTCGAGCCGGACTTGCAGGAGTTTCACCAGCTGCGGGGTGATCGTGTCCACCGAGGAGCGCCACGACGCGCTGATCTCGCGCAGCGCCACCTGGCCGCTCTCGCCGGTCCCGGAGGTGACCAGCCGCTCCTCCAGAGCGACCATGCTCTGCCACGCCTTGCCGGCCGTCAGCTTTCCGTACTGGCTCTCGTTCTCCAGGAGGCTGGGGGCCACCCGGGACTGCAGGAGGTACTCCTTGGTGCCGATGGCGTCGGCGACCAGGTCGTGCTCCTCCGCCGTCAGGCGCCCCTTCTCCCAGCCACGGGCCAGAATGGCGTCTTCGCGGCCGAGCATGTCGAGCACCCAGAAGAGGTCGACCAGCGTCTGCGCCTTGGTGTTCACCTCGCCGTGCTCGGTATGGCTGAGGACGGTCAGCAAGCCGAGGTCTGACTCCAGAACGCCGGTGTAGTACTCGAACGCCTTCTGCGCGCTGGACCACCCGGCGTCCACCGCCCGGCGCTGCTGGTCGAGGAGATCGAGGCCCCGTTCGGTACGGGCGACGGCCTGGGGGATCCCTTCCTGTCCTTTGCTGGTGTCCAGGGTCGCCAGCGGACGGAAGGCGGTCACCGCCTGGTCGGTCAGCACGCGCTGCTTGGCCAGCTTGTCGCGGGCGGCGCTACGCGGGTCGGCCTGCGCCTCCGCGGTGAGCAGCCGCTCCTGCCCAAGGTTGAAGAACAGGTTGGCCGCGGGCCTACCGGCGGTGGTGGTGGCCAGATCCATCTGGGCCTTCTCCGACTGCCACTGGGCGAACAGCTGGAACATCCCTGAAGCCAGCACCGGGGCAAAGGTGATGCTCGGTACGAAGACCACAATGATCAGTACGGTACGCAGGGGCAGTCGGCGGGTACCGGCCAGTCGCCGCGGCCGGCCGCTGGTCGACTCCGGTGCTCCGTCGCCATCGTCCACGGTTCCCGTACGTCGCCGCCCGACTCTGCCCAAACCAGCCACGTGCGGGCACTCTCCTTGCCGATCGGCGCGTCCATCGCAAAAATCGCCAAAGTAGGCGATTAGTGGCCTGATAGTAGCGATAGGGCAGTTGGCGTCGAAAGCCCCCGTTTCGCGGGCTGTGCCGCAGTGGAAGGCCATCGGCCGACCTGTACGTCAGGCGCCTCCTGACGTGCGTCCGGCTTGGAACCGTCGGGTCCGGGGTTCATCTGCGGAGGGCTCTGTGCAGGGCTGCCGGTCGGTCGAAAGGATGCTTGGCATCATGAGTGGAATGACTCTCCATAGCATGTGAGAACATGTCATGTTTTGAGTGGTTTGAGGCGGGCCGATCGCTGCAAGGCGAGCATTTGCTCTTTGCCGAGACGCTCCGCGCCCGAGCAGCGCACTGGACGGAGCATCATGACACCTGGCTCGCGTTTTGGGATAGCGACGGTCGGCTGGTTGCCGGGCTTTACCTCGACGACGACAGCGCGAACCAGACTCTGCTCTGTGTAGGCGTCCACCTGCTCGGCAACGCGCTGCAGGCCGACGAGCTGCACAATCAGCTCAGCACCCTTCCTGAGAGACCGACGAGCCTCGCCATGACGACGACGGGGCCGATCGAGGTCATGGCCAACCGGGCCGCCGACTGGTTCGAATCAGTCCTTCAACGTCCTGTCGACCGCTGGGAGTGGACTCATCGCGGGCAGGTGTACGCCTACGCGTACGTGTTCGCCGACACCACCGAAGGACTCTCCCAGATGTTCAACAAGGAACTGGCTCCTTGGGGTCTGAAGTGGCGGCTTGCGCGACGGGGGTATGTCTCACCGAAGGGATGGGTTGAGGTTCGAGGAATCGGAGAACCGGACCGGGTCATCCCTATTCGCGGCATTCGCTCATAGTCAGCCCCATCGGCCCACGATCCCGATGGAAAGGACCCGCCCACCATGAACCACGAACCAGCTACATCCGGCGGCCACTCCGAAGGGGACAGTGGTGCGCAGCATGCGTCCATGTCCCCGTTCCTCAGGGATCGGCTCGACGCCGCCACCACCGCGGCCCGCGCCGAGCTGATCAGCGCCAGTGAGAAGAGGGCCGGCCTCCTGCTGTCCTGGGCGGGCGTCGCGTACGGCGTGATGGTCACCCTCATCCTCACCGGTCCGGCCCAATTCCCGGGAGTCGGGCGCTTCGGCGTCATCCTGGCGCTGATCCTGCTGTCCGCGGCGGTCCTGCTGATCCTGATCACCATCCGCCCACCGTCGCCCCAACAGGGCGGGCAGAGAATCCTCCTCTACGCCGAGGAGCCCACGCCAGAAGCCCTGATCGAGCGGATGAACACCGAGACCAGGGACTACGAGCTGTTCCTGGCCACCGACGCCCTGAGGATCGCGCGGATCGCGCGCACCAAACACCGCAATCTGCGCTGGTCCGTCAACCTGATCGTCACCGGCATCACGGTCATGACGATCATGGTCTTCCTGGAGCGCCTGTTCTAACACGGGAGGACGCGTCTGGCCACGCCGTACAACCACAGCCGGGCCTCATCGCCCGTGGGTACGTCGGCGATCAAGTCCGCCTAAGTGGCGAACACGCTGGCAAAGAACCCGATCACCGCGAATACCACTGCGATTACGATCGCCCAAATCAAGGTGATGCCCATCAGGGACAGTACGAAGGTATGCATTCCCGCGATAGCTGCGTTGAGGAGGATGACGATAAAGTCGGAGATTACTAGCTCTTCCCAGGACTTGAAGACCAGAAAGCTGGAGATCAGGCCAGTGATGATGGTCAGAGCCACCACTCCGGCCGCGCCCCAAAAACCGGAAGAAGAAGAGTCGGCCTCGGCGGATTCTTGGCCACCGACCTTTGGCGAGTATTGCGTGACCGTGACCACCGGAGTGGCCCCTTGGCCGCCATCGGCGACTTCCTTGTCGTGCTCGAACGCGAAAACGGCGACGACCACGCCGACGATCGCCACGACAAGGGCCAGAACGGCGGCGACTTCGGCGTAGACAGTGAGCCGCCGTGGCTTGGCAGGTTCATCCGCCATGCTTGTCCTCGCAACGGGGAGAGCGATCCAGAGCTAACACTCTAACGAGGCACCACGCGGAGATGCCCCTGTTGGCAGGCGACGCAGGGTTGGCGGCACCTGGGCGTCCGTCGCGTACGACCGCCGTGGTGATCGCCCTGACGCCCGTCGCTCTCGCGCCCGCGTACGGCTGACCGACCGCACTGCGCCCGCCGGGCGGCTCGGCCCCGACCTGCCTCGCTGTGACCATCTGGACGGTAAAATATGTCACACAACTAACTTTTGACAGCAATGTGACAGAATATTCGGCATGAAGGAGAGCGTTCCACGGCTGCTGCAAGACGCACGCCGCACCAGAAGGCACCACGAGTGGGCGACAGTCCAGCGACGGCGGCTCGCCGAGATCGTCGAGCACGCCCGCACCCACTCGCCCTACTACCGGGACCTCTACAGCGGCCTGCCTCCCCGCGTCGACGACTCCGCATCGCTGCCGGTCACCGACAAGAAGGCGCTGATGGCGCACTACGACCGTTGGGCCACCGACCGCGAAGTAACGCTGGCCCGGGCGCGCGCCTTCGCCGCGGATCCGCAACTGGTAGGTGGACGGTTCCTCGACCGATACCTGCTGGTCACCACCTCGGGCACCACCGGAAACCCCGCGATCTTCGTCAAGGACGATCGGGACATCGCCGTCAACTACGCCCTCAGCATGCGGATGATGAGCTCCTGGCTGGACCTCGCCGATATCACCCGGATCGTGGCAGGCGGCGGACGGATGGCCATCGTGGCCGCGACGAACGGCCATTTCCTGGTCTCGGCCGGCGCCGCCCGCATGCGCGCACACCGGCTACAGCGCAAGACCATCCGTCTCTTCTCCGTGCACACCCCGCTGGACGCACTGGTCGAGGCGCTCAACGAGTTCCGCCCCGCTCTCCTGCTCGGGTACGGCAGCGTCCTCAACATGCTCGCCGCCGAGCAAGAGTCTGGACGGCTGCACATCGCGCCGGTGGTGGTCGAACCCGCGGGCGAGACGCTGACCAGCGGCGACTACGCGCGGATGGCCCGCGCCTTCGATGCCAAGGTGCGCGACACCTACGGCGCCAGCGAGTGTCCCTTCCTCACCGAGGGCTGCGCGCACGGCTGGTATCACGTCAACAGCGACTGGGCCCTGGTCGAACCGGTTGAAGCCGACCATTCCCCGACCCCGCCGGGCAGGCAGTCCCACACCGTTCTGGTGACCAATCTGGCCAACCGCGTACAGCCGATCCTGCGCTACGACCTCGGCGACAGCGTCTTGCAACGGCCTGACCCGTGCCCATGCGGCAACCCCCTGCCGGCCATACAGGTGCAGGGACGCGTGGCCAACGTGCTCACGTTCGCCACCGGGCGGGGCGAGGTCGTCATCGCGCCGTTGATGCTCAACACGCTCGTGGATCGTACGCCTGGCGTACAGCTGTACCAGATCGTCCAAACCAGCCCGGCGAGCCTGCGCATACGACTGCGGCCCTCGCCTGGGGCGGACCCGGAAACGGTGTGGCAGGCGGTGCGTGACGGGATCGGCGGTCTGCTCGCCGACCACAAGCTGGACCATGTCATCCTGGAACGCGCTGAGGAGCCGCCGCGGCAATCCCCCGGCGGAAAGTATCGGGCGGTCATCCCGCTGAAGGATTTCGCATGATGTCAGATTCCGAGCAGCCCGGACTGCGGGAGCGCAAGAAGGCCGGCACCCGCGCCGCCATTCAGCGGCACGCGCTGCGCCTGTTCCGTGAGCAGGGTTACGACGCCACCAGCGTCGAGCAGATCGCCCAGGCGGCCGACGTCTCGCACCGGACGGTGTTCCGCTACTTCCCGACCAAGGAAGCGCTGGTCACCCTCGATGACTATGACGACCTCATCGCCGAGGCGTGCGCGGCCCAGCCGCCGGAACTCGGCCCGGTGCCGGCGCTGCGCAACGCCTTCCGGACCGTGTTCACCGACCTGACCGACGCGGACGTGACCGCGAAGCGGGAGCGCCAGGCGCTGGTGCTCAGCGTCCCCTCGCTGTGGGCGGCCAGCCTCGCCAACATCACCAACACCAAGCAGACGCTCACCGAACTGGTCGCAACCAGGCTCGACCGTCCGCAACACGACGACCGAGTACGGGCCGTCGCCGGCGCGGTGTTCGGCATTTTGCTGTCGGTCTGGCTGGACTGGGCCAAGAACCCGGAGCTGGACGCCCCGGCGGCGTTGGACAGCGCGCTCGCCCATCTAGAGAGCTCTCGGACTCCTGACGATCGGTGAGATCAGGGCCTGGATCGGGCGTGTCCGTTAGAAGCGTGAACGCGTCCGGCTCGCGGAAGCCGACCAGGCCGGCTCGATGTGAGGATCAAGACATCCGCTCGCGGCAGTCGCCGCCCCCAATCAGGAGGTCCTCGTGATCATTGCCATTGTCGACTTCGACACCGCCGCCGCTGACCGCGCGACAGCCCTGGCCCAGCTCGACAGCGAACGCGAGGAGGTACGCGCGATGCCGGGTAACGTTGCCTATCGGGTGTACGCCTCCCGGGAGAACGAGACCCGGGTGACCATAGTCCACGAGTGGGACGACGAGGAGTCTTTTGCCGACTACCAGAAGTCGGACTCCTTCGCCCGCTCTGGCAAGGTGATTCGCCCGATGATGACCGGTTCGCCGGTGAGCCGACGCTTCCACGCGGAGCTGCTGGAGACCGTCGCCTGACCGGCGTCCTGGCGGCTCCCTATGATTGGTTCATGCGAGGCTGCGGATGACCCGGAAGGCGTACAGCTTCGTCCGTACGTTCCCGCGGGAGCCCGCCCGCGAGCTCAAGGTGGACCGCCACTACCTGCTCTGCGCCTCGACCGGTGCCCTCCGGCTCGAGGCGCAGGGCCAGTCGTGGCTCCTACCGCCGGCTCGGGCCGCCCTGATCGAGGCGGGTCACGCGATACAGGTGAGCATCCCGCAGCCGGTCACGACCGCGTCGGTACTGTTCGACACCAGATTCACCGCGTCCCCGCCGGCCCCGTTGACCGTATTCGACCTCAGCCCTCTGGCACGCGCATTGGTAACCGAGTGCGGCATCTGGGGCGAGAGCGACGAACCTCTGACGGCGTACGCAGAGACGCTTTTCACCGCGCTCGCCGCAGTGACCTGGCGGCTCGCCGAGCAACCGAGCCCCGTCGTCGTCCCGGTGGGCCGCTCACCGGAACTACGCCGAGCCCTGCGGCTGACCGAGCAGCGACTCGGCGTCGAGATCCGCTTCGAGGAGGTGGCAGTCGAGGTGGGCCTGGCACCACGATCGCTGGCCCGCCGCTTCGAGGACGAGACGGGCATGACGTGGCGGGCAGTCCTACGCCGGATGCGGGTGCTACGCGCGATCGAAGAACTGGCTGCGGGCGATACTCCGATCACCGAGATCGCGTTCACGGTCGGCTACACATCATTGTCGGCGTTCAACGCCGCGTTCCGACAACTGACCGCCCGCACACCCACGGAATACCGAGCCAGCTTCCGACCTTGACGGGGGCGGGCTCGCGCCTCGTACGCATTGGGCGGTGGCCTCGATCTCGGGGTGAGTCATGCGGGCCGGCGGTAGGCGTACGGCCGTGCTACGTGGCCGACTTCACCAGCTGATAGACATACTTCGTCAGGTCCCGGCCACGCGGTCTCGCCACCGTCGGCGCAGGCGAACCCTTGGTCAACATCTCGTAGGAGACCTGTACGAGCAGGTTGTCCTTGCGGAACATCGCGTGCGCGTACCCGTAGTCCTTGCCGGACGGGTTGGACAGGCACAGCTCGTCCGCGTAGTCATCAAGCCGCATGGCGTTCTTATAGAAGTCGGTGCGCTCCTCTTCGAAGGCCGCCGACGCGCTGGAATCGGTCGAGAATCGGAACAGCTTGACGACGACGTCGGCAGCCCAGGGGTGCTTGGACCAGTAGCCCTCCGTGCTCCAGCGGCATCCGCGCGACTCCACGAGGTCGTCGAACTTCTCAACCGGCGTATCTTCCTCGCCGTCATCCATCTTGGGAATGATCTTTCTCGCCCGGGTCACCACCTTGGTGCAGATGCCGGGGATCACGGTGTAGCGCACGGCAGCCGTCGGCGATGGGGTCACCGTGGGTATCGGGGACGGGGTGACGCTCGGCGTTGTGCGGGTTGCGACCGGGGAGCCTGTCGTGCCCTGCTGCCGTACGGCATTTCCACTGTCATGGGAGATCAGGGAGGGAAGAGCGATAACAACCACTGTGAGGAGGAGTGCCACCGCCACCGCCGCCGCCACCGCGGTCCTCCGTTTCCAGACCGCCCCGGACGGCGGGTCCAGGACGTCCGCAGGCAGCGCCTTCGTCCGCGCGCGACCATCGGGTGGCGGGGCCTGGGTCGCGGTGGCGACCGCACGCAGTTGCGTGCCGGCATCGGCCGCGTCGAGACGCACGCCGGCATCACGCTCCAGCAGGCCGGCAATTGTCGGTGCCAACGCCCCCGCTCGCGTCATCGGCTCGGGCGCGCGGGTCAGGGCCGACACGAGCGCGGCCGCCACATTGTCGGCGGCGTACGCCGGCCGGCCCTCCACGGCGAAGTAGAGCGTGGCACCCAAAGACCACAGATCGGCCGCCGGACCCGGCTGAGAACCGTCCAGCCGTTCAGGGGCGATGTAGCCGACGGTACCGACGAGCGACGCGGTCACGGTCGCGGTGGCGTCGGCGACCAACGCGATCCCGAAGTCGGTGAGCACCGCCCGGCCGTTGTCGTCGAGCAACACGTTCTGCGGCTTGACGTCCAGGTGCAGGACACCCTCGTCATGCGCCGCCGACAGCGCGTCGAGCACCTGGCTGCCGATCTCGGCCGCCCGCCGAGGATCCAGCGGCCCGTTGGCCTTGACCTCTTGGTCGAGCGAACGCCCGGCGATGAAACGCATGACGATCCACGGCCGGCCGTCCTCCTCCAGGACGTCATACACTCCCACGAGGCCCGGATGCTCGAGGCGGGCGATCGCCCTGGCTTCGCGCATCGCCCGCGCCCGCAGTCTGGCCTGCTCCTCCGCACTGAAGCCGGCGGCCGGCAGATGGAGCTCCTTGACCGCGACCGTACGGTGCAACTTGTGGTCGTATCCCCGCCAGACGGTGCCCATCCCGCCCGAGCCGACCGGCTCGCTCTCCAGCACGTATCGGCCGTCGGCCAGGCTCCGTCGTTCGCTCACGGGTACAGGGTCGTCTGGGTACATACCGGCTCGACCAGCCCATCTCCGCGAACGATCTCGTACCCGGACAGAGTGTAGCGACGCAGGCCAGCGAACGGGTCCGGATTCGCTGACCTCCGGCTATCCCGCCTCAAGGGACCTCGCGAGTGCGTTACTGCACCGCCCGCCCCGGGGTTCCGGAGATCGAATGAGCGGGGCCCTCCACTGCGGAGGATCGGGGATTGGAACCCCGGATGGTGTTGCCACCAAACCGTATTAGCGGCTCGGAGCAGAGCCGTCCCGATCGTTCAAATCTGGAGCAATATGCCGGGGTCGGTCTTCCCCGAACGGCATAGGACGGCGGTGAACTGCAACCCAAACTGCAACCCGGTGCCGCGTCTACATGATCATCTTCGGCGTCGTGATGGGCCTGAAGATGCAGTCTGTCGCGTCCAGCACGGTCTTTCGGTCAATGTTCGGCGCGATACCTCCTGGCCGAAATTATGAAAACCTGTACCTCTTGATCATTTTCCATGAAAATAATTTCGACCGTTGCGCCGTAATTCGGAAAACCGGATCATCGTGATCACCATCATCTCGCCCCGCAAGGCCAGAGAGGAGACATCATGCTCGGTCTCGTGGACCGTTTGCTGACGCGCGTCGCCCACAAGGTGACCGTGGAGGCCGGCTGCAGCAACTACTACTACTGCTCGGGTGGAATCAGGTACCTCCGTCAGTGCTGCCTGGACCAGGGTTGCCAGACGGTCAAGGTCGGCAAGTGCTGATGCGGCTGTAGTAGGCGTCCCGCGGGTGGCGGCCAGCCGCCGCCCGTACGGGGTGGAGGTGCCGTTGCTTCGGTACATCCGCCGCACCCCTTAGCGCCCCGTCAACTGGTCCGTAACAGCCTGATGATCATCGCAGCCGCGCTCGGCGTACTGCTGCCTGGGGGCCTGCCCGTGCTCGGCGGGGCGGCCCTGGCAGGTGCCGCGGGGCTCATCGGGGCGATCATGATCGCCTCCTTCGACGACTTCGTCGATCTCTTCGCGAGGAACGCCTGATGTCTTATCTGACCGCCGCCGTCGTGCTCATCGGTCTGCTTTGTGTGTTGAATCTGCTACTCACCCTCACCCTGATCCGCCGGATGAGGCAGATGAGTGGGGGAGGCGTCCAGCATGCCGGGCCTCCCATCGCGTTGCAGCCTGGCTCGCCTGTCGGCGAGTTCGCCGCTGTGACCGTCGACGGCGAGCCGGTGTCCCACGATACGGTCGCCGGCCTGGTCGGGTTCTTCTCCGCCGGCTGCGAACCCTGCCACAAGCTGCTTCCCCGCTTCAGCGAGCATGCCCGCACCCTCGGACGGGAGAACGTGCTGGCGGTGGTCGCCGGGGACGACACGGAGGCGGTCGAAGCGCTCGCGCCGGTGGCCCGGGTGATCGTGGAGGACTTCGACGGCCCGGTGGCAGGTGCGTTCCAGAACACGTGGACCCCGGCGCTCTACCTGCTCGGGTCTGATCACCGCGTCGTCGCCACAGGTGGACGCGTGGAGGACCTTTCCGTCGCATCGACGGCATGAGTGATCTGGGTACGAGCCGACGGGCCGGGATCCGGGACTTGGCCTCGTCCGCCGTGGAGGCCATGTCGCTGACCTGGCGGTCGGCACCAGGAGGGGTCACCGGCTACGTCTTTCTGACGCTCGCCGAGGCGGCGGCCCCGATCGCCACCGTATGGCTGACCAAATCGGTCATCGACCGGCTGACGACTCCCGACGGCGCGGTCGCGGGTCTCGCGCTCGGGTTGGCCGCGGCCGGTCTGGCCGCCGCCGCGCTTCCGGGGATCGGCCGCTATCTGCGCGCCCAGACCGGTCGGCTCGCGCGAGCCGAAGCGATCGACGGGCTGTTCGCGGCGGCCGAGCGGCAGGTCGGCCTCCGGCGTTTCGAGGATCCGGTGTTCCTCGACCGGTTGCGTCTAGCCCAAGAGGGCGCCGGGGGCACCGGCGACCTCGTCAGCGGAGTCTGCGGAAGCCTGAGCGGAGTCCTGTCCCTCGTCGGATTCGTGGGCTCCCTTCTGATCCTCAGCCCCGCCATGACCGCCCTGGTACTGCTGGCCGCCGTCCCAGCACTCATCGCCGAAGTGCTGCTGTCGCGGAGGCGGGCCACCATGCAGTGGGACATCGAGCAGATCCACCGCCGCGAGTTCTTCTACAGCCGGCTGCTCACCGGCGTCCAGGCCGCCACGGAGATCCGGTTGTTCGGCATCGGCGCGTACCTCCGTACACGGATGATGGCCGAGCGGCGCAAGGCCGACACCGCCGAAAGCCGGATGGACCGCCGGGAACTGGTCACTCAGGGCGGTCTGACCACGCTGAGCGCGGCGGTCGCGGGTGCCGGTCTGTGGTGGGCGATCACGGCCGCCCGTCAGGGTTCCCTCAGCGTCGGCGACGTCGCCATGTTCGTGGCGGCCGTCGGCGGGGTGCAGGCCGCGCTCAACATGCTCGTCTCCTCGATGGCGTCCGTCCACGAAGGGCTCCTCACCTTCTCGCACTACGTCGCGGTGATCAGAACCGAGCCGGACCTGGTGAGCGTGGACGAGGGGACGGCCCCCGCGCTGCGCCGGGGCATCGAGCTGCGGGACGTCTGGTTCCGCTACAGCGACGACCATCCATGGGTGCTGCGCGGGGTCGATCTGACGATTCCGCACGGCCGTTCGGTCGCCCTCGTGGGATTGAACGGCGCCGGTAAGAGCACCCTCATCAGGTTGCTGTGCAGGATGTACGATCCGACGCGCGGCCGGATCCTGTGGGACGGCGTGGATCTGCGGGACATCCCGCCCGCCGATCTTCGCGAGCGGATCAGCGCCGTATTCCAGGACCATATGAATTACGACATGTCCGCCGCCGAGAACATCGGGCTCGGTGACCTGCCCGCCCTGGACGACCCGGCCCGGATCGCGGAGGCGGGCGTCCGCGCGGGAGTGCACGAGACGCTCTCGGGACTGCCGCGAGGCTACGACACGCTGCTCACCCGCATCTTCTTCTCCGAGGCCGACAAGGGCGATCCCGAGACGGGAGTGGTGCTGTCCGGCGGACAATGGCAACGCCTCGCGCTGGCCAGAGCCCTCGTCCGCGACGGCAGAGACCTGATGATCCTGGACGAGCCCAGCTCCGGCCTGGATCCGGAGGCCGAGCACGAGGTGCACACCAGCATCCGGGAGCATCGGGCGGGTCGCACGAGCCTGCTGATCTCTCACCGGCTCAGCGCCGTACGGGATGCCGACCTCATCGCCGTGCTCCACGACGGGCGGATCGCCGAACAGGGACCGCATGAGGCGCTGCTTGCCGCAGACGGACAGTACGCCCGGCTGTTCCGGCTCCAGGCCTCGGGATACCAGGAGGTGCGATGAAGGCAGGCAATCTGCTCCTGTCGGCATCCGGCTTGCTGATCTTGGGAATGTCGCTGTGGTGGATTCGCCGGCGGTATCTGGTCGCCACTGTGAGCGGGCCCAGCATGGAACCCACCCTGCGTTCCGGCGACAGACTGCTCGTCCGCAAGACGAGGCGAGTCCGCGCCGGCCAGATCGTGGTCGTCAGGATCCCGAATCCTCCGCCGTTGGACGGCCTGCCGCCGGGTATCGAGCCCGGCGACGAGGACAAGGTGCCGGAGAGATTCGATCCTGGCTGGCACTTGCTCGTCAAGCGGGCGGTCGCGGTGGCCGGCGAACCTGTGCCGAGACAGGAATTCCCGTCGCTCCGCGACGTACCGGAGACCGTCGTGCCCCCTCGCGCCCTGGTCGTGCTGGGCGACAATCGGGACACCAGCTGGGATTCCCGGGAGTTCGGCTTCGTGCGGGGCGACCAGTTCATCGGCGTCATGATGCGCCGCCTGCCATCGCGTTGACCGCGCGAGGCGGGCATCGTCCTATCTTCAGGTGCTATACGAGACGAATGTCGCAGCCGACGACCGCTGGGAGGCTGACGATGTTGTGGGAACGGCGTGCCTCCGCCGCCAGGAGGCCCAGCATGTAGGCCTGCGCGGACTGTGCCCTTGGCACGGGCTCGGGCTGCGATCGTGTCGGCGATGTCGTCGGGAACATCGCGGATCTGCATGTTCCTAGGTATGCCTTCATTTTACATGCGTAGTTCGGCGCCGTGCGGGATCTGCTGCTGCGGCGACCAGCGCGGCGATTCCACCGGGAGCCGGAAACCATCATCATCAGCGGAATGGTCCGGCAATGGTCCGCCCAGGTGTAGCTGAAGATCGAGAGCCCCTCTCCAAATTGCTGGTGAGGGGCTCTAGCGTGCGGAGGATCGGGGATTTGAACCCCGGATGGTGTTGCCACCAAACCGCATTAGCAGCTAGGAGCTTGATCGTCCCAGGCCGTTCCATGTGGACCGATGTGATCGCGCGGTCCTCCTGGAACGGGGTAGTGCTGTGTGGAACTGCAACCCAAACTGCAACTCGCATCGATCTTCGATGCGGTTCGTGTGCGCTGGCTATGGCAAGGTACCACCGTGGCGTATGCAGTCGAGATGTTCGAACGCACCAGCGCTGCCAGCCGGCAGTCCACGCACGTTCAGGAAATCCTGACGTCGCCGGGCCTGCGGGACTAACCCTTCAAACGCCTGATCCCAGACGGTTCGACGACGAAGAATCCGTCATGGGCGGTACACGCGCCAGGCGGTCGGGTAAGAGTAGAGATCCGAGGGACGGGTGGTTTGAGATTAGGCGGATAATCTGAGCCGCCCGCCGTAAATAATGCACCCTCGAAGATCTGTCCAACTTGGGGAATGTCGATGCCTCGTCTGCCGTCTGGTGCTCGGACCGGTTTCGTACCCTCGGGCCATAGGGGAACCAGCGTCCTGAATTGCCGATAGTTATCGCCGTGTCTCGTAACCACAAGACACGACTCACTTTCCACCCACTCAAGCCGCGCCGTCAACGGCATCAGGGTGGAGTAGAATTCCCCCTGATATACAGCGATGGCCGGGTCGGTGCCAATAACGGCGTGACATACCTTGTCCGACGGGCACGGTTTAGACGGAGCGACTGCGGACGACTCACTTCGGCGGGCGTCTGCGGTGCAGGCCGCTAAACTCAAGACCGCAACAAGCACCGCGGCGATTTCGGATAGTCGTCTCACGGAGACAACCCCTTCTGCCGAGGGATGGCTGGACCGCCCTATAAGGCCGCGGTCCAGCCCTCTAGGTTACTCCTTGTCCCTCTATTCTCGGTTCCAAATCCTGTAGCCGAAGGCATCGCGGTACACCGTCACGTGGCTGTACGCGCAGTACAGGCCCGCCCGGCCCACGAGCGCGCCCTGTCCGACGACGATGCCATATGCGGTGAAGCCTGCTGACGGGCCTCCCGTGAAGACCGGGCCACCGCTGTCACCATGGTCACACCCGGTTCCGGCGGGCTGGTCGGTGACGAAGAGATTATCTGAGTTGTCGTTGGACCAGTTGGTTCTCTGTACAGTGCCGCAAGTGGTCCCGGTGGCCGTGCCCCATTTGCATACGTCATCACCGACCCACTGAACGGGATCCTCGGCATCCACATATGCCTTCTGGTTGGAGCTCCAGTAGAAGGTCCGGGTGAGGGTCAGATCTCCCCGGGTGTACAGCGCGGCATCACCATAAGCGCAACCCAACCAACATGAGTTGGTCAAACTGATCGTGGTGCAGTTGCCTCCATCGATGGAATAGTTGCAGTATCTCCTCGTCGATGCACCGTTAGCGCAGTGCCCAGCTGTGGCATGGCGCCGCGTCTCATAGTCCCAGGTGGCTACCACATTAAAGTTGGACGTGCAGTCTCCCAGATTCCCCCCACCCCGAATGTAAGGGTCCACGGCAGAGGTGGAAACCGAGGCGGAGGTGGCGGTGAATGAGAAGGTGGATGCGACGGGCCTATCCGTGACCGTCACGTCCACGGTGATGGACGGATTGGTGACCAGCGAAGACACCGCCGAATCGACGGCGTCGCCCTGGACGGACGCTTTGGCTGCGGGTACGGGGACGACGAGGCTGTGCACAGTACCGGTCCTGGCGTCGTAATAGCTGGCTACATCAGAGAAGCGAGGGTCGTCCCGGAGGGCGTGATGCACGCGCTTCTTCGTGTCGTTCAGTTCGGCCTCGGTGTAGCCCAGGCGGCCCTGTAACTCCACCCGGAGGGGCAGGGTTTTGGCCGCTTCTATGGCCGGTGCCGGAATGTCCCCCTTGAAGCCGAGCCAGACGTGTGAGCCGTCGGCGGCGCGCTCGCCACCAGCGAACTCGCCCTTGAAGGCTTGCTGGAGCTGGACCAGCTTCTGTTTGGCCGCAGGCCATGATCCGTGGCGCTCGATGGACTCGCTGAAGCTGACGCCTTGGGCCTGCGCCATCCCCTTCAGGACCTCAATGTGCGCGGCGGAGAGATCATCGATGGCGACGTCGGGGATATCTACCGGGCCGTCCGGCCAATTCGCGGTCGCCGCCGGATCAGTCTTTGCCTTCTCTGCGATGTAAGCGTCCACGGCCTGCTCCAGGGAGATCCCCTTGCGGTCCGCATCTCGCTTGAGTCTTTCCAGTGTTGGACGGTGGACTTTCGGTTGCCGCTCTGCTGCCAGCACCATGGTTTCGGTCCGAGCAGGGGATGCCGCAGCGGGGGAACCTGCGAGGCTAAACGCCGACAACGGCAGCAGTAGCGCCACGATGGCCAGGAACGTTACCCGCCTTGCTGCTGTCCCTCCTGCTAACCCTGAAGAAAGATCCGCCATTTTACCTCCACATGCGTGAGGGGGTTCGGCGGTGAAATTAACACGATCTTTTGCTATGAGTAAGGCTTGATTTCCTTGTTATTCTGTGGGGTGGTCGATGCATCTGGACAGTCGCTCTCCGCAGGCTCTGGGCAATCGCGTGACCGAGCAAAAAGTCTATTCTGCTGGCATTTCAGGGACGCCGCAGTTTGGACAGTGAAAGCCATTGCCCGGACAATGCGCGGGGGTAACCTCGATGACTCACGAGGTGGCCGGCCCTCCTGATCGTTTTCGGCTGATGAAGATTTGTGCCTGATCGCCCTGTTCGTTGCGGGTGGGTGGCACAGCGGCCCGCCCGAGACGCTCGGTGGGCGGCGGTTCTACGAGCCGCGGATGGGACCCGGTTGCTCCTTTCGGGATCGGTGGGATGCGTTCACGCTGGTCAGGTGGGCACTGGCTGGCAGGGCGGATGGGCGCCGCCAGCAAGCCAAGAAGGCGTTCTTCCAGGGCCAGGTGCTGCTGATCTTCAGGGTGTGTCGGCGGGTATGGGAGACCAGCCGGGCGGGCAGATGCCACAGGTGGTATCGGAGGGTCTGCGGTTCGGCACGGGCCAACTCCGCGTCGTCGTGCAGGCCCAGCAAGCGTGTCCAGGCGGCGATGTCGGCGGCGAGGTTGGCGGCGAGGTTGGCGGCGAGCACCCACCCGACGTTCACATTCCACGTTTTCGACAGCAAATTTGCGCAGGCCCATGGCCTTGTTCGTGCGCACCCTGTCCTCGACCTCGGCATGATCACGTCCACGGCATCAACGAACTGCACATGATGGCTGCCAGGGACACCACGCAGGCCGCGCGGGCCGAGGTTGGTAGCGATGATCGCGTACTTCCAGCCGCTCTGCTCCTCCAGGTCGGTCAGCTGGCGGGCATCGCGGGCCGAGGGCTTGACGCGGCGGACCAGCAACCGGACACCCCAGGCGGCGGCGCGCTCATCCAGCCCGGTCAGTTTCGCGACCTCGGCGTGGGGACGCACCATCCCGTCCTGGCGCACGGCCGGCTGCCAGGCGCCGGCGGCAGTTCGGCGATCGCGGCCTCGTCCACGTCGGTGATTTTCCAGCCGACGGTGAAACGAACCGTGCGCCGGGTGGTGTTCAGCCCTTTCATGTGTTCGACCAGGTCGCGGGTGTCACCCGCGCCGTCGATCCGGAACCAGATTTTGGCCCGGAAGCCGTCGGGGAGCTGAGCGATGGCCTCGGTGAGGCCCCGCACATGATCGGTGATGGTGTTGGACCGGGCCGATCCGGTCCGTAACAGCATCGCCAGTGACTCCTGCGTGTTGGCGCACCAGCCGCCCAGCGGGTGGAAGCCCCAGCCCTTCTTGAAGGTGGCCGAGGCGCCCTGTTTGTCGGAGTGGGCAGTGATCAGGGTGGCGGCCAGGTCGATGACGATCCACCCGGTGAGCACCTTCGGCTGGCAGGTCGCTCTCCTGGTCCTCGCGCCTGTTCCCACCGGGCTCCTTGCCTGGGCCGTTACCGACTGGCTGAGCTTCATCCGCGTGATCGGCCTGCGGCTGCTCGCCTGGTGGCGGCTGACCTGGGTCTACCGGCGACACTGGCAACCCGTCATGATCGTCTCCGGCCTCGGACGACCCCTGTGGGGTCGCGACTACCTGCCCCGCCTCGGCAAGATCACCTGTACGGCATGGGCCGACCTGGTCACCGTACGCATGCTCAAAGGACAGTCGGTCAAGGACTGGGCCGACCGCCTCGACCACCTTGCCCAGTGCTTTGGCGCGGCATCTTGCCGGGCGGCGGTCACGCGGGGCGGTCACCTTCAGCTCACTCTTCCGCGAACCGATCCGCTCGCCGTACCGCTTGCTGCTTTGCCTCTGCCGGAGGCGCCGACCGTGGAGCCGGTCGAGATCGGCAAACAGGAGGACGGGCGGCCGTGGCTGCTCAAGGTGCACGGCACACACGTCCTGGTCGCGGGCGCCACCGGCGCAGGGAAGGGCTCGATCATCTGGTCTACCATCCGCGGCCTTCTCCCGGCCGTCTAGGCTGGCCTGGTCGAGAGCTGGGCGCTGGCCCCCAAGCTGACGGAACGGTCCTATGGACGCGCCCTGGAGCGGCTCGCCTTGGGAAATCCGTAGCCGTCGCAACTACGGACCCCCCGAAAGATCAAAAGGCCCTCTCCCCAAGAACGGGGCGAGGGCCTCTCACCTGCGGAGGATCGGGGATTTGAACCCCGGATGGTGTTGCCACCAAACCGCATTAGCAGTGCGGCGCCATAGACCTGACTAGGCGAATCCTCCTGGTAGCCACGCGGCTCAGGACAGCGTACCGGCCTTCTGCCAAGGCAGCAAAGCGGTTGCCCGTCCCGGCCTGTCCAAAGGTTATCCACTGCCTGTGAATAACCTCCTGTGGACAACGGGCCGGACAGCAAGCCCGCCCCAAGGCGCGGCGGGGGCGGGCTCGGCGCGCGGACCCGCCACGCGGGTCCGGCGTACAAAACGCGACGTCAAGCGGCTCAGGTCGCGGGTCGAACGAGACTCCAAGCGGGTCGCCCCGCTGGGCCGAACGAGACGTAAAGCGGGTCACCCCGCTGAGCCGAACGAGACGTCAAGCGGCTCAGGCCGCTGGGCAAAGCGCGACGTCAGGCAGCCGGGTTGGCTTCGCCCTCGATCTCGACCTTGATCTTCTTGCCCACCAGGACGCCGCCCGTCTCCAGGGCCTGGTTCCAGGTCAGCCCGAAGTCCTCGCGGTCGAACTCGCTGGTGATCGAGAACCCCCACACCGCCTGGCCCCAGGGGTTCGTGCCGGCGCCACCGTACTCGACCGTGAGCTCGATCTCCTTGGTGACGTCACGGACGGTCAGGTCGCCGACGACGGTGAACTTGTCACCCGAGTGGCTCACCACGCGGGTGCTCTTGAAGGTGAGCGTCGGGAACTTCTCGACCGACAGGAAGTCGTCGCTGCGCAGGTGGCCGTCACGGTCGGCGACACCGGTGGTGAGGCTTTCGGTCTTGATCGTGAGCTCGGCCGACGACTCGAGGGGGTTGTCGGCGATCGTCACGGAGCCGGTGAAGTCGCCGAAGCTGCCGCGCACCTTGCTGACCATCATGTGCTTGACCACGAAGCCGATCGTGGTGTGGGCGGTGTCGAGGTTGTAGGTGCCGGCGGCGGGGACGGTCAGGCCTTCCCAAGTGCGGGTGGTCATGGGGTTCTCCTCGGAGGATGATTGCTGTGCGGATGTTTGCGGCAACAAATGTCTACACGAGGAATATTCCTCTCGTCAACAATCGTCGGTTAAGCTATGAACGTGGTCAACATTGATGACCCCCGGTTGACGGCCATGGGCCTGCTGTCGGAGGTTCAAGCAGGTCTCGCGGCCAGGATGCAGCCGGTGTTCGGCGCCGCCGGGCTGTCCGAGATCGATTTTGAGACGCTGCTCCGGCTGGGGCGCTCGCCGCGGCAGAGCTTGCGGATGAGTGATCTGGCCGCACAGACGGGCCTGTCCACCAGTGGTGTGACCAGGGTCGTCGACCGGCTCGAACGCGACGGTCTGGTGGCCAGGGTGGCCTGCGCCGTCGACCGCCGGGCCTCCTACGCCACGCTCACCGACGCGGGGCGGGAGAAGCTCGACATCGTGCTGCCGCAGCACCTCGAGGACATCGACAAGTCTCTGACCAGCCTGCTCAGCGCGGAGGAGCTGGAAACCTTCCTGGCCACGCTGCGGACGATCCGCGATGTCGTACGGCCCTGCGCTACGGCCGGAGCTGTTGAGGGGGAATGCCCAGCTCAACCCTGAGCTTGGCCATGGCGCGTGACATCGTGCTCTTGACCGTGCCGAGGCTGATGCCCAGCGTTCTGGCGATCTCCGGTTCGGTCATGTCCTCGTAGTAACGCAGCACGATCGCGGCCCGCATCCGGGTGGGCAGCCGCCGCAGCGCCTGCTCCAGGAGATCGTGCAGGTCGCCGCTGGCTTCCGCCTCCGGGGCGACCTCCGGTAGGTCCTCCGACGGGTACTCCTCCAGTCGGCGCCGCCGCCACTGCGAGATGTTGATGTTGACCATCGCCCGCCGTACATATCCGTCGAGCGCGGCTCTGTCCTGGATGCGGTCCCATGCCAGGTACGTCTTGGTCAGCGCGTTCTGCAGGAGATCCTCCGCGTCCAGCGGATGTCCCGTGAGCTGGTGGGCGGTGCGCAGCAGGGCAGCTCCGCGCGCAACGACGTACTCGCGGAACTCCTCTTCCCAGCTGGCGGTCTGCATCGTGGCCAGAATCGCAGCCAAAGGCCAAGATAGGGCGTAACCGGAATTCAGGATTCGGCCCGCCGACGATAAAGGTAGGTCAAGGTCGGTGGCGGTTTGTACGTCGCTGGGGGTCAACTTCTGCCCCGAGGGGTGCGTTTTTTGCTCTCGAATGCACGAGTGCAGCGAAGTACCCCCCGGAGTCGTGTGACCCTATTAGCGCGACAAGGGAGGGACTGATGGGGTATCCGAGCGTGGAACGCCGCCGGGTGCTCGCGGCCGCGGCGCTGGGCCGGGAGGCCGGGATCCCGGGCTCCGGCGAGGGGGACCCCTTACGCGCGGTCATAGGGGACATCCTCGACATAAGCCCACATCTCATCACCATCGAGACCCCCGAGGGCGCCGAGGAGCGGCTCGTCATCGCCCCCTGGGCCACCGCCTGGCACGGTGGTGACCAGGCGCCGAGTGATCTGCCCGTGGGCTCGACGGTCATCATGCGTACCCTGCGCGACGGCCGGGTGGTCGAGCGCCTCTGGGCCGACATCACGCGGCTGACCGGGACCATCCTGTCCGTGGAGGGACGCAAGGACCTGTCGGTCCAGCTCGACTGCGGGCCGCACCGGGGGCGCCGGACCATCGTCATCCCATACCGTGCGACAGGTCGCATCATGGTGCGACACGCGCGGTTCGAGCCGGGGTTCCTGTTCGACGCGATCGGCATCAGAAAGGGCGGGGCGAGTCTGGCCCTGCTGCCCGCGACCTCGCAGCCCGCCTATCCGGCGCGGGCCGTGCCGGCTCCGCCGCCCGCCTACGGGGGCCTGCAGTCACGCGTCTCCGGTACCGCCACCTGGTCCGACGCCTTCGACCAGGAGGATCGGGGGGCCGCGTACCCCATGGTCGAGCGCTCTGACGTGGACTGCCCGGACGCCGAGGTGTCCTGTACGGGCCTGCCGTACCTCGCCATCGGGTCGATGCTGCAGGTGGGGAACCTCTGCACTAATCGATCCGCTAACGTGCCGATCGTGGCGTGTGGCTGCGTGGCCGGGCGCTTCTGCGACCGCTGCACCGAGTGCGACACCTCTCCTCGCGGGCGGATCGCCGAGCTGTCGCCGTTCTCGTACGTGGAGCTGGGCGGCGACCTGGTCAAAGGGTGCTTCAACGCGCAGATCGGATTGGGGTGACGCTCGTGCTGGCATCGCAACTGCCCGCGCTGATCGTGCTGCTCGTCTTAGGGGCGGTGGCGAAGGTGTCCACCGTGCGTACGGGCGGGGAGATGGGCACGCTGGCCCGGCTGGGACCGGCGGCGCTGGTGCCCGCCCGCATCGAGGTGCCGGTGCTGATCGTCTGCGCGGTCGGTGAGCTGGTGATCGCGACCGGGCTGCTGGTGAGCACGTCTCCGATCTTCCGGTGGATGGCGGTCGCGTTCTTCGCCATGTGCACCTATGTCCTGCTGGAGGTACGTCGGCGGCGGCCCGACGCGGGGTGCGGATGCTTCGGCGAGGTGAGCGCGGCACCCGTCGGGCTGCGTTCGATCGCCAGGACCATGGTCCTCACCGGGATGGCCGTGCTGTCGATATGGGGTGAAGAGCCCGGCTGGTTGGTCTTCTTGCACCCGTCGTGGTTCATGGCCGCCGGGGTGGTCGTACTCCTCGTACTGTCGCCCGAGCTTGAGGAGATGGTGGATCGGCTGCGTTATCGCGCGCCGTGCGAGCAGCGCCCCGGGCCGGCCATGGAGGTCACCCTGGCCAGGCTCCGGTCGAGCGGACCCTGGCGGCAGCACCGGGAGCAGCTCGCCGCGGTCGAGCCGTACGACAGCTGGCGTGAGCTGTGCTGGCGCTTCTTCGCCTTCGAGCGGCGGGATGGCGCCGATGTCGTGTTCGCGGTCTATCTCAGCGGGCGGCGTCCGGCTGTACGGGTGGCCGTGGTCGAACACCAGGGTAGCGGCGCTCTGCCGGTTTATACGCCTGTATCGGCCTGACGCTAGACAGCGCTATAGAACCCTCGACAACAAGATATGACTCTATTGGGCTATCTAGCTTCCCCACTAGACAGCCCAATAGAGGACTAGGGGTGTCGCCTAGATCGGTTGGGCACGCAGGAACCTCCCGAAATGCGGCACGGTGAACGCGATCAGGCCGCGCTCAGCGCTGTAGATCAGCCCCTTCTTGATGAGGCTGTCGCGGGCGGGTGACAGGCTGGACGGCTTGCGCCCCAGCGCGTCGGCCACGTCCGCGGTGGCGACCGGCTCGTCGCCGATCTGCGCCATGGCGTGCATGTAGTCGCGCTCCGCCGGGGTGGCCCGTTCGTAGCGGCTGCCGAAGAAGCCCACCGCAAGCTCCTCCTCGGCCTCGGGCGCGGACACCTTGACGTCGTCGAGGGTGATCGGGCTGCGCGGCGCCAGATCCCAGGCGACCTTGCCGTAAGCCTGGACGAAGTAGGGATAACCGTCGGCGGCCTCGTAAAGGGCGTCGAGGGCGTCCTGCGTGAACTCGACCTCTTCCTCCCGCGCCGGCAGCATCAGCGCGAGGTCGGCCGCCTCGCGGTCGAGCTTGTCGATGCGGGCGTAGCGGAAGAGCCGCTCGGAGTAGCTCTTGCTGGCCGACAGCACGCTCGGCAGGTGCGGCAGGCCCGCGCCGACCACGATCAGCGGCCCACCGGACTGCGAGAGCTCATGGCAGGCGGCGCACAGCGCCGAGACGTCGGCGGGCTGCACGTCCTGCATCTCGTCGATGAAGAGCGCGATGCCGACGCCCAGGTCGGTGGCCACGCTCGCGGCGTCGACGAACAGCTCGGTGAGGTCGATCTCGAGGTCGCCGGAGTCGGCCCGGCCACGGCTGGCCGGCACCTCGATCCCGGGTGACCAGTGCGAGGTGCCCTTGGCGGCGGCCGGATCGCGCATCGCGAACGCCTTGAGCACGCCCAGGAACTCCTCGATGCGCTCCGGCGCGCGATGCCGGGGAGCCAGCTCGCGGATCGCCATGTGCAGCGCGGCCGAGACGGGACGGCGGATCGACTGGTCGGGCCGGGCCTCGATCTTGCCCGTGCCCCACAGCCGCTGCATCGCCATGGACTTGAACGTGTTGAGGAGCACGGTCTTGCCGACGCCGCGCAGACCGGTGACGACCATGCTGCGCTCGGGACGGCCACGGGCCACCCGCTCCAGCACGACCTCGAACTGCTGCAGTTCGCGGTCGCGCCCGGCGAGCTCCGGCGGGCGCTGTCCGGCTCCGGGGGCGTAAGGATTGCGCACGGGGTCCACGCTCTCGGACTTTATTGCGGGATATAGCGGCCGTCTTAGATTTGGGAAGAAAGCGCTACGGCGTGTCCGAGCAGGGGCCGTCGCCAGTATTGTCATCGGACGCACCCCCTCCCACCAGGCCGAACCCTTGTTCGAGTCGGTCCCTAGAACTGTAGCGCGCACTCGAACACGTGCGCGATGGTTTCGAGTAAAGATCTTTGCAACAGAGCGAGCGGCTCGTGCGTCCCGGTGATGTGGAGTTCGAGGATTTCGTCCGAGCCAGGGGCGCGGCGCTGGTCAGGTACGGCTATGTGCTCACCGGCAACGCCGAGGACGCCGCGGATCTGGCCCAGGAGGCGCTGCTCAAGCTGAGCGACAACTGGGGCCGGGTCCGCAACAAGGACAGCCCCGAGGCGTACGTACGCACGACCATGGCCCGCCAGCACATCAGCTGGTGGCGTCGGCGGCGCAGAGAGCAGCCGACCGACGACGTCCCCGAAGGCGTCCACTACGACACGCATTCCTTCGGCGAGCTCTGGAAGGAGCTCGCGACGCTGCCCAGGAAGCAGCGGACCGTGCTGGTCCTGCGCTACTACGAGGACCTGCCGGATGAGGAGATCGCCGCGATCCTCGGCATCTCACGTGGAACTGTGCGCAGCCAGGCGTTCCGGGCGCTCGCCACGCTCCGGGTCCGGCCCGCTGTGCTGGAGAGGGGACGGGCATGAGGACAGAGGACGAACTGAGCGGCGCGCTGCGCGATGCGGCGTACCAGGCTCCCGAGCTCGACCTGCTGGCCGGGGTCGGCGCGCGCAGGCGGCGGCGGACCAGGCGGCGTGCGCAACTGTTCGCGGCGGTCGCGGTGGTCGCGGTGGTGGGCACGAGTACGGTCGTCGCCCAGGGCACCTTCTCCAGCGGGGGCGGAGAAGAGGCGGCCGTCACGTCGACCACGACCAGGCCCGAACCTGAGAAGACCATAACCGTGACTCCGAGACCGCAGACCCAGGCCAAGGGAACGCCGGTCGGGAAGCTCTGGCCGCAGGCGGTCTTCCAGATGCCGGCGAAGAACGCCGACGGCTGGCGCTACCGCCCGATCACCGGCATCAACGCCACCGAGGTGCTGCTCATGGCGGCGCCCTCGTCAGGAAAGCTCGGCAAGATCGAGGTGTACGACACCAAGGCCGGTAAGTCCCGGGTGGTAACAGAGATCCCCCGGACTCGGGGGTTGGAACAATACTTCCTGCAAACCGCCTCGACCGATGGTACGAACGTCGTCTGGTTCTCCAGCGGGTCGAAGGGCGGGAACGCGGTCACCGAGCTCTGGTGGGCCCCGCTGTCCGGCGGCAAGGCCAAGCTGGCCGTAACGTTGACCGGCGGTGACGAGGCCGTTGAGGCTATCGGCGTGGACGGTGAGAGCGTCGTCTGGTCGCCGCGGAAGGGCGGCGTCTACCGGAAGCCGTTCGCCAACGGTGCTCCCAACCGCGTGCCCAAGTCTGATGGGCTGCAGCTGATCAGCTGGCCATGGGCGGGCGACGCGAGCACTGACGACGAAGAGTTCGAGACGCCCGGCCGCAACCAGTCCAAGGTCGTCAACCTGGCCGATGGGACCGTGACCAAGGTTGTGATCAAGGACGGGATGAAGGACCTGCGGTGCGGACCGGTCTGGTGCCGTGGCCGCCAGGGCACCACTTCTGTCGTCCAGCACGTCGACGGGACCGGAGTCAAGAAGCTCCCGAAGGGGTTCAGGATGTACGCCATCCTCGATCGCTTCCTGCGATCGGCCGATACCGTGTACGACCTGAACACCGGCGAGCTGGCGCGCATCGAAACCACCGGTGGCTGGAGCAGCGACGGCATCTCGTCGGAGCCCAGCACGATCCTCTACGGGGGCACTACAAAGGGGGGCAACCCCGACAAGTACTGGGTGCTCAACTTGGCAGCCGTCCCGCCCGCGCAATAGCGTTCGGAGCCATGCGGACCTTCGCGAACGTACAGGAACTCAAGGCGGCCGTCGGCGAGAAGTTCGGCCCGACCGAGTGGCGCACAGTCACTCAGGAGCAGGTCAATCTTTTCGCCGACGCGACCGACGACCACCAGTGGATCCACGTCGACGTGGAGCGGGCCAAGGAAGGACCGTTCGGCGGCACGATCGCGCACGGCTACCTGAGCCTGTCACTGCTGCCGTCGTTCATGATGGAGCTGGTACGCGTCGAGAGCATCCAGATGGGCGTCAACTACGGCCTGAACAAGGTACGTTTCCCCAGGCCGGTGCCGGTCGGTGCGCGGGTCAGGGCGCTGGGGGAGCTGAGCGACGTCAAGGGCACGCCGGCCGGCTACCTGGCCAACCTGAAGATGACGATCGAGGTCGAGGGCGAGAAGCGCCCGGCGTGCATCGCCGAGACGCTCAGCCTGTACATCCCCGTGGAGCTCACAGCAGGGAGTGGATGATCGCCGCCGCCGCGACGAGCACCAGCAACCCGAGGTAGGCCAGGACGAGCCGGGTGTCCTTGAGCAAGCACTTGCTGCGGGTCAGCCCGGCCCGCCGCGCATTCCAGTACCCGGCGAACCCGAGGGCCGCGAACCCCAGCACCGCCCACGGCCCCAGCAGCCAGGCCAGCAGCGCGACGGTCGCGTACACGCACAACCGGAGCGGATCCTTCACGTGATCACCTTGAGCTGGGGAGCGGCGGCGACCACGGACGGCCGGGATGTGGCGGCGACCGCCGACAGCCGTTGTCCCGAGAGCTGGGGCCACGCCTGAACCGCGCAGAACGGCGCGCACTGGTCCTGCTCGGCCCGCGTGCCGACGTGCACGCAGCACTGCGTGAGCCGCTCTTCGATCATGGTTGAGATGTCCATGAACGGCTTGACCGTCACCCGCACCACCCGCTCGCTGAGCAGTTTGCGAAGCCTCTTTCGTCGGCCGGGCAGCGCCGAGGAGGCCAGGGTGAGCAGTGTGGACACGCCGAGGTCGCAGTTCTCGCAGATGTCGCGCCACAGGTCGCCGATCTGCGGGTGTGACAACGACGACTGCTCCGACAGCAGTCCGAGCAGCGATTCCTGTACGGCCAGCCGCAGCTCGCGGGGGATCTCGGTGTCGGCGATGCGATTGGAGACCAGGCCCAGGTTCGCCTTGAGCCGGTCATGGCCGATCAGCGCGACCAGCGAACGCCACTGCTGCGAGTCGTCGCGGATCAGGTAGCCGACCGAGCAGCAGTGCGGGTGTGAGCAGGGCAGCGCGGTGAGGTCGCGCCAGGTCACCAGGCCGTCGGTCTGCGGGCCGAGCCGCTTGAGCACGCCGGTGTGGGTGAGGCGGTTCAACGGGTCGATCGGCCCCGACCTGCCCGAGCCGAACTGCGGCTGCAGGGACACCCCGCCGACGAACGGCGTGTCGAGCGCCAGCCGTACGACGTCGCCGATCTCCCCGTCGTTGACGCCCAGTGCGGCGGTCATCACCAGCGTGGTGAAGATCTCCCGCTCCGACAGCCGTTGTACGGCCTGCGCCTTGAGCTGCCTGAGGTCACCGCCCCGGTGGTGCTTCGACGCCTCGGCCGAACCGCCGTCGTACTGGAGGTAGACCTCCACCCGCTCGCGGTGCTCGGTGAGCAGGTCGAGCAGGGCGTCGTCCCTGGCGATGAGGACGCCGTTGGTGTTGATCAGGATGCGGGTGACAGGGCGCTGGTGGAGCTCGGCGAGCAGTTGGGCGAGCTCGGGGTGAAGGGTGGGCTCGCCGCCGCTCAGCATGAGGACGTCGAGCTTGCCGTTCTCGCGGGACAGGCGCTGGTCGACGTTCGCCAGGATGTCGGTGATGGGGACGATTCCGGTCAGATCGGGGGAGCTGTCGGCGAAGCAGGTGGGGCAGCGCAGGTTGCAGGCTTCTACGATGTCTTCGAGCAGGATGCAGGTGTGCTGGGTCTGCATCTCGGGCAGCCCTTGGAGGTAGGCCGCGGGGATGGGGTCGAAATTCCCCGAAATATCCGGCATGTGGAGCTTTGTGGGAGCGGTCCACTCTTCCAGATAGGTCAGGATTTCTGGGTCTTCGTCGTACAAAGTCCTGATCAGGCCGTGTTCGCGGCAGCCGCGCTCCAGCCATACGCGCTCGTCGCGGACGGTCAGGTAGCCGCTCAGCCGTTCGACCCGCTCCAGGTCCTGGCCGTGGCAGTGGGGACAGAAGGCGTTGACGTACCTGAGGATGCGGTCACCCCGCAGGCCCATTCCGGTGCTCATGTCATGACCTTCCGCTTGAAGAGGGGATCGTAGTGGCCGCGCCGCCAGCCGTACCGCAGCCTCAGGGCGAGCAGCAGCAGGCCGGGGATCAGGAACCACTGCGGCCTGGTGAGCTCGAGCCAGACGGTCTCGTTGGCGCGGGTGAACTCGACGAGGAAGCGGAAGACGGCGTACGCGGCCAGGTACAGCGTGAACAGCTCGCCCGGCTCGGTGAGCCGCCTGCGCGCCCAGAGCAGCGTGGCGAACACGGCGAGCTGGAAGACGATCTCATAGACGAACGACGGGTGCATGGCCTGGCCGCTCAGGCAGCCGGGGCACTCGGGCGTCGTCGGGGGAGCGTGTACGCCCCAGGGCAACTCGGTCGGACGGCCCGGCGCCTCGGTCAGATGGCAGCCGATCCGGCCCACCGCCATGCCCAGCGCCACCGCCGGGGCGAACAGGTCGCCGGTCCGCTGCTTGTAGCCGATGATCCTCTTGGCGATCAGTACGCCTATGTAGGCGCCGGTCAAGCCGCCGAGGATGCTCCGCGAGCCGTACAGCCAGAGGTCGGAGAGGTTCAGCGTCTCCAGCCAGCCCGCCAGCCGCATGCCGATCGCGCCGCCGACCAGCGCACCGGTCACGGCCACCAGCGACTGCTCGTTGAGCGCGCCGCGGCGGCGGGCCTCGTGCACGAAGACCACGGACGCGACGAGCACTCCCAGGCCGACGAAGATCTCGTGGAGCGGCATGTCAGGCGTACAGATCTGGGCTGATGCCGGTGCAGATCCCGGCGGACAAGATCGACCATAACGCCCAGCCGACAAGGAACCCCAGGCCCAGACCGGTGGCCCACGGCTTGCGCAGGAACTGCAGCCCGGCCCCCGCCCCGAGACCGAAGAGGGCGAGGAAGATCGTGCAGGAGATGATGATGGGGTAGTTAGTGCCGTTCTGGTCGAGGGTGCTGACGAAGATCAGGATGCCGAGGATGGCGTTGACGATGCTGTAGGCGACCAGCCCTGCGAGCGCTAGTCCGATGATCAGCCCGAGGGACTTGCCCTTGGGCCTGCTGTTGGACTTGCCGTTGGGCGGCGGCTTTGGCCCGCCGGGGGACGGCGGGATGCTGGTCTGTCTGGACGGCGGGGGAGCGGATTGTTCGGACGGCGGGGGAGCGGATTGTCCGGGAGACGGTTCGACGCTCCCCTCCACTCGCGTCGGGGCGCTCCCTCCCTGAGGAGGCGTCCCCTCGTCACGATCGCCCGGTGCGGGCGCGGTCATGTGAACATGCCCGGATCCAGCGTTGGCCCGGTCCGTGTGTACATGCCCGGACTCGATGGTGGCCCGGTCATGCGTACATGCCCGGATTCAGTCCCGTGCAATAGCCGGCCGAGACGATGGAGGCGAGCGCCCACCCGATCATCAGCCCCAGCCCCAGCCCCAGCGCCCACGGCCTACGCAGCACCACGAGCACGATCCCCGCGCCGATCCCGACCACGGCCAGGAGCCCCGCGGCGACCCCGATCGCGACCGTCGACGACATGCTCACGACGATGAGTCCGACGATCACATTGAGGATCCAGTAACCAAAGGCCCCGGCGAACGCCAAGCCAACGATCAAGCCCGTCGGCCGTGGCGGCGGGGGAGGAGGAGACATGGTCACGACCTTCAGACTAGCGGGGGCCTTCTGAGTAATAAATCGCCGCTTGGACCCGGCTTTTGAGACCCAGTTTGTTCAACACCCGGCTCACATGCGTCTTCGTGGTCGCCTCCGCCATGTCGAGCTCCCTGGCGATCTCGGCATTGGACAGCCCGCGACCGATCCCGGCCAACACCTCCTGCTCACGCGGCGTCAATCCCTCCACCTGTTGCTCCTTGCGTACGGGCTGCTCGGCAAAGGCAGAGATCAACCGCCGCGTGACCGTAGGCGAGATCAGCCCATCCCCCCTGGCCACCAGCCGTACGGCCGTGACCAGCGACTCCGCGTCGGTGTTCTTCAACAGGAACCCCGCCGCCCCCGCTCGCAACGCCCCGAACACATACTCATCCACATCGAACGTCGTCAAGATCAACACATCGGCCACCCCGGCGAGCTCCCTGGTCGCCGAGATGCCGTCGAGCTTCGGCATCCGCACATCCATCAACACCACGTCGGGCCGGGTCTCGCGGGCCAACTCCACCGCCTGCTCCCCATCGGCCGCCTCCCCGACGACCTCGATGTCCCGGGCCCCACCGAGAATCAGCACCAGCCCCGCCCTGACAGCCGCATGATCGTCCGCGACCAGTACCTTGATCGTCATCCCGCCTCCCACTGCCCCTTCCTGTCCTTCGGCATGGGCAGCACGGCCTTGACCCGCCACAAACCCCCGTCCACCCCGGCCTCGAACGACCCCCCGACCAACACGGCCCGCTCCCTCATCCCCACCAGCCCCGCCCCCGCCCCGGGAACCAGCCCAGCCCCGGCCCCAGGAAAAACCTCCGCCCCGGGAAGCAGAGCGGGACGTCCATCCACAGAGTTACCCACAGGCTTATCCACAGGGTTGTCCACAGCAACCGTCACTTGCCCCGACTCATAAACGACCTTGACCACAGCCGACCGCCCGCCATGTTTGAGCGCATTGGTCAGCGCCTCCTGCAAGATCCGATAGCCGGCCAGATCCACCGCCGGAGACAGCTCCCGCGACTCCCCCTCGACACGGAAATCAGCCGCCATCCCCGCCCGCCGCGACCGTTCGACCAGACTCTCCGCATCAGCCAGCCGCGGCCGGGTGGTTTCGGCCTCATCCCCCTCCTGCCGCAACAGCCCGATCATGGTCCGCATCTCGGCCAGCCCTTTCAGACTGTTCTCCCGAACGGACTCCATGATCTTCCGTACGGCCGCCACACTCAGATCCGTACGCGACAACGCGCCCGTCGACTGGATGGCGATCGCACTGAAGTGGTTGGCGATCATGTCATGCAGTTCCCGAGCCATCCGCGTACGCTCCGTCGCGATGGCCGCCTCCCGGTCAAGCTCCGCCAGCCGCGCCACCTGCTCCGCCCTGGCACGCTCGGCCGCGGCCTGCTCACGCTGCTGGCGTAACACCATCGCCGTGGTAACCGGCGTAACCAGCACGAGCCCCGCCTGAATCCCGTTGACCGCCAGCGCCCGCCAGTCACCCGACAGGACCCCCGTGACGCCCCCGGCCAACACCGACAGCACAGTGGCGGCCCCCAGCAGCCACCGCGAAAAAGACGCCGGTCCGTACAGCGCCGCCGCATACACGTTGTCGGTAAATATCAGAACAGTCGGCAACGACGGCCCCACGACCAGATCAACACCGATCCCCACAGTCCCCAGGGCCAGCCCCACCAACGGCGCCCGCTGGCGTACCACCACCCCCAGGCACACGAACGCCAGCGGCACCGCGAGCCACCCCTCGGGCACCTCGCGATGAGTGTAGGCTCCGCCCACGATCAGGAGCAGGCCCCCGACGAAGGCCAGCCCGGCCCACGACGCCTCGCGTTGCATGCCCCCATCCCACCACCGTCCGGACCCGGCTCACTCCTTCGTGGGTCTGCCTGTGGATAAACACTTCGATGTATCCACAGGCTCGTCTTCACTGACGATGCGCCGGCCAGAGGAGCCCTCAAGGATGGGATACGTGATTGTCGCCATCCTGATCGGCTGCGAAGTCGGCTTCTGGCTCCTGCTCGGACTCGGCCTCGCGAGCCGCTACCTCTGGAACCGCCGCCGACTCAGCACCGCCCTCCTCATCTGCGTACCGCTCCTGGACCTGATCCTCCTGGCGGCGTCCGTCATGGACATGCGCAGTGGCGCCACGGCCGACCTGAGGCACGGCATAGCGGCCGCGTACCTGGCGTACTCCATCGTCTTCGGCCACAGCACGATCCGCTGGGCCGACGCCAAGTTCCGCCACCGCTTCGCCGACGGCCCACCTCCCTGGAAGCCACCCACGGGCGGCATGGCCCGTGCCCGCTACGAGTGGGTCTTCTGGCTCCGGATCGTCCTCGCGTACGCCATCGCCTGCGCCCTCCTGCTCGGCCTGGTCTGGCTCGTCAACGAACCGTCCCGCACGGACGCACTGATCGATTTCATGCGCGACATGCTGAAGGTGCCAGTGATCGCCCTGCTCTGGCCCCTGAGCTACACCCTTTGGCCGAAGAAGGTGGAATCTAGTGGGGCGTGAGGTCGGTATCTGGTTCGAGGCACGGCTCTGGACCCGCTATGCTGGCTTACGCAGCGAGCGGCCGTAGCTCAATGGATAGAGCATCTGACTACGGATCAGAAGGTTGGGGTTTCGAGTACCTCCGGCCGCACACAGCATCAAGGCCCGTTACCAGGGAAAACCTGGAACGGGCCTTTGTGTTTGTCAGGACAATCTCGGGATCTTGCTAACACCTCTGCTAACAAGGGGTGCTCACTCGTTGATCGCCTGGGCGAAGATGTCCGCCGCCGACGCTTCCGCTGCGCGGATCACGTGGGCGTAGACCCGGAGGGTGATCGAGGGATCTGCGTGGCCGAGACGGGCCGCGACGACGTGGACCGGGACGCCCGCCAGGAGCAGGGTGGTCGCGTGGATGTGGCGGAGGTCGTGGAGTCGGGCATGGGGTAGCGGGTCCTTCGGGTGGTGGGCATTGTGGCGCTTGATCAGGACCGGGAAGAGGGAGCTGACGGTGTCCGGGTGGATCGGCTCGCCCCACCCGGTGGTGAACACGTACGCGCTGGCGCCTCGCCACTCGGGGCAGACCTTCAGCTTGTCCTCTGCCTGCATTTTTCGCTGGTTGCGGAGGACCTGAGCCGTCTGCTCGTCGATGCTGACGATGCGCTTCCGGCCGCTCTTCGTGGTGCCCTCGATGCGCTCGCCGTCGATGAAGGCCGCCGAGCCGGTGATGGTGAGTTGTCTGCCATCGAGATCGACGTCGGCCCAGCGGAGGTGGAGCAGCTCCCCGCGGCGGGCGCCCGTGTAGGCGGCCACGTGGAAGAAGCCCCACAGCCGGTGGTCCCGGGCTGCGGTGAGGAAGGACCTGAGCTGGGCGGTGGTCCACACTGCCCCGGGCTCGCTGCTCTCCCGGCGAGGGCGCTTCGACTTCTCGACGGGGCTGGTCGAGAGGATCTCGTCTACCTCGACGGCGTCCCGGAATGCCTTGCGCAGGACGGCGTGGACGTACTCGATGGTGCGAGGAGACAGTGGGCGACCGTTCTTGCCGCCGTGGGCCATCAGGTCCCGGTAGAGCTTGGTCACGGACGAGGGGCGTACGGCCTGGAGACGGGCACTGCCCATGTGGGGCTTGATGTACCGCGTGATGATGTCTCGGTAGTCCTTGAGGGTTTTCGGCTTGATCTCGACTGCGTGAGCCTCGATCCACTCATCGAGGTACTGGGCGACTGTGATGGTGTTGCGGTCGATGTACTCGCCGCGCCGGGCCTTGACGCGGGCTTCGTCGCGGGCGGCCTTGGCGTCGTCCTCTGTGGCGAAGCCGCTTACCCAGCGTGGGCGGCTTTCGCCGGTTTCCGGGTCCTTGACGCGGATGACGTAGGACCAGGTGGTTCCCCGCTTCATCACGCCGTCGCGGAGTTTGGGCGCCATCTTCTTCCGGGGCTGCTCGTCAGGGGTGGCCACGAGGGTCTTGGTCATGCTGCTTCCTCCTTCGTGGCGAGGCGAGTGATGTAGTCGGTGAGGGCGCAGACGGGGATGCGGCGGGAGCCGTCGATGCGGAGCGATGTGACCGCGCCAGCGGCGATGAGTTGGTAGAGCTTGCTTCGCGAAATGGCCAGGGCTTCTGCTGCCTCAGGGACCGTGAGGAGGAGCCGGGTCATGGGCGGCTCTCTACGGGGTGTTCGGCCGCAGGCTGCGGCCTTCCTGTGAGGGCGGCGGCGAGGAGTTGGTCTCCGGCGGAGTGGCCTTTGCCTGCGTACTCCCATTCGCTGATGACGAGGATGGTGTCCTCGTCGAAGAGTGGGAGGCGTCCGTGGGTGACCTCTTCGGTGTGAACGAAGCGCTCTCTGGCTGCTCGGAGGGCGCCGAGGGTGGTGGAGTAGCGGCGGGAGCGGGTGGAGAAGTGGCCGCGGAAGCCGAGCATGTGGGCCCAGTCCATGAGCCGGAGTTCGGCCAGTTCTTCGAGTGCGCCGAGGTGCATGCAGGTGGTGATGAGGCGACGGGCGTGGTCGCGCAGGTTGAAGGCTTCCAGGTTGTCGAGGGGGTTGATGCGGCGGTCGAGAGTGCCGACGCATTCGGCGGCTTTGGTGGCGTACTTGGAGATGTAGCCGGCGACTGCTTGTTCGGTGAGGTCGCCGTCGAGGGTGATGGGGCGGATGTCGAGTTGATGGCCCCAGCGCAGCACTCGCGCGGGCTGATCGCCGTGGGCTGGGACGGTGGCAGAAACTGCTCTTGCCGCGTGCTGGACAGCATGGGTCAGGGCATCGGCGGTGGCCCAGGCCGGAGGCGGGAATACCGGTCCTTTGGGGCCGTCGAGGCGGAGGACGGCGTGGAAGTGGACGACGCCGCGCCGCTGGTATTCGGCGACCTTGGCGAACGACACCGTGAGGTGATGGCGGAGGTCTTTGAGGGCCAGCCCGCCGAGTTTGGCGAGGTGGCGGCGTAGGGAGTCGGCGAAGCGTTTCCACAGCAGCGGGGCCAGGGCGTTGAACAGGACGGAGCCGGTGTAGTCGTAGCAGTCGGGGCAGAGCGGTTCGCCGAGGCGGGGATCGTCTGCGCTGTGTCGTTCTGTGCAGGCCATGACGCGGCCGTGTGGGCAGGTTTCCGCGTTGCGGCGGGCGTGGCAGGGCAGGACCTTGCCGTTCTTGTCCTTGCGGGCGTGGACGGTGCCGAAAGACGGGGCGGTCAGGGTGACGAAGAGCGTCGGGTGGGTGGTGACGGTCTCGGGGACGCCTTTGCCGCCGATGAGTCCGGCGCGGATGAGGTGGTAGGTGTCGGCTTGGTAGGTCTCGGCGCAGGCGGGGCAGCGGGAGGCGCGGCGGGTCTTGCATGGGACGCGCAGGATGCCGTCAGGCTCGGTACGGGTGGCGTAGCGGTGCAGAAGCTGTCCGGTGACCTGGTCGTAGTGCTCGACCTTGCCGCGCAAGTGGATGGGCTGTCGGCAGCCGCCTGTTTGGCGGATCTGGCTTGCCCAGCGGTCGTAGTCGCGGTGGTTGAGTCGGGCGATCATGCCCGCTTTTGCATGCGCGGTGGCGTGGGTTGTGGGCAAGATGGAGACCTCCTTTCGCTCGTTCGGGTGGAGGGATGGCCCCCGACCTGGCGTGTGTCTTGGCGGATGTACGGCCAGGCCGGGGGTGCTGCGCTTTTAGGCGCCGTGGTTGTCGATGCCGGTGCCGTCGCAGTCGCGGCAGCGGTCGCGGTCGTTGTCGAGGCCGCTCCCGTTGCAGGTGCAGCATTGGTAACGGACCATTTCGATCAAGGCCGGTCACCCCCTTTCGCGCGGCGTGGTGGTGAGGTAGATGCGCCAATAGCAGGGATTGGCGCGGTTGGGGTAGAGCCGTGAAGCGGCGATGACGGTGAAGTACAGGCGCAGGTGGAGCAGAGCATCGATGACTTCGGTGCGGGTTCCTTCGAGGCGAATGCGCATGATCGTCTCTCCTGGTCAGGCGGCGGGTGCCGGGTCGGGCTGGATGCAGCCGTGGTAGCTGGTTTCGGCGGCGTGGCGGGCGCGGGCGGCGGCGGAGATGGCCACGGCTCGGTACTCGACGGGGCCGAAGAAGACGGAGGTGGCGTAGTGGCCGTAGGGGGAGCCGTCGTAGTCGATGGGGGAGCCGACGCGGTCGGCGATTTGGTCGATCTCGGCGCACTGGTCGGCGTCGCTGTCTTGGCGTGAGAAGTGGTGCAGGGTGAGGCTCGGGGATACGGGCAGGTCGGGGTGGTCTTCAAGGAAGGCGGCCAGGTCGAGCAGGCCGTTGATGAGGGCTCTGTGGTGGTCGTTGGTCATGGGCTGAGGCCTCCCTTCTGGTCAGGCGGTTCGCAGGGTGTGGAGCAGGTCGGAGGCGAGCTGGTTGGACACGCCCAGGTGGGCGCGTAGGGCGTCGCGGGTGATCGGCCTGCCGTGTTTGGCGTGGTGTTCGTCGGCGACGCGGCGGGCGTAGTCGACGAGCGCGGGGGCGAGGTCGCCGTCCTGGTCGTCCTGACTGTCGTCCTCGGCCGAGTCGTCGTCGTTCGGGACGAGTTCGGGGACCGGATACGAAGTGAGGACGGGCGAGGACGACGCCGCCGAAGCCGCGGACGGTTCGGGACGAGGACGAGCGGCGCGACGTTCAAGCATCGAGATGGCGATGAGGAACGCTGCGGCGGGGGTGGCGGCGGTGATCCAGCCCCAGGCCGTCGGGGCGGCCTGCTGCAGGTTGGCGGCCAGGGACAGGACAATGCCGCCGGTCAGGACGAGGACGGGCCAGGAGATGAGGCCGCGCCGATTCTTGCCGGTCTTCTTGTCGCGTTGGCGTTCGCGGGCGGCCATCACGCAGGTCAGATCGATGCAGACGGCTACGGCCCAGGACATCCAGCCGGTCTGGCCGTGCTCGGTGGCGGTGTCGCGGATGTGGGTGAACGATCCGGCACCCGCGATGGCGGCCAGGACGAGGACCGGGCCGGTGTCGAGCAGCCAGCAGGCCAAGCGTCGCATCGTCGCACCCTCCTTTGCTGTGGTCAGGCGTTGGCGGGTTCGGGTAGGTGGGCGGTGATCTCGTCCCAGGACGGGGCGAGGAGGGCGTGCGTGCGGGCGGCGTGTTCGGCGGTGGCCTCGGTGACGTAGAAGGAGCGGGCGCGGTACCACTGGCCGTCTTGGCCGGCGACGATGGCGACGCCGGGTGTTTCGGCGGCGATAGCGCGGGCCGACGCGAGGGCGGCCGGGTCGAGATCGCCGAGCGTCATGGTCGCGGTCTCCGGATCGTTGACCCGGTGGCAGATCCGTCCGGAGCACTGGGCGCGTAGGGCGGTTACGCCGGGGCCGAGGTCGGAGCCGATCCTTTGGCCGCAGCAGAACAGGTAGATGCCGAACGCCCTGCCGAGTTGGGCGACCCGCAGCAGGGCGGTCGAGGTCTTGGCGATCTCGTCTTTCTCGGACTTGTCGGCCATCAGGTAGAGCTCGGCCAGCTCGTCGACCAGGACCACGACCGGAACCGGCCGGAGAACAGGCGGGAGTTGCCAGATGTTGCGGGCGGCGGCCTGGCGGCATAGGCCCATCCGGTCGATCATCAGGCCGACGAGGTCGCACAGCAGCGTGACCGACTCGGCGCGGTTGGTGGCCAGCGCCGACAGGCGCGCCGCGTAGGGAGTGAACTCCACCCCGCCCTTAAGGTCGAAGCCGACCAGCGCCACAGGCTGCGGGGCCAGGCCGACAATGAGCGCGTTGGCGAGGTTGGACTTGCCAGACTGGGTGGCGCCCGCGTTCAGCCAGTGCGGCACTGTCCGGAAGTCGATCACCCAGGGTCGGCCGGTCTCCAGACGCCCCACGGTCACCTTGAGCAGGTCCGGCGACGGTGGGAGCTCGTCGACCTTGACCAGCGGGTCACGCATGGTCGCCATCAGCACGACCCGGCCAGGCCGAGGCGAGGAGACCCGTACGGCGTGCACGCCCCAGGAGTGCGCGAGGCGTTCAGCGGCGTCGGCATAGTCGCCGGGTGTCTGGCCTTCCAGGGTGTGCAGGGTGACGCGCCAGCCGTAGCGGGTGGGCAGCGGCAGCCAGATGAAGGGTTTGGTGTCGACGGCGACCCGCTGGAAGCGACGGCGGACCTTGACCAGCCCGGTGGAGGCGATCGCGCCGGGGACGGTGGTGAACCACCAGCGCTGCCGCTTCTTGGTCAGGCCGCAGCCGAGCGCGACCCGCCGCCAGGACGCGCGGACCGAGGCGGCGGTGAGCGGGAAGCCGAGCGCGAGCCAGAAGGACGGGTAGTGCCAGCGGCGCCAGGCCCACAGCCCGGCCGCCGTGGCGGCCATGACTGCGAGCAGGACGTGCGCGTCAGACATCGACTGCCTCCCGTACGGGCAGCAGGGCCGAGGCGCGGTAGGCGATGCCCCACCGGCCGGCGATCTCCCAGACGTAGCCGAGCAGGCCGACCGCGTTGACGGGGTCTCCGGCTTTGATGGGCGGTTCCCCGGTGATGCCGATCTTGACGAGTTCGATCCGGCCGAACTCGTCCTCCACGGAGACGGTGACCTCGTAGACGGTGTTGCCGTTCTTGTCGGTCTTGATCTCGCCGGTATCGCGGTTGAGGACGCGCGGGCGCGGGGCCTTGACACAGGTGATGGCGAGCTTGCCGGTGTCGACCGGGATCGGGACGGAACGCATGGGCGGTGACCTCCTTATTCGTCGTAGTCAACATAGTTAACCTAGTTGGCTCAGTTGTCAATGTTGGCGTGGCCGACTTGGTGTGGTGAGATGGACGGTGATGGTCAAACACACCGGACGGGCCGGCTACCTGCAGATCGCCGACGATCTCCGCGCGCAGATCCGCGGCGGATCCCTCGCGCCCGGAACCCCACTGCCCTCCACCGCCCAGCTCGCCGAGCAGTACGACGCGTCCCTGTCGGTGGTGAAGATGGCGGTCGGCATCCTGCGCAACGAGGGCCTGGTGATCGGCCAGCAGGGCAAGGGCGTGTACGTCCGTGACGAGACCGACGCCCCGGCCGCCGGCGACTTGGCCGATGAGGTCGCTGAGTTGCGCACCGCCGTACAGGACCTGTCGGGACGGCTCGCGCGGGTTGAGGAGCAGTTGGCTACGTCCACGACACGCCGTTCCGGACGTAGCAGCCAGTAACCTTGCGGGCCAGCGACGCCGACACCCCGTCAGGGCGCTGGTGCAGGCTCAGCGCCTTGTCCTCGCGGCGGATGCCGATCAGGACCGTGATGTAGCCAACCAGCAGCGTGACGCCGAGCAGTCCGGCGATGATCAGCGCAATCACGTCCAGGTCACCCCCGCCGCGACCAGGCCGCGAGGGGTGCGCGGGGGACGGCGGGTCTCGCCGCGCTGCCGGCCGTTCTTCCGCTTGCCCGCCCGCCTCTTGGCCCAGCGCTCACGAGCCAGGCACTTGCGGCACCTAGTCTGGCCTTCCTCCGGGCATGCGCCGCACTCGCAGGTGGGGTTGGGGTAGATCTCGTCGGTCATGTGATCACCTCTCCTTCCGGTCGCTGTTCTTGCTTGCGAACCGAGAATGCGACGGAGAGTCAGGACGAGATCACTACACGACGGGACATGTTCAAGACGTCCGGCCTACGATGGCCAGGTCCCCGGACGTCCTTCGGAGCGGGTGAGATGGCGAACGAACGGCTACGTGCGGCCCTTCTGCAGAAAGGCGTGAACATCGCCGATCTGGCCGAGGCGATCGAGGTCGACCCCAAGACCGTCGAGCGGTGGGTCACCAAGGGGCGTGAGCCGTACCGAAAGCACCGGTTTGCTGCGGCTTCGTACCTGGGCGTAGACGAGGCGTACCTGTGGCCGGAGGCGCTCACGCGTGAGCAGGTCGCCGCGGCGTCCGGGAGTGAGGTCATCGCGATCTATCCGCATCGCTGGGCCGTTCCCCGGGACATCTGGGGACGACTGTTCTCTGCGGCGTCCCAGGAGATCGGCGTCCTGGTCTACAGCGGCTTGTTCCTCGCCGATGACGGGGGCATGGTGCGTCTGTTCGCCGATAAGGCCCGCGCCGGGGTGAAGGTGCGCGTCCTGCTCGGCGATCCTGACTCCGCCGAGGTCGCCCAGAGGGGGAGCGACGAAGGCGTGGGGGAGAGCATGGCCGCGCAGATCCGCAGCGCTCTGGTCTTCTACCGGCCGATCACCGGCCTGGACAACGTCGAGATCAGGTTGCACCGCACGGTGCTGTACAACTCGATCTACCGCGCCGACGAGGAGTATCTGATCAACACGCACGTGTACGGCACCCGTGCCGGCAACGCGCCGGTCCTGCATCTGCGCCGGGTGGCCGGAGGGGACATGGTGGCGACCTACGCCGAGAGCTACGAAAAGGTGTGGGCGCAGGCCAGGCCGGTAGAGTCCTGAAACATGGCCCGGCGGATCGACTTCCATCACGACCCCGACGCGCCCGCGGCCAACAGCCTGGTCCCGTCGGTGAACGTCATCGTCACCAACGAGCGCGGCGAGGTGTTGATGATTCAGCGGTCGGACAACGACAACTGGGCCGTGCCGGGTGGAGCCATCGATCTGGGCGAGTCACTGCCCGAGGCCGCGGTACGCGAGACGCTGGAGGAGACCGGCATCAGGTGTGAGATCACCGGCCTGGTTGGCACCTACACCGATCCCGGACACGTGATCCTCTACACCTCCAACGGCGAGGCCCGCCAGGAGTTCTCCATCGTCCTGACCGGCCGCGCGATCTCCGGTTCCCCGACCCCGAGCACGGAATCTCGTGAGGTGCAGTGGGTGCCCCGCGATGAGGTCGCATCGTTGCCGATGGCAGCCTCGATGCGCATGCGGATCGAGCACTACCTATCCGGCGTCGGCCTGCCCTACATCGGATAGCGCGGCCTCCACTGCGCGGACCGACGACACGATGCAGGGAGTGGCGGCGGTGATCGACCGGCTGACGACATGGTCGGCCCCGTAGCGGGAGTGGATCTCCGCCAGGCGGTCGCGCACGTCCAGGTGCCGACCGTCCGGGTCAGTGGTCATATCGCAGTACGTCAGCGCCCTGGCCAGGTCAGGCCGCTCCTGGTCGAACTCCTTGGCCAGGACGTCGAACAGGTCACGTTGCCGGGCTTCGTTGTCCGCGCACGAGTGGTAGGCCACCAGGCGGCACAGCCGGTCGTCGGCCCCGGCCGCGTCGCGCAGGTAGCGGGCGCCGTCGAGCTGGTGCATGCCGGTGTCGACCAAGTCGGGGGCGTAGCCGATGTCATGCAGCAGACAGGCGGTGATCAGGGTGTCGGTGTCCGCGCCGAGGATTTGGGTTAGGGTCTCGGCCCGCTCGGCGACTGCCTGGGTGTGCGCCCAGCGCCGGGGCAACGCCGTCTCCAGGAGATCTTTGGCCAGGGCGTACGCCCACTCAATATGTCCCACGTGGTTCACGATAGGCATCAAGCACGTGCGGGAATCCAGAGGGCGAGCCTAGACGTCCCCGGACGTCTTCCCACCCTCGCATTTCAGCGCCGGATGATTCAGAGCCGGACGAAGCGCCCACGCCCGTGCTCGGCTACGACCAGCCCTTCGCGTTCCAGGACGGACAGCGCCTGCCGCACCGTGTTGCGCGAGGCCGCGAAGCGTCGCCGTAGCTCGGCCTCGCTGGGCAGCGCGGCACCGGGGGCGAGGTCACCGCGTTCGATCTGCTCGCGCAGCTCTCCGGCGATCATCTGATAGCGGTACGGGACCGCCATACTCTCCCCAGACACCACCCTGCCCTTGGACGGGACGGTGACCAGGAGCCCTTCGTCCTCCAGGACCGCCAAGGCACGCCGTGCCGTGTTGCGCGCCACACCGAACGTCCGACACAGCTCCGCCTCAGAGGGCAGCACACTGCCTGGCCCGAAGTCGCCCAACCGGATCCACTCGCGCAGCCGGTCGGCGATCTGCGGGTAGACCCGACCACCGGTCACCCATCGGCCCGTGGCCACCGGGTCAGCCGCGGTAGGCATCGAGGATCTTGTTCAGATCGACGCTAAGCTCACCCTGCTCTCCCTCACGCCACCCCTCCCGCACGGCCCGCTCGATCCGGTCCACGGCGCCGTCCATCTGCAGGAACGACACCCGCTCGTCGTCCTGGTCACCCCAGTAGAACCAGCAGAACGGCAGGTGCACGAACACCCGCCGCATCCGGCACCGGCTATCGGTCACATCCAAGGCTGGCCGCCCGTCCTCCGCGACAATGAGCACGGTCGTGACAGCCCGACTGGTGAGGTGCTCGCCCAGCGCGGTCAGCAGCCGCTCCGCGTAGGCCCGCTGCCGCTCCTTGATGGTCTTGCTCGTCTGCACCCTCGTCCTCCCTGACGTCCGTACGGGGTTCGTCGTGTGCGTCGAGATTCGCCCCGCAGCCGGGGGCGGGAACACCGCAACTCGGGGACGTCTAGGGACGTCTGATGTTAACGTCGCAGGGCAGGGTCATCTTGCGAGAGGAGCAGGCCGGTCCCATGAACGACAACCTCCGCTACGCACTGGCCACAGCCCGGCTCAACACCATCGACGTCGCCGCCGCACTGGCCGTCGACCCCAAGACCGTGAGCCGATGGCTCCAAGGCCGCATCCCCTATCCACGCCACCGATGGACCGTCGCCGACCTCCTCCACGTCGACGAAGCTGACCTCTGGCCCGAGATCGCGTCACGTCACCAAGCACTCGCCGACGGCGTGCAAGCGATCTACCCCCACCGCTGGGCCATCCCTCAGACCGTCTGGCGCAACCTCTTCAATGGAGCCAACGACGAGATCGGCATCCTCGCCTACAGCGCACTCTTCCTCGCCGAAGACCGCGGACTCCTCGACATCATCACCACCCGCGCCCAGGTCGGCGTCGAGGTTCGCATCCTCCTGGGCGACCCCGAAGGACGGGAAGTGGCCACGCGCGGAGCCGATGAAGGAATCGGGGCCACGGTGATGGCAGCCAGGGTCAAGAATGCGCTCACGCTGTATCGAGGGCTGCTCGGTGTTCAAGGTGTCGAGATCCGGCTTCACCACACGGTGCTCTACAACTCCATCTACCGCGCGGACGATCAGCTTCTCGTCAACGCCCACGCCTTCGGGAAACCAGCCGCCAACGCACCCGTCATGCACCTACGCCACACTGACGATCGAGGGCCGGCAGTCACCTACCTCACCAGCTTCGAACGCATCTGGACCACCGCCGAGCCCTACCGCCAACTGCCCTAAGCCACCTGTGGACAGCCCTGTGGACAGCATGTCTGGTCTCACTTGATGCTTGACGCTTTGGCATCGGATGATGCTTGACACTCCTAGCCGATCTTTCGCTTCTTAGTATGCGCCTGGGACTTGATCCGGGTGATCTCCTGGGTGGTGGTTCGGGGCACGACGCGGATGGGTTCGCCGTTGTCGTGGACGGTGATGTGGGTGTCGTCCACGGTCACGTCCAGGATCTTGCGGGCGTGGATCCGGCCGACCTGGATCTTCTGGCCGACGATCTGGAAGTGGCCGCGGCTGCAGACCACCCGCTGGACGGTGACGGGCTCGGTCGAAGCGCCGGGCGGTGGTCCGGCCGGGCGGGCGTTGCGCAGGGTGAGGCACTCGGCGAGCGGGAGCGGACAGGGCACGGCACGCAGCAGCAGGCGTTCCTCGTCCATGACGCGGGCGGTGATGCCGTCCAGGCGCACGATGATGCGGCGGCCGGCCAGGTGGGCGCCGATGCACAGGGCCCGGCCGGCCAGGCTGATGGTGCCGATCGAACTGACCTGCCGATCCACCTCGACGGCGCTCGCCGCGATCGCGGGCTCGCCGACGGGCGTGTCCGGTGCCGGGCGGGCTTGTCCGGAGGCCAGGAGCGCGGCCAGGTCCTTGACGGTCAGCCGGGAGGCCACGCTCTTGAGCCGGCCACCGCCGGTGGTGAACACATGCAGCCGCTGGGTGCTGATCCACAACGTGATCGGCATGCCCGCCCGGTCCGGGCCGAGCCAGACCTGCTGGCCACCGATCGACAGGTTCCCCGACTCCGGGACGATCCGATCGACCTCGATCGCCTGGCGCGAGAGCGGATCGAGCGTGCGCGTCTGGATGGGCTCGGGCCGTTCGAGCTGATCAAGGTGATGGACGGCCGGGACCGGGAGATCCGGCAGCGCGGCAGCGGGAGGGGCCTCAAGAGCAACGCCAGGAGCAACGTCAGCAGCGGGGGCGGGCACCGTGCTCAGTCCGGCGGGCAGGCGCAGCGGTAGTTCCCGTTCAGCCGCGAGCTGGCCGGGGCTGCGCTCGGTGAAGAACCGGTCGGCGGGGAAGGCCATGTCCAGCGCCTGATGCGGGCGGGCGGTGTTGTAATGCTCGGCGAACGCGTCCACCTCGGCCTGGGCGGCCTCGAGCGAGGCGAACGGCAGCGCCTCGGCCAGCAGTTCCCGGCGCACGCTCTGATGGAACCGCTCGATCTTCCCGGTGGTGGTCGGGGTGCGCGGCGGGGTGTGACGCAGCTTGATGCCGTTCTCCCGGCAGACCCGCTCGAACAGCACCTCGCCCGCCTTCGGCCCGCCGAAGCGGCCGGTGAACTGCTTGCCGTTGTCGGTCAGCACCTCCAGCGGCACCCCATAGACGCGCAGCGCCGCGGCGAAGGCGGCGCACACCATCCGCCCGGTCGAGCGGGCCACCACCGAGGCGATCACGCAGAACCGGGAATGATCGTCCACACCGGTGATCAGCTTGGCCTCGCTGCCGTCGGCCAGCAGCAGCCCGCCCATGATGTCCATCTGCCACAACTGCATCGGCTCGGGCCGCTCCCAGCGCCGGTAATCTTCGCGCTTACGCCGCCGCGCCACCGCCTCGATCAGGCTGTTGCGCACCAGCACCCGGTAGATGCTCGCCCGCGACGGCAACGGCTCCACCCCGCGCCGGCCCAGCTCCCACAACAGGGTTCGCGGTCCCCACCGCGGATGCGCGCGCCGCAGCTCACAGATCAACGCCTCGACAGCGGCCGGGGTCTGCATCGGATGCGCCTTCGGCGCATGCGACCGGTCAGCCAGCGCGGCCAGGCCGCCGTCTCGATACCGGCGCACCCAGGCATGCACCGACTGCCGTGAGATCCCATACCGGCCGGCCACGTCGGTGACCTTCGCCCCCGACAACACCTCGATCACCGCGTGATAGCGCTGCTCCACGACGCTCAACTCCACCAATGCCACCTGAGCCTCCCCCGAAGCGCCGATAACGCCACGAGCAGGCACAGAAGACGATCAAGGTGTCAAGCATCAAGCGAGGCCAGAGTGTCAACCATCAAGCGAGACAGGACACCCTGTGGACAGCACAGAAAGCAACTTATCTACACGTCATCAAGGCGCGTGCCGCCTGTGGCGTCCCGCGCGCGTGGGGCGGTCGCTGGCCGCGCTGCGGCTCTTCGGCCGGTCGCGGCCAGCACCACCCACGCGCTATCAGCAATACGGCGAACAGCTAGAACGTCGAAAGGCGTATCACGGCCAAGCCCTCGACCGTCTGGACCTGGTGTCTCAGCACCAGACCGCTGAGGACACCGCAGCCTCCCGCTCGCCGTCCGGGCGTGCGGCCTGGGGCCGGTCCCGGATGGCAGCGGCTGCGAGCCGCGCATCGCAATTGACGGCAGCACTCTTAAAACTCGGGGCAGACCATACCCGCCGTGCAAATGCACCACTACGATCGCCACATCGTGGCTGATCAGCGCACGTGGCCAGGGGCGATCGAAGGTCCAGGGCTTCGTTCCTCAGCCCTGGACCACCGAATAGCGGGGCGCGCCATTCATAAGTCGCGATCGTGGCGCACAGGATGATCCTACTTGCATAAGCTCCGCACAAACGGTTCGGCGAATACAACAAGGGTATTGACGCCGCAGGGGTGCGACGCAGCTTATCGGCCTTTAATCGAAGCCCGGTTTTCGCGTTTCTTGCCGAGGCGGAATATTCGATTCAGAAAATGCGACAGGAAACCGTAGGCAACGAGGGCGCCAACGATAAAGGATGCGAGATGAAAACAGATAGCCGCCCGGTCGGCCGCTTCATACCAATCGGAGTTTCCGGTACCAATATAAGCTCGGCGAGCATCAGCCACGAGAAAGTAGCCCGCCACCAACAGCAAGAAGCTTGCGCCAGGTCCTATAATCAATCCTGCTCTGACGATGGCCCTGGGCGCGCGGATGAAACGAGCCGTGGTCTTGCGCACCCAGTGAATCTTTGCAAGTAGGAAAATTGCTGACGTCCAAATGAGGATCGCTCCCGCGAGCGACCAACCTACGGCCGACTCAGTGAACCGGTATGAATGGTTAATAATGAAAAATGGTTGCGTTATATAGTAAGAGAAGATGCGCTGCAAATCGAATGGCGTAAAAGTGAACAGCCCAATGGCTACCAGGAGCGCCAGTATCCATCTCTCGCGTCTACTGCGGGACACCTGGGCAGGGACAATTGTTTCCTCGATCACTGTGGCTAGGCGCTCATCCAGCTGAGTGCGAACTTCTGTGTTCAATTCACTCTGTAGAGATATATACTCTCTATATTGCTCCGCAATTTCTCGGCCTAGTACGCTTAACCTGTGTTCTATGTATAGGCGTCGAGCCTCGCGTGGGACGTCTTCTTCGATTTGCTTGCGCAGAACCTCGCGCATCTCGGAGAGGCTGTCAGCTTCCTGTTTAGCGGTTTGCGCTTCAGACCTCGCATGCTCCGCGTCGAGCTGATCCTTCATGATTTGAAACAGCCGGGATTCTTCTTTGCGTCGACGATATTTAGCAACGGCCGCTATCAGTTGCTGGACGGCCGCAATGGCGCCGAGAATTGCCCCTATGCCCAAAAAAATTTGCCAAGGATCAGTGGCGCTACTACCAACGGGCGTGGGAGCGGGAGTTGGAGGTCCGACAAGAGCAAGTCTCCATAGATCCAGAAAGGCCAACGCAACGCTCACAGTCATACCGCAAAGCGTAGGGGCATTCTCGCCGCCGATACGACTGTATTTTTGAACTGTGATGGTTCCGACATAAACAGAGAAGAGTGATCTTCTTCTAGCCGTCGCCATAACAATAGGACATGCAATTGGAGTGCTCTAATCATTCTTCGTACTCCTAGCGGTGATTGTCACGGGGCTGACACGGTCCGACTCGCGTTGCCCCTCAAGCGGTGGCTCGGCGCGCCGCAGTACGCCCCGCGCTGCCGTCCCGCGCTACGGCTGCGCGTGCGGCCTGGGGGCCGTTCTCGCACGAGCGCCGCGCGGGGCATCGTCGTACGGCCACCCCGCTGTACACCTGGAACCCGCCGACCCGAGCGCCCTGCTTTAGACAGTCTCCTTGCATCGGACGTAAGCCGAGGCACCCTCACCCGGCCATAGCGCTGAGATGTCTTTCAGGCAGAGGTCCCTAGTCAGGTCCGTAGGGGCGGAACATGGCCGGTAAGCCGATATTTCGCCTCTTGGATTATGGGAAATGTCTCTGGCGCACATAAATCTGGCGGGCGCTGTTGCCCTGGTTAGCGAGTCGGCGATTTGAGGAATGTACTCTGCCACCTTGGGCCCCACTACCGTGATGATTGCTACCAGAACGGCCGCGTACGCGCTTATTCGTGCCACGACAATCGAATTGTCCATTTTGACAGCCGTTCCGGTAGAAGCCTCCTGTTGCGCGGGGGTTGTCATGTAAAGAGTCTACCGCGCACTTGCCGCCGTGTTCGATTTTGCGCGGCATCGTGCGATGACTCAATTAGGCTGACCAGCGCCACCGGTCGAGCTCGGTCCACTTTGCTTCGAGGGCGGTGGCGAGTTGGCCTCCGAAGGCGACCGTTCCCTCGTGGGATGCGAACGCGATCCAGGTAAGCGTGTCATCGCTCCACACGCCTTCAGCGCCGGTGTACTGGGGTTCGAACACCTCTGCATCTACGAGGTAGTCCGCGCCGTACTCGCGCAGTTCTGTCACGCGGCCGCCGCCCATGTCGCGTATTGCGGCGCGCACCTGGGCGAGTCCTTGCTCGTCCCACATCGATGCCTCCGACAGCACGAGGACGTCGGGTGGAGTTGGCCCGGCGAGCATGGGGTGCCACGACCTGCCCGCTAGCCCCCACCGCTGCTCCAACTGTTTCTGTCGTTCGAACGACTCGGCGGGCGCCAACACGCGTCGGTACGGTAGCGGTTCCGCCGGAAGGTCGGCCCGCGTTACCCAGTCTTGCAGGGTCGACTGAAACAGTCGGCGTTCCTCGGCCATTGCCTTGGCCTCGGTCTTGTTTGATGCCGGTTGTGTGAACGGTGACTGGGCCGTGTCGGCAGCCTCGGATAGGGCGTCGACGAGGTCGGTGAACTCGGGCAGCCGGTCTGGATCGAGCCGCTCCACGTGTTCCAGGATCGCTGCGATCACGTTGTAGTGAGGGAAGATGCGCCACGCTTCGCGACGGTAGCTGTACCCGAACGCGGACCGTCCCTCGTTGGGCAGTGCGGCGTACTTGTCGGTCAGCTCGTCGTACCGCTCCATCAGGTACCGTCGTGCCGCCGTGTGCAGCGTTGCCGAGTCCATGCCACAAACTCCCCATGATTCAGCCGTCGGCGCACTCTGATGCCTGGCAACGGACGTTTCAGTCCAGCACCTGGCCCAGGTTCATGAAGAGGTTATCGGCGACGGATGACCTGTCTGTCGACCAGTCACCGGTGAGGCCCTGACGATCGCCGGCCTCGGTTCCCGTAGTCGAGGGCCGTGGCGATTGCTGCAGCGGCCCTTCTTCGTCGCCTCCCGATGGCCATGGGAGAGGTGACAGCAGCGCTGACAGCAACGTCCCCACACGCCGACGCATCCGCGCCACCGTCCACACGCACCTGACTATGGTCTTGATCACTGGAGCAGGGTGAACGCTCCGCCTGAAAAGCGGAAGGTCAGGCTGCCGCGCGGCTTCCGTTCCTCGGGCCTGGCGGCCCTGCGGTACGGGTCCGCTTGCCACCGGGCATTCGGGTTCTCGCCGTTTCTGTACAGCACAGAAGTACAGCAACGCAGCCTCACAAAGCCGTTCGACGCCAGCCACCATCAGCCATCTGGCCAGGCCGGTGATACGTCCGCCAGGGTGCTGCCTTGCCCTTGTAAACAGAAGGCCAGGGCTTCGATTCCCCTCGTCGGCTCTCCCAGAAGCCTGGGTCATCTTAGAGGTGACCTGGGCCTCTACCGTTTCTGATGATCTACAGCCGTCCGGCTGTATCTGGTAGGCACCGGGGTTGTGCCCAATCCGTGCCGACGGCTGCCCCGCTTCGTAAGCACCGTCGGTGACCAGCAGGCGTGGTAGATCTTCCGAGGTCAAGGTGGACTATTAGGGTCTATCTTGGTGGTTCAGGCCGACCGATGCCCAGCTTAGTAGGCAGAAGGCGCGTTCTTAATAACCTAATCGCGACCTCTGAAACGTGATCTATGCCACGACGTTCATGCAGCTTATACACCTGGCTCAGAACGACCCGGTCATGATCTTAGACATCCTCTAATTCGGCTTCTCAGGAGGAAGTGTCAACGAAGGAATGTGAATCGCGAGCGCGGTGACGTCATCATCCTGTTCATATCCGGAAAGCATCCGATCTACCAGGAAGTCCAGCAACATGTGTGGACTGCTCACGACCTCAGGTGGCGCTTCGGTCACAACCGAGCAGAGTTCTGCAAGTCCGGCATTTAGGTCGCGCTTCCTGTTCTCCACGAGCCCGTCGGAGTAGAGCACGGCGGTATGGCCGGGCGGCACCACGAACCGGAACTGCCTGCGGCTGGTCGGCCAGCCCAGCGGCGTGCCGGGCTCGGCGTCGCACAAGACGGCCGTGCCCTGTGGCGAGACCAGGATAGGTGGAGGGTGTCCGGCCAAGGCCAGCGTGCCCTCGCCGGTGACAGGCTCGACCACCGTGTAGGCCAGCGTCGTGACCTGCTCCTCCTCTTCGGTGGCCTCGAAGACCCGGTCGAGCCCGGTCAGCACGGCCGCAGGAGGCGGGTTGGTCAGCGCCAGCGCCCGCATGGCGTTGCGGATGCGTCCCATGCTCGCTGCGGCCTTGACGCCCTTGCCCATGACGTCGCCGACGACCGCCGCGACCCGGCCGTCCTGTAGGACGAACGCGTCGTACCAGTCGCCGCCGACCTGCACGTGACGGCTGCCCGAGCGGAACCGCTGGGCCAGCACCAGGCCCTTGACCACCGGCAGGCGGTCGGGCAGCAGGCTGCGCTGGAGCGTCTCGGCGGTGCGGTGCTCGCGCTCGAACAGCGTGGCCCGCTCCACGGCGAGCGCGCACTGCCCGGCGAGCGCCTCCAGGAAGACGCCGTCCTCCTGGGAGATCTTCTGCGGCCTGGTGAACGAGAAGCGCAGCGCGCCCAGCGCCCGCCCGGCCGCCAGCAGCGGCAGGCCGACCCAGGCCCGCTCGTCACTGTGCGTGAGATAATTGGTCAGCACCTGCTCGTCGCCGCCGGCTTCGAGAAGCTGGGACTTCAGCCTGTCGGGCGACTCGGCGAAGACCGGACGGCGGCTGTTGACCGCCATGGTCATCACGCTGGCCGAGGAGAGCGGAATCTCCTCGCTGGACATACCGGACGCTTCCGGGACATCGTCGCCGTTGATCAGCCTGAGCGCGGCGCGGTCGGTGTCGAGCAGCGCGACAGCGGACCGGTCGGCGGCCAGAGCGGTGCGCCCGACATCCATGATGACCTGCACCACCTGCTCGACGGTGAGCGCCTCGGCCAGCTGGGCGGTGGCGCCCTGCAGCCGCGCGGTGCGCAGGGCCGCGGCGCCGAGCTGGTTGGTCAGCCTGCCGCGCATCTCCTCGGCCTCGAACTGCGGGGTTACGTCGGTGTTGGCGCCGACCCACTCGACGACCCGGCCATGCCTGATGATGGGTACGGCCCGCACCTCGAAGTGGCGGTAACCGCTGGCCCGGGTACGCACGCGGTAGTTCCACTCGAACATGGTGCGACCGCGCAGCGCCTCCTTCCAGGCTTCCTCGGTCTGCTGGCGCTCCTCAGGATGGACAGCCTCCAGCCAACCGTTGGAGAAGTATGCCTCCAGCCCCTGCCCGGTGATGGTGCGCCACTGCGGCGCGTCCTCCACCACCGTGCCGGTCGGTGAGGTGACCCAGAGGATCTGCGACTGAGCGTCCAATACCCCCGCCAAGCGCTCATAGAGCCGCTGGTCCGCGCCCTTCTCACCTGTCTGTGTGTCAACCTCTGCGCTGGAGGTCGGAGGGGTGAAGCCGAAGGCCTCCGAACTGATTAATCCAAATGGATCACCTGCTGTTCTAACGACCGGGTTGCCGCTCCGTGATGCGCTATGCACATAGCCTCGGAGCGAGGGGATTCCTGAACCGGCCCATCTCGCTAGTTCACGTGAAACTGCCTGGAGGACGTCAGTGGCGCTCCGCCGGCCAGTACGTGACATTGACCTGAGGAGGAGGTCCTTGGCTCCGGGCACGAAGTCGTAGAACCCCGATTCTTGTTCGACCGGTCGCAGGAGCCCGCTAAGCATGACCTCGGCGAGATGCTCCGGAGAAGACCTGGGCAGTAGCGCCTTCTGCATGAGCCGTAGCAAGGACAATGACGGGAAGGAGGCTGTCGCCAAGTAACCGGCCAGCGAATATGCCTGTGGCGAGGCCACGGCGCGGAAGCGCAGGATTCTCTCCTTGATGGGCTGGGCATGCTCCTCCTGGACCCATGTATCGAGGGTGGCAGGCTGATCGTCCAGATGCGTCACTCCGATCGGCCTGGGGTTTCCAGCCATCATCTGCGCCCAGTTGGCGAACCAGGGTGCGGACAATCCAACCACCGGGATGGGAACCGCTTCATCCGCCCTGTCCAGGCCCGGCATCTTCGGCTGGAGCCTGAGCGATGAATTCGCGGCGAAGGGGCGGGCCAGATGTGCTTCGTGAACCGTCACAGTGATCGCGGTCCTGTGCCACAGGCGTTCGGGCAGCGGTTGCAGAATCGCCGTTGGAGAGCTCGAGGCCCATCTACGGACCGTGTGGGCCATTCTGCCGGCCCACCAATGCGTTCCTGAGCAGTCACTAAGGAGCAGCACGAGCCGACGGCCGGACGGATCGGTCAGAGCGCCTGGTGCGCCCGCCGAACCGACCGTGATTCCGAGGGGACCCTCTTCGAGATGCATGAGTTGCACGTTCCGGAACGCGCCCAGGTTTGTATAGAGCTGTCGTAACTCCTCGCCCAGTGGTTGCCACAGGTCCATGGAGGGACCAAAGTCCATCACCAGCGTAAGGTCCAAGCCGCGTTCCAATGTGGGAATCAAAACCGGCACCCAGGGCGAGCGACGGCGAGGAAATTGTTTCGCGATACGGTCGACCGTGGCTTGCTCGTCTACGGTCCACCGATGTCTGGCTGGCACTCGTCGGCGTAGGGGTCGTAGGGCTCGGCTAAGCCCCAACCCGCTGGCGAGCATGGGTGCGGTCGACATCTGAATCGACACCGCACTTTCACCGGCCGACTCTGGCGTCGCACGCGAATAGATCGTGTACCGCTCATCTGCTGGCGCTGGCCGCAGTTCTTGATCGGCGAGTCGCGCCGGTGTGTCTCCCTCCACGGTGGGTTCCCGGCTGATGGGAGAACGATCTTCTGTGATTGGGCCGTGTTCTTCCATCAACCGGGCTAGCCAGAGGTATTCGGCCAACTCGATCGAGGTTGGCGGCGGTCCCACCGCGCTCAGGGCGCGGTGGAGCCGATCAATGTTTCGTGCCACCGTCCGGGTCCGTTTCGTCCGCGTCGCGATCGAGATAGGGCATGAGCCGGTCGGCCAACTTCAATCTGTCTCCCGGGTCGGCGTGGTGAAGGAGGTAAACCGCGTTGAGTAGTTGGTCCGTGGCCAGGGCGCCGCTACTCTTTCTCGCGAGGAAACGTTTGATGATGTCATGACTGTCGGCCACCAGATCGGGACCGAGATGTGCCTCGACGATTCGATGCAGTTTCTCCCCCGTGGGTTGATGTAGGCGAAGCGTTACACAGCGGCGCAGGAAAGCGGGCGGAAACTCACGCTCACCGTTGCTCGTCATAATGACCAAGGGAAACGCCCGGCAGCGCACTCTCCCCCCGCAGATGGTCACGGGTTTTCCGCTGTCGGCTGTCATCACCTCTGCCGACGGTGAGGTGTGACGCTGAAGCTCTGGAATCTCGAAACAGCCCTTTTCGAAAATCGTTAGCAGGTCGTTGGGGAGGTCCATATCGCTTTTGTCGATCTCGTCGACCAGCAACACTCGGGGCCGGTCGAAGGGGAGAAGGGCCGTGCCCAGTGGGCCCAGCCGAATGTAGCGGCCGATCTGCTCGTCGCTGACCGCGCCGCTGACGAGTTCTTCTCTGCTCGCGGCATACAGCCGGGTCAACGGGTCGTACTGATAGAGACCATCCGACAGCGTTACGCGACTGGTGATCGGCCAATGTAACACGGGCCCAAGTTGTAGTTCGTGCGCCACTGCGCTGGCGAGCGTGGATTTGCCTGTGCCGGGCGGGCCGGTCACGAGAAGGGGGCGCCGCAGGAACAGGGCGGCATTTACCTGCTCCACCGCCTGTGGATCGGACTGGTAGCTCTTCGCGTCGTGATCTCCGTTCTTCTCCCATATCGGTTGGGGCAGGGCAGGGCCGCCGTTGAAGACCCTCCATGGAGGGGGAGCCGGGAGCTCTCGGTCGATTCTGTCGTGAGGAGTACCTGACCCTGTGTAAATAAACCATTTGGACATATCGTCTCTTTCACGACGCTGCGAGTGGTGGGTCGGGCATGCGGGTTGGATCGTCCCAGAACAGCGCGATTCTCTGGACGGGCTTGGAGTCCATTCCGGCTATCCGTAGTTGTCTGATACGGACGGGGAGCTGATCAGGTGTCGACTTCTCGATAATATCGCCGACCTCGGCAAGGAACCTTTTGCCTGGACAGTTGTCGTGCTGTTCCGCCCGACATGAGTAGCGTGGCCATACCATGATGGGAATGCCGAACTTGAGCGCCTTCCCAATCTCCGCAAGAGTCGGTGCAGCGGCGTGAACGATTGTTGTCCGTGCTTCGTCGGCGAGCCAACTGAGCTTGGCCTTGTCGTGGCAGCCCATCAGGCTCGGTGGTTCGCAGCCGATGTCACGAAGCCTGCGCCAGCGCCTAATAGCCTGGTCCCATCGCTGACTGCCGCCTCGCCGACGCGCCAGGTCGCGGATTACCACTGGGTAAAGCAGGCCGAGTTGAACCTGGTCGTTCGGATCATCATTGGTGAACCAGTTCTCCACTATCTTTCTGGTAAACCAATTATGGGGAATCATAAATTCTATGACAAAATCCTCGCCCGCAACGTCTGCTAACAATCGAGGCATCTCACGCTCCACGGTCGCTCTGATCTCATCCTCGGCGACGGGATCGGGCAAGGCGTGTGTCTGTCCACTGCCGTCGGCTCGCCAGATGGAGAACTCGAGGCGATAACCACCCAGCGCGCTTGGTGGCATCCGGATGATGACTGCTACTGAAGTGGGGGTGGTTGTTGCGTTCGCTGGCGCTCCCAGGTATTGGCTCTGCCACCGACGTACCTCGACGGCCTTTGACACATCGTCCAGGTTGGAGCTGATCCGGGAGAGGAAGCGGGTCAGTGCATCGGACTCGTCGATCTCCTCGGCGGCTAGGGTGATGGCTCTCCAGAGGGAGGGTTCACCCTGATGGGGAAGGAGTGGAAACTCCTGAGCCAGCAGCGCTCTGGGGGAGTGCTTCAGGACGGCGTTTGTGAGGCACCGGCGTAGTTCCCCTCGGGGGCCTGGGCCGATTTTCCCCAGCCACGAGTGGGGCAGCAGGTCGTCGAGTGGCTCCCAGTATTTTCGCAGAGTGGAAATGGGAAGCATGCGTCCGACTCGTTGGTCCGGCGTCAGATCGGCTTCGGTCACTATGCCGATCACATGGTCCTTGCCTGGAAGGTAGACGGCGGAACCACTAAAACCTTTTGCGATAAATTGGCTGTGACCGTCCCACGCGTTGATCTGGCACCATTCGCTGGCCATGATCTGGCGGTCATCGATTCGGAGTTCGGCGAAGGCGCCAGAGTCCGTTTTTCCCGCCGCGAACCCATAGGCGAAGAGCCTGTTGTCCCGCCATCCATGCGTATCGGTGGGGTCGGCAAACTGCGCCGGTGGCACGGGGGCTGGTTCTGAGAGTTCAAGCAGTGCAAAATCACCACGACGGTCTGCCTGCGGATGCCAAGGCCCCCTCGCAACCACGCTCGCGGCGTATCGTCCCCTAGGATTGGCGGTCGGGAAAACGACGGTCGGATCACGTACATTGTGGATAACATGTGCGCAAGTCAGCACATGGCGACTGTCGATTAAAAATCCAGAACCCGTTGTGTCGCCGACTGCTCGGTCGATCCGAGCATGCCATGGATTACCCACTATCTCTCCTGGCGGGTCCAGGTGAGCTTGACAATAAAATGAGCCTCGCTCGAGGCCTTCGCGATGACTGCTCCGGCAGCGGCGTTGAATTTGACACCGAACTCGAGCTCGATCCCGTCGGGATTGAGCTGGTTGTCACGGAAAGCGTCGAGCGCTTTCGTCGCTGCGCTTCGCACGTTGCGCAGGGATTCCTCGAAACGGCCTTTCGCCTCAAGAACGCCCCCCTCGCCGATTCCAATGGCTTGGAAGCCGCCTATATCCTGGTCGGCGATCTCCACAACGACCGACTCTTCGTCCATTTCCCAGCGCACTAATTCGCTCACGCGGCCCTCCCTCGTCGTATGGGGGGCAATCTACCAAGTTTAGGATGGACATGCAGCAGGCTTTGGCATTTTGGAATAAAATGAGCGCTTTGCCCGGCAGGGGGTCGTGCTAGCCTCGATCTTTCGTGATCTTCCTGCGGTCGGCTAAGTCATTCGGGTGAGGGTTGTTTTCGAGCTATGGTCAGCTTCGTGGCCCGGCGGTTGTGCCGAGTGGGCGGGGTTCCGCGGGCCCGGGCGGGTTGCGTCCACAGAGGTGGTGTACAGCAGCCGATACAGCAACACCGCCTTACAGGATCGCCCTCGACCGACCCGCGACCACCACCGGAGCACGGCGAGATCCCGCTGACGCGGCATGTGCCCTTCCCTACGGATCAGAAGGTGGCACGGTGGCTGAGGTCGTGATGATCGCGGACTTCGGTGCCCGTCGTACGGGCTGGGGCGATCGCCGGCAAGGACTTCCTCCGTCAGCCCTCGCCACGGGGTGACCATGGCTGAGGTGACAGCAGCGCTTGTAACAACGCCCTCACACGCTGCGGACCAGCCGTCCGGCCACCGCGAACAGGCGGAGTCGGAGGCGTTTGGACTCGTAGCGGCGGGGGGCGTTGCCGAGCAGGGCGAGCAGTTGCATCCAGGCCAGCAACTCGCAGGCCAGCGCGACGAGCTCGCACCAGATCTGGTTGCGGGCGAAGTGGTGCAGCGGCAGGTTGGCCAGGCCGGTGTCCTTGGCGCAGCGGATGCGATCTTCGGCTCGGGTAGCTGGTCAACCTGTGAGCACAAGAGCGGCAGATCGGGGGCGTCCCCCGGCTGAGTTACGGTCGGACGATCCTGTTGCGTTCGGCAAGAAAGGCGTCCTGCGCCCGCTTTAGCGCCCGCCTATGCTGTCGGCCACCGACTTGGGCACCAATGAGCGCGAGGTCGCGCGCAGCGCCGGACAGGACCGCATCGCCTCCGCGGCCCACCTCCATCGCGGCGGCGGCGATCGCCTGCGCCAAGAGAGGCATCGCCTGGGCGACGGCCGCCGAGCTGTCCTGATCCCAGCCGAAGATGGCCTGCGCGCACCGGCCGATGGCGGCGAATGCGGTGCCGTGCACGAAGCGGGCTTCCAGCGCATGCGCGAGAGCGGTCAGGCTGACCAGAGCTTTGGCCCGAGGGGATGTCCATGCTTGCTCTTGAGCAGCGATGGCACCTTGGAACACGCCGACCGTGACGAGCAGTTGATCGCAGGCGACCACAAGTTGCTCGCGTTGCTCGGCCCGGCGGTGCCGCCGAGTGCGCAGGAGACCGACGAGCGCGCCGGCGCCGGTGAGAATGCCGATGACTGCGGCTACGGCAGGATCGAGCAGATCGGCCCAGGTAAGGTTCACCCCTTCAGGGTGGACGCGCACAAGCGCTCATTGCGGTGATTCCGCAAGATAGAACCGGATCGTGTCGCGCCGCTGATGGTCAGCCTTACTGACACTGGCTGATCACGACCGCCGCTTGTGCGAGAGGAACAATGCGATCACGGCAACCGCCAAGGCAATGCTCGTGAGCGCCGCATCAATGGTTGGATGAACGCCCGAATCGCGCGCGACCGCGTACGTCACAGGAATGGGTGCGGCACTGAAAATGCCCAGGGCGATATAACACCCGACGTACTGACATGAGCACGCGGTCCTACAGACGGAAACGACCTCGGCAGGCCCCGAGCGGTGACGGCAATGCCAACAGCAACGTCTCCCTACCACCAGAACGGGAGACTGGATCGGCTGTCCTCCGCGTGGTCGTAAATCGCACGCAGTCATGGCTGACGAACCTCCGGCAGCCGTGCCAGCGTGTGGAGGAACACCTCCTGGGTGTCCTGGCGGTTGTGGATCGGTCGTGACCAGCTCGTTCGCAGCGCATGCAGCGCGTGGAGCGACCTGAACGACAGCCTCGAGGGATCCGCCAGCGACGACCCCTACTGCGCCTTCGTGGAGGATCTCCGCCTGTCCCGGACTGGGGGTGAAGGTGCACATCAAGCCTCCGTCCGCCGACGAGACAGTGTCGTCGGAGGAGCTGGACGACTGACCCGAACCGGCGCAACCCCGTGCCCGGCTGGCTCTTCGGGTTACTTGCCGAACGGTCCTTCCCTTAGAACCCCTCCGATGGTTACTAACAAGTCATGCCGGGTTTCAGCAATGCGGTAATATAGCCCATCTCGATCCTCTGATACTAGTCGATCCTCCCACTCCGTGATTGCGGATAGATGATCCTTTGCGGCCTCAACAATCCGATCAGATCCAGTCCTGTACATGTGCACGTGAAGTTGCTGACTGAACTCTTCGCGTACGGTCGCAAAGGGTAGCTTCCTTGCGAATACGTCTCCCATCGTTCGGAACTGCGAACCGATAGTCTTCGCCTGCCGCCTTGACGCCCTGGCATTCAGTACAAACCTCTTGAAGAGCGTCTTTGTCTCTTCTTGAGTTAATTCATCCCTTAGCTCAGTGATTGCCGTACGTATATCATCGGAAAAATGTTGAAGCTTGAGAAAGGCTGTATTTATAGGCTTCGCTGGCTGGGAGTCCCAGAATTCATAGTCCCCATCGCCCTCTCGTCGAACATTTTCTTGTTTGATTCTGGAGCTAAACTCCACGACTGCCTCTTGGAGTTTGAGTAGAGCATCGCGATGGATCTCAAAATTCTTTGCATGGAATTGCTCCTTTCTGGCCTCATGTTCGCGTCGCAATGCTCTTCTGTCGGCGAGGGATTGGCCGAGCATGGTAAGAACAGCTCCCGTAATAAGGGAACCAACCGGCACGAGCGTCGTAACCCAGTCCATGCACATCTCCATGCTGATCGCGCTAAGCGTCTAACCACAGAGTGGCACGGTGGCTCCGGGATCGCCATCGAGTCGCGGTGATCGTAACGTTTTGTCCTATGAGGGCCGGCGATCTGGACGCCGCGCGCTCGGTATCGGCATACTGGCCCTTCGACCAATGGCGGGGCTACTCACGGCTCATGGCTGAGGCGATCGATGCAAGCTGAGATGACAGCAGTGCGGGCACAATGTCCCCATACGCCAGCACATATGTGCCACCGTCTACACGCCCTTGACCGCGCTCCCGATTGGCCAAGTAGAGAGGCTGCTCCGCCTGAAAAGCGGAAGATCATGCTTTATTGGCTAGCCTCCTGGCGCAGGTCTTGCTCGCCATGGATTCGGAACACTCCTGGCTCAATCTCCGTCGAAATCTTACGGATCCGATGCGCCATGGCCGGTGGCCACCGTGTGTTTGACGACCATAAAGCACCGGACAAGTTGAAAATAGCGGGATTTACCGAAGACAGATCAGCGCCCTTGAGATCGGCACCAGACAGATCAAGAGTCAGTCCTTGGGTTAGTGCGGCAATCAGGGCGCTCGCACGTTCGAGGTCCTGGGCATACTCGGTGGTAAGCGCTGCCCTTAGGGTCTCGTTGAGTTGATTAGTTCTATCCAGAACGCGTTTCATCTCATGCGGCATCCCCACCCAGTTGGAGGGTGACCGAGCGAGAGTCAGACTAAGGCATGAGGCACATCTAAGGGCGTCGTCGACCTTGGAAGCTTGTTCCAGGGTCTGCGCAAGGGCGCGAGCTCTCTCGGCGCCTCGGGAAAAATCATTATTGAGAGTTCGTGTCAACGCTGAGGCTTGCCTATGGGCATTCTCTTGAATGTAGTTAAGTGTGAAGGAGAGCTCATCCGCAATGGCAAGGCTCATGGCAAGGGCAAGGCTTATAGCCGATTCTTTTGAACCGGCCAACGCGAGATCGCGAGCGAGACCTCGGATATCGCTGGTGCGTCGAGTCAAACTAAGAGCAGTACGGCGACCATGATCGAGAATATCGGCGAGCGCTACAGTTGATTTCGCTCGAACGGTCGATGCTTCTGGAGCTGGCGCAGCATCTAATGTCAACGCATCAGGACTGTCATAGCGGGCAAGGGCGGCTACGAGGCGTGTTTTAAACGACCCTTCTGTCGTTGGGCTCTCGCTGAAACTGTCATGCGACTCGGCTACCGCGGCAATATCGGTCCGAGCAAGAGCGCCGATCAAGCGGGCGATGAATGATGTCTCAGGTGACATCGCCGGCTCCGGATAGAGGCCGTTGATCGGTCCGTTCCTCAAGCCTGGCGGATGCGGCCGGCGGCACGGGAGATTGAAGTGACGTAGATACGAAGGAGTCGGCAGCTGTTACAGCGACCCTTGTGATCTTCTCCACGATGAGAGGGGCTCCTACGCCGAGGGCCAAGGCTGCGAACGCGCCGGCAATCTGGCCGCTGTGAGCAGCTGCTCCCGCCAGAACCGCACCAATGCCTGCACGGATGATCACTGATGTCACATAGGCGGCAAGACCTTGGGGGATCGGTTTGCGCCACGACCATCGGCGTGCGCGCCTTATGCGAGCGTATAGCTCCAAGCCTTCGACGCATAAACCGCCCGCTAGGCCCCATAGCAGTGCCGCCCAAACCGCCAACATGCATAAACCCTAGACCAGGGTCACGCACGTCAGCCACATGAGTGCGGCGGTGCGAGCGCAAGGGAACATGAGACCAACCCCGCATACGAGTTTGGGAAGAGCGCGGAGTCCGGACGGCGGGAGATGCCTGCCCAAGCGCTCCGGGCTGCCTTGCTGTGGAGCCCGGTTGCCAATGAACCGATCTTGCTAACGCAGTTGCTAACAACGATCCTGGACGACCGTGGACGGACTGGAAAGCCGTGGCCGGTGAGACACCATCTGAGCAGGCGTTTCAGCTCGGGATAGACGCCGGTGGACGACCTCGAACTGGCTACGGATCAGAAGGTTGGGGTTTCGAGTACCTCCGGCCGCACAGCACGTCAAAGGCCCTTCGGGATCATCCCGGAGGGCCTTTTTCGATCTCGTACAGCAGCAGTTTGCAGCAACGTCGAGCAATGCTCAGTACCTGTGGATCAGCCCCGGGAGAGGGCGTACCTTCCCGATTGATCCTGTGATGGTCACCGAGCGGGCCGGCGTCGCGAGCGCCGGTCGGGAAGGCACGCCCGTGCTTACGGAAGTGAATGACGGCGCCTCCACGCGAGACGGCTCTGTGATCGACGAGATCGTCCGCGAGGGAGCGCGCCGTATGCTCGCCGCCGCGCTGGAGGCCGAAGTCGACGCCTGCCTAGCAGAGTTGGCCGGGGAGCGTGACGAGCGTGGTCGCCCGCAACGGCCACCATCGGTCCCGCCAAGTCACCACCTCAGCCGGATCGATCGAGGTCCGCGCACCGCGCGTCAACGACAAGCGCGTGAACGAGACGACCGGCGAGCGTCACCGCTTCTCCTCGTTGATCCTGCCGCCGTGGTGCCGCAAGTCCCCGAAGATCGCCGAGGTCCTGCCCCTGCTCTACCTGCACGGCTTGTCCACCGGCGACTTCGTGCCCGCGCTGGAGCAGTTCCTGGGCAGCTCCGCCGGATTCTCCCCTGCCACCGTTGCCCGGCTGACCGCGCAGTGGCAGGCCGACCACGCCGCCTTCCAGGATCGCGGCCTGTCCGCCACGGACTTCGTCCACCTCTGGGTTGACGGCATCCACCTGCGGATACGTCCGGACCAGGCCGAGGCCGCCGTCCTGGTCATGATCGGAGTGCGGGCGGACGGAACCAAGGAACTCGTCGCAATGACCGACGGCTACCGCGAGTCGGCCGAGGCCTGGGCCGCGCTGCTGCGCGACTGCGCCCGACGCGGCATGCGCGCCCCGGTGCTCGCAGTGGGCGACGGCGCGCTCGGCTTCTGGAAGGCCCTGCGCCAGGTCTTCCCCGAAACCAGCGAGCAAAGGTGCTGGGTTCACAGGAGCGACGGCGAGCCGGTGATCAGCGTGGACACGAAGTGGACACGAAGAAGAAGGAGCATCTGGGCGATCTGCCGAACGCCGGCGGGCAGTGGTGGCCCAAGGGCGATCCGGTTCGGGTCGAGGACCACAGCTTCTTCTTCACCGGCCCGGACGTGCCGCACGCGATCCCGTACGGGATCTACGACTTGGTCAACGACACGGGCTGGGTGAACGTCGGGATCGATCACGACACCTCGGCATTCGCGGTGGAGTCGATCCGGCGTTGGTGGCGCGGCCGGGGCAGCCTGGACTACCCGAAGGCGGACCGGCTGCTGATCACGGCGGACTGCGGGGGCTCCAATAGCTATCGCTACCGGTTATGGAAGGCCGAGCTGGCCGACTTCGCCGCCGAGACCGGGCTGGCGGTGACCGTCTGCCATTTTCCGCCCGGCACCAGTAAGTGGAACAAGATAGAGCACCGGTTGTTCTCGCACATCACGATGAACTGGCGTGGCAGGCCCCTGACCAGCCATGAGGTTGTGGTCAACAGCATCGCTGCGACCCGCACCCGCACCGGGCTGACCGTCGCGGCCGAGCTGGACACCAACGCCTACCCGCTGGGGGTGTCGGTGTCCGCCGAGCGGATGAGCATGCTGCCGATCGTCGCGCATACCGAGCGCGGCGCCTGGAACTACACGGTCGGCCCAGCAGACGGCAACCCGCACCTGCCCCTATGCGACGACCGGGCGCGCATCCGGTCCGAAAGCCTGCACGCCCTGGCCGATCCTCGGCTGACCGGGATGAGCCGAGAGGAGCTGAACGAGCTGGCCGCGTCTTTAGTCTCGGAGCAGGCGGCCTTGGCCGAGCAGCGCAACTTCGAAATCCGCGGTGGCCCACGCCGACAGGCCAAGGCCAACCACGGACGCCCCCTGCTCACCGCCGCCGACAAGGTCCTGATCGTCATCGTTTATCTCCGCCAGATCTGCTCCCAGCGCGTCCTGTCGGAGATGCTCGAGATCAGTCAGCCCCCGATCGGTCAGGTGGTCACCGAGACCGGCAAGCTACTGGCCGCCCGCAAACTCAAGATCGAACCCACCGTGCTGCGCTTCACCAGCGCCGGTGCGCTTCGCGACTTCCTGGACAGCAACACCGTCCCGACACGACCGAACCGGCTGGCGCTGCTCGGAGGTCCGGCGCTGACCGGGATGAGCCGCCCGGAACTGGCCGCACTGATCGAGCGGCTGTCGCTGCGGCAGGCCGCCGAGGCCGAGCAGCGCAAGCATCGCCAGCGCGGCGGTGACCGGCAGGCCGGCGCCTGCGGAGGCATCTTCCAGGAGAAAATCACCGACGCTGAGCGCGTCCTGGCGGTCATCCTCGGCATGCGCAAAGTCTGCACATGGGAGGTCGTAGCCGAACTGTTTCAAGTGAGCCGACGAACTATCGGCAACGCCAAGATCTGGGTCCGCCCGCTGCTGGAGGAGGCCGGCTACGCCGTCATCCGATCCGCAACCCGATACTCCAGCGCTGACGCGCTCCTGAACGCCATCACGCCGCACGACGACATCCCACGTGTCACAGAATCGACACCTTGATTCTTTACGGCTCCACAAAACGGCCAACATCCTGGACAGCCTTCCGAAGTCCGCACAGCCCGCGGCGAAGAAGGCGCTCCAGGACATCTACAACGCCGAGGACCGCGAACACGCCGAAGGGGCGGTCAAGATGTTGGCCAGGCTTTACCAGGCCAAGTACCCAAGGCCGTTGCGAAGGTCACCGACGACCGGGACGAACTCCTAGCGTTCTACGACTACCCCGCCGAGCACTGGATCCACCTGCGCACGACCAACCCCATCGAGTCGACCTTCGCCACCGTGCGGCTGCGCACCAAGGTCACCAAGGGCGCCGGCTCCCGCGCGGCCGGCCTGGCCATGGTGTTCAAGCTTGTCGAGTCCGCCCAGGCCCGCTGGCGGGCCGTCAACGGCGCCCACCTCGTCCCCCTGGTCCGCGCCGGGGCCCGCTTCGAACGTGGACTCCTGGTCGAGCGCGCCGAGGCCCACGCGGCATGACCTGGATGGTCCGGGCCATGCCGCGTCCGGATCGGGCTCGCGCTACCGTTCCACCCGGGCACGCAGAGCCTGGACAAACCAGTCGAACACCGGGGCCAGGCTCTCGGGGACCGGCCAGCCGTTGATCAAGGCCAGCAGCTGCCAGTACCGCTCCGCGCGGGGATCGTTGGCGGTCTCCAGACGCGTCAGCAGCCAACGCTGCAGGTCGGCATCGTCGGGGCGGCCAAAGACGTGCGCGTAGCGGGCCATGAGTGCCGTGATCATAGGGGCGGCCTGGGGCGAGGCGGGGCTGACACCGGCTGCCAGCGCCTGGCCGACCTGGTCGCGGACGGCTTCGGTGAGGTCGTGGTGCAGGCCCGTGGTGTCGCCCTGGGCGCGTTCGGCCGCCTGGTACTCGGCCATGCGGCGCACCGACGCGCGGAAGTCCGGGTCCTGCGAGAGCTCGGCGAGTTCGACCCAGGCGTCGACCTGCTCCGGTGCGGGGTCGTCGGGCAGGTTGGGCATGGCCGAGCGCATCATGGCCACCAGGTCGGGATTCGCGTCGAGACCACCGAAGGTGTCGTCGATGAAGTTGCTGATGAGACGTCGGCGTTCATCATCGGAGAGCTTGGCGAGCTTGTGCATCAGGTTCATCTCCTCAGGGGTGGAGCCACGCTTGGCTACCGCTCGCAGCACCGCGCGCCGCAGTCGCAGGGTGCTGATCTGCACCTCCAGTGCTTCGGCATGTGCTGCCGCGACCTCGGGTAGCGAGATCTCCCGGTCCAGGACCTGCCGGATCGCGGCAAGGTCAAGGCCCAGATCGCGCAGCGTCCGCACGAGGTCCAGACGCGCGAGGGCATCGATGTCGTAGAGCCGGTAGCCAGCCGGGCTGCGGTCAGTCGGCGGCACGATCCCCGAGTCGGAGTAGAACCGTATGGTCTTGACCGTCAGCCCGGTCCGCCGGGCCAGATCGCCGATCGAGTAGAGCGCGTCGCCGTCCATAGCCCCACCCTCGCGTCTCCCCTTACTGGAGACTCAATCCCCGCCTCCCGGTCGCCTTTCTACTCCAGCGGACCGGCAAGCCGCATCCCATCCACAGATCTTGACAATTCCTCGGCAGCCACTTTGGCGCGAGCCTCGAAGATCATGGCGCCAACGTCGCGCTTACCGGGCAGGTCCACGGACTGCCCGACCCTTCGGAAGCTTACGTGGCCATGATCGCTCGCGCCAAAAGCAGTTCCAGCCCAAGGCCGCTCCGCCAATCTCATTGCACAGCCCGCTCAAACGGGCCTCAAAGGGGCATCAATAGGTCAAGCGTCGGGGAGGTCGCGTAGATTGTGGCCGCATCTGCATGAACCCCCGGCTAACCCTCAGACGATCGACACTCTCAGAGTAGAGAGGGGTAGCGGCCGGCCGGATTCTCGCGCGCGGGGCCAGATCGATGGAGCGTACACCATCCAAGGTTCACCGCTCTGCAACAAGAGTTGCTCCCGAACCCATTTTCGGACCTCCTCTGACCAGCAGGGGATGCTGTCGATCAGCCTAAACAGGGTCCATGCAGATTGCTCGGCTGCTGCGGCGCGAGCGATGTCGCGGCGACTGGGAAGGCCGTCACGGACCCGCAAAAGATTCGTCAGTGGCCAGTCGGTGTGACTCGGATCCATGGGTTCGATCCAGTAAGCCATCAGCGTCTCCCACGTGCGGAGGCAAGTCGTCTGCTGGGCAACGTTCCTGCAGAATGTACGGAAGGCTCCCGGGGCCATGATCCGACTTGCCCGCGCGACGACCTCGTGAGCTGAGAGAGCCTTTGCCCTGCCGTCACCGGTGGACCATCGCCAGAGGGTTAATCGTTCAGCAAGATCGGCAAATTCCGCATCGTTCGGAAGTTCGGAGAGTGCGTGCAGCACTGTTGGGAAAACAAGGTACGTGTCGTTGTCGGCCGGAATTGAGTAAATGATATCGCGGGTCTGCTGAGGCGAGAGTGTGTTAATACCATACGTCGCCCCATAGTCGCACATAGGAAGGAGAACGTTACTGGCCACATGCGCGCGATAAGTTGGGTGGCTTTCCGCGCGTTTGTGCCATACCCGCCATACGTCGAGGGCGAGCTCGGAGATCTCCGGCTTGTGCCCACCCGGTAGGCTCCAGTGCACCGTGCCGAAAGGGAAACCGCTCGTTGCAACACGGTGACCCAGCGCTCCGTGCGCCAAGTAGGTCTCCACGTCGTGGAGACCTACTCCCTGTTCTTTCCAGCGGTCTTCTGCGGTATACCAAGCATTCACGTCGAGTGCACCCGACAGCGAGTCAGCAGCTAGCGCCTCCTGTAGCGGCCAAGGCCCGTCCTTAGCCAGAGGACCTCCCCTAAGGTCCGGGAGCGCACGGGTCAGCGCGTCAACGACATCCGGCGTGGGATCCTTCAGAGCTCGACCTACCCAGGCCAGAGCCGACCAGTGAGGATGACATTCAGCAGGCGGCTGAGAAAGCCTTGCCATACTGAGCAGTCGGCCCTTCAAGGTATTGGGGCCCATCAGGTGCCAAAGCCCTTCGAGATACACGTCAAGCTCGCGATCCGCCCTGCCGCCGTGCAGCACCTCCCATGCGGACGCCGTCCACCCCGTGAGTAAGCCGACATCCCGAGGCAAGGACGAGCCATGCACCTTGTTCGGATCAGCCCGACAAAGCAAATCCGGCAACTCTTCCGGCTTCACGACCTTGGGGATCGCAATCTCACATAGCAGCCGAGGTAGCACAGCGGGGCTGGCAGAATACGCATACTCTCGAGCAGCCTCGGCAGCCGCCGTGTTCCCATGCTCCGCTAGCTTGTTGAGGAATCGCCATAGTACGTCCTTCTCCCAACGCCCCGACCGAGTGGCGTAGAGAACACCGATAAGATCAGCTATACGCTGCTCATCGAAGTCGGGAGCCGCGACCACGGCGAGTGGGCCAATACGATGGCTGAGGTTCTCGATGACTCTTGTGGACGGGATGAGGTGCCGACGGTATTGCTCGTCCATATCGGGGACATCTGACAACAAATCAACGGCCAGCTCCGCACCCCGCAGCAGCAGCGCATCGGGGCCTGCGAACTCCTTCCGGTCAAGTTCGGCGAGAACTGTTACCACCGTATCGCGCAGATCACGTTTGGCCGGAATATCCGTCTCGAACGCGGCAGCGGCCATGAAACGTGCGACGTTGCGCCACGGTTCTGAGGCAGCTATGGCGCGCAACCTGTCCCGCACGAGAGTCTCGTCAGACGTGCGGGCTAGGTGAGCCGCGGCCAGGAATTCCGCAAAGGACTTGATCTGAAAGCCGACCTCGTCGGAGTCGATACCGACGATGAGAACTAGCCTTTCCCGGGCAAATCTAATTAGCTGAAGGACGATGTCCTCTTCTTCGCCTTGGCTGTCAGCTACACCCACCTCCCGTACCAAGGAGCGGGCGATCGTGGCGAACTCATCGGGCGCGATACCTCGGGGGTCCGACCTACCCTCGGCTGCTGCCAGGATGCGGAAGGCGGCACGGCGGTGCAGCTCGTCCACCAAGTCTCGATACTTCGCGAGGAAGGTGCCGAGCTCCCCGCCCCGCCCCTTTTCCCTTAGGTAGACGTGATCATAGTAACGGCTGAAGAGACGATGCCGACCAGCCGGGGGAGAACCTGACTCGGCTAATAGTGCAACCAATAGAGCCACGTGCAGCGGCGTGTTCAGCAAATCGAGAACACTGCTGCTACTCAGGGCCTCGCGGAAGAGTTGGAGCAGATGCCGCCCCTCATCGCCCGGACCCGCAATTACAGCTGCATGCCGTTCAGCGGTCTCCGGGTTGAGTTGATCCAACGACCATCCTACAAAGCGGTGGGAACGCAGTTCATTCTGGTATGCCTGGGGCCGAGAGGTGACGATGATCGCCGCGTCGGCACGCACCAACTGCATCTCGTCGGCAAAGTCCATGATGTGTTCCATGACCATGTGGCGATAGCCGGATGGCACCTCGTCGTAGCCATCGAGTAGCACCAGCGTCGGTCGGCCTTCGGCTAGCTCACGGATCGTGCCAGCAGTCACTGGGGTGTTTAGTACCCGCTCATGACGTTCGGCGAGGAAGTGCCACATCGAGCGCTGCGCGTGGGGGGCGCGGCCGATATGGCTAGCCAGCGCCTCAGCCTCAACCCAAAGAGGGAGGCGAGTGCAAGAGGGCAAGGCCAGATTCAGCCCATCGAGGAGCCGGTCGACGCGTTCCAGCTCAGCTGTGGTGTTGGGTGAGAGCATCTCAGAATCGAACCTTCGCAGCATGGCACATCGGTGTATCTGAGCCAACATCTGCACGGCTGTCGTCTTGCCCTGCCCAGGGCCACCGGTGAGGACCATACGAGATACCCGATCAGCAGAGAGCTGTCGTTCGAGGAACTTGAACCCCTCATTGTCTTGACCAACTGCTGGGTAGCGGCTGCCTCGAATCAATTGCGGCTCCGGGACGAGCCTCGCGTCCAGGTCCACGAAGATATCGGCGAGGCCGCGCTGTTCTCGCCCCAGCACAGGATCAAGCAGCCTGACATGCGAACCGCTCCTCAGCTCCTTCTGTAGGAAGGTAAGCAGATGGCGGTCGTTGTACTCGGTTACGTTCGGCCTAAATCGGTTCTGTGCGGCGTCAACAGTGATGTTGATATCCCCGTGAAACGCCGCCCCCGGGGCATTGAGGCCTGACGAACCGGTGACGTAACCGCCAGGGCCACTACCTGTCACAGGGCCGTCCGGAACAGTCACTGCGCGGAACTCTCCGTGCCGCCGAAATTCATCGTGATGGGTGCCGTGAACGTTCCGCCGGGCGCGTTTAAGCCCTGCGAGTCGCGGACCATGTTGACAGCGAATGCTGTGGGTCCGTATTGCCGAGTGAACGCCTCAAGGTTCGCCCGGAAGGCGGCGTCGTTCTCAGCCGACTCACGCAAGGCGTCGGAGAGCCGAATGACAGCGTCTGCGTCACGATTGTCGCCTGCTTCGAGAGCATCCGCGACTCCTGAGTCGTGCCTGAACCGAGCCCTCAACTGCTCCCAGAGCGCTGAGACAGCAGCCTGTCCGAGCTGCCCACTCGCTCCGCCCAGTGCCGCCATGGCCAATGCGTCGAAAGCGATGTTCATAATGATGCCCACCCCCACAGCCCATTGTGCGCCTAATCCGGGCGCGGCCTCGCAGTCTAGCTGCGAACGTCGGCGATTGTGGGCGCTGCGATGGAACTCCTCTGGTTACCGCCTCTCCGAGTTCACTTGCCCCCTGATTGCCTCCTATCCTCGCCGTTGTGACTTGCTCGAGAAGAGCCACCGAACAGCGTGACTGATGCCGGTGGAGGCGCAGTGAGGCAGACGCGTGCGTAATCGGTCGGGGCACTCGCCGTCGTGGCTAACTGTCATCAGCTGAAGTTCGTGCCACAGCCGTGCGAGACGCAGCGGTCAGCCATGGTCAACGACGTACAGCAGTGAAGTACAGCAACACCGCCTTGCACGATCAGACACTATCGGTTCGCATATGCTGCCTGAGCGGAGCGGAACGCCGCTGACGAGGCATCTGCCCTTCCCTACGGATCAGAAGGTTGGGGTTTCGTGTACCTCCGGCCGCACAGCAGGTCAAAGGCCCTTCGGGATGATCCCGGAGGGCCTTTTTCGATCTCGTACAGCAGCGTTTTACCGCAACATCTTCAATCGGCCGGTCCGAGGCGACCGCACGCGTCTGCGCCAGGCCCTGGACAACCTGCTGGCCAACGTACGCACGCACACCCCGGCCGGTACGGCGGCGACCGTGATGGTCCGGGTAGAGGGTGATGACGCGGTCATCGAGGTGCGCGACGAAGGTCCCGGGCTGAGTGCTGCGCAGGCAGCGCGCGCCTTCGAACGCTTCTACCGCGCCGATCCCACCCGCCGGTCCGGTACGGGCCTCGGGCTCGCCATCGTCGCGGCTGTCGCCGCCGCCCACGATGGGCACGCCCGCGCCCTGCCGTCCGACTCGGGCGCCGCGTTCGATCTTCGACTGCCGCGCGGGTGACCACCGGCGTGGGGTGGCACGCTGAGATCGGGCGTCTCAACGTTTCCGGTGAGATCGAGAAGCTCGGCCGTGGCATCGAGGTAGTTGAAGCGCAGGGCGGCGCCTGCTCGACGCCCGGAGTTCGGGCCGCGGCTGTTCCGGTCACCGCCCAGTGGCGAGTGTGAGGCCGACGAGCTTGGTCAGGAAACGATCGATCTGCTCCTCCAGCGGCGGCCATGGCAGGTCGGGCTGATTGACCCGCATCGACACGGCCCCGTGGACCGCCGCCCTCAAGTCCAGTGAGACCACTGCGGCGTCGTCGGCCGGGGCGAGCCCGGCGTCGATACACCGCTGCACCGCGGCGGTGGTGCGCTCGGCCAGCTCCTGCTTGAAGGACATGGCCGCCCGCTGGTTGAGCGTGCTCTCGTGCAACACCTTGTACAGGCCGGGGTGCCGTTGGACCCACCTGCCCAGCAGCAGGACGCGGGCACGCAGCTTGCCCGCCGGATCGGTGGCACCGGTCTCAGCCTGATCGACGGCCTCCAAGAGTTCGCGATGGAACTTCTCCAGGGCGGCCAGGACGAGCGCGTCCCGGTCGGCGAAGTGAATGTACACAGAGGTCGCCGCGACGCCGACCTCCCGGGCCACCGCGCGCATGGACACGGCCTGGTCGTCGCCGTGTTCGTCCAGCAGTCGCAGGGCGGCGCCGACGATGTCGTCGCGCAGCCGCTCGCCCTGGCCGCGCGGGTTGCGGCCCCGCCTGCCGCCAGAAGGGCCGGCCGGAGCGGAGGGGGTCGTGTCCATGGTGGCCCATTGTAGGCGAACGACTTTAGCGCTACAGTCGTAGCACTACAGTCGTTCACATAAGAGGATTTCTCATGGATAACCAGGTCAAGGCACTGGACTCGGTGTTCGCCGAGATGAGCGCCGCCACCGACCGCCTGCTCTGGGACGAGAGCACGGAGCTGACCACGCGCGAGAAGGTCCTGCTGTGCCTCACAGCCGACGTCTGCCAGCAGACCCTCGGCCTGCCCTTCCAACAGCACGTGACGATGGCGGCAGACTGCGGTTTGTCGGCCGACGACCTGCGCGAAATGCTCCGCTTCGTCGCCTACGACAGCGGTTATCCCGCCGCCCTGACAGCGCTCGCTCGCCTGACCGACCTGGAACGGGAGCACGCCCTGCCCGCCCCCGCCGGCCAGGGCCACGAGGTGAACGCCAACGGCTCGGGCAGCCCGCTCCCCGAGCCGATGCGGCAGGCCGTGGCCGCCCTTGACGCGCCGTTCGGCATCTACATGGACCTGCAGTCGCGGATGCGCGCCGACATGCGGCTGCTGTCGGTCCGTGAGCGCGCGTTCATCACGATGACCGTCGACGTGCTCTTCCAGACCCTGCAAGAGAGCTTCCGCGCCCACCTGACGCGCGCACTCGCCGCCGGCGCCACACCGGAGGAGGCCCGTGCCGTCGTACGGTTCTCCGCGCAGTTCGGCATGACCAAGGCATGGCGCGCCATGCACGTGCTCGACGCCCTGCTCGCCGAACTCGGCGCCGCCCAAGTCTGAAGCGGGAGGTCGTGGGGAGGGCTGTACAGCAGCGCCGTACAGCACCTGCCCAAGTCGCGTCGTCTGGCTTGCTGACGAGGAACCTCAGTGTGAGGTCGATGCCCTCCACCTCACCAAGCCAGCCGGCGGCCATGTCGCGCTGATGGCTCGATCTTGTAGGTCGCGAGCGGTTACAGAGAGCCCACGAGCGGGCTACGCGACAACGCACATTACTTCGCGAGATCCGGAAGTTCGCGAAGTATGACCACCTGCCGAGACAGCTTGCCAAAACGATCCTGGGCGCAGCGATCGAGGCCGCCGCTGCTATCGGTTGCCAATGTCGAGGAATTCATCGCACGAGCGAGCGCCCGAATGAGAGTGGAATGCCCGTGTAGCGAGAAGCACGACGACCGCATATGCCCTGATCAGGCGACGTTCATTGAAACGGAAGCCGTGCAGGAGGTAGCTCGCCGACTCGACTTGTCGGACCAGGCGAATTCCTTCCTGGCCGCGCAACACAGAAGGTACAGCGCCGATGGGGGTCTGTCCGGCTGCATTATTCCTGGGATGGTTGCGGTCGGTGCGGCAGGGATTGCCGTCCTCTTCCTTTACCTGCAACAGGTCATCACGACAGTCGTCCTGAGTTCATGGGGGCCTGTTCCTTCTCGGGCGGCAGGCCACCGGCGATCCAGTGAAATGGACGGCGCTGACCCTCTTCATCGCGGGGTCGATATTAGACCTTGCGTGGGGGTGAAGTGCTGCACAGCGTGCCCGTTCTGTCCCTCGTACCTGCTGGGTGATCGCGTGAATGTCCTCTCGGATGAAACCCCTACCTGACCTTCAACGGCAACAACGCCCGCGAGGCAATGGAGTTTTACGCGAACGTGTTCGGCGGCGACCTCGACTTCAACACCCTGGCCGAGTTCGGCGCTGCGGACTCACCGAAGGCCGATCAGATCTTCCACGCAATACTGGAGACCGACGCCGGCTACCCGATCACGGGCGGCGACGTCACCAGCGATGATGAATGCCGGCCTTTGGCGGGCTACCCGGTGAGTCTCAGCGGCGACGGGCACCGGCCGCGGAGCTAGAGGATGGCAGGTGTGAGTACGTGATGGTGCACAGCTCCCGGCGTGACCGGTTGATCGCGGCGTGCGGCGCTCAGCCAGGATCGGTCGAGGACTACCCGTTCGGCGACGAGGTGGCGGTGTTCAAAGTCGCCGGCAAGATGTTCGCGCTGGTCGTGCTGGGCTCGCTTCCCGGCAGCATCAGCCTCAAATGCGACCCGGACCTCGCGGTCGATCTGCGTGGCCGGTATGCGGCGATCACCGCGGGCTACCACCTCAACAAGCGGCACTGGAACACGATCACGCTCGACGGCTCCGTGCCCGACGACGTACTCCTCGACCTGGTCGATCACTCCTACGACCTGGTCGTGGCCCGCCTGACCAGGGCTGAACGGGACAAGCTGACACCTGACCGGTAGTCCGCCGGAACACTGACGGCTACTCGTTGGCGAGCTCCCTGATCCACTCCTCTGCGAGGGTGATGGCCTGGCCGGGGCCGAGCACTTCCTCTTGCTTACCAGGGAGGGCTTGCGAGGGCCGACGAGGGAGGGCTTGCGAGGTCTTGCGAGGGAGGGCTTACGAGGGCTTACGAGCTGACGGGTGCTAGTTGCGCGAACTGGCGCTCGAGCACCTTGGCCGCGCCATCGCGCCAGAGGGCAGCCATGGGCGCCGAGGCAGGGTCGGGGAATATTTCCTCCTCCCCATTGTCGATCGCGTCGAAGACGGCCAGCGCGACCGATTCCGGGGATGCCTTCGGTATGTCGAAGCCGCGGATCATATCGGTATCCACCGGGCCGGGCAGGACGGCGTGCACCCTAACCCCCTGCGCGGCCACGTGAGCGCGAAGCGACTGGGTCAAGGAGAACGCGGCCGCCTTCGAGACGGAGTAGGCCGGGATTATGAACGGCAAGGCAGCGAGAGAGTTCACCGAGAGGATGTTGACGATGGCCCCGCGGGAGCGGGTCACCGCCGGTAGGAAGGCCTGGGTCACGGCGTAGGTCCCGAAAAGGTTGACGGCCAGATGACGTTCGAGTACGGCCGGGTCGGTCAGGTCGTCGGGCAGCGCGATGCCGGCGTTGTTGATCAACATGTCCAGTGACTCAACCTGATCGGCAGCCGCTTGGATCTGCGCCGGGCTGGTGATGTCCAGGCTCAGGGGCGTCACCCGGTCGTCTGGGTGGGCCAGCGGCCGGCGGGTGCCGGCATACACCCGCCTGGCGCCCCTGGCCAGGGCTTCGGCTGCGAGCGCCTGCCCGAGGCCACGGTTGGCCCCGGTCACCAAGACCGTCTTGTCTTTCATGGTCATGCCTGTTGCTCCTGTCATTTCGGTGTGATCGGGCGCGAGCCTGCCATCGGCAGAAGCCGCCTGGCGTCACGGTCTGTTCAGGGCAGCAGTGCCAGCTTGCCCACGGTGGCCCGCGCTTCCAGTTCTGCGAGTGCTTTCGGCCCCTCGGCCAACTCGTAGACGGTGGGCTGGCCGGGGCCGAGCACGCCGGCCGCGAGAAGGCCGGACATCTCGCCCATGACTTCGCCGAAGATCTGTGGTGCGGTCTGGATCAGGGTGCCGATGTTCAGGCCGATGAGGTGGATCTGGTGTTTGTAGACCAGTTCCCAGTTGGTGATCGCGGCTTCGCCGCCGGCCAGGCCATAGACGACGACCCGGCCGGTGACCCGTTTGGTCGCGGCCAGGCTGGCGTCGAGGGTGGCGCCGCCGACCGACTCCAGGACCAGGTCGGCGCCCGCGCCGCCGGTCAGTCTCAGGACCTCGGCGGCGATGTCGGTGTCGCGGGAGTCGATGACGTGGTCCGCGCCTTGCGTTCGTACCACCTCATGCTTGCCTGGCGAGGCCGTGGCGATCACCGTGGCGCCGTAATGTTTGGCCATCTTCACCGCGGCCTGGCCGGTTCCGCCGGCCGCGGCGTGGATCAGCACGGTCTGCCCGGCAGCGATACGGCCCAGCGGCTTGAGCGCCGCCAGCGCGGTCGGCCAGTTCACGACCAGGCCGAGCGCCTGCTCGTCGGCCCAGCCCGCCGGCACGGGCACCGCGCCGGCCGCGGGCAGCACCATGTGCTCGGCGAAGGCGCCGCCTGTGACGTCGACGCCGATGACGTGGGCGCCGGGCTCCAGTCCGGTCACCCCCTCACCGACGGCGGTGACTTCACCGGCGCCCTCGATGCCCGCCAGATACGGCGGCCGCGGGCCGCCCGCGAACGTGCCGCGGGCCTGCGAGATGTCGACGAAGTTGACGCCGGCGGCGGTGACCCGGATCAGGACCTCGCCCGGGCCTGGGCTCTGTACCGGCGCGTCGGTGATCAGCCGCAGGTCCTGCGGGCCGTTCAGTGACGTCTGCTCCAGGGCGCGCATGGTCGCGGGAATGCTCATGACGATCGGCTCCCTCTTCATTTGTCGAACGGACTTATTTATCGAACGACAAACAAATCGTGGCACGCCCGTACGACGCAGGTCAAGGTAAACTTGATCGAACGACAAACAAGTACGGAGGCACATGCCGATGGCTGCTCGCGGCAGGCCGCGCACGTTCGACCCGGACGCCGCCCTGCGCCAAGCGCTGGACCTGTTCTGGGAACGGGGCTACGAGGGCACCTCGCTCAACGACCTGGCCCAGGCAATGGGCATCGCCTCGGCCAGCATCTACGCCTGCTTCGGCAGCAAGGAGGAGCTGTTCCGCAAGGTCATGGCCCTCTACGGCACGACCTCGGGCGAGCCGCCCAGGCGCGCGCTACGCGAACAACCGACCGCACGCGCCGCGATCCACGCCATGCTGCGCGCCACCGCCGATGAGATCACCCGCCCCGACACCCCGCACTACTGCATGCTCATCCTCGCCGCACCGACCGGCGCCGTGGAAAACCACGCGGTCCGCGAATTCCTCGCCGACCGCCGGCACGACCAGTTCACCACCGTCAAAGACCGGCTCACTCGCGGCGTCACCGACGGTGACCTCACCGCACCACCCACCAGCCTCGACGCCATCGCCCGCTACTACACCACCGTGGTTCAGGGCCTCTCCATACAAGCCCGCGACGGCGCCACCCGCGCCGAACTGGAAACGGTCATCACCTGCGCGATGGCCGCCTGGGATACCCTCACGTCCGCGCCATCACAGCAGGTGATCTAGTGGAAACTCGCTCGTTCCCGTCGGCCGCGGCATTCGAAGCATGGCTCGCCGTCAGCCATACCTCCTCGTCCGGAATCTGGCTCAAGCTCGACAAGAAGGTGGCGGGCGGCCAGTCGCTGACCTATGCCGAGGCGCTTGACGTGGCACTGTGCTTCGGTTGGATCGACGGGCAGAAGGCCAAGTTCGACGATGACCACTGGCTGCAGCGCTTCACTCCCCGCAGGCCGAGGAGCAAATGGTCGAAGGTCAACCGCGACAAGGTCACCGCGCTGATCGACCAGGGCCGGATGAGGCCGGCGGGCCTGCTGGAGATCCAACGCGCGAAAGAGGACGGCCGCTGGGACGCCGCGTATGACGGACCGCGGACCGCCACCGTACCCGACGATTTGGCGCGTGCCCTGGCTCAGAATCCCGCCGCGCAGGAATTCTTCGCAACGCTGGACAGCCGCAATCGTTACGCGGTGCTGTACCGCGTGCAGGACGCCAAGAAACCCGAAACCCGGGCACGTCGTATCGAGCAGTACGTCACGATGCTGGCCGAGCAGAAGAAGATCCACCCCTGAGGCTGCCCAGCAACGGTTGCCACGGCGAGTTGCTGCCCGAGCGAGGGGAAGAAGCGCGGCCCTGTCGCCGCCTTCTGGAGACCGCTCTGAGGGGGAGCCTCGTCTGAGTGAGCCGCTGCATGACCGGGTGAGTCGCGCCTCCACGACCAAGGAGCTGAGCGGCTCCTAGTGGGCCGAACAGTGCAACCGGTTGTAGTCAGCGGAAAATTTTAGCTGGGAAGCTAATTGCTCGGATAGCGCCTTGAGCTGGCAAAACATAGATCACGATATATCGGTAACATCTACGTAACGCCTGCAAAGGGTTGACGAAACTTTTGGCGCACCTATAGGAAAGCGCTATCCGATCCCGCCGTGCCCGGACGGCCAGGAATGAGGGACACATGCGTCTATGTCCGATTCGATCGCGGTAACCCCGGAACGGGCGCTCGCTCCCCGGCGAGCCCACGCCAAGCCGCCGGGTGCGAGGCGCACCAAGCGGGTGAACAACCACAAACGGCGAGAGGCCCGTACGGCCTACCTCTTCCTGGCACCATGGTTCCTCGGCCTGTTCGTGATCACGGTCGGCCCGATCCTGGCGTCGCTGTACCTGTCGTTCACCGACTTCAACATGCTGGAAACGGCCAAGTGGATCGGGCTCGACAACTACGCGAAGATGTTCACCGAGGACACGCGGTTCCTCACCTCGCTGAAGGTGACCACGATCTACGTGGTCGTGTCGGTGCCCTTGCAGCTGGCCTTCGCGCTCGGGCTGGCGCTGGCGCTCGACCGGGGACTGCGTGGTCTGTCGTTCTACCGCTCGATCTACTACCTGCCGTCCCTGCTCGGTGGCAGCGTGGCGATCGCGATCCTCTGGCGCAAGCTCTTCGGTAGTGACGGCCTGGTCAACGCCGTACTGGACGTCTTCGGCATCCAGGGCGCCGGCTGGGTCTCCGATCCCGACACCGCGCTGGGGACGCTGATCCTCCTGCACGTGTGGACGTTCGGCGCGCCCATGGTGATCTTCCTGGCGGGGCTGCGGCAGATTCCGCAGAGCTACTACGAGGCGGCCCAGGTGGACGGGGCCGGCAAGCTCCGTCAGTTCCGCTCGATCACGCTGCCCCTGCTCACGCCGATCATCTTCTTCAACCTCGTACTCGAAGTGATCAAGTCGTTCCAGTCCTTCACCCAGTCGTTCATCGTCAGCAGCGGTACGGGCGGACCGGTCGACTCCACGCTCTTCTACACGCTCTACCTCTACCTGAAGGGCTTCAAGAGCTACGACATGGGCTATGCGGCAGCCATGGCCTGGGTCCTCCTGCTCATCATCGCCGGACTGACCGGCGTCAACTTCCTCGCGTCGAAGTATTGGGTCTTCTATGGCGACACCAAGTAAGGCCGTCCCGCTGCTGTTCCGCCCGCTTCCGCGGGGCAGCCGGCTGCTCAAGCACATCCTGCTGATCGGCTTCGGCCTGGTCATGCTCTATCCGCTGCTCTGGATGGTGTCCAGCTCACTCAAGCCCGAGGAGCTCATCTTCCGCGAGCCCGGCCTGTGGCCGAGCACCTTCACACTGGAGAACTACAGCGACGGCTGGACCTCGCTCAAGCACTCCTTCGGGTTCTACCTGTGGAACTCCGCGGTCATCACCGGCCTGTCGGTGGCGGCCAACCTGATCGCCTGCTCGCTGGCCGCGTACGCATTCGCCCGGCTGAACTTCCCGCTGAAGAAGCTCTGGTTCGCGGTCATGCTCGGCTCGATCATGCTGCCGCATCATGTGACGGTCGTGCCGCAGTACATCGTGTTCTCCAAGCTCGACTGGATCAACACGATCTGGCCGCTGATCGTGCCCAAGTTCCTGGCCACGGACGCGTTCTTCATCTTCCTCATGGTCCAGTTCATCCGGACCCTGCCGAGGGAGCTGGACGAGGCCGCCTCCATCGACGGCGCGGGCTACTGGCGGGTCTTCCTCCAGGTGATCCTTCCGCTCTGCACCCCGGCGCTCGCCACGACCGGCATCTTCACCTTCATCTGGACGTGGAACGACTTCTTCAGCCAGAACCTGTACCTGACGAACTCCGACAACCTCACGGTCGCCGTCGCGCTGCGCCAGTTCCTGGACTCCAGCGGTGAGTCCTCGTGGGGGCCGATGTTCGCGATGTCGATCGTGTCGCTGGGGCCGATCTTCGGATTCTTCCTGGCCGGCCAGAAATACCTGATCCGTGGCATGGCGACCACCGGACTCAAGTAACACCCCCCCGCAACTCTTCACCAGGAGGTAGAGCTGTGAGTTTCAGCTCGCGCAAGAAGATTTGGACGTTTGCCCTGCTCGCGGCCACCGTGATGACGTCGGCCGGCGCCTGCGGCGGCGGCGACAAGGCGGACAGTGGCAAGGTCGAACTCCGCTTCTCGTACTGGGGCAGCGACTCCCGGCAGAAGCTCACCGAGCAGGTGATCAAGAAGTTCGAGGAGAAGAACCCGACCATCAACGTCGAGGGTGACTTCTCCGACTTCAACAACTACTACGAGAAACTCGCCACCAAGGTGGCGGCGAACGACGCCCCCGACGTCATGAGCATCGAGATCCGCGGCCTGGGCGAGTACGCCGGGCGCGGCGCCCTGGCCGACCTGGCGGGCAAGGTGGTCACGACCGACCTCGACCAGCAGGCGCTCGCCGCCGGGAACATCGACAGCAAGCAGTACGCCATTCCCTCCGGCGTCAACGCCTTCTCCATGCTCGTCAACAAGGCGACGATCGAGAAGGCCAAGCAGAAGGTGCCCGACGACAAGTCCTGGACCTGGGACGACTGGATCAACCTGGCCAAGCAGATCAGCGCGAGCGGTGGCGGCATCACGGGAGCCGAGTACAACTACAACCCTGCCTGGCTGCAGATCTTCGCGGCCCAGCGCGGCGAGAAGCTGTACGACGGCAAGAAGCTGGGCGTCTCGCCTGACACGCTGAAGGCCTGGTGGGCCATCCACCAGCAGCTCATCCAGACCAAGGGCTCGCCTGACGCGGCGAAGAGCTCCGAGCTGATCGCGGGCGGGGTCGAACAGTCGCCGCTGGGCACCAACGCCGGTGCGACGGGCATGTGGTGGAGCAACCAGCTCGGCGGCCTGACCAAGGCGTCCGGTCAGGAGCTGACCCTGCTGCGCATGCCCAAGGTGAAGGGGGCGACCACCAGCGGTATGTTCCTGCAGCCGTCGATGTTCTACACCGTCGCCGCCAAGTCCGAGCATCCGGCGGAAGCCGCCAAGTTCATCGACTTCATGGTCAATGACCCGGACGCGGCCTCGATCCTGCTGAGCGACCGCGGCCTGCCGACCAACGCCAAGGTGCTCGCGGCCGTCAAGGACAAGCTGCCGGCCGTCGACCAGAAGACGCTGGGCTTCATCGACGAGGTCAGGAGCGAGCTGAGCCCGATCGCCGCCCCGCCGAAGGGCGCGCTCCAGGTGGACGACATCCTCAAGCGCGTCACCGAGGAGGTCGTCTTCGCCAAGACGACACCGGACGCCGCCGCGCAGAAGTTCCTGACTGAAGCCAACGCCGCCCTCGCCGGCTGAGGTCGGTACGGGCAGGGCCGGGGCCGTCAGTGGCTCCGGCCCATCATTTTCGCTACTCGGGGAGAGAAGTTGAGCACCAGGTACGCCTTCGTCGGCCTTGGTCACCGCGTCCGGATGTACATCGACGCCCTGCTGGGCGACTGGCGGGACACCGGTACGATCGTCGGCCTCTGCGACACCAACCGGACCCGCATGGACTACTACGCCGAGCGCATCGGCGACGACGTGCCCCGCTTCCATCCGGACGAGTTCGGCAAGCTGCTGGAGCTGGCCGACGCGGTCGTGGTGACGACGGTGGACGTGACCCACGCCCGCTATGTCGTCGCCGCCCTCGACGCGGGGCTCGACGTCATCGTGGAGAAGCCGCTCACCATCGACGCCGAAGGCTGCGAGGCCATCGCCGCCGCCGCCGAGCGCAACCCGGGCAAACTGGTGGTCACCTTCAACTACCGCTACTCGCCCCGCAACTCGGCAGTGAAGAAGCTGATCAGCGAAGGCGCGATCGGCGAGATCACCTCCGTCCACTTCGACTGGGCACTCGACACCATCCACGGCGCCGACTACTTCCGCCGCTGGCACCGCGAGCGGGCCAACTCCGGCGGCCTGCTCGTGCACAAGTCCACCCACCACTTCGACCTGGTCAACTGGTGGCTCGCGGCCGCACCCGAGCTCGTCTTCGCTCAGACGGACCTTCGTTTTTACGGCCAGGCCCTGCCCCGGGGTCCGCGCCCCGCCCGCGGCCAGGGCGCGCCCGGCCTCGGCACCGACCCCTTCATCCTGGACATCTCCACCGATCAGCACCTCAAGCGCCTCTACCTGGACGCCGAGCACGAAGACGGCTACATCCGCGACCAGGACGTCTTCGGGCCGGGCGTGACGATCGACGACAACATGTCGGTCCTGGTCCGCTACGCGAACCGGGCCATGCTCACGTACTCCCTCACCGCGCACGCCCCGTACGAGGGCTACCGCGTCGTCTTCAACGGCACGGAGGGGCGGATCGAGCTGGAGGTGTGCGAGCGATCTTGGACGCCGCCGCACGCCGCGATCGACCCGAGCGCCGCCACCAAGCAACACGCGGCCGGTGCCTGGGAGAAGCTCATCCTGCACCGGCACTGGCAGGAGGCGGAGGAGATCACCATCGAGCAGGGGGAGGGTGGTCACGGCGGCGGCGACCGGCTGCTCCTGAACGACATCTTCCGCGGCCCGAGCGAGGACCCGCTGGGCCGCCCCGCCGGGTACCGCGACGGCATCCGCAGCGTACTGGTGGGAGCCGCGGCCACCCGCTCGGCGACCACCGGCCGCGCCGTCCACCTGACCGACGACGGCACCCGCCTGGCCGACGCCTGACCGACGGTCGGTCACCCGGTCGGCCCGGAAGCCATCCGCAGGCTGGCGTACCACCTGCTTGGCGACCTCCGAGGTCAGAAGCCCTCTGTGATCATCACAGGGGGCTTCTTGCTAATACCGGCGCGGAGTGCTCGGCTGGGATCGAACCGAAGTAGCGGGTGCGTGGCGGGCAGGGATCGGTGGTGATCTGAATGTAACCGGCCGCAGTCGGCTGATGTGACGTCCCTGTAACGCCAGCTTCTTACCTTTTGCGTGTTGGATCTGCCCGCTGCGGCTGCGACGCGCCCACTGCCCGGGACAGCGTTCAGGCCCTGTAGAGGAGAAGGGCCGATGACGGCGACGGACCGGGTGAAGACCGTCTGTTCCTATTGCGGCGTCGGCTGCGGCATCGTGCTCGACGTCACGCGTGGCGCCGATGGGCGGCGGAGGGTGGTCAAGGCTTCGGGGGACAAGAGCCATCCGGCCAACGCCGGACGTCTGTGTACGAAGGGAGCCACCAGCGCGGCGATGCTCGCGGCTCCCGGCCGGCTGGAGCGGGCGCTCGTCCGGCCGGATCGGGGTGCGGAGCCGGCGGAGGCCGGTGTCGACGCGGCGATCACGGCGACCGCCCAGCGGCTGCGCGCGATCCTGGACGAGCACGGGCCCGACGCGCTGTCGTTCTACGTGTCCGGGCAGCTGACGCTGGAGGCCCAGTACCTGGCGAACAAGCTGGCCAAGGGGTTCGTCGGCACCAATCAGATCGAGTCGAACTCACGGTTGTGCATGGCCAGCGCGGGCAGCGGCTACAAGCTGTCGCTGGGCTCGGACGGCCCGCCCGGCTCGTACGAGGACTTCGAGCGCGCCGAGGTGTTCTTCGTCATCGGCGCGAACATGGCCGACTGCCACCCCATCCTGTTCCTGCGGATGATGCACCGGGTCAAGGCCGGCGCCAAGCTGATCGTGGTGGACCCGCGCCGCACGGCCACGGCCGACAAGGCCGACCTGTTCCTACAGGTACGGCCGGGCACGGATCTGGCCCTGCTCAACGGGCTGCTGCACCTCCTGGTCGAGGACGGCCACATCGACCAGGAGTTCATCGCGGAGCACACCAACGGCTGGGCGGCCATGCCGGGCTTCCTGCTCGACTATCCGCCCGCCGCGGTCGCGGAGATCACCGGGATACCCGAGGCCGACCTGCGTCGGGCGGCTCAGTGGATCGGCGAAGCCGGCGAGTGGATGAGCTGCTGGACGATGGGGCTCAACCAGAGCACTCACGGCACCTGGAACACCAACGCGCTGTGCAACCTGCACCTGGCCACGGGCGCGATCTGCCGTCCCGGTAGCGGCCCGTTCTCGCTGACCGGCCAGCCCAATGCGATGGGTGGGCGCGAGATGGGCTACATGGGGCCCGGACTGCCCGGGCAACGGTCGGCGCTGGTGGAGGAGGATCGCCGGTTCGTCGAGGAGCTGTGGGGGATCGCGCCCGGCACGCTTCGTACCGAGGTCGGGCAGGGCACGGTCGAGATGTTCTCGCGGATGGCCGAAGGCGAGATCAAGGCGTGCTGGATCATCTGTACCAATCCGATCGCCAGCGTCGCCAACCGCAAGACCGTGATCGCCGGTCTGGAGGCGGCCGAGTTCGTCGTCACCCAGGACGTGTTCGCGGCCACCGAGACCAACGCCTACGCCGACGTCGTCCTTCCGGCCGCCCTGTGGGCCGAGTCCGAAGGCGTGATGATCAACTCTGAGCGCAACCTCACCCTGCTCCAGCAGGCCGTCGAGCCGGTGGGGGAGGCGCTGCCGGATTGGCGGATCATCGCCAGGGTCGCCTGCGAGATGGGGTTCGAGGCTGACTTCTCCTATGAGAGCGCGGAGGAGGTGTTCGAGGAGATCAAGCGGGCGGGCAATCCCGCGACCGGTTACGACCTGCGCGGCGTCACCTACGAGCGGCTGCGGGAGACGCCGGTGCAGTGGCCGAGCCCGCCCGGTTCCGGCGCGCGCAATCCGATCCGCTATCTCAATGACGGTCTCAGCCAGGCGCCGCTCGTACGGGAGGACGGCAGCCGCCCGCGCCTGGCCTTCGCCACCGCCGACGGTCGTGCCGTCTTCTTCCCGCGCCCGCACCTGCCCGCCGCCGAGCTGCCCGACGACGACTTCCCGTACGTACTCAACACCGGTCGGTTGGGGCACCAGTGGCACACCCTGACCAAGACCGGCAAGGTCGCCAAGCTGAACAAGCTCAACCCGGGCCCGTTCGTCGAGATCAACCCGCGGGACGCCGCTGAGCTTGGCATCGGTGAGGGCGACCTGGTGGCCATCTCTTCCCGGCGCGGCCGGGCCGTGCTGCCCGCGGTCGTGACGGACCGGGTGATGCCGGGCAACAGCTTCGCGCCGTTCCACTGGAACGACCTGTTCGGCGAGTACCTCAGCGTCAACGCCGTCACCAGCGACGCCGTGGATCCGATCTCGTTCCAGCCCGAGTTGAAGGTGTGCGCGGTCTCCCTGGCCAGGGTGGTCACAGACGACGCTCCCTCGCGAGTACCTGAGCCGGCCGCAGTGCCCGAGCCGGCCGCAGCGCCCGGTCCGGTCGCGGCGCTGGCCGGGTTGTTCGGGCTGGGCGAGCTGGCCCCGCCGGTGCTCGCAGGTCACGAGCGCCAGTATCTGGCCGGGTTCCTGGCCGGTCTGATCGATGCGCCGCCCGCCGGCACGGCCGTACCGATCTTGCCGAGCCACGCCCCCATCGACCCGAGCCATGCTCTGTGGATCAACGGTGCGCTGGCCGGCGCCTTCTCTCGTGTCGCGGCTCCTGCCCTCGTACCGGAGGCGCCCGAGGCGCCGGTGCGCGAGCTCATCGTCCTGTGGGCCTCGCAGACCGGCAACGCCGAGGAGTTCGCCGCCGCCAGCGCTCGCCGCCTGGCCGACACGGGCCGCAAGGCCCGGCTCGTCGACATGGCCGATTGCACCCCGGCCACTCTTCCCGCGGAGGCGGACCTGCTGGTCATCTCCAGTACGTTCGGCGACGGCGAAGCGCCCGACAACGGTGCCGCCTTCTGGGAGGCGCTCGCCGAGCCCGGGGCACCGCGGCTCGACGGCGTGCGGTATGCGGTGCTGGCCTTCGGCGACTCCAGCTACGACGACTTCTGCGGTCACGGACGCCAGCTCGACCGTCGTCTGGAGGAGCTCGGCGCGGTACGCCTGGCGCCGCGCGCCGATTGCGAGCCCGACGACCAGGAGCGCGCGCTGAGCTGGCTCGACCAGGTGCTCACCACGCTCACCGAGACGACGCCCCCCTCGCTCACCGAGACCAAGCCCGCCTCACCGTCCGTACCCGTCGGGTCTCCCGCGCCCACGCCGGGGCCCAGCAAGACGGCGCCCTTTACCGCGACGCTGTCGGGCAACCGGCTGCTCAGCCTGCCCGGCTCGGCCAAAGAGGTCCGTCAGTTCACCTTCGAGACCGGCGGCGAACTGGCCTACCAGGCCGGGGACGCGCTCGGCGTCATGCCCGTCAACAGCGCTGATCTGGTCATGGAATGGCTGGCCGTGACCGGTCTCAGCCCGGTCGACAACGTGGAGCTGACCGGCCTCGGCTCGCTTCCTCTCGGCGAGGCGCTGCACCGCCATCTGGACCTCACCAAGATCACCTCGGGGTTGCTCAAGTTCGTCGCCGAACGTACTCGTGACCGCGATCTGTCCCGGTTGCTGCGTCCAGGCAACAAGGGCGAGCTGGCCAAGTGGACCTGGAGCCGCCAGGCCATCGACGTCATCGCCGAACTCCCGGTACGCGCCGACGCCCAGGAATGGATCGGCGTGCTCAAACGGCTCCAGCCGCGCCTGTACTCCATCTCCTCCAGCCCGCTGACCAGCCCTGACGAGATACGGCTGACCATCTCGGTGGTCCGCTTCGACAATCTGCGTGGCCGCCCGCGCAGCGGCGCGTGCTCGGCCTACCTGGCCGACAACCCGGAGCGGACCCAGGTGCCGGTGTACGTCCAGCACACCACCCACTTCCGCCCGCCCTCGAACCCGGGCACCCCGATGGTGATGATCGGTCCCGGCACCGGCGTCGCCCCCTTCCTCGGCTTCCTCGACGAACGCCGCGCCCTCGGCCACCGCGGCCGTAACTGGCTCTTCTTCGGTGAGCAGCGCCGGACCACCGACTTCTACTACCGCGACGAACTCACCCAAATGCACGACGACGGGCTGCTGACCCGCCTCGACCTGGCCTTCTCCCGCGACCAGCGCGCCAAGGTCTACGTTCAGGACCGCATGCGCGAGCACGGTGCCCAGCTCTGGGCCTGGCTGCAGGACGGGGCCCACGTATATGTGTGCGGCGACGCCGGCCGGATGGCCAAGGACGTCGACCAGACTCTGCACGACATCACGGCCCGCTATGGCGGCCTCTCTCCTGATGACGCGACCGCGTACGTCAAGCAGCTGGCCGCGAGCAAGCGCTACGTGCGCGACGTGTATTGACGACGGGCACCGAGCCCTTGCTACCAGCCTGGTTGAGTGTCGCGACACTCCGCTCGATGCCGCAGCGGGAGACCACAGTGAGATTCGAGTCATGCCGGTCGTCCGGCGCGGGCGGGTTCATGCGGGGTAGGCGTGGGTCTCGGTGGCCTTGGCCGAGGCCCAGATCTGCTGGCCCGGGGTCAGGTCGAGGTCGGCGACGGCGGCGGTGGTGATGTCGGCGAAGGCGATGATGGGGCCGTCGAGGTGTACGCGTACGTTGTCGCCGTGGCGTTCGATGCCCTCGATGCGGGCTTGCCACAGGTTGCGCGGACTGCCGTCCGGGCGGGTCCGGTAGAGGGCGACGGCGGACGGCGGGAAGGCGACGAACGCGGGCCCGTCGAGGTGTTCGTAGGTGTGCAGCAACAGCTCGCCGACCTTGACCCGCGATCCGTCGGCCACGCCGCGGTACAGGTTGAGCCCGACCAGGCGGGCCACGTAGTCGGTACGGGGGCGGCGGGCCACCTCCGCCGGACTGCCCTGCTGGACGATGGCGCCGTTCTCGATCACGATCAGCCGGTCGGCCAGCACCATCGCGTCGAGGGGATCGTGGGTGACCAGCACGGTCGCGCCGTCGAAGTCGGCCAGGTGGCGGCGCAGCTGGGAGCGGACCTCCAGCCGGGTGTGGGCGTCGAGCGCGGCCAGCGGCTCATCCAGCAGCAGCAGATCGGGCTGTACGGCCAGCGCCCGCGCCAGTGCCACCCGCTGAGCCTGTCCGCCGGACAGCTGCCGTGGCTTGGCGGCGGCGCGCTCGGCCAGGCCGACACGTTCCAGCAGGGCGGCGGCGGTACGGCGGGCCTCGGCCTTGGGCACGCCATGGCAGCGCGGCCCGAACGCGACGTTGTCCAGCGCCGTCAGGTGCGGGAAGAGCAGGTAGTCCTGGAAGACCATGCCGATCGGGCGTTCCTCGGCGGGCAGGGTGTGCAGCGGCCTGTCGCGCAGGACGATCTCCCCGTCGGACAGGCGGGTGAGCCCGGCCAGGGCGCGCAGGGCGGTGGTCTTGCCCGCGCCGTTGGGGCCCAGCAGCGCCACGACCTCGCCCGGAGCGACCTCCAGGGTGAGGTCGAGGGTGAAGGCGGGCCGGGTGACCACCAGCCGGGCGTACAGGGTCATGACACACTCACCCACCGGTCACGCTGGATCACGGCGCGCTCACCCACCGATCCCGCAGGCTGGTCAGGATGATCACCGAGACGGCCAGCAGGACGAGGCTGAGCACAATGGCCGCCTCCGGCTCGGTCTCCAGCGCCAGATAGACCGCCAGCGGCATGGTGCGGGTGGTGCCGGGGAAGTTGCCGGCGAACGTGATCGTCGCGCCGAACTCGCCCAACGCCCGCGCCCAGCACAACACCGCCCCGGCCACGACACCCGGCATGACCATCGGCAGCGTCACCCGCCGGAACACGATCCACCGCGAGGCGCCGAGCGTGGCCGCGGCCTCCTCGAAACGCCGGTCGGCACCACGCAACGCCCCCTCCACGCTGATCACCAGGAAGGGCATCGCCACGAACGCCTCGGCGATGATCACCCCAGCGGTGGTGAACGGCAGCGTGATGCCGAACGTGGTATCCAGCCACTGCCCGACCAGCCCGCGCCGCCCCAGTACGAGCAGCAGCGCGACACCGCCGACCACCGGCGGCAGCACCAGCGGGACGGTGACCAGGGCTCGGACCAGCCGCCGCCCGGGAAACGACACCCGGGCCAGCAGCCAGGCCAGCGGCACGCCGAGCAGCAGGCACGCAGCGGTGGCGATGGTGGCGCACACCAGCGACAGCCGCAACGCCTCCAGCACCTGCGGCTCGGCCAGCCGCCGCAGCAGCGTGGACCAGGGGGCGCGGATCAGCAGCCCGGCCAGCGGCAGTACGAGGAAGACCAGACCCACGACGGCGGGCACGACCAGCATCCACGGCAGGCGCCCGGAGACCTCGCGCCCCGCGGCCGGCCGACTGCCGGGCCCGCGTGGCGAGCTCGACAGGTCGACCTGCTCCGGCACGGAAGGGTTCATGAGCGATCAGGGAGCCTCGAAGCCGGCCTTGGTCAGCACGTCCTTGCCCTGCGGCGACAGCACCAGATCCACGAATTGCTTGGCCAGGTCGCCGGCCGGCGCCTTGGCCAGTGTGGCGATCGGATAGTCGTTGATCGCCTTGTCCGCCTCAGGGAACTCCAGCCCCTGCACCTTGCCCGCCGAGGCGATCACATCGGTCTTGTACACCAGCGCCGCGTCCACCTCGCCCAACTCGACCTTGGTCAGCGTGGCCTTGACGTCCTGCTCCAGCGTCACAGGCTTGACCTTCAGCCCGGCCGCGTCCAGCGCCTTGACCGCCGCCGCCCCGCACGGCACCTGCTCGGCGCACAACGCCACCTTCACCTTGCTGTCGGCCAGGTCCGTCAACTCATCCACCTTGGCCGGATTGTCCTTCGGCACGGCGATCTCCAGCTTGTTACGCACGAACGTGGTCGGCGCACTCGCCAGCGACGCGTCGGTCACCGTCTTCATCGTGGCCGGGCTCGCCGCGGCGAACACATCCGCCGGCGCCCCCTGAACGATCTGCTGGGCCAGCGTCGCGCTGGAGCCGAAGTTGAACTTCACCGTCGTGCCCGGATGCGCGGCCTCGAAGGTCTTGCCGAGCTCGGTGAACGTCCCGGTCAGCGACGCCGCCGCGAACACCGTCACCTCCTTGGCCCCGTTCGCGGCGGCGGACGACACCGATGCTGTGGAGGAGGTGGCCGGTTGCCCGGAGCCGCAACCGGACAGGCCCGCCAGCGCGAGCACGACGGGCAGGGCGATCGCCCATCGGGAAAGACGCCTGAACACCAAGGAGGGCTCCTCACAAATAACTGGCCACGCGCTCGTGACCGGGAATCTCCACGACGACGTTGGTGGACTTGATCACGGCGACCGCCACCACCCCCACCTCCAGGCCCAACTCATCCGCGGCCTGACGGCTCATCAGCGAAACCACCCGAAACGGCCCGGCGGCGATCTCCACCTGCGCCATCACCGAATCGCGGATCACCTCGGTCACGATTCCGCGAAAGCGGTTACGCGCCGAGGAGCGACTACCGCCGTCGCTCTCCTCGATCTGCGAGCGAGCGAAGGCGGCCAGATCGGCGCCGTTGACCCGCCGGTGACCGTGCTCATCCCGCTCGGCGCCCAGCCGACCCGCGTCCACCCACCGGCGAACGGTGTCGGCGCTGACCCCGAGCAGTGCCGCGGCCTCGCTGATCCGAAACGTCGTCACAAGCCTCACGATACCTTCCGCACATTCAAGCCTGAATACCCGTCTTCCACCGCAGCAGCGGCGTGACTTACGGTTCTGCCATAGCATCCACGAGGCTCGGACCTCGGTTGCTCCCGCCGCTGGGCCGTCACATCCGCGCTCGCTGCCGCCTTGCCGGCCACGCCCACGCCCGCCACCACAGCCACGGCCGCGGTCGCTGCCGGTCCATCCTCCGCCAAACAGAGCGTCGTCGGCACGGTCGTCCTCATGGCGACCGGGATGTGGACGCTGACCAGCCCCGACACTGACCCGCTCCGGCCCGGCCTGGTGCAATGGCTGCTATGACGATCGCCCGTTCTCTGCTGTTGTTCGGTCTGGCCGCGCTGTTCGAGATCGGCGGCGCCTGGTTGATCTGGCAAGGCGTGCGCGAGCAACGCGGCCTGATCTGGGTCGGCGCGGGCGTGATCGCGCTCGGACTGTACGGTTTCGTCGCCACCTTTCAACCCGACGCCCACTTCGGACGCATCCTGGCCGCCTATGGTGGCGTGTTCGTGGCCGGCTCGCTGATCTGGGGCATGATCGCCGACGGCTTCCGTCCCGACCGCTGGGACGTCATCGGCGCGCTGATCTGCCTGGCGGGCGTCCTGGTGATCATGTACGCGCCCCGCGGCTGACCCGTACGGCACAAAGGGCCTGCGCTCCGCTCCAGGCGTCCTTCCAGGGGCGCCTGCGGCGCACAACGGGCTTCGCAGTCAGCGCTTCGCGCTTCCGGGGGCTTCAGGCGTAGCCCCCAGTCGGGCCAACGGCCCGACCCCTGCAGGACCTCGCTACGCTCGGACGCCCTCCTCAGGCGCAGGCTTCGCCTGCGCGTTCTCCGCTGGCCTCAAAGGCAAGAGATATCGCTTTCCGTTGATGTGCAGGAAGCATGGAGTGGCCTCAGGGGTCTCCCGGGCATCTGTCCCAGGCGAGGTCCAGGGAAGCTGTCGAGCCGCGATGGTAGCTCAGAGTTGCCTACAGTTACATCGTGATCGAGTTCCGTGAGGATCAGCCGAGATGGCAGCAGGCCGCACAGGTGATCCGCGAACGCATCGCGGCAGGTGTCTACCGCCCCGGCTCACGCGTGGCAAGCGAGAACGATCTCATGCAGGAGTTCGGCATCGCCCGGATGACCGCCCACAAGACGATGAGAGCCCTTCGCGAAGAGGGGGCTATCTACACCGTCCGCGGCATGGGCAGCTTCGTCAGCCTGCCCGACGCCAGCAGCCCCTCCCAGGCGTAGGCCATGGCGCCGAGCCGACAGCCCAGCGTCGCGATGGCGAACTCATACCGTGCGGCCCACCAGACAGCGCGCCGGAGACACCTAATCAGTACAGAAACGAGCCTGATTGGAAAAGCTGTGACGTACTAACCCTGTTTTCCGCATGCGAGTGATCTTCGCGTCGAGGATGAGGCTGCCGGTGGGGATGGCAGGACGTCCGGCGTAGAATCTGTCGATCCAAGCTGAGGGCTCTGTTTCTGCGCGAACCTCCGCGTACTCGGTGGGGACGTCTCCGACGTGGAAGTGAAGCAGTCCCAGCGCGAGCTGCCGAAGACGATCCGGGAGACCCTGTCGGCCTTCGCCAACACCCACGGCGGAGTGCTCATCCTCGGCCTGAGCGAGAGTACAGGATTCACAGCGACCGGTGTCCATGATGCTTCGAAGCTGTCCAACGACCTAGCCTCGCTCTGCTCCACGGACATGGAACCCGCTCTGCGGCCGTTGATCCGCGGCTCGAGGCGCCTGTATGCCCAGGTGGGGCGGCTGCGTTCTCCCCAGGTACCCCTAGCTATACCCCCATTGGGGCGTACATGGGAGCGACCGGGAGGGCCCCTGACTGATGTGCTGATCACTGTCAGTCAAGCGCATCTCTCAGGAGAAAATGAAATGACAGTCGACAGTCGGCGGGGCAGCGAGCATTACGCGAGTCAGACCGGGCTACGGGGTTTCATCCGGCGTCGTCCGCTGCTCAGTTTCTTCGTGCTGGCGAATCTGATGAGCTGGGCCGCCTGGACGCCCTACATTCTCTCGGCGACCGGCCTGGGGATCTTAGATTTCACCTTCCCTTCGGTGCTCGGGACCACGCAGTTCGCCGGTGTTCTCCCCGGCGCCTATCTCGGACCCATTTTCGCCGCGTTCATCGTGACCGCGGTCGCGGACGGCAAGGCGGGCCTTCGCCGGTGGGTCGGGCGGATGATGAAGTGGCGGGTCAGCTGGATCTGGTACCTCGGGGCCGCCGCCGGTGTTCCCACCGCCATCATCATCAGCGGTTTCGCGGTGTCCAACGAAGACATCCACATGCCGCCCGTCGCCGTGCTGGTGGCCTATCTGCCCAGTCTGCTGCTCCAGATGGTCACCACCGGACTGGCGGAAGAGCCCGGCTGGCGTGACTTCGCCCTGCCCCGCCTGCAGCGCAAGTTCGGCCCGCTGGTCGGCACCCTCATCCTCGGCCCGCTGTGGGGCTTCTGGCACGTGCCGCTGTTCCTGAGCGAGTGGGGCGGGTGGCCGAACGTCACCTGGCTCACGGTCGCCGAGTTCATCGCCTTCGCCTGCCTGTTCAGCGTGATCGTCACCTGGGTGTTCAACCGGACCGGCCAGAGCCTGCCGCTGGTCATGGTGCTGCACGTCAGCGTCAACAACTTCATGTCGCTCGCCTACGCGGACATGTTCCCGTCGATCGCCAACGCGCAGCAGACGTCCCACGTCACCCTGCTCGCGAGCGGTACGGCAGCGATCATCATTCTCGTCGCGACCCGCGGCCGCCTTGGCTACCGCAAGACCGAGGAAGCCGTGCCGGAGGCCACTCATCAGAGCTGAACGATCACACTGCGGAAGCGAGGGCGTGGGGCCGGGAATCGGTCCCGCGCCCGCTGTGCGTCTTCACCTCGGGCCCGGTTACGGAACGTCCCCCGCGTCGTCCACGATGCCGACCGCCACCTGAGCCACCGAGAAGACCACCTCGCCCTTGGGCAGCTTGCCGTACGGGGACCGCGCATCCGCTCCGCCGATGTAGACGCGGCGCCCCCCGAGCAGGGCGAAGGTGTTCGGGTCGATGATGATTTCCTGGCGAATCCCCTCGTCGGTGTCATCCGTGTAGATGGCCAAGCCTTCTCTGCCCAGCAGATCGCGTACCTTCTCCACGCCGACCCCGTCCAACTTCGACAGGACGGTGTAGAAGGCGGCGCGCAGGCGAGCCGCTGGAGCGCCTTCTTGCAGGATCATCAGGACCTGATGGGAGACCGCCCGCGCCTCGGGCAGAGGAATCATCTCCGCTGTGTCCTTTTTCAGGCGTTCCAGCAGAGCGTCCGGATCCAAGGGGAGCGAGCGTAGGTAGGCGGGGTCGAACCGTACACGGGGATCCTCCCCGCCTTTGCGCCTTTGGATCGTCTTGCTGTCCTGCTCCCGCATGGCCCTTTCCTTGCCATCCCCCCGGGTCCACATTTCCGCGGTGTACCGCGAGTTTGTCTTGGCGATCTTGGGTGTGCGGTAGAAGTCCCTCTTGGTGTACATCCACTGATCGGCTCGCGGGTAGACGTCCGTCTGGTGCGCCGCCGCCGCTGTCGCGCGCTTGGCCAGGGTCTCCGCGTTCGCCATGGGCAGCCATGCCGGGGCAGTGGCGGTTCCTCCCTTCCCCGGGTCATCCGTACGGACGGACTGCACCACTGTGACACCGGCCGCGATCGTGACGCCGAGGACGCCGACGGCGGCCACACGCAGCGCCATACGGGGGAGTCGGCGCCTCGGTCGCTCCTGAGCCATCGAGGCCAGCATCCGCCGGCGGGCGCCGTGGAGATCGCGTTCTTCGCTCTGCCGCACCTGCGACCGCAGGTCGCGGACCATGTCCAAATCGTTCATCAGACCTCCTCGGTGACGTCGGTCGGGTTGCTGCCGCCCAGCGCGTGGGCGATCTTGCGGCGGGCGCGGGACAGCCGGGACCGTACGGTGCCGATGGGCACACCCAGCGCCTGCGCCGTTTCCTCATAGCTGAGATCGCCCCAGGCGATCAGCAGCAGTACGTCGCGCTCGCCTCGACCCAGCTTGGCCAGGGCGGCCGCGAGCCGTTCCCGGGTCGCCGAGGCGGAGACCCGGGCGACCACCCGCTCGTCGAAGGCCACCGCCACGGGGTCCTCGCCGGTTCGGGCGAGGGCCCGGTAGCCGCGTACCTCTGCCCTGCGGTGGGTGCCGATGATGTTCGTGGTGATGCCGTACAGCCACGGCAGGGCGTCCGAGCGGTCGAAGGCGTACTTGCGCCGCTTCTCGAACGCCCTGGTGAACGTCTCGGCCACCACGTCCTCCGCGTGATCCGGACCCAGACGCCGGACGACGTAGCGGTGCAGTACGGCGGCATGCCGGTTGAACAACTCGGCGAAACGCTCCGGCTCGCGCAGCGACGCTTCGATGATCGCCGAGTCCTCCATCGGGGCCAGCACGTCGAAGGCCGCCGGATCCTCTGCCAGGTCGCCTCTTCGTGGCTGAGCGGATGTCGCCATGCGGAGCGTCAGGCCCGCCGGGGTCGGATCCTCATATGGAATGGGTGTCACAGCCGTACTTATCCGGATACAGGAGAATGGTTCCAATCAACGCCGAACCTTAGGCCGTGGGGAGCGACGCGGCGGTAGCGTCTGAGGCGTGATCAAGGTGCTGCTCGCCGACGACGAGGTCCTGGTCCGGGTGGGCGTACGAGCCATCTTGGCCGCCGCCCCGGACATCGAGGTGGTCGCGGAGGCGGGCAACGGGCGGGAGGCGCTCGAACTCGCCCGTACGCACCGACCGGACGTGGCCCTGCTCGATATCCGGATGCCGCTGCTGGACGGGCTGAGCGCGGCGGCGGAGCTGCGCCGGGCGGCCCCCGATGTCGCGGTGGTGATGCTGACGACGTTCTCCGAAGACGGGTACATCATCAGGGCGCTGGACGGCGGGGCGAGCGGTTTTCTGCTCAAGTCGGGTGATCCGTACGAGCTGATGGCGGCGATACGGGCCGTGCACGGTGGTGCGGCGTTTCTCTCGCCGCAGATCGCCCATCGGGTGATTCAGCAGGTCAGCGGCGGCCGGATGAGCCGGCAGTCGGCGGCCAAGGAGCGGATCGCGGTGCTCACGCCGCGCGAGCGGGAGGTGCTGGCGCTGGTCGGCGCCGGGTTGTCCAACGCGGAGATCGGCGGGCGGCTGTTCCTGGTGGAGGGGACGGTCAAGGCGTATGTGAGTGCCGTGCTGGGCCGCCTGGAGGTGAAGAACCGCGTCCAGGCGGCCGTGCTGGCGTACGAGGCCGGGCTGGTCCCGCGCGACTGACGGGGTGAGCCGCTGGTCAAGCGTCGCGTTTGCGCATCACCCACATCCCAGCGGCGACCACCGCGGCGGCCCACGCGGTGAGTACGAGGCCGGATGCCGCCTCCCCCGCGATGAAGCGCTCCCCGACGGGGGCGGGCGTGTAGTAGGCGAGCGTGTTGAGGAACTCGGCGTCCAGCGAGGTGGCGAGCCCCTGCAACCCGATCGGGAGCACGAACAGCAGGGCGAACAGCATCGTGATGGCCCCGGCCGATCTGCGGATCAGCGTGCCGAGTCCGAGGGCCAGCATGGCGATGAGTGCCAGGTACGCCGCGATGGCCAGGATTCGCCCGGTCACCTGTCCGGCGTCGAATTCCCAGTACTTCTCCAGCTGCGGAGCGCTGGCCGCCACGCCGAGGACGGCGATGAGCCCGCCGGCAACGAATATCGCAGCGCCCACGACGGCCGTCTTGGCCAGCACCAGCCGGGTGCGGGAGGGCGTGCAGGCCAGCGTCACCACGATGCTGCGGGTGGCGTACTCGCTGGTCACCGCCAGTATGCCGAGCGATCCGAAGATGAGCTGCACCCAGTCCAGGCCTTCGATGACCGACGACACCGGTTCGACCGGTAGGCCATGTTTGCGCAGAAAGACGGCCGTGTCCTTCGCCTCCAGCACCGCCACCAGCAGCATCGTCAGGAGCGCGCCGCCGGCGAACCACCAGGTGGAGCGGACGGAGCGGAGCTTCAGCCACTCGGCGGCGGCCGCGCGGGTCAGGGCGTTCATGCGTGGGCTCCGAACTCGGTGCTGTCGGCGGTCAGCCGCATGTACGACTCTTCCAGCGAGGACTCGACGGCGCGCAGTTCGTACAGCGGCAACCCCAGCTCGTACGCCTGCCGGCCGATCTGCTCGGTGGTGTGGCCGCTGACGGTCAGCTCGTCCGGGCCGGTCCAGCGCGCGGCGGGCAGGACGTCGGCCAGCGGTCGCAGTCGCGGTCCGCGTACCCGCACCTCCGAGCCAGCGAGCAGGCGCTCCATCGGCTCGTCGGCGATCAGCCGGCCCTTGCCGAGGACGATCAGCCGGTCGGCGGTGCGCTCCATCTCGCTCATCAGATGGGAGGAGACGAAGACCGTGCGGCCCTCGGCGGCCAGCGATCTGAGCAGGGTGCGGATCCAGCGGACCCCGTCGGGGTCGAGGCCGTTGACCGGCTCGTCCAGCATCAGTACCTCGGGATCGCCGAGCAGCGCGCCCGCGATGCCGAGCCGCTGGCTCATGCCCAGGGAGTACGTCCCGGCGCGGCGGCGGGCCGCCTCCGTCATTCCGGTGAGGGCGAGGACCTCCTCGACCCTGGATAAGGGCAGGCCCTGGCTCACGGTCATGGCGCGCAGGTGGTCCCGGCCGCTGCGGGCAGGGTGGACGGCCTTGGCGTCCAGCAGGGCGCCGATGGTACGCAGCGGACGGTCGAGGTCCGCGTAGGGGCGGCCGCCGATCAGGGCGGTGCCGGAGGTGGGGGAGTCCAGGCCCATGATCATGCGCATGGTGGTCGACTTTCCGGCGCCGTTCGGGCCGAGGAAGCCGGTGACCGTGCCGGGGGTGAGCTCCAGGGTGAGATCGTCGACGGCGGTCTTGTCGCCGTAACGTTTGGTCAGTCCGTGCAGCGTGATCATCAGGCTCCTTTGCCGACAGGGGTCTCGACCATAGGGATCCGGAGATGGCCGGGATCATGCACGATCGGCAGCGGGTGCCCCTTACTTTCGTCAGGTGTGGCGGCGTGCGGCACGGCGTAGCGTGACCGCCATGAATTGGTCGTTCCGGGACATCGTCATGAAGACGTTCCCGGCCGATCTGCTGCTCTGGCTGGCGGTCACCGTGCCGGTGTTCCTGGCGAACGAGTCGCCCGAGGTGGGGCAGCCTCCCGGTCTTCCACTGCCCTGGGCGAGGATCGCCGCCGTACCGCTGCTGGCGCTGGCCGTGGCCGTGGGCCGGCGGTGGCCGGTCGTGGCCGCGGCCGTGCCGGTGGGGCTGGCTCTGGCGGTGACACCGGAGCTGTACACCGACACCTTCATGATCCCCCAGCTGTTGCTGGCGTTCCTGCTGGGGCGGCGCACCGCCGGTATGCGTCCCGGGCTGCTGTTCTTCGCCGGGGTGTGCCTGGCGGGGCTGGTGGCGGTGAATCTCACTCCCGGCCTCACGCTGTCGGACTGGCTGTCGCTGGTCACCACTGCGGTGACGAACATCCTGCTGCCCTGGCTGGCCGGCCGGTACGTCCGCCAGCACGACGGCCTCGTCCGCACCGGATGGGAACTCGCCGAGCGGCTGGAGCGGGAGCAGAGCCTGATCGGCGAGCGGATGCGACTGGTGGAGCGGTCCCGGATCGCCGGGGACATGCACGACTCGCTGGGGCACGAGCTGAGCCTGATCGCGCTGAGCGCCGCCGCGCTTCAGGTACATCCGGGGCTGGACGAGTCCGCCCGCCAGGCGGCCGCCGAGCTGCGCGGGTCCGCTGCGAGGTCCACCGAACGGCTGCGCGAGATCATCGGGGTACTGCGGGAGGACGGCGAGAGCGCGCCCGTGCTGCCGTCCGGCGACACCGTGGCCGCGCTGGTCGAGCGGGCCGCCGCGTCGGGGATGGCGGTGACGCTCCACGGCGAGCTGGAGCCGCTGCCGCCGATGGCCGACCGGGCGGTCTACCGGGTGGTTCAGGAGGCGCTGACCAACGCCACCAAGCACGCGCCGGGCGCCGCGGTCACCGTACGGCTGGGCACGGACCACGCGTCCGGCGAAGCGGAGGTCACCGTGGTCAACGCGGCGCCCCCGGCCGGGCCACTGCCGGCGGTCCTCCCGGGGGAACCGTCCGGTGGCTTCGGGCTGGTCAGTCTGGACGAGCGGGTCCGGCTGGCCGGGGGCAGGCTGCGGGCGCGGCCCGCCGACGGCGGCTTCGCCGTCACCGCCCGGCTGCCGCTCACCGCGGGGGTCGCGGCCACGCCACCCGACTCGCAGCGGGAGCTCGCCCTGGCCCGCCGCAAGGTACGGCGCAGAATGATCGACGCGATCTGGCTGCCGATCGCGGCGGCCGCCGCCCTGATGCTGGTGACCTCCGGCTACGACCTCTACACCGCGCGCCGCTCGGTGCTGGACGCCGGGGTGTACGCGGAGCTGCGCGTCGGCCAGAGCCTGGCGTCGCTCGGGTCACGGTTGCCCGCGTACCAGGTGAACGACCGCGGACGGCCGAGGGGCGCGCCTGCGGATCCGCAGGGCGCTGACGAGTGCCGCTTCTACCGGATCAGGGCGAACTCGCCGTCGCCGACGTACCGGCTGTGTTTCACCGGCGGACGGCTGTCGCACAAGGACGAGGTGCCGACAGTACGACGCTGACGGCCGTGGCCTGTGGCGGGGATGAAGTACGGCTGAATCAGCCCCTGGCCAGCGCGGGCGACATGGGTCCACGGTGATCTGCATCCGGCGAATGTCGTCCCTGTGGACGGCGCCCTCGCGGGCATCATCGACTTCGGCGCCCTCTGTGCCGGGCCGGAGACCGAGGTCTCCCCGGCGGCAAGAAGACCTGGGGACCCGCGGGTCGCTCGACGATCGACCGTGTTCTGGCGTCGATCTAGGAAGCCGTGGACTGAGTCGGCACGCGGTCAGAGAGGCGGGGTGCCCAGATCGGTGATGACTTGGGCGAAAGCGCGGACGAGGTCGTTCTCTGTCTCCGTACGCCACACGATGCCGTACGCGAGAGGTTCCATGTCGGTGATGGGCAGCCACACGATGTCGGGACGTGGCCAGTAGCGAGTCGAGTGAGCCGGCAGGAGATTGACGATCTCCCCGTTACTGACCAGCGAGAGCAGCTCGTCCATGTTCGCCACCAGGGGTCCGCGTTCGATCGTGCGGCCTCGGGGAGTGTGGAAAGGGATGAAGCTGTCCTCCCAGTAATCGGGAGTGCTCCGGGCACCGGAGTGCTGGTAGAACGCGATGTCCTCCACGGAAGCCGATGCCCGTGGCGCCAGCTCGTGGTCGGCGGCCACGGCGAGTACGCGGCGGTCCTTGAACAGGATGGGGCCCACGCTGAGGTCGGGCTCTTCGACGGGCAGCCAGGTGACCAGGATGTCGAACTCGCCGGACCGCAGGCCGGCGAACGGGTCGACGAAGGAGGCGTGGCGGAGGCGGAGCTCGCAGTGCGGGTGGCGGGCCCGGAAAGTGTCCCAGAAGGGGCGAAGCTCGTGGGCGTTCACCGGCATCATTCCGATGCTCAGCCGTGCGGTCTTGCCACGGGCGGTGTCCTTGGCCCGTCGGACCGTGTCGGCCAGGGTGAGGTAGATCGGCCGGAGGTCCTCGCGCAGCTGACGGCCGAAGGGTGTGAGGCGGACCGTGCGGCTGGTCCGGTTGAAGAGCGCCGCGCCGAGAGCGCGTTCCTGCTTCTTGATCGCCTGGCTGACGCGTGCGGGGGTGAGATGCAGCCGTTGGGCGGTGCGGCCGAAGTGCAGCTCGTCGGCCAGCGTCAAGAAGATCTCGATGTCGCGAAGCTCCATGATCCCTCTGGATCGTTAAGTCGAGGTTGATGCTCCGTTGTCGGATCTGGCGTTGTTCCAGATGGAGAGCGTATTCGATGCTGAGGCTGGTCCGAGTGGAGGTCCGGCGCCCACTCGGCCATGACGATCAACCCCACCCCTCTGGTTCCAGCTGACCGAATTCCTAGCGCCGCTAGCGCAACTGTCGCAGCTATGTTAGCGTCACTCTTGCAACTAGCAGCGCTAGAAATTGGAGTGGATCGTGCTTACCCCCATCGCTTACGGACTCGCTGTCGTGCTCGACCTGTTCATCCTCTTCATCGGTCTGCAGTTCCTGCGGGCGCCGCAGGCCGCCGCCGCCGGCTATGGCGTGCCCGCCAAGAAGGACGGGGACGCCGTCTACCTGACCATCAAGGGCCAGCGCGACGCCGTCTACGGCCTCGTCGGCCTGGCCCTGCTCTTCTTCGTGGGGGTCCGCGCCGAGGCATGGTTGATGCTGGTCGTGGCCCTCATTCCGCTCACCGACACCGTCATCGTCCTGCGTAACGGCGGCACCAAGGCGGTGGCGTTCGGCATCCACTTCGCCACCGCCGTGGTCGTCCTCATCTGCGCCGTCCTGCTGTTCCTCGCCTGAGCCTTAAGGAGCCACCGAAATGTCGCTCATCGTGCCCAACTCCGACAAAAACGAGAACAAGTCCGTCATCGTGCGCTCCGGGGACGCCGAAGTGATCGGCCAGGCCCCCACCACCATCCGGCTGCTGGCCGACAGCAGTTCAACCGGTGGCGCGCTGTCGACCCAGCGGGTCACGCTCGCGAACGGCGCGGACGGCGCCAAACCGCACCGCCACGGCGCCTCCGCCGAGCTGTTCTACATGCTCGACGGCACCGCGCAGTTGCTGTCCGGCGAGCAGGTCGTCACCGCCGAGCGTGGGGACCTCGTGATCGTGCCGGCCGGTCTTCCCCATGCCTTCGCCGCGGCGCCGGGAGAGGACGCCGACATCCTCATCGTCATCACTCCGGGCGTCGAGCGGTTCGAGTATTTCCGCCACCTGGAGCGCATCGCGTACGGCAAGGTGCCGCCGGAGAGCCTCCTTGACGTGCAGGAGCTCTACGACACCTACTTCCTCACCAGCACGACCTGGAACGACGCCAGGTCCTGAAGCGCCGCCAGCCCCCCAGAAAGGCGTTAATCATGAAAAAGCTCCTCCATGCGGCGCACATCTACATGATCATTGGCGTGATCAGTGGTCTGTACTATCGCGAGCTCACCAAGTTGACCGACTTCACGGGCGACACCCAGCTCGGCGTGGTGCACACGCACCTGCTCGTGCTCGGCATGTTCTTCTACCTCATCGTGCTGGCGTTGGAGAAGCTGTTCACCTTGTCGGCCAGCCGGCTTTTCAACTGGTCCTTCTGGGTCTACAACGCCGGTCTCGCGTTAACCGTCCTGATGATGATCATCCACGGCACCCAGACCGTCCTGGGCGCTCAGACCAGTGCGATGATCTCCGGCCTCGCCGGACTGGGGCACATCGTGCTGACCGTGGGTTTGGTCCTTTTCTTCATCAACCTCGGCAAGCGGATCCCTGCCAAAGACGAATCCTGATCATGGGCCGCTCAGCAGGTGCGGAGCATGTTGAGCAGGGCCACCTTCTCCTTTCGGGTCACGAGGAGCCGGTAGTGATGCTTCACGGTGATCCACGAGGTCGCGTACCGGCACCAGTAGGCGCGGCGCGGCGGACGCCAGCTCTGCGGTCCTTGGCCGCCCTTGGCGATGTTGGCGGAGTGGCTGATCACCACCAGCTCGGGGCGGGTGAGGTCGTTGGCGAAGGCGCGGCGCCGCGCCTGGCTCCACTTGCTCGCCCCGGAGCGCCAGGCGTAGGACAACGGCACGACATGGTCGACGTCGACCAGTCTCTCGCTTTTCAGCCGCTTGCCGTCGTACGGGCTGTACCAGACGCCCTTGACCGGATGGCAGGCGGCGTTTTTACGTACGCGTCGCCCGTCGCGGGCCAGGACCACCTCTCGTGCGTCGCACCTGCCCTTGTGGTGCGCCCACCGGGGCAGGAACCGCCGGTGGCTGTAACCACGGATGGATAACGGCTTGGCGACCTTCAACCGGGCCAGCATGCGGCGGCCCGCCGTTCCGCCCTCGGCCTGCGACCGTTCGCGCACGTCGGCGGCCGCCGGTGGCGTGGCCGTGGTGGCGGTGATCGGGATGGCCAGAAGGGTGAGTACGGCGACTCCCACTGTCCGCCTCAAAAAGATCATGCTTCTACCCTTACCAGCTACTTCCGCTGACCGCGATTCTCACGACAGGGATGCTGCGGGTCCATGGTGCTGACGGACCGTGTGGGAGGAGTCGCCAGTGCGGCGGGGTCACCGCTCGTTACGTTGCCCGGCTTAGTAGATGCGGTACTTGCGGCCACAGTTGTCGAACTTGCCCGCCCAGCAGGTGAACGTGTACACCTTCTTGATCCCACGCCCGCTCCAGCGGCCGACGACCTCACCGTCCCACGACTGGTTGAACTTGTGCCAGCTGCCGTTCTTGTAGTACTCGAACCACACCCAGCCCTTCTTGCCGCCGACGTTGTCCACCCCGTGCCACGTCGTGAAGATCTTGCCGCCGCTCTTCCACGTCCTGCCGAACGTGTACGCCTTGCGGTCACTGGAGAAGAATTTGCCCCAGTTCACCGTGAAGGTGGTCGCGCTCGCGGTGGTGGTCGTGGTCTGGGTGGTCGCCTGGGCGGCCGGGCTGAGAGCGATACCGGTGAAGGCCATCGAGCCGGCCAGAGCCGCGATCGCAAAGGTCTTACGCATTGGGTTCCTCCCCCTTGTCGGTGCTGCCGGGTTCGTCCGGCAGGACAGACATTAGGGAGACGGCCAGCGATCAACTGTGCAGAAATCCGCACATCCAAGGTGATCAGCACCACACGCGTACGGGACATCCAACCAGCGGTTTCGCGCGAACGCCCGCCCGCTTCAGGGGTCAGGCGTGCTGTCATCGTCAGCTGACGTCGGCGCGGTTCGGCAACCCTGGGAGCACCCCTCGAATCGAGCGGTGTCGATGGGGGAGAACGATGTCGGGGGCACGCCCGTCAACGCGCCGATCATCGTGTCCTTCCAGATCGGCCCGGGAAGGGTGGCACCCGCCACCGCCCCGTAGTAGCGCCCGCCGATCGTCACCCCGGTCAGCTTGTGGTCCTGGGAGCCGCGCGGGTCCCCGATGCTCACCGCCGCCGCCAGGTCCGGGGTGAACCCGGCGAACCACGCCGACGCGTAGTCGTCAGTGGTGCCGGTCTTGCCCGCCGCGTCGCGCCCGATGCCCCCGACGTCGCGCATCGTGCCCTTGGTGAGTACGCCGGACAGCACGTCGGCCGTCGCGTCGGCGATGGCGGGGTCGAGCGCCTGACGGCACTTCGGCCGGTACCGGGTGGCCTTGCCGTCGCGGTCGGTGACCCGGGTGATGGCCGTCGGCGCGCAGTACTTGCCGCGTGCCGCTATCGCCGCGTACGCCGTGGCCACGGTCACCGGGTCCATCTCATTGATGCCGAGCGTGAACGTCTCGTACTCCTGCAGCTTCCGCCCGTCCGAGCGGCGGATGCCCAGCGACTTGGCCGTGGTGACCGTCTCGCAGAGCCCGGCCCGCCGCTCGAGTTCCATGAAGAAGGTGTTCACCGAGGCCCAGGTGCCGGTCCGCAGCGTCTTCCACCCCGGGGAGCCTTCGTCGTTGGTGACCGTGTGCGTCGGGTCGCCGATGTTCTCGCCCTTGCAGTTCTTGAACGTCGAATAGCCCGGGGCCCGGTATCCGGCGCCCGCGCTCAGGCCGTCGTCGAGCTTCATGCCGTTCTTCAGCGCGCTGATCAGGGTGAAGGTCTTGAACGTGGAGCCGGCCTGGAACCCGGCGCCGCCGCCGTGCACGGCGTCCGCGACGAGGTTGTAGGAGATCTCGTTCCTGGCGCGGTCGCCGCCGTACGGCCTGCTCGCGGCCATGGCCTTGATCGCTCCGGTGCCCGGCTGGACCAGGGCCTCGGCGGCGACGGGGTCGTCGGAGGCGTACACGTACTTCCTGATCGCCCGATCTGCGGCCCGCTGCATGGCGGGGTCGATCGTGGTCCTGATCGTCAGGCCGCCGCGGTTGAGCATCGCCAGGCGCGCCGCGGCGGTCTTGCCGAAGTCGGGGTTGCTGAGGATCTCCTGCCGGACATACAGGCAGAAGTACGGATATTTGCTGGATTCGCAGCCACCGGGGAGCTTGGTGCCCTTGTAGCCGAGTTTGGTGGCCTTCGCCGCGGCCGCCTCGGCTGGAGTGATCTTGCCCAGCTCGGCCATCCGGTTCAGCACGACGTTACGGCGGTTCAGCAGCCTCTCGCGGTGCTTCCTGCCGATGTTCGGGTCGGTGGCGTTCGGGTCCTGTACGGCTCCCGCCAGCGTCGCCGCCTGTGGCAGGGTGAGCCGGTCGGCCTTGACGCCGAAGAACCGCTTGGCCGCCGCCTCGACGCCGTAGGCCCCGGCTCCGAAGTACGCGATGTTCAGATATTTCCCGAGGATCTGGTCTTTGGTGTACTTCTCCTCGACCCCCATGGCGTACCGCAGCTCGTTCAGCTTGCGCGCGTAGCTGGCCGCAAGGGCCGCGTTCCGCTCCGCGTCGGTGTCGGCGGAGTTGAGCAGCACCTGCTTGACGTACTGCTGGGTGATGCTGGACCCGCCCTGGCTCACCTTGCCCGCCCGCAGGTTCTTGGCCAGCGCCCGTACGGTGCCCTCGATGTCGATCGCGCCGTGCTCGTAGAAGCGGTAGTCCTCGATCGAGACGATCGCCGTCTTCATGACCTCGGCGATCTGGTCGAAGCCGACGACCTCCCGATACTCCTCGTAGAAGCGCGCGATCTCGCCCCCCTTGGCGTCCTGCACGATCGTGACCTCGGCCGGCGGCGGCTCGACGAGGGCGACCGGCTTGAGCTCCGCCTCGCCCACCGCCGACGCGAATCCGAGCGCCGCACCCCCCACGGCCGGCACCGCGATCCCCGCCACGAGCACACCCGCGGCCACCCCGGCCGCGGTGAGCCGTACGATCTTCGTCCCCCGACGCGCCATCAGAGCCCCTCTTGGTCAGCAGAGGGCAGGAGCAAATCAGAACCGATCGGATGATGTCTAATAGCGCTATGCGGTCGGAATCAATATCTGATTCGATATGATCCCTGGTCAAAAGGCGTTTTGAGAGGCCGTGACCGGATTCGAACCGGCGTTCACCGCTTTGCAGGCGGTTCCCTGAACCACTCGGGCACACGGCCAAGCAGGCGAACGGTCAGGCGCCGGCTCGCCGGGCCAGACGTTCGTCGAGGTGCTCCAGGCTGGGCAGGAACCAGACGTGGTCACCCTGGTTCGTCTCATGAACGAAGTCGCGCAAGGCCGAGCTCGCCGCCGTGTGCCGGGAGATGTCCCCCGTGATCACCAGAAGCAGCCGGTACGTCGTGAACTTCTGCATGATGTCACCCGCGACCCGCGTCCGGAGTTGGAAGAAGGCGTCGTCGAGCCGTTCCGCCGGAATGACGATCACCTCGGCGCGCTGCCCCCACGCCTCGCCCACCAGATCGGTGGCGGCGCGTTCGTCCTTAATCGGTTCGCCATTAGGGGCGCACGAGAGAACACGGAATCCCTGAATAAGGGAAAGCGTTTCAGGCATGACGATAACCACTCTCTCAAAAAGGGAAGAAAGCTAAAGATGCGCGCGCGACGTCATTTGACGGCACGGCGAGAAACCGCCGTTGGGGCGATGTGCGAGGGAGGGTGCGCGTCAGGCGCGACAACAACGACAACAGGACGAAGCGGCCGGATCGCAGGCGGAGCAGGCCATCATGGCTGCTGCCTTCCTGTCCATCGTCCGGCTCCTGACCTTCGTCTTCAGGCGGTCGGTGAATTCACGCCTGTTCGTCATTTCCAAAACGACAATAGCGACGGATATCCGCGGCGTCAATCGCCGTGACTCGCCAGAAGGATCAGCGCCTGCTTTCGAGGACCGACTTCGCGTTCGCCATGTCGTCGGTGGCGATGACGATCCGTACACCGCCGAAGGTCGTGTAGGCGAGGTCGATGTTGACGTTGGCGTCGGCGAGCTGCCGGGTCAGCTCGCCAAGGGCGCCCGGATGGTCGTCCATCTCCGCCACGAGTACGGAGCGCTCGTCGGCGATCCCCATCCCGGCGCCTTCGAACGCCTGCCGGCATCTGGTGGCGGCCTCGTCGTCGACGAGCACGTGTACGACGCCCTTGCCCTCTCCGGTGAAAGCCGCGAGACCCTGGATGTTCACGCCCGCCTCGCCGGTGACCCTGCCGAGTCGGGCCAGCTCGCCCGGTTGATCATTGAGGATCACAACAATATCTGTTGGCATCGTCCGATGATCCTCTCACTAGACCCCAAATGCGACAAAGCGCATGTGAGGCGACATTAATGAGGAAATTTCCCACTAAACAGCAACGTATTGAGCCTTTGGGCAAAGCTTGTCCGGCGCATATCCCACCCGCGACCATAGGCACGTGGACCCACAGGGCTTCTACCGCGACCCGTACCCCGTCTACACCGAGGCTCGCCGGACGCAAGGGCTTACCTTCGTACCCGAGCTCGACGCCTGGCTGGTGAGCCGGCGCGAGGACGTACGCGAGGTGCTGGGCAATCCAGAGCAGTTCTCGTCGGCGGGCGCGCTGCGACCCGACTACCTGCCGAGCAAGGCCGCGCTCTCGGTGCTGAGCCAGGGGTTCGGCGGCGTGCGGACGGTGCTCGGCGCCGAGGGCGACGCGCACCGGCGCCTGCGCCGCCCCCTCAGCAGAGGGCTGTCGTCCGCCAAGGTAGCCGCGGCGCTTCCGTTCGTCACCGAGCGGGCCGAGGCGCTCATCGGCTCCTTCGCCGGCGACGGTCAGGTCGAGTGGATGGACGCGTACGCCAGGCCGCTGCCCGCCGCCGTGATCGGCCACTTGGTCGGCCTGGACCCCGCCGACGCGCCTGGCGCGATTCGCGGGGCGCAGGGAGCGGAGAGGCTGGTGTTCACCGAGCTGACGGAGACCGAGCAGGTCGAGGTCGCGGAAGAGATCGTGGACATGCAGCGGCTGCTCGACGGCTACGCTCGCGCGCGGAGGAGGGCTCCGCGCGACGACCTGTTCACGGAGATGGTCCGCGACCTGGCCCCGGATCCGACGACCTCACGCTCGATCAGCGCAAGGAGATCGTGTCCAATGTCCAGAACCTGCTGCTGGCCGGCCACCTGACGACGACCGCGCTGCTTGGCACCGTGGTGCTCAACCTGCTGCGTGATCGCCGCCAGTGGGAACTGCTCTGCGAGCAGCCGCGGCTCGTCGCCGCGGCCATCGAGGAGGCACTCCGGTTCGAGGCGCCGGTCCAGGGCTTCCGGCGTACGGTCACCACCACCGTGACGCTGAGCGGCACTGAGCTGCACGAGGGCGACGTGGTCTTCGTGTCCTTCGCCTCAGCCGGCCGCGACGCCGACGCCGATGCCGCTGCGCGGGCGGACGGCGACGTGCGGGCGGACGGTGATGTGCGGGCGGACGAGTTCGACATCGGCCGGGAAGCCTTCCGCCACCTGTCCTTCGGACATGGTCCGCACGGGTGCCCGGGCTCGCAACTCGCCAAGGAGCAGGTCCGGATATCCCTGGAAATCTTGATCCGCGAACTCCCCGGCCTGCGCCTGGCCCACACCGACATCACGATGGCCCCCACCCTCATCCACCGCTCTCCCGAGACGCTCTTCCTCGCCTGGTGAGAAGGCGCCCGAACTCCGGTTCCGAAGTCACGCTGAGTTACGGTTTGCGCCTCGGATGAGTAGGCGTCACGGGGTTGCTCGAACGGGAGAATCCCCAGCTCATGCTCCCTTTTTCGGGAGAGTGTCGTGCCATGGAGTAGCGCTTCGCGGCGATTACCATGTGTGATGATCGCTTTATCCTCGCACGCCATGGCTGCCCCCTGCGGACAGTGTCTCTCCGAGGTCATGACCGCTGAGGACTTTGACCTAAGGAGCACGCATGTCCATCGTAAGATTCACGACCCTTGCCACTGCCCTGGCATTCGGAGCCGCCCTCACGACAGGGGTCGGTGCGCATGCCGACGCCCGCCCTGTCGTCAAGCAGACGGTAGCCAAGGCACTTTCGGGGTCGACGACTCAGCGGATCGCTTCCGGGAGCACGGCGCCGGGAATGGGCTGGCAGCTCTACATAAACAACTCGCCCGGCCTCTACATCGACGTGGACACCACGTCCGCGGGCTTCAGGGGTACTCCCGTCTACACGGTCTCGGTCGGCGGCACGGATCACCAGTTCGAGCTGACGGGTACCAGCACCGTTTACCGCCCCACCGCGACCGGATTCCGCGTCTATATCCGTTGGAGCGAGAGGGACATCCCCCCGCTCACCGTCGCCGACGCGGAGACTTACGGGTGGTACGTCAACTGGATCGGCGTCGACAACCCGTAAGTACTGCCACGGCCACACCTCCGCTTGTCCAGTCGGCTGGGCAAGCGGAGGGACGGGGGCGGTCAGCAGCGATACATCCGCAGTAGACAGCCGCCACCTGGATCTGTCACCATTTCCACCATGATCGTAGGAAAGGACGACGCCACCTTCATCTGGTGAGCGCTCCCGAGCAGCGGGAAGCTGCCGCAATCCGCGAAGAATGGCTGGGCTCGACGCTGTCGACCATGCCCGCCGACCGTCCGGCCAAAGAGGCCGCCATCTCCGAGCTGTACCACCTGATCGGGCTCGCCCCACCGCGTTTCCACTGGGTCCCGTCACCGCTCGCGGCTCTGGAGACCGTCCCACCGGGTCTACGGCCTTCGGAAGCCGCCCGGCACATGTCCGAATGGCCGCTGCCGCCTCGGCTCTCCGCGCTGATGAGAGAGCTGTGCCTCGAACTCGACACCCGGGTCAGATGGGAGCCGATGGACCGGCTGATTCGCCGGGAGGTGGTCGGCCCGCTCGCGCGATCCACCCAAGATTCGCTCCTCGTGCCGGTCCGGGCGGTGCATGACTCGCGCGAACGCCGGATGAACGGCTGGTACGGCGTGCAGTGCGTCTCCTGGATCGCCCATTACGACGCCCTCCGTCGAGCGGCCGGTGTGGTCTTCGCGACTGAGCGGGTCAGGCGGCTCGATCTGTGGGCGGCAGCGGCCCGGTCAGGCGGCTGGTGGTGGCCTCGTGAAGGCGTGTGCGTCATCTCCGAACGGCCCGTCGCCCTGCACACGGAGGTGTGGAGCGACGACGGCGAAGTCCGGCTGCACTGTGCCGACGGCCCGGCGGTGCGTTACGCCGACGGATGGGATGTGTACGCCTGGCACGGCACCCAGGTGCCCCCCTGGGTGATCACGAGTCCGGACGTCCAGCGGATCGCCCAGGAGGCCAACGTCGAGGTCAGGCGGTGCGCGATCGAGCGCATCGGCTGGAGCTCGTACATCGAACAGGCCGGCCTGCGGTTGGTCGCGGCCGCGCCGGACCCCGGCAACCCCGGGTCGGAACTGCGGCTGTACGACATGCGCAAGGAGACCAAGGTGCTCCTCGCGGTCAACGGGTCCGTCGAACGCGACGGGCACCGCCGCCGGTACGGGCTGACCGTGCCGGGGTTCCTGAACGACCCGCTCGACGCCGCCGGCTGGACCTACGGGCTGTCCGCCGAGCAGTACTCCCTTCTCGTACGCCGAACCTGAGGTGATCTCCATGACTGTGACTCTCGCTTCTCTCTCCCAGCAGACCGGACTCGCCGTGCTCGACCACCTCGAGCAAACGGTGAGCATCCCTGTCGTCGACGGGCTCCAAGCCCAGGGCGACCTCATCGTCATCCCGCTCTCCGTCGTCGCGTCGTCCGTACGGCCATGGAACCCGGCCATGTGGACGGACGTACCGCCCGAAGGGGTCGAACTCCTGCGTGGCGCGGCCGGCGGCAACCCGCACACACTTGTCGCCGACCCGGGCACCTGCCGCTGGACGGTTGACGTGATGGACTCCGACCGGCTGGCGATCGGCATCTTCGAGACCTCCGCCGTCGCCTACCTGCTCCATCCCGAACACGGAGCAACGGGCTGTACGCCGGGCACGTACGTCATCCGGCGGCAGCGCGAGCACGAGGGCCGGAGGAGCCGCCTCGTGGCGGACTGATCCACGTCGACACCCCTGCGGCGCACGCAAACCCGGTGCGCCGCAGGCGGTGCCCGATGATGAAGGGGCACGTGTGGACAGTCTGCGGGAGGTTCGGTGGAACTCGGGTTGAGGGACAAGGTCGCCGTCATCACCGGTGGCAGCTCCGGGATCGGCCTGGCCGTGGCACAGGGGCTCGCGGCAGAGGGCGCGCATCTCGTACTCGCCGCCCGTGTCGGCGACCGCCTGGAGGAGGCGGCGCGCGGCATCCGCGAAGCCCACGGTGTGCGCGTGGTGCCCGTCCCGTGTGACGTGGCGACCGCGGACGGCACGGCGACGCTGATCGAGGCGGCCGAAGAGAGCTTCGGGGGCGCGGACATCCTGGTCAACAACGCCGGAGCCGGATCCAACGAGACCATACTCGAGGCCCCGGACGAGAAGTGGCAGGCGTACTGGGACCTGCACGTCATGGCGGCGGTACGCCTGGCCCGCGGACTCGTGCCCGGTATGCGGCAGCGTGGTGGCGGGGTGATCCTGCACAACGCGTCGATCTGCGCCGTCCAGCCGCTCTGGTACGAACCCATCTACAACGTGACCAAGGCCGCGTTGATGATGTTCTCCAAGACGCTGTCGACGGAGGTCATCGACCACAACATCCGGGTGAACTGCGTCAACCCCGGCCTGGTCCTCACCCCCGACTGGGTGAAGACCGCCAAGCAGCTGACCGCGGACAGCGGCGGGGACTGGCAGGGGCACCTCGACGAGGTCGCGCGGGAGCACGCGCCGATCAAGCGGTTCGCCACCCCGGAGGAGGTGGCGGACTTCATGGTCTTCCTGTGTTCGGAGCGGGCCGGCTATTCGGTGGGCTCCACGTACTTCGTCGACGGCGGGATGCTCAAGACGGTGTGAGCCGGGGTCAGGTGAAGTGCGCCTCGGCTCGCAGCCTGCCGGAGGCGTCCTGGACGCTCAGCTGCCCCGACTCCGGCGAGCCGGTGACGACGAACGGCTCACCCTCGAAGACGGGACGCCGCAGGCGGTAGGTCAGGCCGGTGATCCGCCGCCCCAGGGCGTGCCGCCGGGGCAGCTCGGCCATGAGAACGGCGAGCAGCGGACCGTGCACGACGAGGCCGGGGTAGCGCTCGACGTCGGTGCAGTAGCGCTGGTCGTAGTGGATGCGGTGGGCGTTGGCGGTGAGCGCGCTGAAACGGAACAGCAGCGGCGGAGTGGCGGTAACCGCAAGCCGCCACGCGGCATCAGCAGCCGTGGGCCCAGCGCTAGCCGAGGCGGGGGCGGAGGCAGCGGCCGGGGCTGGCTCTCCCGGTTGCGGAAGCGCCCCGCCGGGAGCCGCCCCCTCGGTCGGCGGGTCCGAGCGGTAGACCAGGTCCTGCTCGTCGACCAGCCGCAACTCCCCACTCTGCCGGTACTCGTACCGCACCGTCACGAACAGCAGCTCTCCCGTCCGCCCCTCCTTCGGCGTGACGGCCGTCAGCTCAGCGGTCCGTACGGCGGGCCGCCCCATCTCCAGCCCCCGCCGCGCCCGCATCCGCCCGCCCGCGATCATCCGCCGCCGATGCGGGATGGGCGGCAGGAAGTGACCCTCGGCCGGATGGCCGTCGAGGCCGAGGGCGGCCTGCGGCGGCCACTCCAGGAAGTACAGCCACTGCCACGGCAACGGCAGCGCCTCACCGGCGGTCGGCGGCGCGTCGAGAACCGCCGCCAGGGCCGCCGCGGGCTGGGGCGAGATGACGTCTTCGCTGGTCACGGGCTTGGGCTGCCAGTCGCGTAGGTAATCCAAGAGCGTCATTCGCCTACCACCCCTTGAGCGCGCGACCGGGCCACCACGGCAGCGGTTCGCCCGGCACCTCATCGGTACGAGGCTATCGGCGAGGCTGGCGGCGAACGGCAGGTGGTAGCCCCAATGGCTCGGGCGGTCGGCAGGTGGTGACCCCAACTGGCGGAAGAGCCGTCCCGACCGCCCCAGGGACGGTTAGTGTCACTCCGGACACGAGGAGTGATGATGACCATGCTGGCGCGGGCCGTAGAGCTCAAGGCCGAGCTGATCCACTTTGCCACCTCAGGCAGGTTCGAGCGCGAGCTGAGCGGGGTGCTCGACCGGTTCTACGCCGACGACCCGCCCACCGACGAGGCCGCGGCCTTCCTGCCCATCGACTACTTCGCCCACCAGCACCCGCTGACCGGTGGCGACACGGTCATCGACCGGTTCCTGCGCGAGCGGCCCGACCTGGCCAGGGCCGAGGTCGAGCTGCTGTCGAGCTGGAAGGAGGTGGTCGAGGGGGTGTACGAGGTGCGGGTGGTCGACGGGGCGGCCGTGCTGCTGTTCAACCTCGTGGACGAGCTGGTCTACCGGGTGTTCTCCAACCTGGGTGAGGCGGCGTTCGGGGAGCTGCGCCCAGGGATGTACGTGGTGGGCAGGCTGCTGCCGCTCGGCCTCGACTGGCTGATCAGCGGCACGCCCGCGGTCCACGCCGCCGCCGCGCGTGACACGCTCCTGCCGGTGGCCGCGCACATCGCGCTGGAGCATCCCGACTGGGTGTTCCGCAACCCGGTGCTGCTGGCGCGGGCCAGGGAGCTGCAGAGCGAGCAGCGCCGGTGCTTCATCAGTCACTTCGGGACCGACCTGGTCGTGCTGCGGCCCGCCGAGCTGGCCGACCGCATCCGCGGCTACCTGGCCTACCAGTCGGGTCGTCTGGGCGGCGCGGCGCCGACCAGGGAGGAGCTGCCCGTACGGATGGACGGGGCCGAGACGGTGGCCCTGATCTTCGACGAGGTGGCGGGGCTCGGTTACTACGCCGACTTCGCCAAGCTGGAGGAGGTCTTCCAGGACCCCGGCCTGGTCGCCAGGCGGCCCTATCGCGAGCTGGTCAGCTCCTACCTCCGGGGCGACGCCGTCTCGCCGGTGCCGATCCGGCGGCTGGCCGAACGCGATCCCGAGAAGGCCGGCGCGGTCTTCGCCAGGCTGCTCAACAAGCGCGGCTTCGACTGGGAACGCAGCGGCGAACTGCTGCTGCGCACCCACAAGCCAGCACATTTCACCACCCGGCCGCTGCCCACGGTCATACCGGTCACCGGGGCCATCGCCGAACACGTGGGAGCCGCCTGACGGCACCCGAAGGTCAGGAGGCCTTCTCCTCCGGGAGGGGGATCCACTTGTGCGCCCAGACGACCAGCTCGTCTATGACCGGGCGCAGCTCCTCGCCCATCTCCGTCAGGTGGTATTCGACCCTGACCGGTGAGGTGGCGAGCACTCGCCGCTCGATGAGCCCGGCCGCCTCCAGCTCCCGCAGGCGCCGGGCGAGCATCGTGTCGTTGACCCCGGGGATGGCCGCTTTGAGCGCGGCGTAGCGGTGCGCACCTTTGAAGATCATTTGCAGCACGGCGCCCGACCATCGGGCGCCGATCAGTTCGAGGGCGGTGTGGAACCTGACGCACACCGAATCAATGCTCACGTCGTAGATCTTACCCAACCGCCGCTCCATTTGCTAAGAAATATGTAGTTACTCAATAATGTTGAGCATCTAGCCGTCTGAGACTGAGGAGCGCCACATGTCCAAGCCCGTACTGCAGGTGATCGTCGCCAGCACCCGCCCCGGCCGCGTGGGCAGGACGATCGGGGAGTGGTTCTACGAGCGGGCCGTGGCCGGCGGCGACTTCGACGTCGAGCTGATCGACCTGGCCGAGGTCGGACTGCCCTTCCTGGACGAGCCGAACCACCCCAGGCTCAAGCAGTACGAGCACGCGCACACCAAGGAGTGGAGCGCCATCGTCGAGCGCGGAGACGCCTACGTCTTCGTGACGCCCGAGTACAACCACAGCTTCAACGCCGTCCTCAAGAACGCCCTCGACTTCCTGCACCAGGAGTGGCAGCACAAGGCGGCCGGCTTCGTGAGCTACGGCGGCCTCTCCGGCGGCACCCGCGCGGTCAACAGCCTGCGCCAGGTGGTCAGTACCCTGAAGATGATCCCGGTGGTCGAGGCCGTCAACCTGCCGTTCGTGCCGCAGTTCGTCGAGGACGGCACGGTCAAGCCCAACGACGTGATGACCGCCGCCGCCGACGCCATGCTGGCCGAACTCGCCAAGCTCACGAGCGCCCTGCGCCCCATGCGCCTCTCAGTCGCCTAACCCGCCTGCCTGCCGGGACCATGCGGCAGGCGGTTTCTGGCGGGTTATTCGGGTTATTTCAGGACTCGTCGTCGTTGTCGATCAGGTTGTCGAGCACGCGGGTCACGGCGTCACCCAGTGGGCGGAACGCCTGGCTGAGCGCGTTCGCGAGCGGGCCGAAGATCTCCGTCACCTCGTGGATCAGGTCTTCGGACTTGCTCTCGGGAGGCGCCCAGCGCATCGCGTCGGCGCTCAACGTCTCCCATTCGTCGACGACACCGTCGATGGCGTCGAGAACATGATCGGGATCGCTCGGCATGGCCCTCCTCCAAAGCGCGGGAGTGGGATAAGGCCACGGTACATCCAGTGCGAAATGTGACGCTAGGACGTCAGGCGCGGGCTGGAGACGTCGGGACGTCAGGCGGGGTTCGAGGCGCCAGGGCGTCGGACGAGGACGGGACCCCAGGGCGTCAGGCGGGGATGGAGACCCCAGCGCGTCAGGCGGGGATGGAGACGCCTACGCCGCCGCGCGTCTGGCCGCCGTACCTCTCCTTGTCGGCCGCGATGTTGAGCGGCCGGATGCCGCTGCGCGCGGTCAGCGCCTCTTCGGTGAGGAGTGAGGCGGGCACCAGCCACGAGACCTCGAACTCCAGGCCGTCCGGGTCGTGCGCGTACAGGGCCTTTGTGGTGGAGTGGTCGGAGGCCCCGGCCAGCGCGCCCAGCTCGCTCAGCTTGGCCGCGATGCGCTCCAGCTCGTCGAGCGTGTCCACCTCCCAGGCCAGGTGGTAGAGGCCCACGGTGGACCGGCCGGCGGTGGACTGACCCGCCTGCTCGCCGATCTGGAACAGGCCGAGGTCGTGGTCGTTGGTCGAGCCGGCCGCCTGCAGGAAGGCGGCGCCGGGCATGCCCATGACCACCTCGAAGCCGAGGGCCTCCCGGTAGAAGGCGACGCTGCGCTCGACGTCGCGTACGTACAGGACCGCGTGGTTGAGCCGTTGAACCGGCATGGTGAACCCCTCTCGGCGGAAGCTACCTTCGAGTATATGAGAGTTCAACTAAAATGGGCGCATGACCCGATGGCTGGATGATGACGAGCAGCGCACCTGGCGCGACTTCCTGGCCGCGACCCAGTTGGTCAACGAGGCGCTCGACCGCCAGCTCCAGCGTGACGCGGGCATGCCGCACACGTATTACATGATCTTGGTGGCCCTCTCGGAGGCGCCGGAGCGTTCGATGCGGATGAGCGAGCTGGCCAACAGGGCGCAGAGCTCGCAGAGCCGGCTCTCCCACGCGGTCGCGCGGCTGGAGGAGCGCGGCTGGGTGCGGCGCCGGCCCTGCGACTCCGACCGCCGGGGCAGCTTCGCCGCGCTCACCGATGAGGGCTTCGCCGCCCTGGCCGCCGCCGCGCCCGGCCACGTGGAGGAGGTACGGCGGAGCCTGTTCGACGTCCTCACCCCCGAGCAGCTGGGGCAGCTCGCCGAGATCTGCGCGGCGGTGCGGAACACGCTGGAGCCGTAGCGCGAACGTAGCGCGAAACGGTGTGGAACACGCTGAGGCCGTAGCGCGAAACTGTCCCCGCGACGCCGTACGGTTCTCCCGGAAGTCGAACGAGGAGAGCGGATGCACGACACGGATGAGGCGCTGTTCAGGGCAGTCCACGGGATCGCCGGCCGCTTGGCCGGGCAGCCGGTGCCCGTGGTGATGGACGCCTTGCTACGCCAACTGCCCAAGGCCCCCGGCCTGGACATGGCCGAACTCCGCCGGATCGCCGAGGAGATCAGCGTCGGCAGAGACCCCTCGGGCTTGTAACCCGACGGAGCCCGAGAAGACCCGACGGAGCCCGACAGAGTGCAGGGCCCTCCACTCCCGAGCGGCGAGCAGCGATGGACCGTGCCCGGCCAAGAAGACGCACGTCACGGCGCCCAGCCGGTGAGGCGGAGGACCGTGCCCCTGGAAGGCCGCCGACCCCGGTCGGCGGATGGGCCCTCCCGTGCCTGCCGTAACGAAAAAGACCCCAAAAAACCCCGAGAGAACCTCAGGGTCGGGTCAGGGGCGGGGCCTGATGTGAGGGTGGGCCGTGGGCGGGAAAGTAGGGACATGACCGCAAAGAGGCTCTATCCCATCGTCGCCTGCGGGTCGATCGTGTTCGCGGTGGTCGGGATCGTGGTCGGGCAGCTGGTGCTCGACCCCGGCCTGAACCCACTCAACGCGACCGTCAGCGAATACGCCGTGTCCGACCGCGGGGGCGTCACGGAAGCGGCGATGATGGTGCTGGGCCTCGGTTCGCTGATCCTGGTGAAGGCGCTGAAAGCGGCGAACGCACCGGTGCGGGGGCTACCGGAGCGGCTGCTGTGGGTGTGGTCGGGGGCGCTGATCGTCGCCGCGGTCATCCCGACCACGCCGATCGGCGCCGACCTGACCCTGACGGCGGAGATTCACCGTTACGTGTCGGTGGCGGCGTTCGTCAGCCTGCCCGCGGCGGCGGCCCTGCTGGTGCCCCGGCTCACGGCCGACGAGGTGTGGAAGCCGGTCGCGCGGACCGTCGAGTGGCTGGCCCTGGCGGGCGGGCTCGGGGTGCTGGCGGTCACCTATGTGGCGCTGCCCGGCGAGCGGGTGATGATCGGGTTGGTGGAGCGGTTGCTGCTGGGCGCGGAGGTGGCGTTGCTGGCGGTGCTGGCCGCGTGGTTGGTACGGCTGGCCTGGGGCCGGGCCGTCCAGCGACCTGCGGATTTCCCGACATATCATAGATTTGTGGCGAGTCGATCTTAAGAACCGCCGCATTTGGTGCTATTCTCTCCCGCGATCTTCTATCCGGGAGCGGGCGTCATGGCATCTGGCAGATCCATCAGATTCAAGATCTCGACGCTGCTGGTTCTCCCACTGGTTTCTCTGGTCGGACTCTGGGGCTTCGCCGCCAGCACCACCTCCGGTGAGGCCATGGGCCTGCTGAAGGTCGACACGATCTGGTCCGGAGTCATCAACCACGCCGACTTCCTGGTCTACACAATCGAGCAGGAGCGTCTCGCCGCCGCCGAGGTGATCTCCGGCGGCGTCGCCGACCCCGCCCAGCTGGCCGCCACACGCGGCAAGGTCGACGAGGTCAAGAAGCGGCTCTCCGACGGGGGCCTGTCGGAGACGACGCAGGCCGCCCTCACCCCTGAGATGCGCGGGCGGCTGAAGGACGTCTTCACGGCCGTCGACCGCCTGCCCGAGATCAGGAAGAAGGTCGACAGCCGCCAGCTGACCCCCGGCACGCTGATCACCGAATACTCGGCGGTCAGCGATGCGGTCCATCACCTGTACCCGTCGCTGACTCTCGGCACGGACGTCGAGCTGGCCCAGCAGGCGCAGGGTCTGATCGCCGCCAGTGAGGTCCGCGAGCTGCTGAGCCGCGAGCACTCGCTGATCATCGCGGCCAACGGCAAGCCGTCCATGGGCGACATGCACATGCTCGCGAAGCTCGACGGCACGCGGACGTACATGTTCCCCAAGGCCATGGCCAACCTCGACGCTGAGCTGCGGACCCCGTTCGAGCAGGTCACCGAGTCCCCGCGCTGGGCCGCGATGGAGCGCGCGCTGGACGGCTACGTCGCGGGCCGGATGCTCGACCCGGCGGTCTGGCGCGGCATGGCCGACCCCGAGCTGAAGGCCTACACCCAGGTCATCTGGGACAACGGGGACCGGCTGCTGGCCCGGATGACGCCGGCCGGCATCGCCATCCTCGTACGGGCCGGCGTGGCGGGCGTCCTGGGCCTCATCGCGGTCGCCTTGTCCATCTTCATCTCCATCCGGGTCGGCCGGCGCGTCAGCCGTGAGCTGGCGGCGCTCCGCCGCAACGCGCTCGACCTGGCCGAGATCCGGCTGCCCGGCGTCGTGACGAAGCTGCGGCAGGGCAAGAACGTCGACATCCCGGCCGAGGTGCCGCCCATCAAGATGTGCGACGGCGCGACCAGCGAGATCGACGACCTGGCGAAGGCGTTCGACAGCGTCCAGTACACCGCCGTGGACGCGGCCGTCGAACAGGCCAAACTGCGCCAGGGTGTCTCCGAGGCGCTGCGCAACCTGGCCCGGCGCAGCCAGTCGCTGCTGCAGCGCCAGCTCAAGCTGCTGGACGAGATGCAGCGCGAGACCGAGGACCCGGAGGCGCTGTCCCGGCTGTTCAAGATCGACCACCTGACGACCCGCATGCGCCGCCACGCCGAGGGCCTGGTGCTGCTGTCCGGCGGCTCCGCCGGCCGCAGGTGGCGCGGCGTCATCCCGGTCGAGGACGTGCTGAGCGGCGCCGCCGCGCAGGTCGAGGAGTACACCCGGGTCCGCGTCTACCCGATGCCGGAGTGCGGGGTCTCCGGCGCGGCCGTGGCCGACCTCATGCACCTGTTCGCGGAGCTGATCGAGAACGCCGCCGCCTTCTCCTCGCCGGGCAACGAGGTGTCGGTCCGCGGCGAGCTGGTCGGCAGGGGCTTCGCCGTCGAGGTCGAGGACCGCGGGCTGGGCATGACCCCCGAGGCCCGGCAGGCCGTCAACGAGCGGCTGGAGAGCCCGCCCGAGTTCGAGGCGTCGCAGACCGAGCGGCTCGGCTTCTCGGTGGTCGGCATGCTGGCCGCCAGACACGGCATCACGGTCACGCTCAAGCCCTCCCCGTACGGCGGCACCACCGCGATCGTGCTGGTGCCCACAGCGCTGATCCAGGCCCTCCCGACGCCGGTGCGGATGCCCGAGCTGGAGTCGGTGTCCGTCTCGGTGGTCAGGACGCCTCAGGACACCAGGACGTCTCACGACACCAGGACGCCTCACGACACGACGGCCCCCGGTCAGCTGCCACGCCGCCAGCGCACGGCCAAGCACGGCCCTGAGCGGTCCCAGGAGTCGGCGCTGCCCCGCCGGGTGCGACAGGCCAACCTGCCGGAGCAGCTCAAGCAGTCGCCACCCCCCGAGCAGACTGAGGCACTCTCGTCCGAGAGCCGCTCACCGGAGGAGGCCAGGGCTCTGCTCTCCTCGCTCCAGTCGGGTTGGCAGCGCGGGCGGCAGGACAGCGATCAGGATGGGGGATCCCAATCGTGACCCATGGGCCAGACGAGTGGGTTGACGAGGAGGCCGGCCCGGTTGTGCGGCCGTACGCGGTGGCCAGGGGGCGCACCAAGTCCTCGTCACCCGAACTCGACCTCCTGGCGACCGTGTCGTCGACCGGCCTGCCGGTGCCCGCCAAGGCGGAGCTGAGCGGCCAGCACCGCCGGATGATGGACTGCGTCATGGCTCAGACCAGGCCGGTAGCCGAGATCGCCGCCGAGCTGAACCTGCCCGTGGGGGTGGCCAGGGTACTGCTCGGAGATCTGCTCGACTACGGCCTGGTGTCGGTCCGGCCGCCGCTCGCCAAGGCGACGACCCCTACGGAGAGCCTGCTCAGAGAGGTCATCAACGGTCTACGGGCCCTCTAGCTCGCCGAGGTCATCAGCCGAGGTCATCAACGGTCCGCGCGCTCTAGTTCGCCGACGTCATCGTCCTCAGCGAGTGCTCGACCAGCGTGACCATGACCTCCTTGGCCGAGGTGCGCCGCCGCACGTCACAGAGCAGCACGGGCACGTCGTCGTCCAGGTCGAGCGCGATCCGCACGTCGTCCACGCTGTGCCGGTCGGCGCCGTCGAAGCAGTTGACGGCCACCACGAACGGCGTGCCGCGCTGCTCGAAGTAGTCGACGGACGGGAAGCAGTCGGTCAGCCGCCGGGTGTCGGCGATCACGACGGCCCCGAGCGCGCCGTAGGACAGCTCGTCCCACATGAACCAGAACCGTTCCTGCCCCGGGGTGCCGAACAGGTAGACGACCAGTCCTTCGCGGATCGTGATACGGCCGAAGTCCATCGCGACGGTGGTGGTGGTCTTGGCCTCCACACCGTCGAGATCGTCGACGCCGACGCCGCGATCGGAGAGCACCTCCTCCGTGCGTAGCGGCCTGATCTCGCTGATCGCGCCGACCAGCGTGGTCTTGCCCACGCCGAACCCCCCGGCGATCAGAATCTTCAGCGCGACGGGGTCCTCAGAGAGCACGGAGTCCATTGATCACTTCCTTGAGAATGCGCTCATTCGGACGCGGCCCCTTTTCCGAGGGGGACGTCACCGAGATGAGGCCGTGGTCACGCAGGTCGCCGAGCAGCACCCGGACGACGCCTACGGGCAGATCGAGCTCGACGGCCACGTCGGCCACCGTGATCGGGTTACGCGCTGCCCGCAGGATGAGCAATTGCTCGGGTTCGAGATCGTACGCCTCCGTGTCGCTGACGACGGAGACGATCGCCATGAGGTCGAACGCCTCTCCGGAGGTTCTGGTGCGCCCGCGAATGAGGGCGTAGGGCCGGACGACCGGCCCCGCGTCCTCGTCAAGCCACCGCGGGGGTTCGTTCATGACGATGTCGCCCTGGGGTTGGTGGATATGTGCTGCCCCACCCGCTTGACGAGCATCGCCATCTCGTAGGCGATGTGCCCGACGTCCACGTTGGCGTCGGCCAGCACGGCCAGGCAGGTGCCCTTCCCCGCCGCCGTCACGAAGAGGAACGCCGACTCCATCTCGACGATGGTCTGGCGCACGTCGCCGCCGCCGAAGTGCCGTCCAGTGCCTCGGGCCAGGCTCTGGAACCCGGCGGCCACGGCCGACAGGTGCTCGGCGTCCTCGCGGCTCAGTCCCTTGGAGTAACCGACCGCCAGGCCGTCGGTGGACAGGATGACGGCCTGCCGTACTGCCCCGACCCTGCTCGTCAGGTCGTCGAGGAGCCAGTTCAGCTCACCGGTGTTGGTCGTCGGCACACTCATGCCTCCCCCTCCTCATTCGCTTCTTCTCGGGCGCGTTGGGTTCCCCGCTGGTAGGCGGAGAACAGGTCCCGTACCTCATCGGGAGAGCGCTCTGTCTTCGCTTCCGGTTCCGGCTCAGGCGGCTCGTCCGTCTTGAGCTGGGGTGCCAGATTTGCCTGTTTCACTCGCCTTGGCAGCCCGGCATGCGTGCCGTTCACCACCGCGAGCGTCTTCTTCTTGGTACGGCTGGGCAGCGCGGGCGCCTCCCCGTCGCCGCCCGCCTCGAGTGCGGCCTGGTCGTGGACCAGCCCGCGCGGCACCAGCACGATCGCGGTGGTGCCGCCGAACGGCGAACGGCGCAGCAGCACCTGGATGCCGTGCCGTTCGGCCAGCCTGGCCACCACGAACAGGCCGAGCCGGTCACTGTCGGCCAGGTCGAACTCCGGCGGGTTGGTCAGCAGTGCGTTGAACGCCGCGTACTCGCCCGGAGACAGCCCCAGCCCTCGGTCCTCCACCTCGATCGCGTAGCCGTTGCTCACCAGATCACCGCGGACGACCACGGTGGTGGTCGGTGGAGAGTAGATGGTGGCGTTCTCGACCAGCTCGGCGACCAGGTGGGTGAGGTCGGCGGCGGCGGCTCCGTCGAGCGCGCTGCCGGGCATGGCCTCGACGGTGACCCTGGTGTAGTCCTCGACCTCGGCGATGGCCGCCCGGACGATGTCCACCGCGGGCACCGGCTTGCGCCAGGCCCGGCCGGGGGCGGAGCCGGACAGGATGATCAGGCTCTCCGCGTGACGCCGCATCCGGGTCGTCAGGTGGTCGAGGCGGAAGAGCTCTTCCAGCCGGTCAGGGTCGTGCGTACGGCGCTGCATGCCGTCGAGCAGCGCGAGCTGGCGGTGCAGCAGGCCCTGCTTGCGCCGGGCCAGGTTGAGGAACACCTGGCCGATGCCGCGGCGCATCGCGGCCTGGCTCACGGCGGCGTTCACGGCGGTGCGCTGCACGGAGCCGAACGCCTTGGCCACGTCGACGATCTCGGCCGCGCCGCTGACCTTGAGCGGCTTGGCCTCCTTCTTGACGTTGACCTCTTCGCCCCGGCTCAGCCGGTCGACCAGGCCGGGCAGCCGGTTGTCGGACAGCTCCACGGCCGCGGACCTGAGCGCGGCCAGCTCACCGGCGAGGCGGCGGCCGAAGCGTACGGAGATGATGATCGAGGCGAGCACGGCGATCAGCCCGAGACCGCCCGCGGTGCCGATCTTCACCATGGTGCTGGTGGCGGCGTCGAGCGCGCGCTCGCTCAGCACCTCTCCGGACGACGCGCCGAGCTTGTCGAGCTGCGCCGCGAGCCGGTCCACGGTCGCGTTCCACGTCGCGCCGTCGGCGGGTGGGGCGCCGCTCGCGATGATGCGCGCCTCCATGGCGGTGAAGTCCCTGAACGGCTCGCCGGCGAAGATCTGCTCGTACGGCCTGCGGAGCGCCGTGTCGAGCCCGGCCTGGCCGCGGGCGCTGAGGAACCTGCGGGTCGCGACGTACTCGGTGAACGCCGTGAGCTCCGGCTCGGTGAGTCGGCGGTCGATGAGCGCGCCGCTGACCAGCGCGTGCTCGCGGGCGATGATCTCCCGGGCGTTGCCCATGGCCTGCAGCGACGACGCCTGCTGGAAGAGCGGCAGGTCGGGCACCGAGACGAGGTGGTCGTAGAGCCGGAAGATGGCGTCGAGGACCCGGTTGTACTCGTTGAGGCTGGTCAGCCGGGAGCTGATGCCGCCGTCGATGTCGGCGCGGATGGAGCCGAGCCGGTTCAGCTCCGCGGTGAGGGTGTCGAGGGAGGCGCGCAGGTTGTCCTTGATCGCGTCACCCGCTGTCACGGCGGACTTCTGGAAGTCGGCCACGGACTTGTCGGTGCGGGCGCGCTGTGTCCCGAGCTCCTGGGTGAGTTGACGGGTGGTGACCGCCACGGCCGATTGGGCCCGCTCGGCTTGGAGCTGTAAGCCCAGGTCGGTGGAGGTGATGCCGATCGTCTGATAAAGCGTGTTGGCTCTTAGCAGGGCCTGGCCGTCACCCACGGTGAGATTGAGGGCAAAGCCCCAGAGCGCACTCAGAGACAGGAGGGGTAGCAACAGCAATAAGAAGATCTTGAACCGAATTGACCGGTTATGCGAGCCCATGTCCCAACCTCGGAGTCGAGGGGTATTTGCACACTCTGTGTAAACACACCTCCGGAAGATCGCACAGGAGACTAGCACCGATTATGCTTCCGGCGCAGTGGGAGGAACGCGTTGATTAGCGTGATTACTGGGGCGAGCGCCGGCATCGGCGCCGCGGCGGCGGCCGAGCTGTCACGACGGGGGCACCGGGTCGTGCTCGTCGGTCGGGACGAGACTCGACTCAAAGCCGTGGCCGACGGATTGAGCGGGCCGGAAGCCGATGTTTTGACCTGCGACTACACATCGCTTGACGACGTTCGTAGGCTCGCGGCGGTGTTGCGTGAGCGTTATGACCGAATTGCCGTACTGGCCAACAACGCGGGCGTGATGAGTCCGGGGCGCCAGATTACGGTGGACGGTCACGAGCTGATGGTTCAGGTCAACCATCTTGCCCCCTTTCTGTTGACCGATTCTCTAACAGATCGGGTCGACAGGGTAGTCACCACTTCTTCACGGGCGGGCAGAAGCGGCCGGCTCGACCCGGACGACCTGTCGCGTGAGCGGCGACGATGGAACGGCTGGCTCCAGTACGGCGACACGAAACAGGCGAACGCCCTGTTCACGGTCGGGTTGGCGGCCCGGGGGGTGGCGGCCACCTGTTTCCATCCCGGCGTGATCCGCACCGGGTTCGCGGCGCAGACGTGGATCATGCGGATGTTCCTGGCCGTGCCCGGCTATGCCAAGCCGCCCGAATACGGCGCGCGCACGCTGGTGCACCTGGCCACGCACACCGACGGCGAGCGGCGCGCCGGAGCCTACTTCGCGAAGCGCGCCCCGGAGCCGGTCCCGTCCGCGATGTCCGACCCCGCCCTGGCCGAACGCCTCTGGCAGGCCAGCCTCACCGCCCTGAAGGGCTGAGGCGGGCAGGCCGGCGTCACCTCCCTGAGCGGCTGACGGAGCGCAGCCACAGCAGCGCGGCCAGCGAGATCACCAGGAGCCCCGCCCACTCCAGGATCGTGTAGACGTGCACCTGCGCCTCGGTGACGCCGGGCACCCTGCCGATGCGCAGCAACTGGAATTGCCACACCTGCCCGGTCAGCACCAGCGTGATCGCGATGGCGATGGCGTTCATCGAGTCCCACAACGCGTGGAGCAGCGAGACCCCGAGATAGGCCAGCACCACCCGCCCCTTGAGCCGGCCCCCGGCGGAGAAGAGCACCCCGCCCACGATGGCCGTCCACAGGCCGTGGCCGACGGGCGACAGGACCCCGCGTAGCACCTCGGTCTCGACGAGCTGCGACAGCGACAGCCCGGCCGAGGTGAAGAGCGAGTTGAAGGCGTACCCGGCGCTCTCCAGCGCGGCGAAGCCGAAGCCCACGGTCGCGCCGAGCACCAGGCCGTCCTTGGTCGTCCGGCGGATCAGCCGCCGCGAGACGAACATCAGGGCCGCCAGCTTGACGCCCTCCTCGATCAGGCCGACCACCACGTACATCAGGAGCGACGGCTGGACCAGCCAGCTCTCCAGCAGGGACGCGCCGAGCACACCCAGCGCGCCGCCGATCACGAACGCGCCGAACATCGTCTCGACCGTCACCTCGGGCGACCGCGCGCGCCCGTAGGCCCAGGTCACGAACGTGACCGGGACCAGGAAGCTGCCGAACAGCACCACCATCGGCACGAGGTTGGAGTTGGCGGTCCACGCGGTGACGATCACACTCGCCACCCAGAGCACGAGGCCGATCAGGAAGACGCGTAGCCATGGCCTCATGTCGGCAGTTCGCTGATGGCCCGATGGGCGGCGGTGATGGCCGCGTCGGCGCGGGAGGCCGGTACCGAGTCGCAGTTGGCGATCGCGATCCTGCCGAACCGCCGGCGCGCGAGATCGGCGGGGAACGGCCCGTCCGGATAGAAGGAGTTCCACGGGCGGCAGTACTCCGGGGCGTACCCGTGGCCCCAGCGGTTGACCGTGATCGCCTCTATGTCCGCGGCCGGGTCGAAGCCGCCGGGGCCGAGCAGCCGGGCGAGCTGGTCGCGGATGGTGTACTCCAGGCGGCTGTAGGGCGTGTTGAGCAGCTCGTTCCGGCCCGTGGCGGCGCCCGCGGCCGGACCCAGCTCCGAGCGGCACGTGGCGGCCAGCATGCGTACGTTGATCGGGTTGCCGGGCTTCGTCGGGCAGTCGTAGCCGGGCATGGTGACCGGGTGGTCGAGCTCCGACAGGCACCAGTAGGCGCCCGTCCAGCGGGTGCGGTCGATGCCTAGACGCTGCCACGCCTCCCAGCCGCGCAGTTGCACCATGGCGTCCACCACCGGCATCTTGACCGCGTCGCGCAGCGCCTGCTTCTGGTCCTCGGGCAGGTCGGGGACGAGGTAGGGGATGACCATGTTCCAGCAGGCCAGGACGACCGCGCCGGCGCGGACCGTACGCACCCGGTGGCCGTCGAAGTAGCCGACGGTCGCGGTGCCCGCCGTGTCGGCCGGGCCGTCGTTGCGCGCGCTGACGGCCGTGCTCGACAGCCGGAAGCGGACCCGGTTCGCGGGCAGGTCGAGCCGGCCGTAGTCGAAGGAGGCGGTGGTGATGCCGTCCATGGAGGTGGAATCGGTGAAGCCGGGGATCATCCGGCCGACCATCATACGGACCAGCGCCTGGTTGCCCTCGGGGAAGTGGTAGATGTTCGGGTCGGCCGCCTTCCACTCCTTCTTCATACTCGGCGAGCTGAACCGGGAGGGCTTGCCGCCGTCCAGCCCCAGACCGCCGAAACCCGGGTAGTCGCTGCCCCAGGCGTCGATCGCGCCGAACGTCTGCGTGCCGTACCCCCACATGACGCTCGGCATGGTCCGGCAGAACAGCTCGACGTCGGGGTGCACCTGGCAGACCTTCAGCAGGAAGTCCGAGTAGGTCAGCGCCGCCAGCCGCTCCTCCTTCCGCTCCTGCGACAGGCCGGGGAACCAGTCGCGCGGCTTGTCGTACAGCATGACGAGGTCCTTCTTGGCCTGCTCGGCGATCGGCAGCCCCTTGACCCACTCTTCGGTTCGCGTCTTCGGGGTGATGCGGACGAGGGCGTCGGTCCGGAAGGTCTCCCGGTCGCACATCACGCTGCGATGCATCCCGAGGTCGCCGTAGAGGCGTTGGTCGAAGTACCGGTCGAACCTCTTCAGCTCGATGCCGAGCCGGTGGAGCAGCTCCTTGCCCTCGGGCGTCCACACCGAGGGCGTCCGGAGCGACCGCGAGCCGCCGCAGCCGACCAGCACCCCGCTGCGGCCGGCCGGGTGGAACTCGTTGCGCCGCGCGTGCCCGCCGATCTCGTCGTGGTTGTCCAGGATGAGGATGCGGGCCCCGGGGTTCTGGCGGTGCCACTCGAAGGCCGCGCTCACCCCGCTGATGCCCCCGCCGACCACCACCAGGTCGTAGTGCTCCCCGGTGGGCACGGGCGTGCCCGCGTACTGCCAGAAGCGGCCGTCGCGGAGCGCGTGGGCGACGCTGAGCGACTCCGGGGTGCCGCCCCGCAGTCCGGTCAGGCTCGGCGGAGAGACCTCGGCCCGGGGAACGCCCGGCGGGAAGGTCTCGCCCGACTCCGGCGGGCCCGGCCGCGACGTACAGCCCGCCGACACTCCCAGAGCCAGCGTGCCCACCGCCATGGCGACGCCGTCCAAGAAGTCGCGGCGCGAAATGGGCCGGTCCATCCCGAGGTCGCGCGCCGAGCGCGCGTTCATGTCGCTCATGCGCCGATCCTCAGGACTCCGGGTAAAAGCCGCGTCCTGCCGCGCAGTGCTTCGAGAAACATTTTGCGTGACCTATTACCGCGAATGCCCGTTTGGAGTAGCGTCCGAAATATCACGACGGGGGGAGTCCGGGTGGTCGGCAAGCAGGGCAGGGTCACAGGCAAGATCGGCCCTGGCCTCGTCGGCGAGGTCATGGTCCCGGTCAGAGGTGGCGTGGAGGCTTTCTACGCTCATCCGACCGTGCCTGACGAGGAGTTCTCCGTCGGAACGATCGTGATCGTGGTGGACTACTTCCCACCGCGCACGGTCTATGTGGCCAGAGCACTCGTCTAGGGAGGCCCCCGATGTCCCCCGAGCTCCTTCTTCTCGGCGGCGGCATCCTCGTCGCCATCATCGTGCTGATCCTGCTCTTCAAGGCCGTCTGGCGGGTCGCCGAGCCCAACGAGGCCCTGATCATCTCGGGTCTCGGCGCGCGCCGGCGCAGCGAGGGCCCGGACAGCCTCGGCTTCAAGATAATCACCGGCAAGGGTACGGCGGTGCTGCCCGGCTTCCAGACGTCCAGGAGGCTGCGCCTGGACACCAGGGCCGCCAACCTCCAGGTCTCCTGCGTCACCCAACAGGGCATCCCCGTGCACATCCGCGGCGTGGTGATCTACAAGGTGGGCGACGACCTGTCCTCGATCGCCAACGCCGCCCGGCGCTTCCTCGATCAGCAGGACTTCATGACCGGCGCGATCCACGAGCTGTTCACCGGACACCTGCGCTCGATCATCGGCAACCTCACGGTCGAGGACCTGATCCTCAACCGCGAGCGGCTGACCAGCGAGACCAGGGCGTCGGCCGCCGACGAGATGAGCAAGTTGGGGCTGATCGTCGACTCGCTGCAGATCCAGGAGATCGACGACGAGACCGGCTACATCGTCAACCTCGGCAAGCCGCACGCCGCCAAGGTCGCCTCCGTGGCCCGCATCGCCGAGGCGCAGCGCGACCAGGAGGCCACCGAGGCCGAGCAGGCCGCCGCCGCCCGCAAGGCGGCCGCCGTACGCGAATCCAAGATCAAGCAGGCCGGTTACCAGGCGGAGATGGACCAGGCGGCGGCCAGGGCCCGGCAGGCGGGGCCGCTGTCGGAGGCGACGGCCAGGCAGGAGGTCGTCGTCCAGGAGACCAGGGCCGCCGAGCTGGAGGCGCAGCTGTCGGAGCAGCGGCTGCAGTCGCAGGTCCGCAAGCCCGCCGACGCCAAGGCGTACGAGACCGTCACGCTCTCCCAGGCCGAGCGGGACGCCCGCATCGCCCAGGCCGAGGCGGAGGCGCGCGAGACCGAGTTGCGCGCCGTCGCGCAGGCCTCCCAGGTCAAGCAGGCCGCCGCGGCCGAAGCCGAGTCCGTACGGCTGCGCGGCGAGGCGGCGGGCGCGGCCACCAAGGTCGCGGGAGAGGCCGAGGCCCAGGCCGCCAAGGCACGCGGGCTGGCCCACGCCGAGGCGGCCAAGGCGCTCGGGCTCGCCGAGGCGGCGGCCGCCCAGGCCAAGGGCCTGGCCGAGGCGCAGGCGATCAGCGCGCGGGCGCAGGCGCTGAAGGACAACCAGGAGGCGGTCATCGCCCAGCAGCTGGCCGAGCGCTGGCCCGAGGTGGTCGAGGCGGGTGCCAAGGCGTTCGGCAACGTCGAGCACATGGTGGTGCTCAACGGCGCACAGGGTGTGGAGGAGATGCTGGCCAAGGCGCTCACCCTCGGCGGCACCGGCCTCGGCCTGGCCAGGGCGCTGCTCAACGGCGCGACCCCGAACGGCTCCGAATCTTCTGGAAAAGCGCAATAACCCGGCGTACTATCACGAACAGGTGAGCCGGGAAGTCTGGTCGGCAGACACTTCTTCCTGGGAGTAGCCATGGACCTGATCCTCATCGGCGTCATCGCAGCTATCGCACTCGTCACCATCGTCGCCTTCAAACTTATCTGGCGCGTCGCCGAGCCGAACGAGGCGATCATCATCTCCGGCTTAGGCGCGCGCGGCAGGGAGACGCTCGGCTTCAAGATCGTCACGGGGAAGGGCGCGCTGGTCGTGCCGGGGTTCCAGACCGCGCGCCGCATCTCACTCGACAGCCGGGTCTCGCCGCTCGAAGTCAACTGCGTGACCAAGCAGGGCATCCCCGTACACGTACGCGGGGTGGTCATCTACAAGGTGGGCGACGACTTCGCCTCCGTCGCCAACGCGGCGCGGCGCTTCCTCGACCAGCAGAAGACCGTGGACGACAAGACGCATCAGCTCTTCTCCGGGCACCTGCGCTCGATCATCGGCAACCTCACGGTCGAGGACTTGATCATCAACCGTGACGCGCTCACCAACGAGATCCGCACCTCCTCCTCCGACGAGATGAGCAAGCTCGGCCTGATCGTCGACTCGCTGCAGATCCAGGAGATCGAGGACGCCACCGGCTACATCGTCAACCTCGGCCGCCCCCACGCCGCCGCCGTGTCGGCGCTGGCCAGGACCGCCGAGGCGCAGCGCGACCAGGAGGCCAACAGCGCCGAGCAGGAGGCCCAGATCAAGAAGTCCGCCGCGATCCGCGAGGCCCGCATCCAGCAGGCCGGCTACCAGGCGGAGATGGACCGGGCCGCGGCCAAGGCGAAGCAGGCCGGGCCGCTCGCCGAGGCGACCGCGCGCCAGGAGGTCGTGGTCCAGCAGACGACGGCCGCCGAGCTGGAGGCGGTGCTGGCCGAGAAGCGGCTGGAGGGAGAGGTGCGCAGGCCGGCCGACGCGCGGGCCTACGAGCAGGTCACCATCGCCGAGGCGGAGCGGCGGGCCGCCGTGGCGCGGGCTCAGGCCGAGGCGGAGGGCATCCGGCTGCTCGGGGAGGCCGAGGCCGAGGCGACCAGGCTGCGCGGCATGGCCGAGGCGGACGCGGCGCGGGCCAAGGGCCTGGCGCAGGCCGACGCCATCAAGGCCCGCGCCGACGCGCTGGCGTCCAACCAGGAGGCGGTCGTTGCCCAGCAGCTGGCCGAGCGCTGGCCCGAGGTGGTCGAGGCGGGCGCCAAGGCGTTCGGCAACGTCGAGCACATGGTGGTGCTCAACGGCGCACAGGGTGTGGAGGAGATGCTGGCCAAGGCGCTCACGCTCGGCGGCGCCGGTCTGGGCCTGGCCAGGACGCTGCTCAACCGGCCCGCGTCGGAGGCGCCCGTCGCCCCCGTCCCCACTCCCAATGGAGCAAACTCCGAGGTCGTTCGCGAATCACCTGAATTACGCGAATAGCGCCGTTGCTCGGCTTGTTACTCCGCGCTTCCTCTAGCGTTTTATTGTAAGTCGCTTTAGGGGAGTGGAGAATTCATGCTTAAGGCTCTTTCTCTCATTTGTCTGAGCATGATGGCCATATCGGGATGTGCCGCCGACGAGGTCGTGGGCGCGCCCCTGCCGGACGTGCCCCCGGCCGCCGACCCGTCCGGCACCACGCCCGCCGACCCGTCCGCCACCCCGTCCCCGTCCCGGTCCGCGCCCGGAGCGGCCAGGCTCCGGGCCGGCCTGCTGCCCACCCCCAAGGGCATGAGCCTGGCCTACGGGCCGGAGGCCGGGGCGTTCGGCTCACTCAAGTCCACCAGGCAGGGTCTTTCCGCCGTGCGCCAGGCCAAGCTCGACCGGCCCGAGTGCGGCGGGGCCGGTCAGCTGGACCTGACCAAGCCCGAGGTCGCGGAGGCGCCCGCCGCCGTGGTCGCCTTCTCCTCCGGCAGCGACTCGATCACCCAGGCGCTGGTGTCCATGCCCGCCTCCGCCTTTCCCGCGCCGCTGCCCGCGCAGTGCGCCTCCTACGGGGCCGACGTGCACGGAACGCGGGTGACCTACCGTACGCGCGACCTGGGCATGCCCACGCGGGGCGAGGAGTCCCGGGCCTACCTGACCACCGCGTCGGGCGGCCACGGCGACGCGCAGATCGGCTCGGTGGTCATCCGGCGCGGCAAGGTCATCATGAGCATGCTCGTCGTCGGCCGGAAGGTGGCGCCCGCCGACCTGTTCGAGCTCGCCGGCCTGGCCGACCAGAATCTGGCCCGCATCACCAGATAAAACTAAACAAGCACGTGATCGTCCGGTCGGCCGACAAAAGAGAATTGGGCGTTCCTGGTCAGCTTGATGTGGTCGGCCTGCCAGGTGTGCATGGAGGCGTCGGCGCTGCGCCAATAGACGAAGTTGAACCGGTCCGCGGAGTAGATCTTGACCTTGTCCTCTTTCAGCCTGCGGACCAGGTGCGTGTCCTCGCCCCGGGTGATGTCCGCGAAGCCGTACGACCGGAACATGTCCGCCTTGCCGAGGAACGTCCCGCCCTGCACGAGGAACGAGTACCGGTGCTCCAGCCCCGGCAGCCGCAGCATGGTGGTGTTGAGGCCCTCGAAGTAGGAGTAGTGGGCGCCCTTGCCGACCAGCTCCGCGTCGGTGTAGTCGAAGGCCCTGACCAGGTCCGACAGGTAGTGCTCGCCGTACAGGTTGTCGTCGTCCATCTTGGCGATCAGGTCGCCTTCGGCGGCGGCGATGCCCAGGTTCATGCAGGCGCCCAGCGACAGCTCGGCCGAGGCGGGCAGGACGACGACGTCGGAGATGCCCGCCATGCGGGCCTTGTCGGCCACCACCACCGGGTCGATGTCCAGGCCGTGCAGGACCATGACGAGCTGCAGCGGCCGGTGGATCTGCTTGGCCACCGAGGAGATCGCGTGCTCGATCTGCGCGGCCCGGTTGGTCGGCAGCACCACGGAGATCGACCGGGCCCCGGTGGTGACGGGCCGCCCCAGGAACCGGAGTATCTGGTCCACCCGGTGCGTGAACAGGTGCTTGTCGAACACCTCGCGCATCGCCAGGTGCCCCATGCGGGCCCGCAGCTCCGGGCTGTTGATCAGGTGCAGCACCTGGTTGTACGACTCGACCGGCTCGCGGGCGATCGGCAGCAGCTCGCCGAACGTCTCCTCGATCGCCCTGGACCACCCGGAGACGACCGGCGTGGAGCAGGCCGACAGCTCGAACACGCGGCGCGCGCACATCGTGGGCGAGTCGAGCACCGAGTTGACGTTGAGGAAGACCTTGTACATCCGGTAGGCCGCGAGCATCTGGTCGTAGGGGAGCTCGCCCACGATGTGCGGGCGATACTTCTCCGGCCAGGCGTACTTCTCGTCGACCTCGCCGTTGCGGGCGAAGATGTGCAGGCCCAGCTCGCGGATCGGGTCGATGACCGTCTCCATCTGCTCGCGGCGCTCGGGATGCTTGTCGCGGAAGTACATGCCGGCGAAGACGACGTCGTGCAGGCGGCCCTGCTTCTGCTGGATCGGGTTGTGCACGCGGGGCTGGGCGGCGAACTGGAGCACGTCCACCCGATCGTGGCCCAAAGTTTCACGATATTTCGGGACCATGTCACCGTCGCAGGTGAACACGTAGTCGAACAGCTTGGCCGTGTCGATGAAGAACTCGAAGTTCGGCGGGTCCTCCTTGTTCCAGAAAACCGTCGGGATCCCCTCGGCACGGCACCACGCCACGAGGTCGCGCAGCGGGTCCTTGGGGGCGTTCGTCCCGGTCATCTGGTAGCGCCAGCGGCCCTGGTTCCCGTGCCAGGCCGACTCGCAGAACAGCAGGTCAGGCCGCTTCTCGGCGAAGATCTCCGGCCAGTCCTTGAGCCCGAACTCGATCTGGTCCCACTCGTACCTGAACGCCAGCCGGGAGAAGTCGTCCAGGATGACGGCGACCTTGAGGTCCGGCCGGTTCACCGGCCCGGCCGGCCACTTCACGGTCGGCACCTCGACCAGCGGCGGCCGGTGGTTGGCCGCCGCGACGGCCAAGGTGACCGGGATCGGGGCCTTGGGCGCCCGGTCCTTGGACCTGACCGCCTCCAGCACCTTGCCCGGGCTCTTCGACCCCAGCGCCTCACCCAGCTTGAACGTCCGCTTGGCCTGGGTGGCCTCCAGCTTCCACGTGGCATAGGCGGCCTTGGCCTCGGCTATCTCCAGCCTCCGGCGCAGCTCCCTGATGTCCGCCTCGTAGCGCTCGACAAGCTTGCGCTCCTCGGGCAGCCAGTTCACGGGGCCGAGTCGCTGGTACGTGGGCTCTTCAGGGGTTTCGGCCATGGGGATGCACGCCTTATCGCTTAGCGGAGGTATGTCATGGTACGGCGGGGACCGTACGGAATGAGGGGGTTATTCGGAACGCGCGCCCTGTGCGGCGGGTGAGAGGTTGTCCCCCTTGAGCCAGGCCGAGATGACCCGGGCGATCCGCGGCCCGGCGGCGCCGTCCCACAGCGGCGGCAGCTCACCCGACGGCGTCGTGGCCCCGTCGGCCAGCGCCTTCTCGGCCGCGGCCGGCAGCAGGGCCGGGGTGACCAGCCGGTTGGTCCCATGCGTGATCGTGATCGGCCGCTCGGTGTTGGGCCGGACCGTCAGGCACGGCACGCCCAGCATCGTCGTCTCCTCCTGCACGCCGCCCGAGTCGGTGACCACCAGCGCGGCGCCCCGGACGAGTGAGAGGAAGTCCACATAGCCCAGCGGCTCGATCACCTTGACCGAGGGACCGTCGACCAGGCCCGCCTCGGCCAGCCGGGTACGCCCCCTGGGGTGGATCGGCACCACGATCGGGATCTGGCGGGCGACGTCCAGCACGGCCGAGACCAGCTCCTTGGCCGCCTCGGGGGTGTCGACGTTCGCCGGGCGGTGCAGGGTCGCCACGGCATAACGAGCCGGTATGTCCAGCCGGGCCACCACGGGCGCCGGGTCCAGCGCCGGCAGCGCGGAGAAGAGGCTGTCGATCATGGGGTTGCCCACCAGGTGCACCTTGGCGGCGGGCACGCCCTCGGCCGCCAGGTGCGAGAGCGCGTCGGGCGAGGTGGCGAAGAGCAGGTCCGACAGGGAGTCGGTGACGATCCTGTTGACCTCCTCCGGCATGCCCCGGTCGAACGAGCGCAGGCCCGCTTCGACGTGCGCGGTGCGTACGCCCAGCTTGGCGCAGACCAGGATCGCGGCCAGCGTCGAGTTCACGTCGCCGTAGACCACCACCAGGTCGGGGTCGTGCTCGAGAACGACCTCCTCCAGGCCGACGAGCAGCGCCGCGGTCTGCTTCGCGTGACTGCCCGAACCGACGCCCAGATTGGCCACCGGCTCCGGCAGCCCGAGGTCGGCGAAGAACACGTCGGACATCAGCGCGTCATAGTGCTGACCGGTGTGGATGATGCCCTGCCGCACGCCGAGTTCACCGAGTGCCCGCACCACCGGGGCCGCTTTCACGAAGTTGGGACGGGCGCCCAGAACGTGCAGGACCAGGGGGTTCTCCCTCATTGACCTCGCCTTTCATAGCGGAAGGGAAAAAACGCTGCCTATGGTACGGTCACCGCGTGGCATCCGACGCCAGTCGTGAAGACTCCCCAAGACCAAACGGCAAGGTTTCCGCCAAGTCCGCTAGAGCCGGTGTCGGCGGCCTTATCAGGGGCTTCGTGCAGCACCCGATCATCGTCTCCCGCGTCGTCATGACGAAGGTGAAGGCCGACCCGGTGCGCGTGGCCCAGGCGGCGGCCGAGTCGCTCCCGCCCGCCCTCCGTCCCGTCGTGGGCAAGGTCGCCTGGCCGGCCGCCCGCCGGGCCAGGCGCGCGGTCCGCAAGTTCAGCATGCGGGTGCTCAAGGGGCCGTGGAACGAGGCCAAGGAGCACTGGGACCAGGGCCGGGTCAGCCAGGCCGCGGCGGTGCTCGAAGAACACACCAAATACCCCTTCGTCAAGCGCAGGGCCGCCTACTACCGGGGTGAGCTGGCCGCGATCAGCCCCGACCCGATCCCGCCGCAGCCCAAGGTGGCCGTCGTGGACCGGGTGGCCGGGCGGGTCCTGCACTGCGTGACCAACGCCCTGCCGTACACGCAGGCCGGCTACACGGTCCGTACGCACCGCATCGTCATGGCGCAGCAGGCCAAGGGCCTGGATCCGCACGTGGTCACCAGCTGGGGCTGGCCGATGCTGCAGGGGCACGCCGACGCGCCGCCGTTCGAGGAGCTCGACGGGATCCCCTACTACCGGCTGCTGCCCGACGGGCACGGCGAGATGCCGTTCGAGACCCGCGGGCGGATCATCAAGGGCGCCGAGGGGGTCACCAAGCTCGTCGCGGAGCTGCGGCCCCAGGTGCTGCACGCCGCCACCGACCACCGCAACGGCTCCATCGCGCACGCCGTACGCGAGCGGACCGGCACGCCGTTCGTCTACGAGGTCCGCGGCTTCCTGGAGGAGACCTGGGCCTCCCGCGACCCCGGCCGGATCGGCAGCGAGCGCCACGTGCTCCAGCGCGAGCGCGAGGCGTTCCTGATGCGCGAGGCCGACGCGGTCGTCACGCTGGCCGAGACGATGGCCACGGAGATCGTCGAGCGGGGCGTGCCCAGGGAGCGGATCTTCCTGGCGCCCAACGCGGTCGACGACTCGCTGCTCACGGCCTCCTACGACGGTGAGGCGTTCAGAGCGAGCATGGGCATCGCGAAGGACGAGATCGTCGTCGGGTCGGTGTCCAGCATCGTGGGCTACGAGGGGTTCGCGACGCTGCTGCGGGCCGCGGCGCTGCTGCGCGACGAGGGCACGCCGGTGCGGGTGCTCATCGTGGGCGACGGCACCGAGCGCGAGAACCTGCTGGAGCTGGTCGGCGAGCTGGGGCTGATGAGCGCGCTCCTGCCGGGCCGTGTGGGTCCGGACGAGGCGCTGCAGGCCCAGGCGGCCATCGACATCTTCTCCTGTCCCCGCGAGGACCTGCGGGTGACCCGGCTCGTGACGCCGCTGAAGCCCGTCGAGGCGATGGCGCTCGGCAAGCCGGTCGTGCTCAGCGACCTGCCCGCGCTGTCGGAGCTGGTCGGATCCGACGGCGCCGGGCTGCTGGTGCCGCCGGGCGATCCGGAGGCGCTGGCCAAGGCGCTCGCCGCGCTCAGGGAGGACCCTGCCAGGCGCGCGGCGATGGGTGAGGCGGGCCGGGCAGAGGTGGCCGCCAAGCGCACTTGGGGCCGAGTTGCCGAAACTTACCGGTCTCTCTACCGCTCCATTACCGAACGATGACCTTCAGATTGGCTGTCTGTTGTGACGGGTTCGGTCGCATTAGGCGTGAGCTAGGTGGACTTGAGATAGCCTTTGCGACCATGAAGTGTTGTTTCCGGCTCTCTAAGGCACTGCTGTGACAGAAATCGACTTGGCGGTCATCGGCCTGGGCTACGTCGGCATGCCGCTCGCCAAGGAGGCGGTCGCGGCCGGTCTGCGGGTCGTCGGCGTGGACGTCGACCCCCGCAAGGTCGACGCGCTCAACGCCGGTCAGTCCTACATCGATGACCTGACCGATGCCGATCTCGAGCACATGCTGACCAACGGGTTCAGCGCCACGCTCGATGAGTCCGTGCTGGCCAAGAGCAACACGATCGTCATCTGCGTGCCCACTCCGCTGGACGAGGACCACCGGCCGGACCTGTCCGCCGTCGAGGGCGCCACGGGGACGGTCGCGCGCAATCTGAGCAAGGGCACACTGGTCGTGCTCGAGTCCACGACGTGGCCGGGCACCACCGACGAGGTGGCCCGCCCGATTCTCGAGACCTCGGGCCTGGTCGCGGGGGAAGACTTCTTCCTGGCCTTCTCGCCGGAGCGGATCGACCCGGGCAACCCCAAGTTCGGGCTGCGGAACACGCCCAAGGTGGTCGGGGGCTACACGAGCACCTGCCGTGACCGCGCGACGGCGTTCTACGGCCAGTTCATCGAGCAGGTCGTGCCGGTCAGCGGCACGCGCGAGGCCGAGATGGCCAAACTGCTCGAGAACACCTACCGGCACGTCAACATCGCCCTCGTCAACGAGATGGCGATCTTCTGCGACGAGCTGGGGATCGACCTGTGGGAGTCGATCGAGGCCGCGGCCACCAAGCCGTTCGGCTTCCAGAAGTTCCTGCCCGGTCCCGGCGTCGGGGGGCACTGCATCCCCGTCGACCCGTCGTACCTGTCGTACACGGTGCGCAAGCTCGGCTACCCGTTCAGGTTCGTCGAGCTGGCCCAGGAGATCAACGAGCGGATGCCGTCCTATGTGGTGGCACGGGTACAGCGTCTGCTCAACAGGCATAAAAAGGCCGTAAATGGCGCCAAGGTGGTTATGCTCGGCGTGACCTACAAGCCGGACATCGCCGATGAACGGGAGACCCCGGCCCTGCCGGTGGCGCGTGCGCTGCTGGAACTGGGGGCCGAGCTCACGTTCGCGGACCCGCATGTCAAGGAGTGGTCGGTCGACGGCACCCCGGTGCCCCGTGAAGAGGACTTGGCCGAGGCCGTGGTCGGCGCCGACGTGACGCTGCTGCTGCAGCAGCACGCCGCGTTCGACCTCGACATGGTCGAGGCTAAGGCCAGGCTCGTGCTCGACACCCGCGGTGTTCTCACCGAGGGTGAACGCGTCGAGCGGCTGTAGCGACGGAGGGCTGCGCGCAGTGCACGTGCTCGTCATGACGGTGGTGCATAACCCCGAGGACGCGAGGATCCTGCATAGGCAGATCCGTGCCCTCGTGGATGCAGGTCATGAGGTCACGTATGCCGCCTCGTTCACCGCCCACGGGGTCGTGCCTCGTCCTTGGGTCAACGGCGTCGATCTGCCCAGGGCCGCGCAGCGTAAGCGCATGGCCGGGGTCTGGGCCGCCCGCAGGCTGTTCAAGCGCATGCGGCGCAAGGTCGACATCGTGCTGATCCACGATCCGGAGTTGCTGTTCGCGATCTGGGGCGTGCGCAACCGCCCGCCCGTGGTCTGGGACGTCCACGAGGACACCCCGGCGACGCTCTCCCTCAAGCCGTGGCTGCCGTCGCTGCTGCGGCCCCCGGTACGCTTCCTCGCCCGCATGCTGGAGGGCACCGCCGAGCGCCACCTGCACCTGCTGCTGGCCGAGACGGCCTACGCGGGCCGGTTCAAGCACGCCCACCTGATCGTGCCGAACGAGACCTGGGTCCCCGACTCGGTCACGCCGCCCGGCGACGACCGGGTGGTGTACCTGGGGTGGCTGTCCAGGGCCCGCGGCGTGATGGAGGCCGTCGAGGTGGCCCGGTTGCTCCAGCCGTACCGGGTGGCGGTGGAGTTGATCGGCTACGCCGACCCGTACAGCCGGCCGATGCTCAACCAGGCCGTCACGGAGGGCCTGCTGGAGTGGCGCGACTTCATGCCGAACGACGAGGCGCTGAAGCGGCTCGACGGCGCGCTGGCCGGGCTCTCGCTGCTGCACGACGAGCCGAACTACCGTCATTCGATGCCCACGAAGATCGTCGAGTACATGGCCCACGGCATCCCGGTCATCACGACGCCGTCTCCCCGCGCGGTCGAGCTGGTCGAGCGGTATGACAGCGGCGTGGTCGTCCCGTGGGAGGACCCGAAGGCCGTGGCCCAGGCCGTACTGACGCTGAGGGACGACGTACGGGAGCGGCGGGCGCAGGGCGCGCGCGGCTACGCGGCGGCCCGCGCGAACCACCACTGGCCCAACTCGGCCAAGAGGTTCGTGGCCCAGCTCGAATCGTGGGCAGGCGTCAAGAACTAGCGGCTTATCCTCGGCAGATCACTAAGGCGGTAGGTTCCTCAACGTGCGCTGGCTTCTCGTGCTTCTCGGCGCTGCGATCCTGGCCGCCGTCGCGGCCGTGATCGTCGTGCTGCCCAACGACGAACCTCCGAAGAAGACCAGCCAGCAGGCCAAGGCGACGCCGACCCGCACGGAGCCCACGCCTAAGGTGAGCGAGGTCACCGACCGGTGTGGAACGTTCGAGACCAAGGAGAAGGCTCCCTACGCCGTCACCGGCTACTGGATCACCCCCAAGTCCAACCCCTGCACCTGGCGCCACCAGATGGAGGACATCCACAACCTCGGCGGCGACACGGTCATCAGGATCGGCTACGGCCTGCAGTTTCGTACCCCCGACGACGAGGGGCGCGTGCAGACCAAGGACGGACAGCTCGACCCGCTCTACAAGGACTGCGTGGAAGACGGCCGGAGCTGCCGCGACGCGGCCGAGCTCGACCTTCAGAAGGCGAACCCGAAGAACCGGATCGCCCGCACATACGTCTACCGCACCGACGAGTCGTTCGGGCCCGGCCTGTTCCGTTGCCCCCAGATGGAACGCAAGATCACCGTGGGCAAGCGGGTGTACTTCCGCGTGCTCACCCCGATGGACGGCTCCGACGACGCCACCTGCGACTTCACCAAGCCCAAGCCGTACGACCTGATCCTCGTCGCCGGCTCGGACACCGACAGCCTGACGCAACTCCTCGACCTCGGCGAGCAGTTCGGTGTGCAGGTCTTCCCGGCGCTGCCGCTCGCGCCGCGCGACCCCGTGACCCCGACCAGGGCCAACAAAAAGCACATCGACACACTTCGGACGCTGACCCGCCGCATCCTGCAGGACTACGGGGCGCGCTTCGCCGGGCGCACCTCGCTCGGTGGCGTCTACCAGCCGTTCGAGGTGCAGATGGCCGACACGCTCGCCGGCAACCCCACCCTTGAGGTGTACGCCGAGCAGCACCAGATCGTGGAGCAGGAGCTGGGCAAGCCCATCCTCATCAGCCCCTACCTCGACGCCCGCAAGCGCGTCCCCTTCGGGCAGACGCCCAAACAGGTGGCCGCGGCGTTCGTGGCGCTGGCCAAGACCGGGGTGGGCATCATCGCGCCGCAGGACAGCCGCGGCACCGGCAAGGTGGGCCTGTTCTGGCCCGACCAGCGCGACACCGAGGTCGACGAGCGGCTGCGCTCCGTCGTGGGCGAGACCACGTACGGCACCGCCTACCACGGCTCGACGCGCGACTACTACCGCGAGATGTCCGCCGCCCGCGACCAGATGCTCCAGGCGGGCTTCGACGTGCAGCTCTGGGCGAATGTCGAGGCGTTCGAGCCCTCCGGTGATCGCCCGTGCGCCCCGCAGGGCACCCGCGGTCAGACCGACAAGAAACGCCTCGACCAGGCCGTCACCATGGCCGGCAGGTACGTTCAGAAAATTGTCTCCTACATGTGGAGCGACTTCCTGACCTGCGGCTCCCCTTCGCTGGAAACGCAGATCAGCCAGGACTGGCAGCGCCCGATCGCGGTGGACGCCATCCGGCGCTCCCGCGACATCCAGGACGGGGTGGAGGTGCGCGGGTACAACCTCAAGGACGGCACGGTCACCCTCCAGTACGGGGACGAGCTGAAGGAACTGGTGATCTCCGCCGTGGGCTGGCTCGACGAGGACCCGCTGGAGGATCTGCCGGAGGGCATGCAGACGGCGTGGGTGCCGTTCGACTGGGCCCAGGTGCCGCCGGACGAATGGGTCAAGGTCGGCGTGAAACTCCCCACGGGGAAGGCCACCACGGAGCCGCTCCACGTCCGCATCGCGGCGTGAGCGCGCCCGCCGCTGAGGGCGACCTGGGCCGGTCGGCGTGTAACGTGCCTGCCATGGTCCCGAGCATCCCGGTGAGCGTCGATCTGGTCGTGCTCACCGTGCGCTGCCAGGCCCTGTGCGCCCTCGTGTGGCGCCGGGACAACCCGCCGTTCCTGCGGCGCTGGTCGCTGCCTGGCGGCTTCATCCAGCTCGACGAGGACCTCCCCGCGGCGGCCCAGCGCATCCTGGCCGAACGCGCCGGCCTCCCCGGCGCCCCGGTGCACCTGGAGCAGCTCCAGACCTACGGCTACCCGGACCGCGACCCCCGCCAGCGCGTGGTCAGCGTCGCCTACCTCGGCCTGGCTCCGGACCTGCCGGCCTCGGAGAAGGCCCACATGAGCTGGCAGCCCGTCGACACCCTGTCCGTGATGGCCTTCGACCACCGGCGCATCATGCTGGACGGCATCGAGCGGGCGCGGGCGAAGCTCGAATACACCTCGCTGGGCGCCGCCTTCTGCCCGCCGGAGTTCACGGTGGCGGACCTGCGGCGCGTGTACGAGATCGTCTGGGGCCGCCCCCTGGACCCGCGCAACTTCCACCGCAAGGTCACCAAAGCGGAAGGCTTCCTGGTCGAGACGGGCGCCACCACCACCCGCGACGGCGGCCGCCCGGCCAAACTCCACCGCCGCGGCCCCGCCGAGCTGCTCCACCCCCCGATGCTGCGCTCCTTGAAGGAATAGCTCCATGAAGGAATAGCTCCATGAAGGAACAGCACCCGAACCTAGGGGCGGCGCCTCACGCGGCGATCAAGGCGGAGCGCGGCCGCCCTTAGGAGAGGGTCGATCCGCGCCCGGCGAGGCTCGGCGGCGGATGGTCGCGGATCCGCAGGTCCCGGTTGACGGTCTCCACTCCCGGTTTCCGCGGGCAGGCGCCGGAGCGGTGCACGATCTCCGTGTTCTTGGTTGTCGGCCCTCTGTATGGCGAGGTTGAATAGATTTTGAATCGTTTATCATTTGGGGGAGTGATGATCGAGGAACGCGCCTGCCTGCGACGCCTGATCCCCACCCAGGAGTCCGTCGCCGAACGGCCGGCGGCGGCATGACCCGGCCCAGGATCGCCGTGTCGCCCTACCCCGACGCGCTGCGCCCGCGCGACCACGTCCCCGCCTGATCAGCGGATGCGCATGCACGGCTCGCCGTCGCTGATCAAGAGGTCATTCAGCACGAAAGGAGCGATCGGGTGTCTGAATCGGGACAAGTGCTGGTGACGGGCGCGACCGGGTACATCGGCGGGCGACTCGTGCCCGAGCTCCTCGACGCCGGGCATCGCGTGCGCTGCATGGTCCGCTCCCCTGCCCGCCTGCGTGACCTGCCCTGGGCGGGCAGCACCGAGATCGTGGCGGCCGACGCCCTGGACGCCGCTGCCACGCGCGCCGCGCTGGAGGGCGTCGACGTGGCCTACTACCTGATCCACACCATGGGTGGCGGGAAGGGTTTCGCCGACGCCGACCGCCGGTCCGCGCGGGCCTTCGCCGCCGCCGCCGAGGCGGCGGGCATACGTAGGATCGTCTACCTCGGCGGGCTCACCGGAGACGAGGACCTGTCACCGCACCTGCGCTCACGCGCCGAGGTCGCCGACATCTTCCTGGGCTGCCGGGTGCCCGCCGTCGTCCTGCGCGCCGCTGTGATCATCGGCGCGGGTTCCGCCTCGTTCGAGATGCTGCGCTACCTCACCGAGCGGCTCCCGGTGATGACCACGCCGCGCTGGGTGCGCAGCCGTACGCAACCCATCGCGGTACATGACGTGCTGCGTTACCTGCGGGCGTGCGCGTCCATCCCCGAGGAGGTCGACCGCGCCTTCGACATCGGCGGCCCGGACGTGTTGACCTACGCCGACATGATGCGCGGCTACGCGGCCGCCGCCGGGTTGCCGCCGCGATGCATCATCCCGGTGCCCTTGCTGAGCCCGTGGCTGTCCAGCCACTGGGTCGGCCTGGTCACGCCGGTCCCGGCCACCATCGCGCGACCCCTGGTGGAGTCGCTGCGCAACGAGGCGGTCTGCCGCGAGCACGACATCGCCGCCTACGTTCCCGATCCGCCGGAAGGTTTGATCGGATTCCGCCGCGCGGTCGCCCTCGCCCTGCGGAAGATCAAGGAGGCCGACGTCGCGACCCGCTGGTCCTCCGCCTCCACCCCGGGCGCCCCGAGCGACCCCCTGCCCACCGACCCCGACTGGGCCGGCGGCAGCCTCTACATCGACCGCCGCACCCTGACCAGCGACGTCCCGCCGGGTGCGTTGTGGGACGTCATCGAGGGCATCGGCGGCGGCAACGGTTGGTACTCCCTTCCCGTGGCATGGCGGGCCCGCGGCGTGCTCGACCGGATCGCCGGCGGCGTCGGGCTGCGCCGCGGGCGACGGGACCCGCGCAGGCTCAGGGTGGGTGACTCCATCGACTTCTGGCGGGTGGAGGAGATCGAGTCCGGCCGCCTGCTGCGGCTGCGCGCCGAGATGCGGCTGCCTGGCCTGGCCTGGCTAGAGCTCGCCGTACGGCAGGAGGACGGCAGAACCGTCTACGAGCAGCGCGCCATCTTCTACCCGCGCGGGCTCCTCGGCCACCTCTACTGGTGGACCCTGGTCCCCTTCCACCGGCTGATCTTCGGACGGCTGCCGAAGAACCTGGTCACCGCGGCCTCCTGATCAGCTCGCCGCCGCCACCAGCCGGGTCACCGCCTCTTCGAGCGAACCCACCCTGGTCACTCCGCGTGGCAGCCCATCCCACCAGCCAGGACCGCCTACCACCACCCGGTACGGCGGCCGCACCGGCGGCAGCGCCGCCAGCGGAGCCGGATCCCCCGTCAGCGCCTGTTGCGACCAGAGGAAGACCGCGCACGGCCCCAGCGTGCGGATCGCATCGGCCAGCGCCCCGTACGGCGTCCGCGCGCCGAGCAGCCGCACCGCCACCCCCGTGGTCCGGGCCAGCACGGCCCCGACCACGTACAGGGGCAGGCTGTGCTGCTCCTCCTCCGCGCACGCCAGCAACACGGGCCGGAGGTTGACCGGCGCCGCGGGCGGTTCGAGCAGCGGATGCAGCGCCGCCAGGACGCCGTCGGAGAACAGGTGCTCGACCTCGATGCCCGCCCCCGTCCTGCGCTGCAGGCGGCTGATCGTGGCGAAGACGGGCAGGACGAGCCGCTCCCACGTCCAGGCCGGGCCGTGCCGCGCGATCGCGGCCGTGACCCCCGCGCCGACGGCCCCGCCGTCCAGCCTCGTCGCGGCCCTGGCCAGCATCGCCGTCGTGGGCACCGGCCCGGCCACCCCGGCTCCAGGGGCGGCGGGCTCGGCCGGTTCGCGCTGGTCCGCCCCCGGTCGCAGACGCAGCGATGCCCGCGCCGCCTCCGCCGGTGCGACACCCTCCCGGATCAACCTGTTCATCTCCTCCAGGCGGAGCAGATCCGTGGCGTCGTAGCGGCGGTGCCCGCCCCGGCTGCGGCCGCTCGGGCCGATGCCGTACCGCAGATTCCAGGTGCGCAACGTGGCCGCGGGCACGCCGAGCCGCCGGGACACGGCACCGATGCCATATCCCGTTTCCACCGAATCCTGATGCTCAGCCATGGCTCCGCCCATTCTTTCGAACGATCGCCTCCACGGTCGCAGCGAACCGCCTCACGCCGGAGACAACGGAGCCGATGGCCCTGCGGGTGCAGGTTTCGCCAACTTTGTTCAGCAGGCTCCCGATGCTGCCCTGCCGGTCGGCTTCTTTTAGGGTGAAGCCATGCCTCGTTTCCGCTCGATTCTGGACACCATGCCGGCGTACAAGCCGGGCAAGGCCGTCATGTCTCCTGATGGCCGCTCGTACAAGCTCTCCTCCAACGAGTCGCCCTACGACCCGCTGCCGTCCGTGGTCGAGGCGATCGCCGAGGGGGCGCGGCAGGTCCACCGCTACCCCGACCCGGGGGCGATCAAGCTGACGGAGGCCATCGCAGAGCGGTTCGAGGTGCCGGTCGAGCACATCGCGCTCGGGGCGGGGTCCGTCACCGTGGCGCAGCAGCTGTTCGAGGCCGTCAGTGAGCCCGGCGCCGAGGTGATCTACGCGTGGCGGTCGTTCGAGGCCTATCCGCTGCTGGCCGACCTGGCCGGGGCGGAGTCGGTCAGGGTGCCGCTGGCGGGCGAGGACCACGATCTGGACGCCATGGCCGAGGCGATCACCGACCGGACGCGCATGATCTTCGTCTGCAACCCCAACAACCCCACCGGCACCGCGATCCGCCGGGCCGAGCTGGTGGCCTTCCTCGACCGGGTCCCGGACGACGTGCTGGTGGTCCTGGACGAGGCCTACCGCGAATACGTGCGCGACGAGGACGTGCCCGACGGTCTCACCCTCTACCGCGACCGGCCGAACGTCTGCGTCCTGCGTACCTTCTCCAAGGCCTACGGTCTGGCGGGGCTGCGTGTCGGTTACCTGGTGGGACACGAGGCGGTGGCGTCGGCCATCCGGAAGACGATCATCCCGTTCGCCGTCAACCACCTCGCGCAGATCGCGGCCATCGCCTCCCTGCGCGCGGAGGACGAGCTGATGGAGCGGGTCGACACCGTGGTCAAGGAGCGGACCCGGGTGCGCGAGTCGCTCATCGCCCAGGGCTGGACCATCCCCCTGACCGAGGCCAACTTCGTCTGGCTGCGGCTCGGCGAGCGCACGCTCGACTTCGCGGCGGCGTGCGCGGCCGTGGGCGTGGCGGTGCGGCCGTTCGCGGGGGAGGGCGCCCGCGTCTCGATCGGCGACCCGGAGGCGAACGACACGTTCCTCGCGGCGGCGGCGGCCTTCAAGGCGAGTTGACAGTTTGTGTGGTCAGGCCGTGTAATGGGCCTCTTGTCGCGTGTCGCCGGCCGGAGGACGTCGGCGGCATGGAGGCACCGGTTGTAGGGGATGATGTCGTGACTTCTCACTTCACAGGCAGCGCCTGATCTGATCGCGCGCCCGCGCGTCGTCCCCATGCCCGGTGGTGCCCGGCACCACCGTCGCACGCGATCCTTTGCGCTGCCCTGCGGTCCGGCCATCGCCTGACCGTTGTGCTGCCCGACGGTCCGGTGATCGCCTGACCGCCCTTTCCCCTCGCGTGCTCATCGAGGCTCTCCGCCCGAGGCCGGTACGGCGTGCCGTGCGCATCCCGCCCGTCGTAACCCTTTCTCACATCTGGAGAGCAAGCAGAGCATGCCCCAAGACTTCAATCAGCAGATCATCGACGAGTTCCGCGCCAACCAGGGCCAGGTCGCCATGTTCGACGGCGCCCGGTTGCTCCTTCTGACGACCACCGGCGCCAGGACCGGCGCCCAGCACACCACTCCGGTCGGCTACCTGCCGGACGGCGAGCGCATGCTGATCATCGCCTCCGCCGGAGGGGCGCCCAAGCATCCGGCCTGGTATCACAACCTCCTGGCCACGCCGCGCGTGACGGTGGAGGACGGCATCTTCACCTACCCGGCCGACGCGGTCGTCCTCGAAGACGAGGAACGCGACAGCGCCTTCGCGCGGGCGGTCGAGATGGACCCCGGCTGGGCGGCCTACCAGGCGAAGACGAGCCGGGTCATCCCCGTGGTCGCGCTGACCCCGCTCGGCGGCGCTCCGGACGGCACGCGAGGGGGTGACTTCCTGGTGCGGGTGCACGACGCGTTCCGCCGGGAGCTGCGGCTGATCCGCAAGGAGGTCGCCGCGTCCGGGACCGGCGGCCTGGGCGTGCAGTTGCGGGTCAACTGCCTGACCCTGTGCCAGGGGCTCCATCAGCATCACACGTTCGAGGACGCCGGGATGTTCCCTTGGGTCGAAGGGCGGCATCCCGAGCTCACCCTCGTGGTGGACCGGTTGCGCGAGGAGCACGGGACGGTCTCCCGGCTCCTCGACGAGCTTCAGGGGCTGCTCGCGGACGGCGAGCCGGCCGCGCCCGCCCCGAAGGTGCTCGCGGAGGTGGATCGGCTCGTGACCGAGCTCGAAGCGCACCTCGATTACGAGGAACGGGAGCTCGTCCCGATCCTGAACGCCATGAACCCCTAAGCCCTGACCTCTTCAGGGGTGAGCCGTTTCGCCTTGGGTCGTCGCTCCGTGGACACCACGAGGGCGACGCCCACGAGGATCACCAACCCGCCCAGCATGATCTGCCAGGTCACCTGCTCGCTCACCACGAGCGCGCCGAGGAGCACCGCCACCGCCGGGTTGACGTACGCGTAGGTCGACACCAGCGAGATCGGCGCGTTGCTGAGCAGCCAGCTGAAGGCGGTGAAACCGACCAGCGACCCGACCAGGATCAGGTAGACCAGCCCGGCCCACGACCGTCCGGAGACGGCCGTGACGTCCAGCCGCTCGCCCACCGACAGGCCCGTGACGGCCAGCCCGGCCCCGCCCACCAGCATCTCGATCGTGCTGGCCGCGAACGGGTTGGCCGGCATCGGGATCCGCGCCGACAGGAACGACCCGACCGACCACGACAGCGACCCCACCAGGACGATCACGATCCCGCTGGTGCTCGCCGGCCCGCCACCGCCGCTCAGCGACAGTGCCGCCACGCCGCCGAACCCGACCAGCACGCCGACCAGCGTCAGCACCTTCGGCCGGTCCCTGGCCATGATCCTGAACACCACCAGCCACAGCGGCACGGAGGCGACGAGCAGCGCGGCCAGCCCGCTGGACACGCTCCGCTCCGCCACGGCCAGCAGGCCGTTGCCGGTGGTCAGCAGGAGCAACCCCACCAGCGCGGCCCCGCCGAACTGGGCCCGGGTCATCCGGAACGGCGCCCAGCCCTTGCGCGCGACCAGGAACCCGCCGAGGATCACCGCCGCCGTCACGAACCGCAGCGCCCCGCTGAGCATCGGCGGGATGGTCTCAACAGCGATCTTGATGCCGAGGTACGTCGAACCCCAGACCACATAAACGATGACCAGCGCGCTCCAGACGAGCAGGGGAGGGCGGTCAGGGGTGTCCGATGCCATAGGCCATGACAATAGCGGGCGTTCCCGACAGAACGCTGGCGGGTCCCGGACTGCTGAGTCGACGGGACAGAGAGGCTTTGGTGCCCCCGTCCGAATCCCGTCGATCGGGGGCGACGCAATACATACCCTCTTCGGACGCGGCCAATCACTAGTTCACATGACCAAAAACACACCCGGCCGAAGAGGCAGGGGGTCCGCCGCCCCAGGAAAGGGAAGGGGGGACGGCGGACCCGTACCTGGGCGCGATCAGCGAGGCCCGAGCTTCTCCACGATGAGGCGGTAGAGCTGGCGCGGCCGGCCAGGCTGAGGCGTACGGTTGGGCGGCAGCGGCCACGCGAGTCCCTCGTCGACCAACGTGCGCAGCAACCGCCGAGCCGTACGCGGCGTCACTCCGAGCATCTTCCCCGCACCCTCCGCGTCAACCACGGTGTCGCCGCCCTCCAGCTTGGCGGCGAGCCGGGCCAGCACCTCCACGCCCTTGGGCTTGAGCGCGGTGGAGCCCTGAGGGGGCATCCGCGGGGCCGGGATGAGCGCTCGGCCCTCACGGTCCACGGCGAAGCCCTGGGCCTGTTTACCGGCCTGGGTACGCGCCAGAGCCGCCCGTGCGTGCGACTCCGCGTCATGGGTGGTACGTCCCATGCCCACGCCGACCTCGACCGCCAGTCCCAGCTCGTCGCGGATCCTGGCGGCGAACGGCAACACCCTGAACCCGTCGGTCGCGGCGGCGATCGAGCCCCTGGTCGCGGTGACCAGATAGCTGTGATCGTCGATCGGCCAGACGGTGGCGTTGATGCGGTTCGCCTCCTGGACCAGCAGCCGATGCAGCGACAGCCGGAGCTCGTCGCGCCAGTAACGCGGCGCGGCGCGGCGTACCGGCTCGCGTAACGTCGGCACCTCGACCAGCACCACGGTGAGCTGCGACTCCTCCAGGCGGTGGTGCGCACCGAGCAGCGCTGCGGTGTGCAGCGCGGTGCGCACGGCCGCGGAGGTCGGCCTGATCCTGATGGCCGGGACGCCGGACGCCTGGAGGCGTTCGGCGACCGCCGGCAGGCACGTGAGCGCGCCGGTGGTGGATCCCTGGCGGGCCAGGCGCTCGTGGTAAGCCGCGATCGTGCCGGTGGCGCCCGGCTCGTCGCGGCTGTGGACATCCGTTGCGGCAATCCCGAGGTCTGTGTACGCCTCCTCGACGTCCGCCCTGGCCACCACGTCGATGCTCACCCGCTGCGGGTCGATGCGCGAGTCCAACGCCGCCTTGGCCAGCGCGGCGACCAGCGCCGCGCCGCCGAGCTGCACGTAGGTCGCGGGCATCGTCAGCACACCCGAGCGCCTGGCCAGGTCGTAGGGGACCGGGCTGGCGAACAGGCATGCGTCCACGCCGGGCCCGAGCCGCGTCACTTTGTCGGGCGCCTCCTGCTCATCGCGGTAGGCGGCCGCCACAAGGCGGCACGGAAGTGGCGCAGCAGCGTGCCCCATCAGCATGACCCGCTCGACCAGATCGTGGGGTCCGACCACACCAATGGTGAGGTCCGGTGTCATGGCACCCGGGCGTGACACTCGGGGAGTTTCTTCGGCCCTCTCGACCAATGTTCGTCCCATCCTGCTGTCTGTTGCAGTGCTCTCTTTTGGAACGATCGCTCGCGGGGACCATAATGTCACGCCCGACTTTTCCGGAAAGTCGTTCTGCTTGACTGGCTGTGAAGGTATATCAGCAGCTCAAGCAGGTATTCCTCACGCTTTTTAGCGGTCGGAAATCTCTTGTGTAATGTCCGCCCCCAGCGCCCGCATTCGCTCGGCGAGATGCGCGTGCCCGCGGTCGATGAGGTATCCGGACTCGATGACGGTCTCGCCTTCGGCGGCCAGTCCGGCCAGCACCAGCGCGATTCCGGAACGCAGGTCGTGCGCCGTCACCCGGGTGCCCTTCAGCGGGGTGGCGCCCCTGACGATCGCCCTGCTGCCCTCGACCTCCACGTCGGCGCCCATCTTGTTCAGCTCGCCGGCCAGCGCGAAGCGGCCGTCGAAGATGCGCTCGTGGATGTAGCTGGTGCCGTCGGCCAAGGCGGCGACCGTCATCATCGGGGACTGGAGGTCGGTGGCGAAGCCCGGGTAAGTGTCGGTGATGATGTTGATCGGCCGCAGCGGCCGCTCGCACCGTACGTGGAGAACCGCGCCGGGCCGGGCGAAGTCGACGCCCATCTGCTCCAGCTTGTAGCGGACGACACCCAGGTCGAGGCCGGTGCCCACGAGGCTGAGGTCGCCGCCGGTGATCGCCGCGCCCATCGCGAACACACCGGCGTCGAGCCGGTCCGGCATCACGGTGTGCTCCACGGCCTGCAACTCGTCGACGCCCTCGACGGTGATGAAGCCGGTGCCGCCGCCGCTGATCCGCGCGCCCATCTTGGTGAGCATGTCGATGACGTCGAGCACCTCGGGCTCCAGCGCCGCGTTCTCGATCACGGTGGTGCCCTTGGCCAGGGCGGCGGCCATGATGAGGTTCTCGGTGCCGGTGTGCGAGGGGGTGTCGAGGTAGAGGGTCGCGCCCGTCAGGCCGGACGCCTTGACGTGGATGACCGTCTCGCCCTCGTCGACGACCGCGCCCAGCCGCTTGTAGCCCAGGTAGTGGAAGTCGAGGTTGCGACTGCCGAGATTGCAGCCGCCGACCCCCTCCACGATCGCCTCGCCCAGCCGGTGCAGCAGGGCGGGCGTGAACAGGACCGAGCCGCGGAAGCGCCTGGCGATGTCGGCGGGCAGCACCGCGCTGGTCAGCCGGGAGGCGTCGATCACCAGGGTGCGCTCGGCCTCGTGCAGCTCGACGTACGCGCCGATGGCCTCGGCCAGCTCCACCGCCCGCCGCACGTCCTCGATGATCGGTACGTTGCGCAGGACAGTGCGGCCTTTGGGGGCAAGCAGGGCCGCACCGATCATGGGCAGCACGGCGTTCTTCGCGCCCTGGATGAAGGCGGTTCCACGCAGTGGGTTGCCACCGCGCACGCGGTAACGGACCATTCGTGCGGCTCCTCGGAGGTCTCGGTCTGAGCTGGACCGGGCCAAGAGTAGCCGCTAACCACTGCTGCCCCAGCCGAATCATCCCCTAAAGGGAGCTCCAGTGACGCGCTCGTAGGCTTCCAGATAACGCTGTCTGGTCTGTTCCACTACCTTGTCGGGAAGGCGAGGTGGGGGAGTTCCGGAGCTTTTGTCCCATCCCGATTCGGGCGACAACAACCAATCCCTTACATATTGCTTATCAAATGACGGTTGGGAGCGTCCCGGCTGCCACTGGTCAAGTGGCCAGAATCGTGACGAGTCAGGCGTCAAGACCTCGTCCCCCAGCGTGAGCACACCGTCGGCGTCGCGACCCAGCTCGATCTTGGTGTCGGCCAGGATGATGCCCCGCTCGCGGGCGATCTCGGCGCCGCGCGTGTAGACGGCGAGCGTGATCCGGCGCAGCTCCTCGGCCGTCTCCGCGCCCACGTCGCCGACGACCCGCTCGAAGGAGATCGGCTCGTCGTGCTGGCCGACCGGGGCCTTTGTCGAGGGCGTGAAGATCGGCTCGGGCAGCCGGGACCCGTCTTCGAGGCCCGGCGGCAGCTCGATCCCCGAGACCGCCCCTTCGCGCCGGTAGTCGACCAGGCCCGAGCCGGTCAGGTAGCCGCGCGCCACGCACTCGACGGGCACCATCGACAGCGGCCGGCACAGCACGCTGCGGGAGTCGGGCCCCGGCCCGATGAGGTGATGGGGCACCAGGTCGGCCAGCTGCTCGAACCACCACAGCGACATCTGCGTGAGGATGGCCCCCTTGTCGGGGATCTCGGACTCGAGCACGTAGTCGAAGGCCGAGATCCGGTCGGAGGCGACCATCAGCAGCTGACCGTCGTCGGTCTGGTAGAGATCGCGGATCTTGCCGGAGTGCAGGTGCTTCATCGGGCGATGTCCGTCCTGTGGTGCGAGCCGCGCAGCCGTATGCGCGAGACCAGCTCATAGGCGTTGCGGCGGGCCGTCTCCTGGTCGGGGCCGGTGCCGACCACGTTGAGCACCCGCCCGCCGTCGGAGAGAACCTGGCCGTCGACCCGCTTCGTGCCGGCGTGGAGGACGTAGGCGCCGCCGATGGGGTCGAGCCCTTCGATGACGTCGCCCTTGACCGGGGCGTCGGGGTAGTTCTCGGCCGCGACGACCACGGCGACCGCCGACCCCGCGCGGAACACCGGCGCCGGATGCTCGCTCAGCCGCCCGGTGGCGCAGGCCGCCAGCAGCCCGGCCAGCGGCGTCTCCAGGCGATCGAGCACCACCTGGGTCTCCGGGTCGCCGAAGCGCGCGTTGAACTCGATCACCTTCGGCCCCTTCGCGGTCAGGGCCAGGCCCACGTACAGGACGCCCTGGAACGGGCTGCCGCGCCGGGCCAGCTCGTCGATCGTCGGCTGGACGACCTCGCGCATGACCTGCTCGGTGAGCCCTTCGGGGGCCCAGGTGAGCGGGGTGTAGGAGCCCATGCCGCCGGTGTTGGGGCCTTCGTCGCCGTCGTAGGCGCGCTTGAAGTCCTGGGCGGGCTGCAGCGGCACGGCCGTCTTGCCGTCGCAGAGCGCGAACAGCGAGACCTCGGGCCCGTCGAGGAACTCCTCGATCACCACCCGCTCGCACGCCGCCGCGTGCGCGAGCGCCTGCTCCCGGTCGCCGGTGACGACCACGCCCTTGCCCGCCGCCAGCCCGTCGTCCTTGACCACGTACGGGGCGCCGAACTCGTCGAGGGCCTGAGCGGCCTCCTCGGGCGTGACGCAGGCTCGCGCCCTGGCCGTGGGGACGTCGGCGGCCGTCATGATCTCCTTGGCGAACGCCTTGGAGCCCTCGATCATCGCCGCCCGGCTCGACGGACCGAAGCAGGCGATGCCCGCGGCGCGCACCGCGTCGGCCACGCCCGCCACCAAGGGCGCCTCGGGGCCCACCACCACCAGGTCGGCGCCGAGTCGTAGGGCCAGCTCGGTCACCTGGGCGGGATCGGTGGCCGTGACCGGATGCGGGGCCGAGATCTCCTCCATGCCCGCGTTGCCGGGGGCGCTGTGGAGCTCGGTGACCTGGGGATCGAGCATGAGTGAGCGGCACAGGGCGTGTTCACGCCCGCCGGAGCCGATGACTAGAACGCGCACCGCCCCATTGTGGCAGGGACGGCCGGACGGCCGCCCGGCGCACCCGCGTCAGACCAGCGTGGGCACTCGAAATGTGGGAATAGGCGGGAATCTTTGTGGAGTTCTACCTCCTGTCAGGACCCGTCGGAGAGTATCGTCAGTCGGGTCCATCCGCCTGTGGTAACTTAGGGCGGCTTTATGGCATCTCTTGTGATTGGAGGTGGTCCGGGATGAAACCTGGTGATCCCAGCAGTACGTGCTCACCCACGTACACCGTGTATGCCCCCGACCACTCCAATCCGGCAGCCTGATCGTGCCTCCACGTACTTTCGTTGATTGAGGTGACTTTTCGTCGCGCGTGGAGCGTGCCAGGTCGGGCGGAAAGGGACTGCCATGCGCACGTCTACGCTTTTCCGTCGCACCACCCGTCACCCCGCACAGCCGCATGTCTCGCGCCAGCTCACCAAGCCGCTGCGTGAGGTCTGCGTGCCTCCCGTTGACTCCATCGTCGAGTTCGGCGCCTACATCAAGGGCGAGAAGGTCGTCGCCCCGGGCATCGAGGAGTCGCTCGAGCTGGTCCGCGAGCACAACAGCCGCTCCGACGGCGCCAAGGCGTTCGTCTGGGTCGGCCTGCACGAGCCCGCCGCCCCCGAGGTCGAGTGGCTGGCCGGCGTGTTCGGCCTGCACCCGCTGTCCGTCGAGGACGCGGTCAAAGCCCACCAGCGCCCCAAGGTCGAGCGCTACGGCGACTCCCTGTTCATGGTGCTCAAGTCCATCGCCTACCTCGACCACGACGAGCTGACCGCCACCAGCGAGATCATCGCCACGGGCGAGATCATGGTGTTCCTCGGCGTCGACTTCGTGGTGACCGTACGGCACGGCCGGCACTGTCCCCTCACCGAGGTGCGCGAGCGGCTCGAGGACAAGCCCGAGCTGATGAACCGCGGGCCGGCGGGCGTGCTGCACGCCATCGCCGACCACGTCGTCGACCGCTACCTGCAGGTCGCCGACCTCATGCAGCTCGAACTCGAAGAGGTCGAGGCGACCGTCTTCGCCGACGTCAGCTCCCGCGACATCAACCGCATCTACCAGCTCAAGCGGGAGATGCTGGAGCTGAAGCGGGCCGTCACGCCGCTCCAGGCCCCGCTGGCCGCGCTGCCGCAGCGCCGGGTGATCCCGTCGGAGATGCGCGAATACTTCCGTGACGTCGGCGACCACCTCTCCCGCGTGTGCGAGCAGGTCGAGTCGTCGAACGAACTGTGCAGCTCGATCCTGCAGGCGGCGCTGGCCCGCTCGAACGCCCTGGCCAACGAGGACATGCGCAAGATCTCGTCCTGGGTGGCCATTCTGGCCGTGCCGACGATGATCGCCGGGATCTACGGCATGAACTTCGACTTCATGCCCGAGACCAACCAGGTGTGGGGCTATCCGGCGGTCCTCGGTGTGATGATCACGGCCTGCGTCCTGCTGCACCGAGGCTTCCGCCGCAACGGCTGGCTTTAGACCGTCAGACTCCGACGGGCCGCTTGAGCGGGCCGACGGGGTCGGGCAGTCGCAGTCCGCGCTCCCGCCACAGCTCGCGCATCCGATCGGGGTAGTCGGTGACGATCCCCGCCACCCCCAGGTCCAGCATCCGGGCCGCCAGCGCCTTGTCGTTGACGGTCCAGACCGCCACGTCCAGCCCCGCCGCCGCCACCTGGGCCATCAGGTCCTCATTCACCATCACGTGCTCGGGCGACAGCGTCGTGGCCCCCGCCTCGCGGGCGGCGGCCGGGATGTCGTCGCCCAGCGGGCCGTTCCAGTGCAGGGTGTCGAGCTCGATCAGCGCGAAGCGCCGCGTGCCCGGCGCCAGCCGGGCGGCGTGGCCGATGATCCGCCAGTCGAAGCTGAGTATCGCCGCGTTGTCCAGCCTGCCGTGCCGGTCGAACTCCTCGAGCACCATCTCGGTGAACAGCTCGGGATCGGCCGTCAGCTCCGGCCTGGTCGGGTCGGACTTGAGCTCGACATGCAGGCGTACGTCCTCGGCCTCATAGGCGTTGACCAGCCCGAGCACCGCGCCCAGCGTGGGCATCCGGGTCTCCGGCATCGGCCGCTGCGTCAGCGCGAAGGGATCGTCGGCGTGCCGGGGCAGCCGTACGCCCACATCGAGCATGCGCAGCTGCGCCAGCCCGAGCGAGTTGATCGGCTTGCCGACATAGGGGAAGTGGGGGTCGTCCTTCGCGATCGGCCGCGTGTCGGCACTGGTCACGGCCGAGACCGTGAGGTCGTGCGTCAACACGAGCCGCCGATCGGCGGTGAGCGCGACGTCGAACTCGAGCGCGTGCACCCCGAGCTCCATCGTGCGGCTCAGCCCCGGAAGAGTGTTCTCGGGCCAGAGGCCCCTCGCTCCCCGATGACCGTGAATCTCAACGCGCACACCGGGGACACTACCTGCCGCGCGCCACGAGCACGACGTGCCACGCCGCGCCCTTTTTGTGGTGGGTATGGCTATTCCTGGCTGAACGTCCACACATAGACCACCTGGTCCTTCTCAGGTACCCCGCCCGCGCCGCTGTACGTGGCCTGGGCCGCCTCGTTGCCCTCGTCCGTCGCCACCCACATGCCGTGGCAGCCGCGCTCGCGAGCGAGCCCTTCCAGGGCCGCGACCAGCGCCCTGGCGATGCCCCGGCCACGGAAGGACTCGTCCACGCCGAGCTCGTAGAGGAACATCTCGGTCCCCTTGTCGGGGTGGGTGGTCTCGACCCCGGTGATCATCCCGGCCGGGGTCTCGTCCACGTAGGCGATGAGCAGGTGGTGGCGCTCGTCCGCCAGGAACTTCGCGGTGGCCTCCGGTAGGGGAGCGGAGTCGAAGAGGTGACCGGCCGCCTCGACGACCTCGGGCTCGGTGGCACGACGGATCTCCATGCCCGGAGAGTAAGCGCAGGTCGCCGCGCCACGCACGGCATTTATTAGGTCGATAAATGCGACTCTGTGGCAATAAGCTGGCGGTCATGACGGAGGCACTCGAAACGGTCCGGCCGGAAATCGTCCAGGCCTGGGTCGACGGCTGGGTGGTTTCGCGCAGCGCGCCGCGGCCCGTACGGGAGCCATGGGGCCTGCGAGTGGACGTCGGCCAGCCCGGCCACGTCGCCCGCCACGTGCTGCCCGCGCCCACCCCCGGCGACCTGCGGTTGCTGGCCGAGACGATCAGCACTCCGGGCACCTGGCTCAAGCTCTGCGCATCCGCGGAGGCGGTCGTCCCCTGGCTCACGCCGGCGTGGTCCATCGACGAGCCGGAGTTCATGATGACGGGGCCGCTGTCGCGGGGCCGGGTCGAGGCTCCCGACGGCTACACGCTGGCCGTCACCACCCGGTCGGACGTGACCGTGGCCCGCCTGCTCACGGCGGCGGGCGAGATCGCGGCCCGGGGGCAGATCGCGGTCACCGGGCGTACGGCGGTCGTGGACCAGGTCGAGACCGCCCCGAACCACCGCCGCCGCGGCCTGGGCCGCGTGGTCATGACGGCCCTGGCCGACACCGCCGCCTCGCGTGGCGCCAGGACGGGCATCCTGGTGGCCACTCCCGCCGGTCAGGCCCTCTACCGGAGCATCGGCTGGACGACCCGCACCCCGATGACCGCTGCCGTCCTGGCCGCCTCCTGACGTCCTGGGGGGCTTTTTACGGTCGTTCGGGTACGGCCGGCGACGCGGTGCCGGCCGTACCCGTGAACCGGTTGGGTCAGACGAGCGAGCGGAGCACCAGCGTCTGGTCGCGGCCGGGGCCGACGCCGATCGCGGAGATCGGCGCGCCGCTCATCTCCTCCAGCGCCCGCACGTACGACTGCGCGTTGGGCGGCAGGTCGTCGAAGGTCTTGGCGCCGGTGATGTCCTCCTGCCAGCCGGGGAACTCCTCGTACACCGGCTTGGCGTGGTGGAAGTCCGTCTGCGTCATCGGGATCTCGTCGTGCCGCGTGCCGTCGACGTCATAGGCGACGCACACCGGGATCCGCTCCAGCCCGGACAGCACGTCCAGCTTGGTGAGGAAGAAGTCGGTGACCCCGTTGATCCTGGTCGCGTAGCGGGCGATGACCGCGTCGAACCAGCCGCAGCGCCGGTTGCGGCCGGTGGTCACGCCGTACTCGCCGCCGGTCTTGCGCAGCCACTCGCCCATCTCGTCCTCAAGCTCCGTGGGGAACGGGCCCGAACCGACGCGGGTGGTGTACGCCTTGAGGATGCCGATCACCTTCGTGAGCCGCATCGGCGGGATGCCGGACCCGGCGCAGGCGCCGCCGGCCGTCGGCGAGGAGGAGGTGACGAACGGGTAGGTGCCGTGGTCGATGTCGAGCAGCGTGCCCTGACCACCCTCCAGCAGCACGAACTTGTCCTCGTCCAGCGCCCGGCTCAGCACCAGTGAGGTGTCGGCGATGTGCGGCTTGAGGCGTTCGGCGTAGCCCAGGTACTCCTCCACGACGGCCTCGGCCTCGATGCCGCGCCGGTTGTAGACCTTGGTGAGCACCTGGTTCTTCTCGGTCAGCGCGACCTCGATCTTCTTGGCCAGGATGCCGGGGTCGAGCAGGTCCTGGACGCGTACGCCCATCCGGTAGATCTTGTCGCCGTAGGCGGGGCCGATGCCCCGGCCCGTCGTGCCGATCTTGGCCTTGCCCAGGTAGCGCTCGGTCACTTTGTCGAGCGCCTTGTGGTGGGGCATGATCAGGTGCGCGTCGGCGGAGATCAGCAGGCGCTCGGCGGAGATGCCGCGCGCGGCCAGCCCGTCGATCTCGCTGAGCAGGACCCCGGGGTCGATGACGACCCCGTTGCCGATCACCGGCACGACGTGCGGCGACAGGATTCCGGTGGGCAGAAGGTGCAGTGCGTATTTCTGGTCACCGATGACCACGGTGTGACCCGCGTTGTTGCCACCCTGGTAGCGGACGACGTAGTCGACGTCGCCACCGAGGAGGTCGGTGGCCTTGCCCTTGCCCTCATCGCCCCATTGGGCACCAACGAGAACGGCAGCCGGCATGGTTCAGTCTCCCGAGCACAAAACGAAACCCCTGGCGCAAGTGCGACAGGGGCTCTTGCGTAGAGAGACTACCCGAGTCGGCCTATTCGTCCCAAGTGCTAGTTCTTGGCCAGCGCGTCATAGGCGCTCTCGCTGCTGTCCTTGAGGAATTGCAAGCATCGTTCGGCCTCGTCCTTCTCGCCGATCGCCTGGGCGGCCCTGGAGAGCGAGTAGAGGCAGCGCAGGAAGCCGCGGTTCGGCTCATGCTCCCAGGGGATGGGACCGTGCCCCTTCCAGCCGCTCCGGCGGAGCTGGTCGAGCCCGCGGTGGTAGCCGGTGCGCGCGAAAGCGTAGGAGGTGACGGCGTGGCCCTGCGCGAAGTACTCCTCCGCGAGCGTGGCCCAGGCCGCCGGGTAGGCGGGGAAACGGGCCGCCACGTCGGCGGCCTTGGCGCCGGCTTCCAGCGCCTCCCTGGCCTCGGGCAGGTCCGGCAGTTGAGTCGGGGGCGGCCCGGCGAGAAGGTTATCCATAGGACAAGTCATACCCGCCGAGCCGCCGCAGTGGCTAGGAGATCTTCGTCCCAGCGGATTTCAGGTGCTCACAGGCCTCGACGACGCGGGCCGCCATGCCGGCCTCGGCCGCCTTGCCGTAGGCGCGCGGGTCGTAGGCCTTCTTGCTGCCGACGTCGCCGTCGACCTTGAGTACGCCGTCGTAGTTGCGGAACATGTGGTCCGCGATCGGCCTGGTGAAGGCGTATTGGGTGTCGGTGTCGACGTTCATCTTGACCACGCCGTAGGAGATCGCCTCGTGGATCTCCTCCATCGCCGACCCGGAACCGCCGTGGAAGACCAGATCGAACGGTTTGTCCTTGCCGTACTTGGCGCCGACGGCGTCCTGGATCTCCTTCAGCACGCTGGGCCGCAGCTTGACGTGCCCCGGCTTGTAGACGCCGTGCACGTTGCCGAACGTGGCGGCCAGCAGGTAGCGGCCCTTCTCACCGAGCCCCACGGCCTCGGCCGTGGCCAGCGCGTCCTCGGTCGTGGTGTAGAGCTTCTCGTTCATCTCGCCGACGACGCCGTCCTCCTCGCCGCCGACGACGCCGATCTCCATCTCCATGATGATGTTGGCGCGGTGGCACTTGTCGATGAGCTCCTTGGCGATCTCCAGGTTCTCCTCCAGGGGTACGGCCGAGCCGTCCCACATGTGCGACTGGAAGAGCGGGTCGAGACCCTTGGAGACCCGCTCCAGCGAGATGTCGATCAACGGCCGCATGAAGCCGTCGAGCTTGTCCTTGGGGCAGTGGTCGGTGTGCAGCGCGACCGTCACCGGGTATTTGGCGGCGATCACCCTGGCGTACTCGGCCAGCGCCGTCGCGCCCGTCACCATGTCCTTGACCGTGGCGCCGGACAGGAACTCCGCGCCGCCCGTCGACACCTGGACGATGCCGTCGCTCCCGGCCTCGGCGAAGCCGCGGAGCGCGGCGTTGAGCGTCTGGGAAGAGGTCACGTTGATCGCCGGGTAGGCGAATCCGCCCGCCTTCGCGCGGTCGAGCATCTCGGCATAGACCTCTGGGGTTGCTATAGGCATGCTTCATCTCCCTGAGAAGTACGGCTTCGCGCAGCCCAGTATCCCGTTCCGCTACCCCGCGTGGTAGAGACAACGCGCGGCGGCCAAGGCCGTTCGCGACGGGTAGGCTCACCCCGTGGACTGGCTTTCCAATCTCCTGGACCCGACGTGGTGGCTGACGATGCTCGGCGCCTTCGCGACCGTCGGCGTTCTGGCGATCATCTTCGCCGAGACGGGCTTGCTCATCGGGTTCTTCCTGCCCGGTGACTCGTTGCTCGTCGCCGCGGGCATTTTCAGCTCCGCCGCCGCGGCGAAGGGGATTGGCATCGAGCCGCTGTCCTTCCCCGTGCTGCTGATCGCCACGCCGCTGTGCGCGGTGGCGGGCGCCCAACTCGGCCACCTCATAGGGGTCAAGATCGGCAGGAGACTCTTCGACAAGCCGGACTCACGGCTGTTCAAGAGGGAGTATGTGGAGAAGGCCGAGCACTTCTTCGTGAAGTTCGGCCCGGCCAGAGCGGTGATCATCGCGCGCTTCGTACCGATCGTCCGCACGTTCCTCAATCCGGTCGCCGGCGTCCTGGAGATGCCGGCCCGCACGTTCTTTCTGTGGAACGTGGTCGGTGGCGTGCTGTGGGTCGAGAGCATGCTGCTGATCGGCCACTTCCTCGGCAACCAGGTCGATCCGACCAAGATCGACAAGTACATCCTGCCGGGTGTCTTCCTCATCGTGCTCATCTCGCTGATCCCGATCATCGTCGAGGTCGTGAAGACCCGCAGGGCCGGCAAGCAACTACCGGAGCCCAACGGCAAGCACCACCGCGTGCGCTGATCCCACTGACGATCGTTCAGCGATCTTTTAGTGATCGAGATCGACCCAGCCTACGAGTACGCTCCCCCTTGTGGGACGCCACAGGTCAGATCCGATGGGCCTCGCCCGCCTCGCGCTCGCCGTTCTGGCGGCGGTGGCCGTGGTGACGCTCCTGGTCGTCGGCGGTCGCGCGCTGCTCACCTCGCTCGACACGCGGCAGCAGCAGCCCGAACGCGGGAAGGTCGCGGCCCAGCCGCAGGCCAGTGCCCAGGTGCCGACCGTCCGCATCGAGTGCGTAGCGGACACCTGCCCCCTCGTCACGGTCCGCGTGCCGGGCGGTGATGTGCTGCAATATCGCGACATGAGCAGGGGCGAAGAGGTCAGCTACTTCGAACCCGAGCTCGACGTGGTGCTCAGCGACGCCGCCACGGTCGTGGTGACCGAGAACGGCAAGCCCCGCGCGCAGGGCAAGGCCGGCGCGCGGGAGGCGTTCACAGTCCGGAGTCGTCGGGCGTGAACGGGGCGTGGGAGGTGTTCACAGCCCGAGGTCCTGGAGCGTGAACGCGGAGCGGTAGTCGAGCCCCTCCTCGGCCATTCGGGGCGCCGCGCCGCGCTCGACGATCGTGGCGACGGCGACCACCTCCGCGCCCGCCTCACGCAGCGCCTCGACGGCCGTCAGCGGGGAGGCGCCGGTCGTGGAGGTGTCCTCGACGGCCAGTACGCGACGACCCTTGACCTCCGGACCCTCGATCCTGCGCTGCATGCCGTGCGCCTTCTGCGCCTTGCGCACCACGAACGCGTCGAGCGGGCGCCCTTGCGCGGCGGCGGCGTGCATCATCGCGGTCGCGACGGGATCGGCGCCCAACGTCAGCCCGCCCACGGCGTCGTACTCCAGGTCCTTGGTCAGGTCGAGCATCACCCTGCCGACCAGGGGCGCGGCCACCCCGTCGAGCGTGATCCGGCGCAGGTCCAGGTAGAAGTCGGCCTCCTGGCCCGAGGAGAGCACGACCTTGCCGTGCACGACGGCCTTCTTCTTGATCTCGGCGAGCAGGTTGTCGCGGTCTGTCATGGGTCCCAGCTTAGGGTCCTCGCGGTACGTCCAGGCGGCCCGCGTACGGCCGGCCAGGAGGTCCACCTACGGCCAGGTCCGAGCGGGCCGCCGGAGGCTCTGGAGTGCCGCCGGGAGGGCCGAGAGGGGCGTCGGAAGGTAAACACGGCCCTGCGGTTTAGCCGGGACGGTGGCTGCGGAATGCTCGGAAGTAAACTCTGGGTAATCGTGAGGTCACTATGAGTGCAGAATCGCCGCAGAGCGATGCGGATCTTCTCCACGCGGTCCGAGCCGGCGACGCCACCGCCTACCGCGAGCTCCACGACCGCCACGTGGCCGCCGCGCGCTCGCTGGCCCGCCAGCTCGTCAGGGGTGAGGCCGAGGCCGACGACGTGGTCGCCGAGTCGTTCACCAAGATCCTCGACCTCGTCGGCCGTGGCGGCGGTCCTTCGGCGGGCTTCAGAACGTACCTGCTGACGGTTGTGCGACGCACCGTCTATGACCGTACGCGGGTGGCCGACGGCCAGATAGCCCTGCGCGGGGTCGAACGCCAGGCGACCACGGGCGGGATCGAACGCCAGGTGATCCTGGGCAGAATCGAGGGCCAGGCGGTCATAGGCCGGACAGAGCGGCGGGCGGCCGTGGGTGGGGGCGAGTGCCAGGCGGCCGTGGGCGGGGCCGAGCGGCAGGCGGCTATGGGCGGGATCGAGCCGGTCGATCCCGGTGTGCCCTTCATCGACCCGGCACTCATCGGCCTCGAACGATCGCTGATCGCCAAGGCGTTCCTGTCGCTGCCCGAGCGGTGGCGGGCGGTGCTCTGGCACACCGAGGTCGAGCACTTGCCGCCCGCCGATGTGGCCCCGCTGCTCGGCCTGTCAGCCAACGGCGTCACCGACCTCGCTCGCCGGGCTCTCGCGGGCCTGCGCCAGGCGTACCTGCAGACGCACCTGGCCGCGCCACCGCCCCACACGTGCCGGCTGGCGCTGGGCAAGATGAGCCGTTACGTCCGGGGCGTGCTGGCCAGGCGCGACTCCAAGGCGGTGGACGAGCACGTGAGCGGCTGCCCCGAATGCCGCGCGGTCCTGCTGGAACTGACGGACGTGAGCCGGGGGCTACGCGTCATCATCGGACCCCTGATCACGGGGCCGGTCTTCGCGGGCTACGCGGCGGCACTGGCCAAGGAGAGAACCCCGAGCGACGCCCCGGATGGCCTTCCGGGCACACTGGGCCGCTTGGGGCGCGCGCCCGGGCGGCTGTTCGGGAGGGCGCGGGAGACGTCCGGGCAGGTGTCCGATTGGGCGCGGCGGGTGGCCGCGTACATGCTCGGTCGGGTGTGGCAGGCGCCTGTGCGCGTGTTCGGCTGGGTGTGGCGAGCGTCCGGGCAGGTGCTCGGCCGGGTGCGCCGGGCGCCCAGATGTGCGCTTGGCCAGCTTTGGCGCCTGCCCAGATACGTGCTCAGCTGTGTCCGGGGCCGGCCCAGGCCCGCGCTCGGCTGGGTTCGGGGCGTGCCCAGGCGTGTGTTCGGCTGGGTTCGGGGCGTGCCCACGTACGCACAGGCGGCGGTGGCGGGTGGTACCGCCGCCGCTGTCGCGGCCGCCGCCGCGTTCACGCTGGTCTCGGCCGAGGAGCCGATGCCGAGGCCGGTCGCCAAGCCCGTCGCGTCAGCGGGGCCGCCGCCCGTACGACCGGCCGACAAGCCCACGCGGGTTCCTCCCGGTCGGCCGGACACCCCGTCGGCGGCGAGGGGGCACCGGGCGCGCCTGCACGCCACGATCGGCGTGCTCGGCGCACTGGTCCGCGACCAGCCCGGCATCATCGGGCTACGACTCCGCAACTCGGGCAACGCCCCGACCGCCGAACTCACGGCCACCGTGGACCTGCCCGCAGGCGTCACGCTGATCCCATCGGGCGATAACCGTCATGGCACCGCCGCAGGCGTGACCCTGACCCGCCCGCTCGGTTCCGACCACGGAGCGGCACCGATCCAGCGGGGCGGCGACGGGGACGGCGCCGCACCGATCCAGCCGGGTGCCTACGAGCACAGTGTCGCGGCGGGTGGGGCGCCGATCCAGCCCGGTGGCTACGGTCACGGTGTTGCGATGGTTACGCCCGTTGGGACCCTGGATGGCTGGACTTGTCGCCCGGCCGGGCACGGCGCCGTGTGTGCCAGGGGGCCGCTTGAGGCGCGTCGTCGCACCGCCGTGTTTCTGCGCGTTCAGGTGGCCGCCCAGGCGCCCCAGGGTGACGGGCCCGCTGTGCGGATCACGTCCGGTTCGCTGCGGATCGGGGCGCGGTCAGCGGCCGGGGTACGGCGGGAGGGCATGCCCGCCAGGTTTGCCACCGACGGCAAGGTGACGGTCAGGGCGGTCGGCAACTCGCTCCTGAGTTGCCCGCTGGAGCGCGACGGCTGCGCGGAGGCCCGGCGGCGGGAGGGCGACAGGCGGGACGACGAGCTGTGGCCCATGGCGGTCGTCGACGGGGATGGGGTGCCGGATACGTACGCCTCCAGCGGCGCCATGCTGCGATTGCCCCCGGGCGGTCGGGTCGTGTGGGCGGGCCTCTACTGGTCGGCCAGTGGGGAGAACACGGGGCCGATCAGACTGCGGCCGCCGGGTCGGCGGCGTTACCTGTTCATCAGGCCCGAGCAGGTGACGGTCCGCGAGTTGCCCTCTGGGCCCGCCTACCAGGCGTTCGCCGACGTGACCGGGCTGGTCGGGAGTGTCAGGCAGGAGGGCACGTGGTGGGCGGCCGATCCGCCGATGGGGGAGGGGGTCGCGCAGCACGCCGGATGGAGTCTGGTGGTGATCGCGACCGATCCGACCGAGCCGTACAGCCACGCCGTGGTGCTCGACACACCGACCGTCATCGGCGGTGAGGCGGGTCAGGCCCGGATCCCGCTGGACGGGCTGGTCTCCGCGCCTGAACTCGCGCGAGGCCCGGGACGCCCACAAGGGAGCGTGGCCCCTGTGGCCGTGCGCGCGCGAGTCCCGAGCAGGCGCCCGGTCTCCGGAGGCTCGTCCAGGCGGGTTCCGTCGGGCGGGCTGGTGCCTGCTCGGATCGAGGTGGTGACCTGGGGCGGTGATGCCGATCTCGACGGTGATCGGCTCTCTCTGGGTTCGGGGCCGCTCACCCCCGCAGGAGGCGACCGTGACGCGGACAACGTCTTCGACGGCTCGTCCAACGGCGCCAAAGGGATGACGTTCGGTGTCGACGTCGACACGTTCGGCGGCGAACTCGGCCATGACCCGGCGCTGGCCATCGATACGCGGAAGGATGTGGTGTTGTTCGCGATCGCCGCCGTCAGCGTGCGTGCACGGTCGTGACGTACGTGCACGATAGTGACCAAAGTCCGACATATTGGTACGGTCAGCCCGGACGCACCGGCGTATGGTCAGGGCAGGGGCGAATCGTCGGGATTAACCTCGCGCGATCACCCGCTTTCATTACCCTGAGAGAGGGCCGCCCGCGAATCCGGCTCTGACGGTGCACAGTCTGCTAGGTCGGACCACCAGGAAAGGGGCCGTGTCAGTGGATCGCTGCGCGCTGTTCGTGGACGCTGGCTATCTGCTGGCCGACGGCGCGATGGCCGTGCATGGCACCCGCCATCGTGAAGCCGTGGCCTGGGACTATCCAGGGCTCTTGCAGCTCCTGTCGAACCTCTCGCGCGAGCGCACCGGCCTGCCGATGCTGCGGTGCTACTGGTACGAGGCGACCGTCGAAGGCCGCCGTACGCCGGAGCACGAGGTGCTCGCCGACATCCCCGGCCTCAAGCTCCGTCTCTCGCGCATCCGCCCCGGTCGGCGCGAGGGCGTGGACGCCCAGGTGCACCGCGACCTGATGACCCTCGCCCGCAACAGCGCCATCTGCGACGCCGTCGTGGTCAGCGGTGACGAGGACCTCGCCCAGGTCGTCAGCGACGCCCAGGACCTCGGCGTCCGGGTGACCGTGGTGCACATCGCGGTGGACGGCAGCTGGGCGGTCTCGCGCACGCTCATGCAGGAGAGCGACGACATCATCGAGCTGGGCGGCGTCCACCTGCGCCCCTACGTCAACGTGGTGGCCGGCGCCATCGAGGCGTCCAACGGACATCACCAGTCGGCCGGCAACGGCCACGCGCAGCGGGAGCTGCCGCCCGCCCAGCCGAGCGGGGGCAGCCACGCCGCCGACCGGGCGAGCCAGTCCGGTGCCAACGGCGCGATGCCATCGGCGGGACGTGGCCAGCAGTCGCCGCCCAGCTACGCCAATTACCAGCCGGATCCGACGCCGTCGGCCGCCCCGGTGACCGGACCCATCCCGCAGCAGCCGCAGGCGCCGACGACCGGGCAGTTCGCGTCGCAGTCCAACGGCACCTACCAACCGCCGCCGTCGCAGTCCAACGGCACCTATCAGCCCCCGCCGCCGCAGTCCAACGGCACTTACCAGCCCTCGCAGCTCGGCGCCTACACCGGCCCGCAGCCCGCGCCGGTCTCCCAGCAGCCCTCGGCGGCCACGGCCGGGGCGACCACGCTGTCCGACGCCGTCAAGGCCGCCCATCGGGAGGGGCACGACTTCGGCGAGTCCGTGGCCCGCGACGCGCCGGCCCTGTGGCTGGAGGCCGTGCTCGCGCGCAAGCCGCGGATGCCCTCCGATCTGGAGGCCCGCCTGCTGCAGGGGTCGTCCCTGCCGATCGACTTCCTGCTGCACGACGAGGTACGCCACGCGCTGCGCCGCGGCTTCTGGGACGCCTTGGAGCGCGCCAGACACTAGCCTGACGCGCTCCCTGAGGCCGGACCTCCGCCGCTGCCGTCCAGACGCCAGCGGCGCCTCTGAGAACGATCTCAGCGCCTCAGGGACGCACATGAGCCTCGGGGACGCACATGAGACGGCGTCTCTCGTACGGACAAAGGCACAGCGCATCTCGTACGGGACGGCGTCTCTCGCACCGTGGCAAGGGACGGCGCGGCGGCCTACGACAGGGCGTCGAAGCCGGAGCGCAGGTGGGCGAGTCGGTCGGCGAGGTCGGCGAGCGGGACGGACAGCGTCGGGTCGTGCGACTTGTTGGCCAGCTCCCGCACCCTGCCCAGCTCGTCCTCCACCGCCGTCAGCCGCCGCGACAGCTCGGGCAGGATCGCCGCCTGGTCACCCGCGCCCGGCGGCAGTTCGCCGCTCAGCCGCTCGCGCAGCATCGACGCCTGCTCGGCCAGCCGTTTGTTCATGTTGTACAGCTCGGTGAACACCGACACCTTGGCCCGCAGCACCCACGGGTCGAACGGCTTGGTCAGGTAGTCGACGGCGCCCGCCGCGTAGCCGCGGAAGGCGTAGTCGGGCGCGCTGTCGACCACCGTGAGAAAGATGATCGGGATGTTGCGGGTCCGCTCCCGCCGCTTGATGTGGGCGGCCGTCTCGAACCCGTCCATGCCCGGCATCCGCACGTCGAGCAGGATCAGCGCGAACTCCGTGTTGAGCAGCGCCTTGAGCGCCTCCTCGCCGGACCTGGCGCGTACGGGCACCAGGTCGAGCGAGCTCAGGATCGCTTCGAGGGCGATCAAGTTCTCCTCGCGGTCGTCGACCAGGAGGATCTTGGCACGATCCGGCATGGATCACGCCCCTTCGGCAGTGGACTCGCCGCTCGACCGCCCCCGGCCGAGCCAACCGCGCAGCCGTTCGAGCAGCCGGTCGACGTCGACGGGCTTGGGTACGTAGTCGGACGCGCCCGAGGCGATGCTCTTCTCACGATCGCCCCGCATGACCTTGGCGGTCAACGCGATGATCGGGAGATCGGCGAACTGAGGCATGCGCCTGATGGCCGAGGTCGTGGCCCAGCCGTCCATCTCCGGCATCATGATGTCCATCAGCACGAGAGCGACGTCCTCGTTCCGTTCGAGCTGTTCGATTCCTTCCCGGCCGTTTTCAGCGTAGACGACCGTGGAGCCATGCCGTTCGAGGACGCTGGTCAGAGCGAACACATTGCGGATGTCGTCGTCGACGATGAGGATCTTCGCGCCGTTGAGCGGGTCGTCGCCGTGCCACTGGGTGGTCTCGGCGGGTGGCTCGATCAGCTCGGGCAGCGGCAGGTCGAGCGGCATGGGCGGCTCGTGCAGCGCGGCCGCGGTCTCCTCGACCGGCACGGCGAGCAGCTGCCTGCGCTCGACCACGGCGTCGGTGTCGGTCTCGGCCAGCGGGCCGGTGTAGGACGCCGGCAGGTAAAGGGTGAACGTGCTCCCCTTGCCCAGCTCGCTGTCGACGTGGATCTCACCGCCGAGCAGCCTGGCGATCTTGCGGCAGATCGACAGACCCAGCCCGGTGCCGCCGTACTTGCGGCTGGTGGTGCCGTCGGCCTGCCTGAACGCCTCGAAGATGACCTCACGCTTGTCGGGCGCGATGCCGATGCCGGTGTCGATCACCTGGAAGGCCAGCAGGTCGTGGGCGCCGTGCAGGGTGTCGTCGTCGAACTGGACCCCCGCCGGCACCGGCGTGACCCGCAGCTTGACCTCGCCCTTCGGGGTGAACTTCACCGCGTTGGACAGCAGGTTGCGCAGCACCTGCTGCAGGCGCTGCTCGTCGGCGCGCAGCTCCTGCGGCACGTCGCAGTCCACCTCGACGGCGAACGCCAGCCCCTTGTCCTGGGCCAGCGGCGCGAACGCCGCCTCCAGGAGGTCGACCATCTTCGGCAGCGACACCTGGATCGGATGGATGTCCATCCGGCCGGCCTCGACCTTGGACAGGTCGAGCATGTCGTTGATCAGCTGGAGCAGCGCGGAGCCCGCGCCGTGGATCGTCCTGGCGAACTCGACCTGCTGCGAGGTCAGGTTGCCCTCGGCGTTCTCGGTCAGCAGCTTGGCCAGCACGAGCAGGCTGTTGAGCGGCGTGCGCAGCTCGTGGGACATGTTCGCGAGGAACTCGGACTTGTAGCGTGAGGACACGGCCAGCTGCTCGGCGCGTTCCTCCAGCGTGCGGCGGGCCTGCTCGATCTGGAAGTTCTGGATCTCGATGGCGCGGTTCTGCTTGGCCAGCAGCGCCGCCTTGTCCTCCAGCTCGGCGTTGGACCTGCGCAGCTCCTCCTGCTGGCGCTGCAGCTCGTCGGAGCGCTCCTGCAGCTCGCGGGTGAGCCGCTGCGACTCCGTCAGCAGGTCTTCGGTGCGCGAGTTGGCGATGATGGTGTTCATCGTGACGCCGATGGTCTCGACGAGCTGGGTCAGGAAGTCGAGGTGCACCTCGCCGAACGGGGTGAAGGAGGCCAGCTCCAGCACGCCCAGGACGCGGTTCTCGAACAGGATCGGGAGTACGACGATCTGCGCGGGCGTCGACTGGCTGAGGCCGCTGTCGATGGTGATGAACCGCGGCGGCACGTCGTCGAGGACGATGTGCCGGCCCTGGGCCGCGGCCTGGCCGACGATGCCCTCGCCGACCGCGAAGCGCTGGCGCGGGCCACGGTCTGGGCGTACGCCGTAGCCGCCGATCAGCAGCAGCTCGTGCTCGCCCTCGGGATCGACGCCGTAGAAGGCGCCATAGCGGGCCGACACCAGCGGCGTCAGCTCGCTCATCGTCAGCTTGGCCACCTCGAACAGGTCACGGTGGCCCTGCATGAGCCGGGAGATGCGGGCCAGGTTGGACTTGAGCCAGTCTTGTTCCTGGTTGGCCTGGGTGGTCTCGCGGAGGTTGGCCACCATCGAGTTGATGTTGTCCTTGAGCTCCGCCAGCTCGCCCTGCGCCTCGACGGCGATCGAACGGGTCAGGTCGCCTCTGGCCACGGCGCTGGTCACGGTGGCGATCGCGCGTACCTGCGTGGTGAGGTTGCCGGCCAGTTCGTTGACGCTCTCGGTGAGCCGCTTCCAGGTGCCTTCCACGCCCTCGACCCGCGCCTGGCCGCCGAGCTGGCCTTCCGAGCCCACCTCGCGGGCGACTCGGGTCACCTCGGAGGCGAACGACGACAGCTGGTCGACCATCCGGTTGATGGTGGTCTTGAGCGCCAGGATCTCGCCCTGGGCGTCCACGTCGATCTTGCGGGTGAGGTCGCCGTTGGCGACCGCGGTGGTCACCTCGGCGATGTTGCGTACCTGGTAGGTCAGGTTGTTGGCCATGAAGTTGACGTTGTCGGTGAGGTCCTTCCAGACACCCGACACGCCCTGCACCCGGGCCTGGCCGCCGAGCTGACCCTGTGTGCCGACCTCGCGGGCGACTCGGGTCACCTCGTCGGCGAAGGACGACAGCTGGTCGACCATCGTGTTGAGGGTGTCCTTGAGCTGGAGGATCTCGCCCTGCGCGTCGACGGTGATCTTCTTCGACAGGTCGCCCTGGGCCACCGCGGAGGAGACCGCCGCGATCTGGCGCACCTGGGAGGTCAGGTTGTTGGCCATGGAGTTGACGTTCTCCGTGAGGTCCTTCCAGACCCCGGAGACGCCGCGTACCTGTGCCTGGCCGCCCAGCTGCCCCTCGGTGCCCACCTCGCGGGCGACTCGGGTCACCTCGGAGGCGAACGACGACAGCTGCTCGACCATCGTGTTCATGGTCGACTTGAGCTCCAGGATCTCGCCCTGGGCGTCCACGTCGATCTTGCGGGTGAGGTCGCCGTTGGCCACGGCCGTCGTCACCTGGGCGATGTTGCGTACCTGATAGGTCAGGTTGTACGCCATGGAGTTGACGTTGTCGGTGAGGTCCTTCCAGACGCCCGACACGCCCTTCACCTCGGCCCGCCCGCCCAGCTTGCCCTCGGTGCCGACCTCGCGCGCCACGCGGGTCACCTCGTCGGCGAAGGACGACAGCTGGTCGACCATCGTGTTGAGGGTGTCCTTGAGCTGGAGGATCTCGCCCTCCGCGTCGACGGTGATCTTCTTCGACAGGTTGCCCTGGGCCACCGCCGTGGCCACGGTCGCGATGCTGCGTACTTGGCTGGTGAGGTTGTTGGCCATGAAGTTGACGTTGTCGGTGAGGTCCTTCCAGACGCCCGACACGCCCGACACCCGGGCCTGGCCGCCGAGCTGGCCCTGTGTGCCGACCTCGCGGGCGACTCGGGTGACCTCCTCGGCGAAGCCGGAAAGCTGGTCCACCATCGTGTTGACGGTGTTCTTGAGCTCGAACATCTCGCCCACGGCGTCGACCGTCACCTTGCGGCTCAGGTCGCCCTTGGCCACGGCGGTGGTCACGACCGCGATGTCACGCACCTGCGCGGCCACCCGGGAGGACATCGTGTTGACGGCCTCGGTGAGGTCGCGCCAGCTGCCGGACATGCCGCGCAGGTTGGCACCGCCACCCAGCCGGCCCTCGGTGCCGGCCTCCCTGGCCACCCGCGTGACCTCGGAGTTGAACAGCGCGAGCTGGTCGACCATGCCATTGATCGCCTTGCCCAGGCGGCGCACCTCGCCGCGGGCCGAGCGGTCGAGGTCGATCCGCCGCGACAGGTCGCCCTTGGCCACCGCGTCGATCACGTCGGCGGCACCGCTCACCGGGCTCACCAGGGCGTCGATCAACATGTTGACCGACTCGACGCTCTCCGCCCAGGCGCCGACTCCCGGCCCCGGTGTCAGCCGCTCGCCGAAGCGGCCCTCCTTGACAACTTCCTTGCGTACGCGCACCAGCTCGTTGGCGAGATGTTCGCGACGATCGGCCACTTCGTTGAGCAGCAACCGCACTTCACTGAGGATGCCGGCCGGGGCATGCGGGACCCGGCGGCGGAAGTCGCCGTCGCGCCAGGAGAAGAGGGTCTCCAGGATCGGGACGAGGTCCGACTCGGTGTAAGTCCTCTCCTCAGAGCTCAATGCGGCCTTGGCCGTTGTCATGGGGCCTCCTTCACTCCCGGGGTGCCACCGCGAGTGAGTCAAGTCTGTCACGATGAGTAGCTCATAGTCGCGTCCTTGGATTTACCCCAAGTCAGCAGGAAGTGTGGTAGGCACGATGCGATGACTGCTACTCCCCATGCGGTGCTGGCCGCTACGTTCGCGCCCGGCGACACCGCCGTGACGGCTGCGATGAGGTTCACCCGTGAGGTGATGACCGCGTGGGCAGTCGGCAGCGTGCTGCATCTGGCCGAGCAGGTCGCGGGTGACCTGGCACAACAGGTGGTGGACGAGCCGTTCGAAGTCATCTGGAAGCATTTTGGTGACGCCGTGCAGGTCGAGTTGAGACAGCGGAGCACCTCGCAGGGCGACCCGAAGGCTCCGTCTGTGGGGGTGGAGGAGTGGGGAATCACCTTCGCAGGTGATTCTCGTGTCCATTGGGCAAGACTCACGCTACCCGGCTCAACGGACAGAGTGGCATCCGAATGGCTGGAGGAGAGCGCCAGAGGGCCGCATTGGCTGGGGTTCCTGGCTGACGCGAGTGACCTCCTCGCGGGCACTCTCGACCCCGACATGGTGCCCGCCATCATCGCCCAGATCGTGGTGCCGCGACTGGCGAGCTGGTGCGCCGTCTACACCTCTGACACCGCTGTCGGACCGCTGCGGCTGGTCTACCTCTGGCACGCCGACGAGGCCAGGATCGACGGGCTGCGCGAGCAACTGGGCGACATGGACGCGATGATCGCCGACGCCCACGTCACCTCCACCGTCCACCTGGCCGACTCGCAGGTGCTCGCGGTCCCGCTGACCGCGCGCGGCCGGGGCCTGGGCATGATGTGCCTGGGCCGGCCCGACCGCTTCCCCGACGAGGTCATCCAGTTCGCCGAGGACATCGCCAGGCGGGCCGCGCTGGCCACCGACAACGCCCGCGTCTACGCCCAGCAGGCCGCGGCCAACCGGGCGCTCCAGCGCAGCCTGCTCCCGCCGAACGAGCCCGAGGTGCCCGGCCTCGACTACGGCGTCGTGTACGAGCCCGCCGGCGAGGCCAACGAGGTCGGAGGCGACTTCTACGACCTGTTCAAGGCCGGCGACGACTCCTGGCGGTTCGCGATCGGCGACGTGTGCGGCACCGGCCCGGAGGCCGCCGCCGTGACCGGCCTGGCCCGCCACACCCTGCGCCTGCTCGCCCGCGAGGGCTACGGGGTGGCGGCGGTGCTCGGCCGGCTCAACCAGGCGATCTTGGAGGAGGGCGAGCGGGCCAGGTTCCTCACGCTGCTGCACGGCGACATCACGCCGGTGCCGACCGGTCTTGAGGTACGCCTGGTGTCCGCCGGCCATCCCGAGGCGCTGCGCCTCAAGCCGAGCGGCGTGGTCGAGACGGTGACGACCCCGCAGTCGCTGCTCGGGGTCTTCCACGAGGTGGTGTTCGAGGCCGACACGCTGCATCTCGACCACGGCGACGTGCTGCTGGCGGTGACCGACGGGGTGACGGAGCGGCGCTCGGGCGGGCGGCTGCTCGACGACGACGGCGGGCTGGCCAAGCTGCTCGCCGAGTGCGCCGGGCTGTCGGCCCGCGCGGTGGCCGAGCGGATCCGCCGAGGGGCGGCCGACTTCGCCACGGAGCCGAGCGCGGACGACCTCGCGATCGTGGTCCTCCGCGCCCGCTGACCCCGAGGTCCTCCGCGCCCGCTGACCTCGACGTCCTTCACGCCCGCTGACCCTGATGGGCGCGCCCGCTGATATGGGCGCGCCGCTGACCCAAGGGACCCACCCAGTGACCTGATGGGCGCGCCACCGACCCTCGTGGGTCTTTTCGGCTGACTGCCGACTCGGCGAATTGTCGATTATCAGTGTGGATTTACATGCTTGCGGGCGAATTCAAGCTGTAGCGCGATTTGTGCGATCCGTTCGGACATGACCAGCGAGCCACGGATGGCGTCGTAGGCGTAAACCTCATGCTCCCGCCCGTGCTCAGCAAGTTTCGCCACATACTTCTCGATCTGCCGCAGCGGGCAGCGGCTGTCGTTCTCGCCGGCCAGGATCAGCACCGGACTCTCCACCCGGTCCACGTACGTGATCGGAGAGCTGGCCGCATAGCGCTCGGGCTGCTCGTCGGGCGAGCCGCCCAGCAGCGCGCGGTGGTAGGCGCGCAGGCTCTCTGCCTCGTCCTCGTAGGAGGTCTCGTGGCAGGCGATCGGCACCGCCGCGATGCCGGCCGTCCACAGCTCGGGCTGGGTGCCGAGGCCGAGTAGCGTGAGGTAGCCGCCCCAGGCGGTGCCCGTCAGCAGCATTCTGGCGGGGTCGGCGATGCCGCGCTCCACGACGTGCTCGCGTACGGCGGCGACGTCGGCCAGCTCGATGTGGCCGATGTCGCTGTGGAGCGCGTCGCGCCAGGCCGAGCCGTAGCCGGTCGAACCGCGGTAGTTGACCCGCACCACCGCGAAGCCGGCGTCCACCCAGGCCGCGACCTCGGGGGAGAAGGCGTCGCGGTCGTGCGTCGTCGGGCCGCCGTGCAGCAGGAAGACGGTCGGGAACGGCGCGGCGCCGGACTCGGGACGGGAGACCAGCGCGTGGATCCTGCCGCCGGGGCCGGGCACGTCGAGGTCCTCGACGGGCACGCTCGGCGGTGCCGAGGGGCCGCTGGAGTTGAGCACGACCTGGCCGTTGCTGGAGCGGATCACCGGTGGCCGGGAGGCGCTGGACCAGGAGTATTCGACGTTGCCGCCGGGGCGCGGGGCCGCGGCGTCGATCACGCCGTGGGGCGTCTCGAGCAGGGTCAGCCCGCCGCCCGCGAGGTCGTAGCGGTGCAGATAGCTGCGGGCGCGGTTGTCGCGGAGGATCAGCAGGCCGCGGCCGTCGTCGTACCAGCTGGCGGTCAGCTCGCCGGAGTCCTTCATCCAGATCTCGCGCTGCTCGTCGGTCGCCGGGTCCCAGACCAGGGGCGCCTGACGCTGACGGCGCTCGTGCAGGGCGAGCATGCGGCGGTCGCCCGGCACCGGGGCGAACTTGAGGCCGATCACGCCCTTGTCGGGGCCGTCGTAGAGCTCGCCGACGACGTCGCCGTTCGGGCGTACGACGCGGAGCGCCGGATGACGGAAGTCGCCATACTCGGCATGATTTATCGCGATAAGTGAGCCGTCGAGGGACATGTCGGCGACCCAGGCCGCCTCGGCGTGCTCGTACAGCAGGCGAGACGGTTCGCCGGGCCGTACCAGATGGATCCTGAACGAGCCCTCGCTGGCGAGGCTGATCGCCGCGTGGCCCGCCATGGACAGGGCGATACCGCCCGGCTGGCCGGGCTCCAGGTCGGGAGCGACCGGCTCGTCGGGGCCGCCGGTGAACGGCTGGCGCCACCACGTGCCGAACTCATCGCCCTCGGTGTCGGCGAACCAGTAGATCCACTGGCCGGTGGGGTCGATCGCGGCGTGGGCCGTGCCCTTGGGCCGGTCGGTCACCTGGCGGTTGGCGCCGCTGGCACGGTCCCAGGCGTAGACCTCCCAGGTGCCGGTGGCGTTGGAGCGATAGATCGAGCGGTTCGGGGCCAGCCGTGCCCAGGAGGGCAACGTCATGCGCGACGCTCGGAACCTGGCCTGCCAGCGTTCCTCGGCCTTCATCCGGCGCGCCCCCCTCCCTCTCGCCCCGCCTCCGGGCGTGGGTTGCCGTCCAGTATTGCGCTTGTCTCGCGGAAATACTCCGGGAATGTAGGGGAATTTCGGACTAAATGCCCCATCATTAACACGAGTCCCAGATGTCCGTCAAGGAACAGCCCTTGATCGCGGCGGGGCCTCGAAGATAGACAGGTGGAACGCGGCCTTGGCCGCCACTTTTTCCCGCTTTTTTACGGCATCCCGTGACAGATAGTTCGAAATCCGCTCCGCCAGCTCGGCCGCCTCAGTGTGCCACGCGCTCGGTCCCATCCCCACCACACCGGCGACCTCGTCGGGACCCAGCTCCAGATCGAACTCGACCGTCCGCCGCTCGGTCTCCTCGAAGCCTTCCAGGCTCCTGGCCAGCCGCCGCTCCTTCTCCTCATCGACGGAGAGCAGCCCCAGCTCCTCGACGAGCGGGCTCAGATGCGCCTGAGCGGGGGTCACGACGACCACCGCGCCGCCAGGCCGCAGAATGCGCCGGAACTCGGGACCGTTCCGCGGCGCGAACACGTCGATCACCACGTCGGCCACCCCGTCCCTGATGGGCAACGGCCGCCACACGTCGGCCACGAAGGCGCCGGCCCTCGGATGTGACCGAGCGGCACGCCGCACGGCGTGCTTGGAAACGTCGAATGCCATCCCGATGCCACGGTCCACCGCTCTCAGCACCGTCGCCAGGTAGTAACCGGTCCCGGCTCCGGCATCAACGATCACGGGCTCCGGCGCGTGATCGGCGTCCTGCCGCGCCGTCCCTGCTCCACGAGCCACTGCGGCACTACGGTACGCCTTCTCGGCCGCCGCGTCCGGCAGTGCCGAGAACCTATCCCTACGGAAAGCATCGTCTTCCCGGCCATTGGCGCCGAATATCCTCAACCGCACACTCTCGGCGAGCGCGTCGGCGAGCGGAGCGTAGTGTCCGGTTCCCAGGAACTCGGCCCGCGCCGCCACCATTGCCGCGCTGTCAGCCGTTCCCGGCGTCCGCGAGCCGACCAGGAGGCTCACATAGCCCTGCTTGGCCACGTCGTACGTATGGCCTTCGGCGCAGCGGAGCGTGTCACCCGCCGACCACATCTCACGGGCGCAGACGGGGCAGGCCAGGTATTTGATGATGTCAGCAAGCATGCGCCCATTGTCATGGCCCGGGGGGACCTGACGCGCCAGGGGGTCAGGCGCCGGCCTCAAGCAGGAAGGCCGCGTTGGAGGGCGTCTCGCGGAGCTTGCCGACCAGCAGCTCCAGCCCCTGCTGCCGATCGAGCGCGCCGAGCATCCGGCGCAGCTTCCAGACCACCTGCCGCTCGCCGGCCGGCAGCAGGATCTCCTCTCGGCGGGTGCCGGAGATGCCCAGGTCGACCGCGGGGAAGAGGCGTCGTTCGGCCAGGTCGCGGGCCAGGTGCACCTCCATGTTCCCGGTGCCCTTGAACTCCTCGTACAGGCTGTTGTCCATGCGCGACCCCGTGTCCACCAGCACGGTGGCCAGGATGGTCAGGGAGCCGCCGCCCTCCACGTTGCGCGCGGAGCCGAAGAAGCGCTTCGGCGGGTACAGCGCGGTGGCGTCGATGCCGCCGGTGAGCACGCGGCCCCCGCCGGGGGCCAGGTTGTTGTACGCGCGCCCGAGCCGCGTCAGCGAGTCGAGCAGTACCACGACGTCCTCGCCGTTCTCCACGAGGCGCTTGGCGCGTTCGATGGCCAGCTCGGCGACGGCGGTGTGGTCGCGGTCGGGGTGGTCGAAGGTCGAGTAGAAGACCTCGCCCTGGATGGAGGCGCGCATCTCCGTGACCTCTTCCGGCCGCTCGCCGACGAGCACGACCATGAGGTGCGTCTCCGGGTGATTGCGCGCGATGGCCGCCGCGAGCGCCTGCATGACCATGGTCTTGCCGGCCTTGGGCGGGGCCACGATGAGCCCGCGCTGGCCCTTGCCGATGGGCGCGAACAGGTCGATGACGCGGGTGCTGAGCGACTCGGTCTCGATGCGCAGGCGTTCGGTGGGATGGATCGGGATCAGGTCCGCGAAGTGCGGGCGGTACCGCCAGTCGGCGGTGCCGTTGACGGACTCGACCTCGACCGGTTTGCCGCCCGCGACGGTGGCGACGACGTGGTCGCCGGGGCGCAGGCCGAGCTGCTTGACCCGGTCGGGCGGCACGCGGACGTCATCGGGGCCGGGCAGGTGTCCCGCGCGGATGAAGGCGCCCTTCTCCCGTACGTCGAGCAGGCCACTGACCTGCCGAATGGGCGCACCGGAGCGCGGTTTGGGAATGGTTTGAACAGACATGATGAACCCTCCTCGAGGGCACCGCCGAAGAAAGCCGGCGAGTGTGAAGAATGAGCCGGGCCCAGGAACACCGGGCGGGCTATGGGGGAAGTGGCGGAGCTGGAAGCTCAACGCCGCTGGCAACGTATCACACGTTCCGGCCCATACAACACCTAGCCCGCTTGGGCTATTCCCGGGGGGTTCTCGGCTCTTCCGCCTCGCCGCCGGGGGCGCGGCGTAACAATGTTCTCCTCGGTGCCGGAGTGCTGCGAATTACCCGCAGCAGGTGTGCACGACGACACAGATCGCCCATCAACGCACCGGCAACCTGTCAAGTGAGATGCAGGGCCGCTGCAATCCGATGAGGCTTTCATAGAACCACGAACTCCTTGGGGGATCACGATGAAGACCAGCACCCGTTGCCCGCGGTGTCACAACGAGCTCGACGAGGGCCCGATCATCTATCGGTGCGCCCACTGCAGCCGCGCCGTCTACGCCGCCGACGTCGAGAACGAGTACGTTCCGCGCCAGCGCGTGGCCGCCTAATCTGGGCGAATGCCACACAAGCCGCGCACGATCTCCGGCGTCGAAGTGACGCCTCTCTGCGACGCCGTGGGTCCCATGGGCCCGGCGATCCGCCGCCCGCTCACCGAGATGTTTCCGGGGGGAGGGCTCGCGGACGAGCCGTGGATCCTGCACTTCCACTGTTACCTGCTACGTGACCGGGCGGGCCGGGTCACCCTGGTCGACACCGGCATCGGCGCCGCGGACTCACCGGCGTCGACTTGGGCGCCGGTGCCGGGGACACTGCCCGGTGAGCTGGCCGCCGCCGGGGTCGAACCGGCCGACGTCGGCACCGTGATCCTCACGCACCTGCACAGCGACCACGCCAGTGGCGCGGTCGCGGACGGCCGGCCGCTGTTCGAGAACGCCAGGTATGTTCTCCAGCAGGCCGAGGTCGACGCGGCCCACGGCGCGATGCTCGACCAGATCGTCACTCCCATCAAGGGCCAGCTGCAGGTGGTCGACGGCGATTCCCAGGTCGCGCCGGGCGTACGCGTCCAGCTCACCCCGGGGCACACCCCAGGCCACCAGATCGTCCGGCTGGGCGAGCTGGCGATGACCGGCGACCTGGTGCTGCACCCGGCGCAGCTGGCCGATCCGAGCGTCCGTTACGTCTACGACGACGACCCGGCGGCGGCCGCCGCCACCCGCGCCGAGGTGCTCGGCGCGCTGCGGGCCGAGCGCGCGGTGCTGGCCACCGCCCACTTCAGCGACCCGTTCCTGGACCTCAGCTCCCCGTAGGAGGGTCCTCAGGCCGGTACGGGCTGGTCGGCCAGCAGGTCGGCGGGGAGGCTGACGAGCGCGGTGAGCCCCCCGTACGGCGAGACGTCGAGCGTGACCTTGATCCCGTTCCTGGCCGCCAACCTGGCCACCACGAACAGCCCCAGCTGGTCACTCTGCGCCAGGTCGAACTCCGGCATCTCGGCCAGCCGCGTGTTGAGCTCGTCGAGCTCGACCCTGGTCAGGCCGAGACCGCGGTCCTCGACCTCGACGGTCACTCCATGCGGGGTGATCGTGGTCCGCAGGTCCACCCGGGTCTGCGGCGGCGAGAAGAGCGTGGCGTTCTCGATCAGCTCGGCCATCAGGTGGGCGACGTCGGTGACCGCCGAGCCGACCAGGGAGACGGGCGGCGGCTGCAGCACCTCGACCCGCGGATACTCCTCGACCTCGGCCACGGCCGCGCGCAGCACGTCGTGGATCGGCACCGGGTTGCGCCAGCCCCGGCCGGGCGCCTGGTCGGACAGGATGATGAGGCTCTCCGCGTGCCTGCGCATACGGGTCGTGAGGTGGTCGAGCTTGAACAGGTCGCCGAGCGTCTCGGGCTCCTCCGCCCCGCGTTCCATGCTGTCGAGCTGCAGCAACTGGCGGTGGAGCAGCGTCTGGTTGCGCCGGGCCAGGTTGACGAAGACCTGGCTGACGCCGTGACGCAGCCTGGCCTGGCTCAGCGCCGCTGTCACGGCCGTGGCCTGCACGTTGTTGAACGCCTGCACGATGTCCAGCACCTCGCTGGTGTCGGTCTTCACCTCCAGCGGCGGCAGCTCGTCGGGCGTCGGCGCGCCGACGTTCGTACGCAGCCGCTTGACCAGCGCCACCAGGCGTACCTCAGCCAGCTCGGTGGCGGCGTCGCGGAGCCCGGCGAGCTCGCGTACCAGGCGACCGCGGAAGCGGAGCGACAGCAGGATGGAGGCGAGGACCGCGAGCAGGCCGACGCCGCCCGCAACGCCGATCTTGATCAGCACGTTGACGGCAGCGGGCGTGACGCGCTGCGTGATCTCCCGTACGGCCTGGCGTTGGTTGCGATCGACGGCCGTCCACAGGTTGCTCGCGTCGACGGGCCAGGTGGCCGCCGTGGCGGGCAGGCCGTTCGTGGTGGCCTGGCCCATGATGGCGTCCTCCGCGCGCATGAACTCGCGGTAGGCGGGCGAGGAGACCAGCTGCTCGTACGGCCCGCGCAGCTCGGAGTCGAGGTGGGACAGCGCCTGGGTGTAGAGCAGGCGCCTGGTGGCGACCATGCCGGTGAACTCACGGCGCTCAAGGGTGGTCGCCTTGCCCCTGTCCAGGACTACGGCGATGATCGCCCGCTCTCTCGACAGCAGGTCCTTGGCCTCGCCCAGCATGGTGACGGCGCGGGCCTGCCGGTAGAGCGTCATGTCCGGCATGAGGATCATCGCGTCGTACATGCGGAAGGAGGCGTCGGCGATCTGGCTGTAGCCGTCGATCACGTCGAGCGGGGCGGGGTTCCCGCCGTCGACCTGGCGGCGGATCGCGGGTAGCGCGTCGAGCCGGTCGTACAGGGCTCTGAGCTGCACGGCCATCCCGGACGAGATGGCCTGCTGGTCGCCGGCCAGCTTGCGGAAGTCCGCGACGGCCTTGTCCGTCCGGGCGCGTTGCCTGGCCAGCTGGGTGGTGCCGCGCTTGGTCGTCAGGAACTCGACGGAGGCCAGCCGCTCGTTCTGGAGCTCGACGTTGATCTGCTCGGACGGGTCGGCCAGGTTCGTCACCAGATCGTTGATCTCCAGCAGGCGCAGGCCGTCGCCGCCGGTCAGTGTCGCCGCGAAGGCCCACAGGCCGACCAATGACGTGAGCGGGACGATCAGCAGGATGAGGAGCTTGATGGCGATGGGACGGCCACGCGTGGGGGGCATGCGACCTCCGGAGGCATGATGAGATCGCCTCGCAGAGTACACCCCCTTTTGCCGGGATTTCTGGCGACGGCTCGGCGCGAGGGCCCTGACGCCCCCGCGCCTGCCGCGCTCAGGGCTACCGCCGCCTGGTGTTCTCGGCGCCACCGGCCACGAGCCGGTCGGTCGACTCGGACTCGTGCACAGGCTCGGCCCGGCGTGCGTGCTCAGGCGCGCGCACCTGCTCGGGGACGCGCAGGTTCTGCGTCTCGCGCATGTCCGGCTCACGCGCGTGCTCAGGCTCGCGCGTGGCGGCGTGCTCGTGCTGCAGCTTCCGCTCCAGCTCGCGCTTCTCCTCTTCGAGCCGGGCCACCCGGCTGGAGGCCTCGGCGCTCGCCACGCGCTTCTGGCGGCGACGCTTGGCCGACCGGCGGGAACCGGAGCTGATCATCGCGATGCCCAGCAGCAGCACGGCCGTGGTCACGGCACCGGCGATGAACATGCCGAACGAATTGAATTCGAACGTGTAGCCGAACAGAATGTACCTGGAGGTCTCCTCGGCGGCCACCAAGGCGATGGCGCCACCGGCGAGCAGGACCAGGAGTAGACCCAGCAAGATCATTTCAGCTCACTCCCTGTCGTCAGAGCGAGTCCCTACTGCCCCGGCTCGGGCGGACTATGCCCCGCGATCGCCGATCCGGCCGGGGTTCCCGGTCATCATGGAGATCATGAGACCTGAGCCCGGCCAAGTGCTGCACTTCTCCGAGGACCCGACGATCGAGCTGTTCGTGCCGCACGTGGCGCCGACCTCCGCCCTGCGCGAGCCGTACGTCTGGGCGGTCGGCTACGAGCGCTGTCCCGACTACTGGTTCCCGCGGGCCTGCCCGCGGGCGATGGCCTGGAAAACGGCCGGCACCAGCGAGGCAGACGCCGACCGGATCATCGGCGCGGGCTGCGGCGACCGGGTGCACGCCATCGAGTACGGCTGGCTCAAGGCGCTCATGGACGTCGGCCTTTACGCCTACCGGCTGCCCGCCGGCCCTTTCCGCGCCATCGGCGACGATGGGCACGCGCTCGTGGCCGAGGTGCCGGTGAAGCCGCTCGGCCCGGCTGAGCCGGTGCCGGATCTCTTGGACCTGCACGAGGAGGCCGGGATCCAGCTGCGCGTGCTGGACAACCTCTGGCCGTTCTGGAACGAGGTGACGGCCAGCACGCTGGGCTTCAGCGGGATACGGCTGCGGAACGCTCGTCGATGAGCGCGGCCAGTTCGGCGGCCGACATCGAGCCGGGCGGCAGCTTCTCGCGCGCGTGGCGGTTGGCCTCGCGCTGGAGCACCTCGTTGGCCGGGGTCGGGATCCCGTACTCGCGGCCGAGCAGCACGATCTCGCCGTTGAGGTAGTCGGCCTCGATCGAGCCGCTGGACCTGGCCAGGCTCTGCCAGGAGGATCCCCCGCCGCGTTCGATGCCCTCGATCGGCCGGTTGTCCACCTTGTTGCCGCGGACCTCCGCCTGCTCGCTCGGCGTGGCGTAGGGGATGCCCGCCTCCTCCAGCACGGCCATGCCCTCGGCCCTGGCCTGCTCGGTCAGCGCCTCGCCGCCGGAACCGCTCCGGCAGACCGCGTCGACGGCGTTGTTCAGGTTGCCGAGCAACTTAGCGTACTTCCAGCGCATGACGTCTGGTGCGTCGAGCCCGTACATGCCGCTCTTGTTGAGGTCGGTGACGAGCTGCCGGGAGATTTCATCCACACCCTGTGGATAACGTCCGACATGCAGCATGCCCGAGTACGGGTGGCCGAAGGCCGCGACCGTTCCGGGCTCCAGGTGTGAGGCGGGCAGCCACACGCACATGCCGTAAACCTTCTCGAACCTCCGCAGGACGGTCCGCTCGTTGTCGACGCCGTTCTGGGCGCACACCACCGGCAGGTGCCTGGGCCACGGGTCGAGCGCGCTGATCGTGTCCTGCGACTTGGTCGCCACGATCAGCACGTCGTCGTCGCGCGTCGGCACAGGGCCGTCGGCCACGGGCACGTCCAGGGTCTCGGTGGAGTCGGGCGTGATCAGGCGCAGCCCGCCGCTCTTCAGCGCCTCATAGTGGGCGCCGCGCGCGACCAGCACGACCTCGTGCCCGCCCTGGAACAACCGTGCCCCGATAGTGCCGCCAACTGCTCCTGCTCCGATGACTATGTAGCGCATCGTCCGAGAATGGCACCGTTCACTCGGCGAGCGCCACCTGGGCGTGCGGAGCCATCGCCCCTCTGGTGCGCTCCCGGAGGATCGTCTTGAGTACGCGCCAGCCATCGCGTACGGCGTGCAGGTTGCTCTCGCCGTGGATGCGGGAGTGCTCGTGGCTGGGCACCTCGCTGATGCGGAGTCCGGCCTGGGCGGCTCGGACGTTCATCAGCGTCTCGATCTCGAAACCGTCGCAGTCCAGTGCCATCGCGTCCAGGTGGTGGGCCCAGAACGCGTTGTAGCCGTAGCACAGGTCCGTGTAGTGGGTGCCGTACAGCAGGTTCGTCAGGCCCGTGAGGACCTTGTTGCCGAGTGAGCGCAGCGGGCTGATGTCGTCGGAGCCACCGCCAGGGGCGTACCTGGAGCCCTTGGCGAAATCGGCGCCTTGAACCAGGGTGCTGACGAAGGAGAAAATCTCTCCACCGTCGGTCGACCCATCGGCGTCGATCATGACGATGATGTCGCCACGTGCCGCCGCGAATCCCTCAATGAGGGCGTTGCCCTTGCCGCGTCCCGACTGCGCCACCACGCGCAGGTCGGGCCGGAGCCGCCGGGCCACGGCTACCGTGTTGTCGGTCGAGTTGCCGTCGACGAGGACTACTTCGTCGATCCAGGTGGGCAGCGTCGCGAAGACGTGAGGGAGATTGCCTGCCTCGTTCATCGCAGGAACGACTACAGTGACGCTCACGGCGAAGGGCTTGTTCATGCCCCGAAGGTGCGCTGGCCCGCATGCAAGCCGCTTGACAGCTTCTTGCATCGATTGCGGTTATATGTATATGTCCGCTTATATAGTCCCGGGTTTCAGCCCAACTGAGGCAGCCGGATATTTAGCGGAGCAAAGGAAGCCGCCCGGTGTGGCGCTCCACCGCGGCGCGCGGGCCGAGCAGGCTGACCGCGTAGTAGGGCGGGTCCTCGGTGCGAGCGAGTTCGGCCAGGTAGTCGTCGTAGACGTTCGTCCGCTGGGCGATGGCCGCCATGTCGGTGACGACCAGGTCGGGCTCGGCGGCGGCGTCGGCCCGCACCCGGCTGACGATCGCGGCGGGCGCGGCCAGCACCGTGCAGCCGATCCACGGCAGTCCGGCATGCGCGTGACCGCCGGCGTCGGTGCCGCCCGGGCCGAGGATCGCGGGCACCGTACGGCCCACGGAGGCGGCGAGGCAGGCGGCGGCGTTCGCCTGGAGGCCGCGGGGCAGGTCGCGGTCCATCACCATCACCCACTTCACCGGGAGCTCCCGGGTGGGCAGGTCGCTACGGTGGTCGAGGCGGTCGATCCAGTCGGCGAGCACGGTCATCCATCTCTCCTTCTCCGAACTTATGAGGGGAGATTGCACTTTTCGCTGCTGGATCGACAAGTCGGGGTGGCGGATTCCGAAGAAAGTTCGGAGATTCGTGGCAGGATGCGGGCGTGGACGAACTTGATACGGCCATCGTCGTCGAGTTGCAGCGCGACGGCCGCCAGACCAACCGCGAGCTCGCCGAGCGGATCGGCATCGCGCCCTCGACCTGCCTCGAACGGGTGCGGTCGCTGCGCGGCAACGGGGTGATCGAAGGCTTCCACGCCGAGGTCAACCTGGCCGCCATCGGCCGTCCGGTGCAGGCGCTCATCCACGTACGGCTGCACCCCAAGATTCGAGAGTCGGTCGAGGGGTTCCGCGACTACGTGGCCACGCTGCCCGAGACACTGGCGATCTTCGTGGTGTCGGGCGGCGACGACTTCATCATCCAAGTGGCCGTGCGCGACACGGGCCACCTGCGTGACTTCGTGCTCGACCACGTCTCACGGCACCGCAACATCGCCGACGTGCGTACGTCGCTGGTCTACGACCACATCCGCAAGACCTCGGTCGAGGTCCTGCCGCCTGAACGCCCCAGCCCACCCCGAACCGGCCGCAAGTGACCGTCCGATGAGCCACTGTCTGACGGCGTCCGCCAGGCGGCGACCGCACGACGGCGACCGTCTGATGGCGACTGTGCGACCGCGTCGGTCAGGCGGCGGGCTCCACGTGGACGACGGCCTCCGCGGCCCTGGCGAGGATCTCGTCGACCGTCTCGGCGGGCGTCAGGGGCCAGCACGACCACATGTAGCGGACGGCTTCGGATCAGCCCGGCCAACAGCTCCAGGTCAGCGCCAAGCACCACGGAAGTAGAGATCGGTCGCGGCGGCGGCGAGCCGGTAACGCGGGCGGAGCCGGCTCAAGCGCCGACCAGCTTCCGGACCTGGTCGGCGCCGACGGCCAGGAGGAGGGTGGGGAGGCGCGGGCCGGTGTCGCGGTTGACCAGGAGCCGGTACAGCAGGGCGAAGAAGGCGCGCTGCGCCGTCTTCAGCTCGGGCGTGGCCTTGGCGTCGGGCGCCAGCCCGGCTCGTACCTTCGGCACGCCGTAGACCAGCGTGGTCAGCCCGTCGAGTGACCAGTGCTCGTCGAGCCCGTCGACCAGCAGCCGCAGCGAGTCACGCTCGTCCTCGTCGAGCGCGGCGAGCAACTCGGCGTCGGGCGACTCGCGCACGCGGGTGCGCTGGTCGGCGGGCACCTGGGTGTCGACCCAGCGCTGCGCGCGGTCGAGCCGGGGCCGGGCCTCGTCGAGCGAGGTGAGCTCGCCGTCGACGTCGCGCAGGATCCGTAGCGTCTGGTCGTCGTCGCCCGTGGTGATGTCGACGACGGAGGCCAACGTCCGGTACGGCACCGGCCGCGGCGTGGCGGCCAGCGGGCCCTCGGCCGTGCGTACGGCCCGCTCGTAGGCGGCCAGCTCGGCGGGTTGGGCCGCGTCGGTGGCGACCTTGCGGCCGAGGCTGTCCCACTCGTCGTAGAGCCGCTGGATCTCCTGGTCGAAGGCGATCTTGAAGGACTGGGAGGGCTTGCGCCGCGCGTACAGCCAGCGCAGCACCGGCGCCTCCATGATCTCCAGCGCGTCGGACGGAGTCGGCACGCCACCCTTGGAGCTGCTCATCTTGGCCATGCCGGTGATGCCGACGAAGGCGTACATCGGGCCGATCGGCCGCTCGCCGCCGAACACCTCGCCCACGATCTGCCCGCCGACCACCCAGGCCGAGCCGGGGGAGTGATGGTCGACGCCCGAGGGCTCGAACACCACGCCCTCGTACGCCCACCGCATCGGCCAGTCGACCTTCCACACCAGCTTGCCGCGGTCGTGTTCGGCCAGGCGAACGGTCTCCCCGAACCCGCACTCGCACACGTACGCCAGCTCGGTGCTGTCGTCGTCATAGGCGGTGACCGTCGTGAGATCCCGCTCGCACAGCTCGCAATAGGGCCTGTAGGGGTAGTAATCCACCGCCTCGGTGCGGGCCGTCTCCTTGGTGCGGTAGCGGGCCAGGACCGCGTTGATCCGTTCCCGCTCGCGCATGGCGAGCAGGATCTGCTCGCGGTAGGTGCCGGCGGAGTATTGCTCGGTCTGGCTGATGCCGGTGTAGGTGATGCCGAGGCCGGCCAGCGCCTCGATCATCGGCGCTTTGAAGTGCTCGGCCCAGTTCGCGTACGGGCTGCCCGGCGGGGCGGGCACCGAGGTCAAGGGCTTGCCGATGTGGTCGGCCCAGGACGGGTCGATGCCCGCGGGCACCCTGCGGAAGCGGTCGTAGTCGTCCCACGACAGCAGGTGCACGCAGTCGAGGCCGCGGCGGCGGATCTCGTCGGCGACCAGGTGCGGAGTCGTGACCTCCCGCAGGTTACCCAGGTGGATCGGCCCGGACGGGCTCAATCCGGAGGCGCAGACGATCGGTTTCCCCGGGGCGCGACGCTCCGCCTCGGAGATCACCTCATCCGCGAACCTGGAGACCCAGTCGGTCTCCGTAGTGTCAGCCATCGCGCCATTCTTGCGGCTAGCCCGCGATCAAGCCAACGAAATGGGCGGTTCAGGCCAAGGTCACCTGGCCGAGAGGGGTGTCCAGCACCGCCCGCAACGCGATCTCCGGGCCCTCGGCGATGTCCAGCTCGACGCCCAGCGCGGTCAGGTCGCGGCGGAGCGCGGAGGGCTCCGGGTGTACGGCGCTGAAGGCGGCCAGGCCCAGCCGGGGCAGTCCCGACGCCGCGGGGTGGGTGGTGCCGCCCCAGTCGATGAGGAACGGCACCGGCCTGACCGGCGCGGAATCGTCCCGCCTGGTGAGCCGCCACTCCAGCAGGGTGCCGTCGGGGGTGCGCCGGGACAGCGGCTCGACGTCGCCGGGGTCGTAGCCGTGCTCGCGGGCCTGCCGTACGGACTTGTCGAGGTCGGTCGGGTGTACGGCCCAGGTGATGAGCTGTGGCTCGGACAGGGTCTCCAGGTCGAAGACGGAGCGCTGGAGGCCGTCCTCGGCCTCCGGGTCTGGCCCGATGATCTCCAGGTAGGAGGTATCGCCGAAGGAGACCAGGTAGTTGGCGGTGCCGCCGGGGTGACGGCCTCCGGCCGCCGGGGTGACTCCGGTGCGCGCGGCGAAGTCGGCGACGCCGAGCAGGAGGTCGGGTACGGCGTAGACGAGGTGGTCGAGGTGCGGATCGGTCACTGGTCTGCCTTCCGGTCGCTGGTGGGCTCTCCTAGCGAGAGCATGAGCCGGTTCGCCCAGTTGAAGAAGGCCGCCGCGTGAATCGTGTCGCTGATCGCCAGATCGTCCAGCCCGGCCGCGCGTAGCGCCTCGATGTGCTCGGCGCCGAACTCGGACGGCGTGGCCGCCAGCGCCACCGAGGCGTCGATGACGGCCCGCCACCGCCCGTCCTGCGGCGCCGCCACGCCCTCGTCGAGCAGCCGTCGTACGTCGTCGGGCCGTTTGGAGTAGTGCGCCGCGAACCGCGCGTGCACAGAGGCGCAGAAGACGCACCCGTTGCGGCGCGAGGTGGCGGTGGCGGCCAGCTCGCGCTCCGGGCGCGGCAGGCCGCCCTTGGTGTTGTAGAAGATGTCGTTGTCGGTCTTGGTCCGTGCGTGCAGGATCTCCGGGTCGCGGGCGAGCAGCCTGAAGTACGGGGATGCGGCCCGGGACGCGTCTACCAGGGCCTCTCGGTGGGCCTCGGTCAGCTCGTGTTCGGCCAGCGGCGCCAGCCACGGCTTCCAGCCCAGTTGGTCGGTGGTGAAGCCGGTCATGCGGTGGTCTCCTTCTGGGCGGCGCCGAGCAGCCGCAGGCCCGCGACCACCCGGATCTGGAAGCTGAGGAAGGCCACGAGCTGCGAGAGCGTCACGATGGCCGCGTCGCTCCAGCCCGCGTCCGCGAGCGCCCGCAGGTCCTTGGGGTCGGCCTCGCGCGGGCGGAACACCAGCAGGTGCGCGTGCTCGAAGGCGGCGGCGAGCCGCGCCCCGAGCGCTTCGGGCTGCCGGGCCCGGTAGCGCAGCCCTTCGTCGCTCTCGGCGGCGAGCGGTCCGTCGGCGGGGTAGGCGCCGTAGGGGCCGGTCGTACTCCCGGCCTCGATCTCCAGCCGGACCGCGCCGAGCAGTTCGGGAGCCAGCTCGGCGAGCCGGTCGGCGTAGAAGCGGGCGGTACGGGGATCGCTGTGCAGGCCAGTCACGAAGGCCGCCACCGCGTCCCGCTCGACCAGCGAGACCGCGCCGGGCACGTCAGGGGTGAGCAGCGCGTCGAAGCCGCGCTGGGCGTGCTCGCGGGCGTCCGGCCGCCGGTCACGCAGGCGATCGAGCGGGGAGTCCGGCTCGATCCCCACCAGGTGGTCGATCACGTCGATCATGTGGTGCTCAATTCCGTGGTGTTCGGGGCCCAGCCGAACGCGGGGGCGACCTCGGTCGCCAGCAGTTCGATGGAGCGGAGGATCAGCGGGTGCGGTGGGTCGACCGAGTGCACCTGCAGGACCAGGTCGGTGACCCGGTCGAGCGTGGGGTCGGCCTTGAGGCTGTCGATGACGTCCTGCGGGGTCCCCACGTGCACGTCGAAGGCGGTGATGCGGTCGCGGGAGGTCTCGAAGGGCAGCCGGGCGCGGCTCAGCCCGCGTTCGGCGTACCGCAGCGCCTCGGCCCGGCTGTCGGCCACGAACGCGGTCCGCGACGCCACGATCCGGGGCGCGGTGCCCGCCGGCAGGTTCTCGTAGTAGGCGTCCACGATGGGCCGCTGGATCTCCGCCAGCGTCGCCTCGGGATGCTCCTCAGGGCGTGGCTGGGTACGCGACAGCATCAGCCCGTTGCCCGCCCGCCCCGCCCTGGCGCCGCCGCTCACCGAGAACGTCGCCTCCCAGACGGCGTCGAGCAGGCGCGGCGCCGCGGGATAGAGCCGGTTGCCGCCGCCGAGGTCGCGGCCCGACCAGGCGTCGACGAGCACCGCCAGATGCTCGGCGTAGACGGCCGCCCGCCGCGCGCTCTCCTTCCCGAACGCGGTGAACGACGACGGCGTGCCGCCGCTGCCGACGCCCACTTCGAGCCGGCCGCCGGTCAGCAGATCGAGTACGGCGGTGTCCTCGGCAACGCGTACCGGATGTTCGAGCGGCAGCGTGATGATGCCGGTGCCGAGCCTGATCCGGCTGGTACGCGCGGCGACGTGCGCGAGGAAGACCAGCGGCGCGGGCAGTCCGCCCTCAGCGCCGTCGAAGTGGTGCTGCGCCACCCACGCCGTGTCGAACCCGAAGGACTCCGCGTGCCCGATCTGCTCGGCGGCCAGCCGGTAGCGCTCGTCAGCGGGCACCTCGTCGAGCAGTCGGCTGAAGAATCCCAGCCTCATCGCACCGGCTCCGGGATCGCGGCCAGGAGTTCGCGGGTGTAGTCGTGCTGTGGGTCGGTGAAGACCCGTTGTGTGGTTCCGAATTCCACTATGCGTCCCTTGTTCATGACGGAAACGGTGTGTGAGATCTGGCGCACCACCGCGAGGTCGTGCGAGATGAACAGATAAGTCAGCCCCAGGTCACGCTGGAGCTCTTCGAGCAGGTCCAGGATCTGCGCCTGTACGGTCACGTCGAGCGCGGAGACCGCCTCGTCGAGCACCACGACCCCCGGATCGACGGCCAGCGCGCGGGCGATGGCCACGCGCTGCCGCTGGCCGCCGGACAGCTCGCGTGGCCTGCGGTCGAGCAGGCTCTCGGGGAGCGCCACACGTTCCATCAGATCACGCACCCTGCGGCGGCGGGCGGCGCGGTCCCCGAGCCGGAAGTTGCGCAGCGGCTCCTCCACGATCGCGGCGATGGACTGCCGGGGGTCGAGCGAGCCGTAGGGGTTCTGGTAGACGAGCTGCACGTGGCGCCGGAAGTCGCGCCCCGCTCTCCCCCCGACGACCGTTCCCGCTCCGGCGATCGTGACGGTGCCGGAGGTGGGCTCGGCGAAGCGTACGACCATGCGGGCCGTGGTCGTCTTGCCCGATCCGGACTCGCCCACGAGAGCGTGCGTGGTGCCGGGGCGTACCTCGAAGGACACCCCGTCGACAGCGCGGAACGGACGTCTCCCGACGCGGAACTCCTTGACCAGGTCGCGGACCACGATCGCGGGCTCTTCGTCAGTGGCCTCCTCTACCGCGCGGAACTCGCGCACGGACAGCGCGGGCGCGTCGCGCAGCAGCTGCCCGGTGTAGGCGGCCTGCGGAACTGACAGGACCTGGCTCGACGGGCCCTGCTCCTCGATCCGGCCGTCCTTCATGACGATCAGGCGGTCCGAGCGGTTCGCGGCGATGCCCAGGTCGTGGGTGACCAGCAGCACCGCCGTACCGAACTCGGCGCGCAGGTCGTCGATGAGATCCAGGATGCGCCGCTGCACCGTGACGTCCAGTGCGCTCGTCGGCTCGTCGGCGATGACGAGCCGCGGTTCCAGGGCGATGGCGATGGCGATGAGGACCCGCTGACGCATCCCGCCGGACAGCTCGTGCGGGTATTGGCGGGCGCGCGTCTCCGGGTCCGGCAGGCCGACGCGGGTGAGCAGGTCCACGACGCGGCGGGAGATCGTACGACGGTCGCCGCGTTTGTGGATGCGCAGGACCTCGCCGATCTGGGCGCCGACGGTCTTGACCGGGTTCAGGGAGTTGGACGGGTCCTGCGGGATCAGGCCGATCTGGGCGCCCCTGATCGATTCCATCCGGCGGGTGGACCAGGTGGCCAGGTCGGAGTCGCCGAGCAAGATCTGGCCGCTGTCGAGGGTGGCGTTAGGGGGCAGCAGGCCGATGATCGAGTGGGCGGTGGTCGTCTTGCCGGAGCCGGACTCGCCGACCACCGCGACCACCTCGCCGGGCTCGACCGTGAAGGAGATCCCCTGGACCGCCGGCCGGGCGTCGTAGGAGACCGCGAGGTCGCGTACGTCCAGGAGGCTCATTGGTTGGGGCCTCCAATCGACCAGCTCATGTCGTGTTCCTTCCGATCGAGCGGCTGATTCGGCTCGCGGCCAGTACCACGGCCACGACCACCACGCCGGGCAGCGTCGTCAGCCACCACGAGGTGGCCAGGTAGTTGCGGCCCTCCGAGATGAGCAGTCCCCATTCGGGCGTCGGTGGCTCGGCGCCGTAGCCCAGGAAGCCGAGCGTCGAGATGGCCAGGATCGCCACCCCGAACTGCAGGGCGGCCAGCGCGATGACCGGGCCGAGCGAGTTGGGCAGGACGTGCCGCCAGAGCACGGCCGGGAACCGGCCGCCGCTGCCGAACGCGGCCTCCACATAGTCGGACCGGCGCACCCGTACGACCTCCGAGCGCGACAGGCGGGCGAAGGCGGCGACGGACCCGATGCCCACCGCGATCGCCACATTGACCGTGCCGGGACCGAGCAGGATGATCACCGTCAGCGCCAGGAGCAGGCCGGGCACGGACAGCAGGACGTCGGCCACCCGCATGACGGCGTCGTCGAGCAACCCGCCGGTCGACCCGGCCAGCAGACCGAGCAGCGTGCCCGCGAGCAGACCCACGGCGACGGCGACGAACGCGCCCGACAGGGAGTGCACGGAGCCGTGCACCACGCGGGCGAACAGGTCGCGGCCCACGGCGTCGGTGCCGAACAGGTGCTCGGGGCTCGGCGGGCGCAGCTTCTCGGCCGGCACCCCGGCCAGCGGGTCGTACCCGGTGAACAGGGCGGGCACGACGGCCCAGAGCACGACGAGAGCGATCGTCAACCAGGACAGGATCTTCACGCCGCCGCCTTCAGCCGGGGGTCGAGCACCGGGAACAGCAGGTCCACGCCCAGGTTGACCAGGACGAACACGGTGCTCGCGAGCACCACGACGGCCAGCATCACCGGCGTGTCCTGCGCGTTGACCGCCTGCTCGGTCAGTCGTCCGATGCCGTTGCGGCCGAAGACCGTCTCGGTGACGACCGACCCCGCGATGAGCTCGCCGAACGTCATCCCGGCGACGGTCAGCGCGGGCAGCACCGCGTTGCGAGCCACGTGCCGCCACAGGATCCACCACCGCGACGCGCCCTTGGCGGCCACGACGGGTACGAACGGCTGGGTGTACACCTGGTCGATGCCGCGTGCCAGCACCTGCGCGATCGGCGCCGAGATCGGCACGGCCAGCGTCAGCACCGGCAGCAGGAGTTGCTGCGTCGGGCTGCCGCCGATCACCGGCACCAGCCCGAGCCGGAAGGAGAACACCTGGATCAGCAGGATCCCCAGCCAGAAGGCGGGCACCGAGACGAACAGCGACGGCACCGCCAGCAGCGCCCCGCGCAGCCAGGACGTACGGCTGTACCCGGCGGCGAAGGCGAGCACCACGGCGATCAGCAGGGCCAGCGCGAACCCCGCCGTGGCCAGCTTGGCCGTCTCCGGCAGCGCCTCGGCCAGCCGTTCGACCACCGGCGTGCCGGTGTCGATCGAGTAGCCGAAGCCGCCGCGCAGGAAGCCGAGCAGCGTGTGGAGGTAGCCGATGATCGGCGGGTCGCCGCCGCCGTAGTAGGCGCGGATCTCGGCGATCTGCTGGGGCGACAGCCCGAGCTCCGGGTTCTGGAACTTGATCAGGATCGAGTCGCCGGGCAGGAGCTGGAGGAGCACGTAGCCCGCCGTGAAGGCGGCCCACAGCACCAGCGCCGCCTGCCCGACGCGCAGCAGGACGTATCGGGTCACCGCTTCGACAGCCAGACCGAGTAGAACGTGGGCCTGGCCACCGCCTCGAAGGCGACACCCTGGACGTACGGGGCGGCGCCGTAGACCTGCGGCTCCTCGAACAGCGGGATCGCGTAACCCTGGTCCACCACGTAGCGCTGGATCTCGCCGACCTTGGCGTCGCGGGCGGCCTTGTCCGCCAGGGCCGACTCCTCCTCCAGGAGCTTGTCGAGCTTGGTGTCCTTGGACAGGATGACGTCGCGGTTCTGGCTGTGGAAGTGGCTCTTGATCACGTCCTCGTCGGCGCGGCCGACCATCGAGTGGGCGATGGCGGTCTTCTCCGCGTTCTTGATGTCGACGGCCTGGGTGCCGGCGTCGGCGGGGCGGATCTCCAGCTTCACGCCGATCTTGGTCCACTGCTGGGCGATGAGTTCGAGGGTCTGCTTGGACAGCGGCTGCGGGCCCGAGACGAAGACGCCCAGCTGGAGCGGCTTGCCGTCCTTGGCGCGGATGCCGTCGGCGCCGCGTGCCCAGCCGGCCTTGTCGAGCAGGGCGTTGGCCTTGGCCGGGTCGTAGGCGAGCTCCTTGGACAGGTCGACGTACCCATGGGCGAGGTGGCTGAGGACCGAGGTGGCGACCGGGTAGCTCGGGGTGAACAGGGTGTCGACCACCTCCTTGGCGTCGGTTCCGGCCTGGAGCGCCTTGCGTACGTCGAGGTCGCTGAGGATGCTGTTGCCGGGCCGCAGGTAGAGGCCGTTGTTCACGCCTCTGGTCGGCTCCGCATAAATCTTGAAATTCGCGTCCTTGACGGTTTTTTCGTCATAAGCCTGGACGTAGCGGACGTAGTCGGCTTGGCCGGAGGCGAGCGCGCCCACCCGCACGTTGTCCTCGGGCGTCACGATGATCTTGATGGTGTCGAGGTACGCGCGGCCCTGGTGCTTCGACGACGCCGGCGCCCAGTTGTAGTCCTTGCGGGCGGTCAGGTCGATCTCCTTGTCCACGACCTGTTTCGCCACGGTGAACGGGCCGGACCCGATGACGTTCTTGAGCTGGCACTGCTGTTCGTACGGCAGCGAGATCGTCTTCTTCGACACCAGGCCCGCGCCGATGACCGAGGTTCCCTGCAGAAAACCGGGTGACGGCTTCTTGAAATGGAAGCGCACGGTTCTGTTGTCGATGACCTCACTACGTTCGTAGTTGTTGACGAACTCGGCCGGGGGCAGCTTGAGGTCGGTGTCGCCGAGGCCGTACACGTCGAAGTTGGCGGCCACGGCCGAGGCGTCGAGCGGGCTGCCGTCGCTGAAGGTCACGCCGTCGCGCAGGTGGAAGGTGTATTCGGTGGCGTCCTTGTTCACCTCCCACTTGGTGGCGATCCACGGCTCGATCCGCAGCGTCTTCGGGTCCTGCCAGGTCAGCTTGTCGGTGAGCTGGTTCAGCACGCCGCCGTTCGGATAGAAACCGGCGGCGGGCAGGTAGAGGCAGGTGGGCGGCTGATGCTCCAGGTAGGTCAGCGTGCCCCCGTAGACGGGTGCCCCTCCGGCGGCCTGCGCCTGGACGGCGGGACCGCCGCTGCCGCAGGCGGCGAGGAGCCCCGAGACGGCCAGCCCCGAGGCGGTGAGCATGGTGAGCGCGGCGGAACGCATGGGACATCCTTCACGGTGGTCGCTGGAACTAAAACCACCATATCCTACCTAGATAGTAGGTATATAACCCACCTCTGCCCTCTCGGCGGCCTGGCTGAGCGCCGCGTGCTCAGTGGCCTGATCGAGCGCCGCGTGCTCGGCGGCCTAGCTGAGCGCCGCGTGCCGGGCGGGGGACGTCAGCGGGGGACGCTATTCGCCCGTCACACCGTCGATCTGCTCACGCAGGATGTCGGCGTGGCCGTTGTGGCGGGCGTACTCCTCGATCATGTGGACGAGGATCCACCGGTGGGAGCAGTCCTGCCCGTGGCGCTGCTGCTTGCCCAGGGCGTCGAGCGGCACCCCGGCCGACACCTCGCGGGCGTGCTCGATCTCGGTCTGCCAGGTCTTGAACGCCTCGTCGGCCGAGGCGGTGTCAACGTCGTCGAAGTCCGCGTCTTGGTTGGTGTCCTTGCCCCACAGCTTCGGGACGTCCTCGCCGTTCAGCACCCCCCGGTACCAGGCCCGCTCCACGTGAGCCATGTGACGGACCAAGCCGAGCAGCGACATGGTCGACGGCGGGGCGGAACGGTGCCGCAGCTGCTCCTCCGACAGGCCCTCGCACTTGACGGCCAGGGTCTCGCGATGCCAGTCGAGCCAGTTGGTGAGCATGGCGCGCTCGTCGGCGATGAAGGGGGGCGGGATGCGATTGTCACTCATGCTGCGCAAACGTAGCTGACCGGCCGAGTTACCGTCGAAGTAGACCATCCAGGATGGTCTGTTTGGCGAACCAATAGCTGGAACGAGGAGTCGAACGGGTCAGGGGCGGAAACGGCGGGGGGTCGTGATCATGAGGGGTCTGGTGGCCGCATTGGCGGTGGTCACGTTGACATCGACATCGTGCGGGGGGATCGGGCAGGCGTCCGAGGTGTGGCAGGCCTCCGTCCGCTCGGAGGACCCGGTCGTGACGGTCGCGCCGACGTGGATCCGCGGGCTGCGGGTGGTTCGCGACAACGGCAACGAGGGATCCTGTGCCTGGTCGACCACGTACCCGCAGGTGCCGGGCGCGCAGCCGCTGACGGACGCGCTGCGCCGGCTGGTCGAGGCGCGGCGGGCCACGTTCCTGAAGTGGGCGCGGGAGAGCGGGTGCGGCGAGCAGGACGGGAAGGCGCCCGAGCTGAACGTCGGGTTCGGCTTCGTGGCGGCCTCGGGCGATGTGATCGGGGTCCGGTTCACCGTCTACCAGCTCGGGGGCGCGGGCGACGGCAAGTCGACGACGTCGCTCTGGTACGACGGGGTCAAGGGCCAGGTCGTGCCCGCCATGTCGCTCATCGACGCGGCGTCCATGAGCGGGTTCGAGGCGCTGACGGAGAAGGTGCTGACCGAGAAGGCGCTGACCGAGGAGGCGCGGCTCGCCGACCGGAGCGCCCAGACGCTCGACGACCTGGGTTTCACCAAGGACGGCGATCTGGTCGTGACCTTCGACGAAGGGGAGGTGGCGGCGGGGGCCGTCGGCCAGGTGCAGGCCGTGTTGCCGCGCGCCGAGGTGGAGCCGCTGCTGTCGGACTTCGGCCGGCGGGCGCAGGCCCAGGTCATGCGTCCGTCCGGCCGCATGGCGCTGCCCGGATATACGGCGGACGGCTCGGTCGACTGCCGCCGGGTCAAGTGCGTGGCGCTCACCTTCGACGACGGCCCGAGTCCGTACACCCCCAGGTTGCTCCAGTATCTGGCCAGGTACCGGGCGCGGGCCACGTTCTTCGTCGTCGGGCAGAACGTGGTCGCCCGCCCCGGCGTGGTGCGCGGCGCCCTGCGGGCCGGGCACGAGATCGGCAACCACAGCTGGTCGCACCGCGACCTGACCAGGCTGTCCGCCCGTGCGGTGCGAGCGGACCTGGCCAGGACCGACCAGGCGATCCGGAAGGCGACCGGGGTGACGCCCACGCTGGTCCGCCCGCCGTACGGTGCCTTCGACCGCGTCGTACGCAGGCAGTCGCCGCACCCGCTGGTGCTGTGGAGCGTGGACACCCTGGACTGGTTGTACCGCAACAGCGGCCACGTGACCCGTGCCGCGGTCGGCCCAGCGCGACCCGGATCAATCATTCTTTTTCATGACATCAGGCCGACCACCGTGGCGGCGATCCCCCAGGTGCTGAAGAGGCTGTCCAAGCGCGGCTTCCACTTCGTGACGGTCAGCGAGCTGTACGGTGGCCGTCCCCCCGCGGTCGCCGTCCAAGGCCCGAGCCCGAGGCATCCATGACCCCTCAGAGGTGGACGTACTCGTAGTCGAGCGGACGGCCGTTGATGCCGTTGCGCGGCGGGGCCAGCCAGGCGGCGATCTTGCCGGGTTCGTAGACCGGCCGCATCAGGCTGTGGACGTACGCCTTGTCGGCGGGAGTGGGCAGCCAGCGGTCCCGGTCGCGCTCCCAGGTCGCCTGGTCGACGAGGCGGCCGTCCGGGGTGAGGTGGTGCCCGGCGAACGCGCCGACCTGGCGGTTGAAGCCGACATGCGGCAGGTACAGGGTGGCGACGCCATCCAGGATGCGGTTCCACCGGGTCAGGCCGGTGGCGCAGTCGGCGATGTACTCCCCACGCAGGTCGGCGTTGAGCGCGGTCAGCGCGGGCAGGCGCACGTCGGCCAAGCGGCCGTCCACGACCTGCTGGACGGTGGTGGCCGCCTCGGTGAGCAGGTGGTCGTCCTTGCGCCGTTCCTCCTGCCAGCGGCCCTTGAGCCCGGCTGTGTAGTAGTTGGCCACGTTCGTGGAGGTCTCGCCGCCGAACAGGTCCAGGCTGACGCTGTAGTGGAAGTTGATGTACTTCTGGATGACATCAAGCGGGATGCCGCCATATTTCTGGACGTCGTCGGTGTCGTGCTCGCGCATCAGCGTCGCGGTGCGCTCCACCACCCGGTCCACGCCGGTGGTGCCGACGAACATGTGGTGGGCCTCCTCCTTCAGCATGAACTCACACGTACGGCTGAGCGGATCGAACGCGCTCTCCTTCAGCGTGCCCAGCTGGTACTTGCCGTCGCGGTCGGTGAAGTAGGTGAACATGAAGAACGACAGCCAGTCCGGCGTCTCCTCGTTGAAGGCGCCCAGGATGCGCGGCGAGTCCTCGCTGCCGGAGTTGCGCAGCAGCAGCGCGTCGGCCTCGTCGCGACCGGCGCGGCCGAAGTAGGCGTGCAGCAGGTAGACCATGGCCCACAGGTGCCGGCCCTCCTCGACGTTGACCTGGAACAGGTTGCGCAGGTCGTACAGGCTGGGCGCGGTCAGCCCGAGGCGGCGCTGCTGCTCCACGCTGGCCGGTTCGGTGTCGCCCTGCACCACGATGAGCCGCTGCAGCTCGGCGCGGAACTCGCCGGGCACCTGCTGCCAGACCGGCTCTCCCCGGTGCTGGCCGAAGGCGATGCGCCGGTCGGGGTCGCGCTCGGCCAGGAAGATGCCCCACCGGTATTCGGGCAGCGCCACGTGGCCGAAGTGCGCCCAGCCCTCCCGGCCCACCGCCACCGCCGTACGCAAGTAGACGTCCTGGGTCGGCAGCGCCGGTCCCATCTCGCCCCACCAGCGCAGGAAGCCGGGCTGCCACGACTCCAGCGCCCGTTGCAGCCGCCGGTCCTCGGCCAGGTTGACGTTGTTCGGGATGCGCTCGCCGTAGTCGATGGACATCTCACACTCGCTTCCGGTCGAAGGCGGGCCGCTGCCCGGTGCCGTAGCGGCGCAGCGCGCCCTCGGGACCGGCGGCGTTGGGCCGGTTGAACACCCAGTTCTGCCAGGCGGTGAGCCGGGCGAAGATCTTCGTCTCCAGCGTCTCGGGGCCGGCGAAGCGGTGGTTGGCCTCCATCGCGGTCAACGCGTCCGGGCTCAGGGCCGCCCGCTCCTCCAGCGCGATGCGTACCTCGTCCGCCCAGTCGATGTCGTCGAGCGCGAAGGTGACCAGGCCCTGCTCCTCCGCCTCGGCGGCGTCGATCTCGCGGCCGGTCTCCTGCCGCAGCTTGGCGAGGTGGCCGGGATCGCCGAGGAAGCGGGCGGCCAGCCGGGACAGGCCGTTGCCCATGGGGAACGCGCCGAAGTTCGCCTCGGTGAGGGTGATCGCCGTGCCCTCTTCGTCGTACATGTACTGGCGGTCGCAGGCCAGCGCCAGCTCCAGCAGCGGCCCGGCGAAGCAGCTGCCCGGCTCGATCAGCGCGATCAGGCTGCGGCTCGTCACGTCCAGGCGTTTGAGCGTGCGCTTGAAGTAGTGCCGGATCTCGTCGGCCGGCCAGTCGTCGCCCTGCCACGCCTCGAGTACGCGCCGGGCCTCGCCCTCGGTCTTGATCACCCAGGTGCCCAGCGCCGGCTCGTTGGTGCGCAGCCGCAGGATCAGGTCGTCCAGCTCCCTGGTGAGCGCCAGTGGCCAGGACTCGATGTCCTGTCGGGGGCCGTACGCCGTGATGGTGACCAGCCCGTTCGCCCGGTCCAGGTCCGCGGTGACGTTCGGGTAGCGGATCGCGTCGGCGCTCACCTCGCGCTCCAGCGGGGTCAGCGCGATCCCCTTGGCGTCGCGCGGGCGGGTGGAGCGGGCGGCGGCCTCGGCGGCGCGCTGCCGTACCGTCTCCTCGAACCTGCTGCGCGGCACCGCCTCGTCGACCAGGCCCCACTCCACCGCGCGCGAGCCGCGCACGCCCTCGCTGCGCGTGGCGAACACGTCCGCCAGGTCCTTGCGTACGCCGCGCTTGTCGACCAGCCGGGTCAGGCCCCCGGTGCCGGGCAGTACGGCGAGCAGCGGCACCTCCGGCAGCGACACGGCCGTGGAGCCGTCGTCCAGCAGGATGATCCGGTCGCAGGCCAGAGCCAGCTCGAAGCCGCCGCCGGCCGCCGTGCCGTTGATCGCCGCGAGGTAGGTCTGGCCGGAGTTCGCGGTCGCGTCCTCGATGCCGTTGCGGGTCTCGTTGGTGAACTTGCAGAAGTTCACCTTCCAGGAGTGCGATGACCCGGCCAGCATCCTGATGTTGGCGCCCGCGCAGAACACCTTCTCCAGGCCGCCGGTGATGATCACGGCGCGGACCTCGGGGTGCTCGAAGCGCAGGCGCTGGACCGCGTCGTACAGCTCGATGTCCACGCCCAGGTCGTAGGAGTTGAGCTTGAGCTCGTAGCCGGGGACCAGGCCGCCGTGCTCATCCACCTGGAGGACGATGCGGGCGATCTCGCCGTCGTACTCGACGCGGAGGTGGCGGTAGCGGTCGGGGTGGGTGTCGAAGGACACCTCGGGCGCTGTCTCGGACACGTCCCTATTTCGACATCCTTTTTTCGCTGCGTCAAGCATGTGTAGCATTTAATAGGGTGGCTGGGAAAGCGCTTCCCGCCGCCGGAGGTCCGATGCCCGCGCACCGCATTCACGACACAGAGCCCGCGCTGACCTGGGAGGACGCGTTCCTTTCCGGCAACGGCGAGTACGGGATCATGGTCTACGGCGAGCCGCACGCCCAGCGCGTGGTGTTCGACCATCACCGCTTCGTCCTGCCCAACGGCTCCCGCGACCTGCGCCCGCCCGCCATCGCCGACCGGCTGGAGGAGATCCGCGAGCTGATCCTGTCCGGGCGGGCCGCCGAGGCGCAGCGGGTGGTGGCCGATGGGCGGAGTCTGACCTGGACGCAGGCGTTCCATCCGGGGTACGAGCTGGTCGTCGAGGGCGCGTTCGCCGCCGGGCCCTATCGGCGGGTCACCGACTTCGCGACCGGGGAGATCGCGGTCACGTCGGCTGGGCGCGCACACCACGCGTTCGTCTCGCGGGCCGACTCCGTCGTGGTCCAGCGGCTGACCGGTGAGCTGAGGCTGCGTCTGACGGGCGAGCTGCCGGGCAAGCCCGACGACGTCGTCTACCAGACCACTGCTTACGAGAAGGGTGGGCACGTCTTCCTGAGTGCTCGCGGCGCCTATCCGGCCGGGCTGGGCGCCGCCGGGTTCGAGGGGCTGACGCTCGTCCTGGCCGCCGACGTCTCCGTGTCCGGCGACGCGGTGGTGACGCGGGGCGAGACGCTGCTGCTGACGAAGCTGGACCGGTACGAGGAGCCCGGCTGGGGCACCGACCGGCTGGAGGCCGCTCTCACAACCTTGGCCGGGCATCGGTACGACGAGCTGCTGGCGCGGCATGTCGCCATCCATCGGCCCATCTACGAGCGGGTCACCCTCGACCTGGGTGTGGCCGGGGACCCGCCGGTCCGCGAGCTGATCGCTGAGCCTGGTCCCGCGTTGGTCGAGCGGTTGTTCCACTCGGGCCGCTACCTGCTGCTCAGCTCATCGGGCGTGCTGCCGCCCCGGCTCACCGGTCTCTGGCTCGGCGCGTGGGGAGCGGCCTGGTCGGGTGACTTCACCACCGACGCCAACCTCAACCTGCAGATGGCCGGGGTGAACATCGGCGCGATGCCCGAGCTCATGGCCGGGTACGCCGCCCTGATCCGCGACCAGATCGACCACTGGCGGGTCAACGCCCGCGAGATCTACGGCGTCGACGGCATCCTCGCGCCGAGCCGTACCGACGGGGAGAGCGGCTACCTGTTCCATTTCGACGAGGACTGGCCGTGGACGATGTGGCTGGCCGGGGCCGACTGGCTGCTGTACCCGCTCCACGAGCACCACCAGGTCACCGGTGACCTGCCCGAAGAGCTGCCCGGCTGGCTGGCGGAGGCGGCGGCGTTCTGGGAGGAGTTCCTGGCCGGGTCCGACTTCGTGATCGTGCCGTCGTTCTCGCCGGAAGTGGGTCCCGAGGGCTCCTCGTACGCGAGCGTCAACGCGACGATGGACATCGCGGCGGCCCGGCACGCCCTGGGCCTGGCCGGATCACCGCTGGCCGAGCGGCTGCCGCCGTACCGGATCGACGAACGGGGCGCGCTCACGGAGTGGGCGTGGGACGCGGCCCCGCACGAGGATCACCGGCACGTCAGCCACCTCTATCCGGTGTGGCCGCTGCACGAGATCAACCCCGACGACGAGCCGGAGCTGGCCGCGGCCGCGCACCGCGCCCTGGAGCTGCGCGGCGACGAGAACCTGTCGGCCCACGGCAGCCTGCACCGGGCGCTGGCGGCGGCCCGGCTGAAGGACGCGGGGCTGGCCCAGGCCAACCTGATGAAGATCCTGGGCATGGACATGCTGTTCCGATCGCTCATGACCGCCCACAATCCGGGCCGGGAGATCTACAACGCCGACGCCGCGCACACCCTGCACGGGCTGGTCATCGAGCTGCTGGTGGACTCCCGGCCGGGGGTCGTGGAGCTGCTGCCCGCCGTGCCCGAGCTGCTGCCGAAGGGGACGATCCGCGGCGTCACCTGCCGGGGGCGGGTCGTCGTCGAGGAGCTGACCTGGGGAGAGGGGAGCGTGCGGGCGGTGCTGCGCTCGCCCGTGGACCAGCGGATCACCCTGATCCACCGCGCCTCCGGGCACCGGGAGGAGGTCGAGCTGGTCGCGGGCGAACCGCACCTGGTGGCCATCGACGGCTGAGGGCCGTGAAAGCAGATCGCCCCATCGGTTGAGTACAGGTGTGACTGCCAATATGACGGCTCGGCTCCGGCTCGTTGATCCTTCGGGGGCGATCAGCGACGCGGACCTGGTGGAGGCGTCGTACCGAAAACCCGAGCGGTTCGGGGAGCTCTACGACCGCTATATCGGGGAGATCCACGCGTACCTGGGCAGGCGGCTCGGTCAGGAGGCCGCCGACGACCTCGCCGCCGAGGTGTTTCTCACCGCGTTCAGGAAGCGCACCACGTTCGATCGCGAACGCGGGGAGGTGCGTCCCTGGTTGTACGGCATCGCTTCTAATCTGATCGCGATCCATCGCCGTACCGAGACCAGGAAGCTGGCCGCGCTGCGCCGCAGCGCGGCCGCTCCTGCGGGCACGGACCACGGTCACGAGGAACGCGTGGTCAGCCGCGTCGACGCCGCGAACGAGCAGGCGCGGCTCACGGCGGAGCTCCAGGCGCTCTCGGATGGGGACCGGGACGTGCTGCTGCTGAGCGCCCTGGGCGAGCTGAGCCATGGGGAGGTGGCCGAGGCGCTGGGCATCCCGTACGGCACCGTCGGGTCCCGTCTGTCACGGGTGCGCAGGAAGCTTCGTGCCGCCCTGGGCGGCGTCAATCCCTTGCTTGGAGGCTCTGATGGATGATTACCGGGCGGTGCGCGAACTGCTGCCCGCGCCGCCGCTGTCGCCGGAGGTCCGGCGGGCCGGGCGCGAACGGCTGGCCGGCGCGTTCGCTCACGAGGGGGCTCGGCGGCGCCGCAGGGCCGCCAGATGGAGCACGCTGGGGCTCGGCCTGGCCGGGGCGGCCGCCGTGGCCCTGCTGGCCACCACCTCCGTGTCGCCGGGCGGGTCGCCCGCCACGCACAGTGCGGTCGCCCCGATGAGCGCCAACCAGATCCTGCTGGCCGCCGCGACCTCGGTGGCCGCGACGCCCGACGCGGGCTCCTGGTGGGGCAGCAAGGTGGTCGACGGCCGCGAGTTCTACGACCCGGGCCACCACTACCTGCTGCGGCAGAGCAAATCGATGGAATCCTGGATCCCAGCGGATCCGGAGGCCCTTACCTGGTACCGCGAGACCTACCTCGGCGCCGTGCCCGTGGGCTCCGAGGGCGCGGCCGCCTGGCGGGCGGCCGGCGCGCCGACGACCTGGATCTACGGACAGGGCAAGACGCCCGGCCTGATCACCGACGACCGGGCCGAGGGCATCGTCCGGGCGGCGCGGGGCAAGCCGTGGACCTTTTCCAGCGAGGACTGGGACTTCCGCATCCTCCTGGCCGGTAAGCCGCTGACCAGGATGAACGAGGTGCCGACGACTCCCGAGGGGCTGCGTGCGCTCTTCTCCGACGTGGACGATCGGGTGCTCGTCGACAACGCCGTGAGCCTGCTCGTGTACGCGCCGGTGACGAGCGAGACCCGGGCCGCCGCCTACCGGCTGCTCGCGTCGATGCCCGGGGTCTCGGCCGTCGGGCAGGTGACGGACACGCTCGGGCGTATCGGGCAGGCCCTCGAATACCAGTCCGCGCAGCGTCCCGTGACCGAGTACGCGGGGGGCACCCGTACCCGGCTGGTGATCGATCCGGCCACCGGGAAGCCCCTCTCGATCGAGACGCGCGCCACGGACGATGGCCGTCTCCTGGAGTTCACCGCGATCCAGGAGAGCGTCTGGACAGATGACAACCCACTGAAGGAGCACAAGTGAGATCGCTGATCGCCGCAGTCGCCGGTTTGGCCTTCACCGGAGCGCTCGCCGTACCCGCGCAGGCGACCCCGCCCGAGGGCAAGTACTGGCGGGTCGACACGATCCTGAGCAGGACCCATCCGCGTCCGGTCGGCAGCGGCTACTGGCTGGCGGAGCGGCAGGCGTCCACCGTCTGGCAGTCACCTGAGGGCAAGAGCTGGTTCGGTTTCCGGCCGCTCGGGGCTCGGCCCAAGACCGAGAAGGACGAGGCGGCCTGGCGCGCCGACGGCTCCCCGACCTCGTGGACCTACCGTACGGAAGGCATGAAGATCTCCCTGTCCACGGAGCCCGGTGAGGGGCACGTGGGGCCGACGAAAGGCGCCCCCAAGGGCTTCCGCCTGGGCGAGAGGTACGTGACGTACCAGCAGCTCCAGGATCTGCCGTCGGATCCGGTCGCCCTCAAGAAGTATGTCGTCGCCGGCGTGAAGACCTGGATCAAGGAGGCCGCGGACGAGGCGAAGACCACCGCCCCGAATTCCAAGATCGAGGACTGGGAGTCCCACCTCGACCGTTACGTGGCCATCGATCTGAGCCGGATGCTCTGGGAGAACCCGGTCCCGCAGAAGGTCAGGAGCGCCGCCTTCCAGGCGTTCAAGACCACCAAGGGCGTCACCGACGTCGGGCGGGCCCAGGATCCGCTGAACCGCTCCGGGCAGAAGTTCGCCCTGCCGACGCTCACCACCAAGGGCACGGTGCTCAAGCAGCAACTCCTCATAGACGCCAAGACCATGACGCTGCTGGCCGAGTACACCGACACCACGGTCGACGGGAAGCCGTTCCCGGCCAAGACCAAGGTGGAGACGTACAAGGTGGGCTGGACGAACGAGCAGCCCGCCGTCCCGGACGGCAAGTAGGGCCACGAGGACTCGCCCGTCAGGGCGAGTCCTCGTCAGGCATCAGCGCACGACGGTGCAGCCGACCCACTTGATGACGTGCTTGTCCTTCTTCGTGAAGAACTCCGCGCCCTTCTTGCTCTTGAAGGCGCGCTTGTGCAGAACGCCCTTCTCATCGCGGAACCGGACATTGACCCGGCCGCCTTCGCGGTGCTTGACCACGCACTTCATCTTCTCGTCCGGCCCGCAGGCGTCGTCCTCGGGGCCCAGCCGCTCCGAGAAGACGCGCATCTTCTTACCCCTGATGAGCTTGCCGTCCTCATCCTCGAACCGGCCGTCCTTGAGGCTGATCCTCTTGCCCTCCTCGCCTTTGAACATGACGTCGGGCTCCGAGCACTCCAGGATGGGCGCGACCTGGTCGCTGGTGATCAGCTGGGGCTGTGACGGGTCGTCCGAGGCGAATGCGGGGGCGGACACGGCAGCGGTGGTGCCGAAGGCCGCCACGGCGATGATGGCGGCACCGAGTGCGCGTCTCATGTGACTCTCTTCTCTGACGGTTCTCTGAGGGTTGTGAGCTGTGACGACCGGCCGGTCACGATGAAGACTGCCGGGCCGGGTGTTAATTCCGTGTATGACAAAAATTGACCGCCCGTATTGACGATCTCGCAGGCGGCGGCTAGCGTCGTCTCATAATTGACAGGAAACTTTCCTATAAGTTTCTTGTCGGGCCTCCCACCCACCCCCAAAACCGCCGGAGGTCGGACCACCATGAGACACACGATCCTGAAGAAGGGCCTCGCGGTCCTGGCGGCGCTGCTCCTGCCGCTGACCGCGACGGTCGCCGCACCTACCGGCGCGTACGGCGCCAGCTCGGTCGCCTTCGCCGCCGCCTGGGCCCCGTGGACCGCGTACACGGCAGGGACCCGCGTCACCTACAACGGCGTCGACTACGAGTGCGTCCAGAGTCATACGTCCCAGCCCGGCTGGGAGCCGCCGAACGTACCCGCCCTGTGGAAACCGGTCACCGGCGGCGGCACCGACACCACCGCGCCGTCCGTGCCCGGCAACCTGCGTTCGACGGGCACCACCTCCAGCAGCGTCTCCCTGGCCTGGGACGCCGCCACCGACAACGTCGGCGTCACCGGCTATGACGTCTATCGCGGCTCGACGCGGGTGACCACGGTCACCGGCACCTCCTACACCGACAGCGGGCTCGCGGCCGCCACCAGCTACACCTACACGGTCCGCGCCCGTGACGCCGCCGGGAACGTCTCGGCCGCCGGCAACTCCGTCACCGCCACCACCTCGGGCGGCACCGGCGCTCCCGGCCAGCCCGGCACGCCCAGTGTCACCGGCACGACCGGCAGCTCGATCGCCCTGTCGTGGGGCGCCTCTTCCGGAACCGTCACCGGTTACCGCGTCTACGAGGGGAGCACGGTCAAGGCGACCGTGACCGGTACGTCGGCCACCATCGGGTCGCTGGGCGCCTGTACGTCGCATACGTACACGGTCAAGGCGTACAACTCGGTGGGCGAGTCCGCGGCCAGCGCCCAGGTCACCGGCGCGACCACCGGGTGCACCGGCGGCGGCAACAAGGTGCTCGGGTACTTCGTCCAGTGGGGCGTCTACCAGCGCGGCTACCACGTCAAGAACATCGACACCAGCGGCTCGGCCGCCAAGCTGACCCACATCAACTACGCCTTCGGCAACGTGACGAACGGGCAGTGCGCCATCGGCGACAGCTACGCCGACTACGACCGCTTCTACCAGGCGGGCGAGAGCGTGGACGGCGTCGCCGACACCTGGGACGCGGGCGCGCTGCGCGGCAGCTTCAACCAGCTGCGCAAGCTCAAGAAGAAGTACCCGAACCTGAAGGTGCTGTTCTCCTTCGGCGGCTGGACCTGGTCCGGCGGCTTCGGCCAGGCCGCGCAGAACCCGACCGCCTTCGCCAACTCCTGCTACAACCTGGTCGAGGACCCGCGCTGGGCGGACGTGTTCGACGGCATCGACATCGACTGGGAGTACCCGAACGCCTGCGGTCTCAGCTGCGACAGCAGTGGCCCGGCGGCGTTCAAGAACGTCATGTCGGCCCTGCGCTCCCGCTTCGGGTCCGGCAACCTCGTCACCGCGGCCATCACCGCCGACGGCACCAGCGGTGGCAAGATCGACGCGGCCGACTACGGCGGCGCCGCTCAGTACGTCGACTGGTACAACGTCATGACGTACGACTTCTTCGGCGCCTTCGCGGCGCAGGGCCCCACGGCCCCGCACTCGCCGCTCACCTCGTACGCGGGCATCCCGACACCGGGCTTCTACTCCGACAACGCCATCCAGAAGCTCAAGAGCAAGGGCGTGCCGTCGAACAAGCTGCTGCTCGGCATCGGGTTCTACGGCCGCGGCTGGAGCGGGGTCACGCAGTCCGCCCCCGGCGGCACGGCGACAGGGCCGGCGCCCGGCACGTACGAACAGGGCATCGAGGACTACAAGGTGCTCAAGACCCGCTGCCCGGCCACCGGCACCGTCGCCGGCACCGCGTACGCCTACTGCGGGGGCCAGTGGTGGAGCTACGACACCCCGAGCACGATCGGCGGCAAGATGAGCTACTCGAAGAGCCAGGGCCTGGGCGGCGCGTTCTTCTGGGAGCTCAGCGGCGACACCACCGGCGGTGAGCTGATCACCGCCATGAAGAGCGGCCTGGGGTGACCATCCTCACCTTCTGAGGGCCTTGTCCGGGCCGGTTCCGCGTCGCGGGGCCGGCCCTTTCGGCTTTCCTGCCCGGTTGGAGGGTTGACCCGGGAGCTGCGTGGAAATCTTGAAGTCATAACGCTTCGTGATCGCCCACTAACTGTCAGCTCATGATCTCCGGGGGTGATGATGATGGACATGCTTCCGCCGTCAGCGTTCATTCGCAGGACACCGACCCCGCCACGACGGCGGTGGGGATCGGCGTGCATGGCGCTGGCGCTCGCCGGGGCCATGGGCTTCGGTAGCGGGCTCGGATACTCGGTGGGCCGGACCGTACAGGAGCGTCAGTCGTCGCTCCGGCCACGGGTGGCGGCGATGTCGGTCACGACCGGTGAGGCCGCGCCGTCAGCCCCTGAGCAGGTCAACGCGGCGCCGAAGCCCGCTGCCCGCCCAGTTGCCCGTCCGGCTGCTCATCGAGTTGCTCATCGGGTAGTTCGGAAGGCTGCCCATCCTGCTGTCGAGCGGAAACATCGCGTCAAGACCGCGAAGACCCGCCATCATGTGAGGGCCGAGCACCGCTCGGCTTGCGTCCGACTGCAGGGACTCAGGGCACGACTGTGCAGGACCCTGTTCAAAGAACACTGACCGCCGGGGGCCGCCGGGCGAAGAACACGAACTCCAGGCCGGGCCGGTCGGGCGCACCACGGACTTCCTCCACGGTGTACCCATGGGCGACCAGCGCCGCCTCGACCTCGTCACGCTCGCGGAAGCGCAGTGTCGAGTGCGAGGTCAGCACCTGCCCGTCCGAGCCGAAGACGTGCGTCCCGCGGAAGGTCACCAGCGGCCCGCTGACGTCGAGCACATCGCACCAGCTCTCCACCGCGCCGACGCCCTGAATCTCGGTGACCTTGTACGTCGCCGCGCGATCCCACCCCTCCCAAGCGCGTTTCGCCGGATCCCGGGTCTCGAACACGAGATGTCCACCGGGCCGCAACGCGTCGTAGACCCCACGTAACGTCCCCTCCCAATCGCGCGGGTCCATGATCGCTTGGGCGACATTTCCCGTCATGGTGGCCAGATCGACTTGCATCGGGGGAAGGGCCGTCGCGTCACCGTGGAGCCAGCGCACCCGCTCGCCGTTCGGCTTGGCCCGCGCGACATCGAGCGACGCGCGGGCCGGGTCGACGCCTATGACGTCGACGCCGCGACCGGCCAGGAGCAGCGCGAACGTCCCCGTCCCGCATCCCACGTCCAGCAGGGTACGGGCACCGAGCTCATGGACGATGGCCACATACGCGTCCAGATCACCACGGTCGGGGTCGAGCGCGTCATAGATCGAGGCCAGACGCGGATGTTCGAACATATCGTCAGCCATCAGGCCACGGTATGCCGCAGAGCGTGCTCGGCTGTACTCAGTTTCCGGCCAGCTTCTTGGCGAGCTCCTCATCGGAGTTCGCCTTCACGAGCCGGCAGGGCGCGATCGGGCTGCCGGCCTTGGCCAGATAGGGGAGGAACGCATAGTCCATTCCGGCGTAGTTACCCGGTCGGAACTCCAGGACGAGCGTCTCCTCCGGGCGCATGAAACGGGGGGAGATCACGAAGGTGTCCTTGTTGATCGGCGCGGCGACGTCTCGGGAGCGCCAGTTGTCCGGCTTGTCGAACTCCTTGCGCTGCTGCTCGGTCATGTTCTTGGTGCTCGGCGGGTCGTAGGCCAGGTCCGCGCCGACGAAACGCCCACGGGCGCACTGCTTGTCCGCTTCCGTGAACGTCACGTCAGCCACGATCCCCGCGCTCCTGAGCATGGCCTCCAGCCCGTCGGGGTCCCGGAACTCCTTGACCGTCACCTGAACGGTGCCGTCGGCGTTCTTCACCACCGCGTACGCCGCACTCGGCGCCCCGGAGACCAACGGCACGGCCACCAGCGCGGCCGCGGCGATGCCCGCGACGGCCAACCCCGCCAGCACGGGACGACGCATCGGCGTCCAGGAGGGCCGACGGCGGGCGGGCGGGGTCGCCACGATCTCCGCGAGGAGGTCCTGAACGCCCTGGCCCATGGAAGGCTCGGCGTACTCGGCGGCCGGATCGATGGCGGACACCATGCGGTCGATCTTGTTCATCGGGTTTCTCCCCTCAGCGCGGTCATCACAGTGACCTCGTCCGTCGCGGTCGTGTCGAGCAGCCGAGCCAGTCGTTTGCGGGCCCGATGCAGCCGGAGCCGGGCGGCGGTGCTGCTGCAGCCCAGCACCTTGGCGATCTGCGGGCCGGTCAGCTCCTCCCAGCAGGCCAGGGCGAGCACGTCCCGGTCGGCCGCGTTCAGGGCGGCGAAAGCGGTGCGTACGGCCTCGGTCCGTGGGTCGGCGGCCGTCTGCCCCTGTCCGACGGCCAGTTCGCCACGGAGCCGCGAGGCCAGCGCGGTACGGCGCGACTCGCCGCGCCGGTGATTGGCCAGGACCCGCCGGGCCGCGCCGTACAGCCAGAGCACGGCGGCCTCGCCCTCGGGTACGTCATCCAGCCGCCGCCACGCGGCGAGGAAGGTCTCCGCGATCACATCGGCGACGTCGTCCACGGAATCGGTACGACGTATCGCATAGCGATGTACTGCCGGATAACAGGCGAGATAGAGCGCCTCGAAACGATCTCGCGTGTCGGGTGGCACGCGTTGATCCTGCACGGGTGTCTCCTAACCGAAGAATGCCGGAACACCTCACTAGGTGTCCGGCATCTCCGCAAGTGTTTCCACCCGTGCCCGGGGGACCCTTGCGTCTGAATAACAGATAACGGTTGAAGAACGCGGCATGGCGATGCGGTGTGCAGTAGAGCAGCATTGAGGTCGTGGCAGGGATCTCCGTCTGGCGGCGGGCGAGTCTGCGTCACGGGCCCTATGTGGCCCGGGCGATGGCCGAGCTGCGCTCCTGGCCGGCTCTGGCGGTCAGTGACACCCGGCGCGGCGTGGCCTTCGCGGTGCGGGGCACCGAGATCCTGCGCCCGTCCGGCCGGGACGAGGTGCACCTGCGTCTGACGGCGGCGGCGATCGACCGGCTCGAACCGCATCTGCGGGTCTGCGACCAGGTGCACGCCTGCGCCGACAGCGCCTGGGTGGCCGTGCAGGTGGACGCCGAACCCGACCTCGAACTGCTCCTCGCCCTGACCAGCGTGGCGATCAAGGCACACGCCTCGTAAACCTGGAGCCGACTGGCCGCCGCTAACAGGAGGCCGACGTCAGGCCGCCGCGTGAACCCGCAGACCGGCCTTCCGCCACACCTTGAACAGCCGCCTGGCCGAGCCACCCACCGGCCCGACCGCCTCATAGAGCACCTTCGACGAGACCGGCTCGGCAGTCTCCACGGCGGTCATCCTCGAACCCGGCGTCGAGCAGCAGGTTGCGATAGGAACGGGCGGCCCGGGGACTGGTCACCTGGTCGGCGCGCGCGTGGACGATGGTCCGCGTGAGCGCCGGGTCGTCGGAGTCGATGACGAGGGTACTTCATGTCGACATGAAGTCAAGTACCAGCATGAGCAGCGGATGAGTCCTGGGCAGGCTCCTATGGCTGGGCCTGCTCGGCCATCATGCTGGTGATGGCCTGCTCCGCGGTGGTGTGGATGTTCAGGGCCGATGACAGGCCGGTGATCTCGAGGATGCGGGCGGGTGCGCCGCGTACGGCCGCCAGATGGAGCGCGGCACCCTGTTCGCTCAAGGCCGCGTTGAGGCGTATCAGCAGGTGCAGGCCCATGCTGTCGAGGAAGGTCAGCCCGCCCAGGTCGAGCAGCAACGGCTCGCCGGCACGGACCTGCCGACTGAGGTAGGTCTCCAATTGGGCGGCGTTGGTGGTGTCCACCTCGCCGGTCACGGTGATCAGCACGCCGGTGATCAGGCGTTGGCTGTCCAGGCTCAAAGGGGGCATGGCGGCTTGACGGCCCGCTCAGCAGGCGGCCGACTGCGGCACGACGGTCATGACGTCCTCTCAGGGCTGGCCGAGTACGGGCGCGATTCCTTCCTCGCATCCGAACTTTAATCCCGAAGACCGATACCGGAAAGACTTTTCCCCATAGGATCTTCTGGGAAGAGAGGGTACAGTCCGCCCCGCAGCTGCTGTTAACCGCCGGGGGCGGAGAAGGTGAAGACCCGTGAGCGCATCCGACGACCGTTCGTCCACTTGGACGTTCCTGACCCATCACGCCCGCGTCCTGCTGGAGATCGCCCGCGACCCACAGGCGCGGATGCGCGACATCGCCGCCGGCATCGGCATCACCGAACGCGCCGTGCAAGGCATCGTGACCGACCTGCACCAGGCCGGCTACCTCTCCCGCGACCGAGTCGGCCGCCGCAACCACTACAGCCTCAACCTCGACGAGCACTTCCGCTACCCGACCGAGGCCGGCCTGCCGATCCGGCTGCTGATCGACATGTTCACCCAGCACGACCTGCCCGGGCGCCCCACCACCCCACAACCACACGAGTGACGCACGGGTTTCTGGTGGCTAGCGTTCGTCGGCGTCGGCGGGGTAGTCGGCCGAGCGGCTGACGTCGGCCCATTTCTCGGTCTCGGCGGCGCGGATCTCGGCGGCCTTCTGGGCGGAGGCGACGGCGTCGCTACCGAGGAGGAGTCGCCGAGGTGGGTCGTCGTCCCGGACCACGTCAATGATGATCTTGGCGGCGCGGGCGGGGTCGCCGGGCTGGGTGCCGTCGGTGTCGCGTCGGAAGCGGTGGAGGGCGCCCACGGTCTGCTCGTAGTCGGGGCCGACGGGGTGGATCTCCATGGAGGAACCCTGCCAGTCGGTACGGAACGCCCCCGGCTCGACGATGATGACCTTGATGCCGAAGGGCGCGACTTCGTTGGCGAGGACTTCGGAGAAGCCTTCGACGGCGAACTTCGCGGTCTGATAAGCGCCCATTCCGGGGGTACCGCCGACACGTCCTCCGACGGAGGAGAACTGTACGAAGACTCCTGATCCTTGGGTGCGCAGGACGGGCAGGGCGGCCCGGGTGACGTTCACGACGCCGAAGAGGTTGGTCTCGATCTGGGCGCGGAAGTCGTCTTCGGCCATCTCTTCGATCGGTGCGCTGTTGCCGTAGCCGGCGTTGTTGACGACCACGTCGAGGCCGCCGAAGGCGTCGGTGGCCGCCTTGACCGCTCGGGAGGCCGCGGCGGCGTCGGTGACGTCGAGTGCGACAGCTCGGATCCGGTCGCCATGGCGGGCCACCAGGTCATCGAGTTGTTTGGGGTTGCGTGCGGTGGCGATGACCTGGTCGCCCGCTTCGAGGACGGCTTCGGTGAGGCGGCGTCCGAGGCCGCGTGAGGCGCCAGTGATGAGCCATGTCTTGGTCATGGGTGGTTCCTTTGCTCGATTAGCTGTCACATAAATGTAGCACTTACTGACTTAATCTCAGCATAACTGTGACGTAAAGCTATGCCATGTGCTACGCGAGGGGGGTATGTTGGGCAGGTGAGAGCAGACGCGACACGCAACCTGGAACGCGTCCTGAGCACGGGCGCCCGCATGCTCGCAGACGACCCCTCAGCGACCATCGCCGCCATCGCCGCCGAGGCGGGGGTGGACCGCCGCACGGTCTACCGCCGCTTCGCCTCCCGCGAAGACCTCATGGCCGCCGTCTACGGAGCCCGCTACGACGCGGTCGAGCAGGCCATCGAGGCCGCCAGACTGCGCGAGGCCCCGGTCGCGGTCGCGCTGCATCGCTACGTCGAGGGCATCATCGCCGTCAACCGCAAATGGCCCGTGGAAACGAGCCTCATGCTCCGCGAGATGGCGATCCGCGAGCGTCGCCGCAGTCTGATCGACGAGGTCGACGCCTTCCTGCGGCGCGCCACCGACGAGGGCCTGCTGCGCTCCGACCTGCCGCGCGGCTGGGTGGCCACGGTCCTGCCGTCGCTGATGGAACACGCCGCGGCGAACCTGTCCGAGCTGAGCGCCGCACAGGCCGCCGACATCGTGGTCGACACCCTGCTGCGAGGAGTCGGCACCCCACCGGCCCGCTGACCCGGCTGCTTACCGGGCTGCGCGAGAAGAAGTGGCAGACGGCCGACGCGCTCTGGCCCCGACGGCTGCTACGGTGATAAACGCTCGTGTTCAGACCTTAGGAGACCAGACATGGCAGGTGACGACGACATCTCCGGGTGATACCGGAGGTTGACCGGCCCCGGCAGGCGCGCATGACCGCCGCCGACGTGGCCCTCGTCGTCGTACCCCCAACCCTGTCCCCTTGCCGGGCCCATTCGCGCGCCCGGGTCTCGTATCGAGGTCTGTCGCATGTCCGATGCGTTCATCATCTGTTCCGGCCTGTCCTTCTCCTGGCCTGACGACACCCCTGTCTTCAACGACCTGTCCTTCACCGTGGGCGGTGGCCGTACCGGCCTCGTCGCCCCGAACGGCGCGGGCAAGAGCACGCTGCTCAAGCTGATGGCCGGCGAGCTGCGGCCCTCCTCCGGCGGGGTCGCCGTCGAAGGGGTGCTCGGCTACCTGCCGCAGAACCTGCCCCTCGTCGGTGAGCCGACCGTGGCCGAGGTGCTCGGCATCGCACCGGTGATCGCCGCGCTGGATGCCATCGAGTCAGGCGACGCGAGCGAGGAGCACTTCACCACGATCGGCAACGACTGGGACATCGAGGAGCGCACCCGTGCCCAGCTCGACCGGCTCGGCCTCGCGGATATCGGTTTCGACCGGCGCCTGGGCACGCTCAGCGGTGGCCAGGTCGTCTCGCTCGGCCTGACCGCGCAGCTGCTCAAAAGTCCCGAGGTACTCCTGCTCGACGAGCCGACGAACAACCTCGACCTCGGCGCGCGCCGCAGGCTCTACGACGTACTCGGCGAGTGGACCGGCTGCCTGCTCGTCGTCAGCCACGACCGGGCCCTGCTCGACCGCATGGACCGCATCGCCGAGCTCGACCGAGGCGAGGTCCGCTTCTATGGCGGCGACTTCACCGCGTACGAGGAGGCCGTACGCGCCGAGCGGGAAGCCGCCGAACGGAACGTGCGCAGCGCCGAGCAGGACCTCAAGCGCGAGAAGCGGGAGATGCAGCAGGCCCGCGAGCGGGCCGAGCGCCGGGCGGGCAACGCCGCCCGCAACCTCAAGAACGCCGGGCTGCCGCGCATCTTCGCCGGGAACATGAAACGCGGCGCCCAGGAGTCGGCCGGCCGGGCGGGCCAGATGCACGCCTCACGGGTCAGCGACGCCCAGGCCCGGCTCGACGAGGCCGGGTGGGCGCTGCGCGACGACCAGAGGATCGCGCTGGAGCTGCCGGGGACGAACGTACCCGCCGGACGCACGGTCTTCCTCGGCGAACACCTGCGGACTCGCGGCCTGTTCGCCGAGCCGGGCGTCGACCTGACCGTACGCGGCCCCGAGCGCATCGCGCTGAGCGGCCCCAACGGTGCGGGCAAGTCCACCCTGCTGCGCCTGATCAGCGGCGAGCTGGAGCCGGACGGCGGCACGACCAGGCGGGCAGACGGGCGGGTCGCCTACTTGTCGCAGCGACTCGACCTGCTCGACGTCGAGCGCACCGTGGCGGAGAACCTGGCCGCCTTCGCCCCCGGCATGGCGGCGGCGGAGCGGATGAACCTGCTGGCCCGCTTCCTGTTCCGCGGCGCGCGTGCGCACCTGCCGGTGGCGGCGCTGTCCGGCGGCGAACGGCTGCGGGCCACCCTGGCCTGCGTGCTGTACGCCGAGCCGGCGCCTCAGCTCCTGCTGCTCGACGAGCCGACGAACAACCTCGACCTGGTCAGCGTGGCGCAGCTGGAGGGCGCGCTCATCGCGTACCAGGGAGCGTTCGTGGTGGTCAGCCACGACGAACGCTTTCTCGCCGCGATCGGCGTACAACGGTGGCTGGAGCTGGCGGACGGTCGCCTCCTGGAGACCGGAGGTCCCGCCGGTGAGTGACGCGCTGGTTGCGCGCCCGCTGGCAGGGCCACCACATTCGCCTGCCATGAACGTCCTCAGGAAGCCCGGACGAACGCGGGGAGCGCCTGCTTGAGCTGGGACGAGAACGGCAGGGGTTCTGTGTAGTGGGCCGCGGTCCGGCTGGGGTCCTCCTTGAGTACGTGGTTGATCCCGGTCAGGCGGATGAAGTCGGTGGCGGCGGGGGCCTTCGCCAGCCCAGCGGCCAGGTGCTCGACGTCGTCGCAGCTCACCTGGATGTCCGCATCGCTGCAACTCAGCAGAACCGGGGTGTGCGCCTTGAGCCGGGCCGCCACTTTGGCCGGGTCCTCGCGGTCGACCTCCGACAGGAATTTCGCGTTCGCCGGGGACAACACGTTCGACAATCCGCCGGGCAGGTTCGCCGCGACCGTGCCGTTGGCGCGCAGCGACGCGACAGCCCTGGCCAGGGCGTCCTCGACCTCGGCCGCCTGAGCGCCGGTGATCGTACCTGCCTGCTGTTGGGCCTTGATCTGGGTGGTGATCTGACCGCTGAGGATGTCGAGGTATCGGCGGCTCAGCGGTTCGAGCAGGCCGAGGCTGTGGATGCGCGTCTTCGATCTCGATTTCGTGGCGAGCAGGAGGGCGAACAGAGCGCCCTCGCTGTGCCCGATGACCGTGAGCCGCCGCTTGTCGGTCTCGGGCCGCCGGGCCAGGAAGTCCAGCGCCGCCCTGGCCTCGTGTTCGAATGGGGCGATGCCGATGTCGGCGATCTTGGACGCGTACGGCCCGAGGCCGGTCTTGCCGCTCCCGAGCTTGTCGTAGCGCAGGCTCGCCACGCCGCCGGCAGACAGCACCCCGGCTAGGGTCTTGTACGTGTCGATCCCGCTGAGCCCGGCGCTGTTGCCGTCGCGGTCGGTGGGACCGCTGCCCGCGATGATCAGGGCAGCCGGGACCTTCGCGCCCGGCCGGGCCGGATGGCGCCAGGTGCCGTAAACGATCATCCCGTCCACCTGGAAGCTCACTTCCTCCTCGACCCAGGCGGGGGTCGTACGAGAAACGGCGGCCATGGGGGAGGCGGTTACGCGGGTTGCCGATCCGCTCCCGCACCCGCTCACCAGAAGGGCGAACGCGCACAGACCGGCGCCCAGACGCGGCGCGCGATCATTCCGTGCGCGTACGAACTCACGTAAGAACATCACAGGGTCACTTCATCTCTTTGATCCGAGTGGTTTACGCAGTGTCGGGACGCCGGAGGAAAAGCCCGGCGACCTTGCCGTCCCCGTCGTAGGCGACGCGGGCGGTCAGCTCGCCCGCCTCGAAGGAAAGCGGGATGTCCACGATGGTGTGGTCGCCCGCCTGGTGGGGCACCGGCTCGCCCATGCCTTCGTACGCGCCGACCATGCCGACCGCCTGTGCCCAGGTCGCGGCCAGTTTGGTCGCGCTCAGGCCGGTGGCGACCGTCTCGTCGAAGTCGCGGCGTACTTCCTCCCAGCGGCCGTCGGTGAGGTCCGCGACCAGGGCGGCAGCGCGGTCGGCGGCGCCGGGCAGCATCTTGTCGATCATGGGTGTTCCTGTCCTTGGGTCGAGTGGCCGGCCGAACCGCTGGAAGGCCGCCTGCCGGCTGGAGCCGAGCACGTCGCCGATCTCCTGCCAGGTGTGTCCCGTCGCGCGTGCTCTGTCGACCGCTGCCCGCATGGCCTGGTCGACCGCCCGCGCGAGATCCCGGGTGGCGACCACCGCGTCCAGCGGGGACGCATCCGGAGCGCTCAGTCGCTCCGCCAGCCTCCGGGCTGTGTCCGCCAGGTCGGTCGGCGCCGCCACTTCCGTCACGTCGTCAATATTTGCTTTACGAGGTGAGAATGTCAAGCTTTCATTTACATCCTTGGCGCGGTCGCGGATGCGTCGCGCGGCGCTACGGCAGGTGGAGTCGCAGTATTCGCGCTTGCGCCCGCGTCCTGGCAGGGAAGGCATTGGTTTGCCGCAATGCCGACAGGCCTCGGTGTCATGCGGTTCCGGCACGCCGCCGCTCCTTAATATCGTGCTGTTTTCAGTGGCACGTAATAATACTCCGAGGCAGCACGAAAAACATCCGGCGACTGCTCGCCTGGGAAAGGCCGGTCCTTCCAACGCGAGTGGATTCGGTGATCGAGATCGCGCCGCGAGGCTGTTTCAGGAGCGGATCCGGCCGGCGCCGGTCAGGCGGCCGGGCGGGGCAGTGTGCAGTCCGGGAGGGACAGGTCCAGCACTGAGCCGGGCGCCAGGCAGGCGGGCACGGCCGCGACCTGCTGCCCATAATGGGCGCCCTTGCGCACCGTCAGGTGGCCGGCCGCGTCCACTTCACACGGATTGTTCTCCGTGCAGCTCTTCCCGTCGTCGTTGCTCGTGCTGTGCAGCCCGACCACGGTCTGCCCGTCCGGGGCGATCAGCGGTGACCCCGAGGCGCCGTGCCCCGGTTCGCAGGCGCTGGTGTACGTGAGCGCGTTCTCCTGCTCGTACCCGCCCTCACGCAGCCCCGGCACCACGGCCTGCACCGCGCAGCTCCAGCGGCGGCCCCAGTTGCCGGACAACAGGTCCACCCGGTCACCGGCCGCGGCCGGGGTCGTGGTGAGGTCGAAGACCTTGGCGTCGGCGGCGGCCAGCTCCGCGTAGGTCCGGTTCAGGCGGTACAGGGCGATGTCGGTGCCGGTCATGGTGGCGTACACCAGCCGGGTCGTCCTGGCCTCGACCTTGGGGTAGCCCTCGCGGTCGGTGATCGTGACCGGCTGGGCGGCCGGCTGATCGACCAGCGCCGACCCCGGCGCGGGGCGGGTGCCCTGGACGCAGTGGCCGTTGGTGAGGAGCAGGGCCGGATCCTCCGCCCGGTCGCTCCCGGTGCGGACCACGGCGCCGGAACATTCACCGAACTGCGCGGCACCCTCCAGGGACGGCATATGCGGTTCCGGCGGAACCGCGCTGCCCGTGACGATGCCCCGGATCCACTTCCGGTACACCGACACGTCGCTGTACACGGTCGGTGTGTCATTGCTGTTGCTGCCGCTGACCGCCCCGGCCAGCAGCCAGCTGCCACTGCGGCGGACCAGCGCCGGGCCGCCGGAATCCATGTTGGTGGCCGAGATGCTTCCGTCCGGGCTGCCCACGCACAGCTCACGCTTCGCGGTGATACCGCTCACTTCACATTTCGAGTCGGGCTGCACCACAGTGTCGGCCTCGCGCAGGCGGTCCGGATAGCACTTCGGCGCGCGCTCGTCACAGGTCACGCCCCAGCCGATGATGCGGGTGGCGGTTCGGTCGGCCGGCGTGACCGGCGCGATCCGCGCCGGCTTCGCCCGAACCGGGGTACGCAGGTGCAGCAGCGCGAGATCCTTGCCGTAGACCTCGGTGGAGTACCGATAGAACCTGTCGACCTCGGCCAGTTCGCCGCCGGAGGTCACGCTCAGGGAGCCGACGCGCACCCGCCAGCCCCGAGGGGTGCCGACCGGCGCCTGATTGGGCGTACGGGCGCAGTGGCTCGCGGTGACCACCCACTGCGGCGCGATCAGTGTGACTCCGCAGACATGGCCGTCCGCGCGCGGGGACTCGGCGCGCTGTAACGAGCCCATGAACGAGTACGGCCGTACCGACTCGACGCCGCCGCGCAGGGCGAACGACGGAGTCGCGGTCGCCGCCAGCGCGGCCAGCGCCACGGGGACGACGAGAAGAAGACGATTTCGCATTTGCGACACCCTGCGCGGTACAGGTGTCCATGCGGCGGCGGTCACGTATCGGCGGCCGCTTGGCTACGTATTGGGGATGTATCAGGGGCTGACACACACTCGATACGTAGCCAAGCGGTCGTGGATACGCGACCGCGACAGCGCGGACACTCGCACCGCGCAGGGTGGCCAACCATGCCCAACACACTTCACCTCCCTCGTACTCGCGTCGCATTCGCGGCTTTCGCCTGCCTCGCGGGCCTGCTGGCCGGTTGCGGCGACGCCAACGGGTCGAGCGGGCCGCCGAACAACTCGTCGGCTTCCGCCGGTACGGCCGACCAGAAGTACACCGAATGGGAGGTCAAGTTCCGGTCGTGCCTGAGTGACAAGGGCTTCGTGCTTCCGAAGGAGGCCGGAAAGATCGACTTCGGCGACCGGCAGGACGCGTACGAGGTAGCGAGGGACGCCTGCATCAAGGAGATCGGCAAGCCGCCCACGGCCTCTGACGACCAGCCGAAGATGTCCGACAAAGAAGCGAAGGAGAAAGAGCTCAAGACCCTCCAGTGCCTCCGCGATCACGGGTACAAGGTCAAAGACCCCGCTCCAGGGCAGGCCGCACAGGTCGAGGTGCCTGATGGCGTCTCGCAGGACGGCTTGACGGAGTGCTACCGCAAATGACCTCCGGAAAGCCAGAGCGCGCCCTGCGGGGACACGGCCGCACGTAGGGGCCGGCGATCACCCCCCTCGCTGGCATCGCCCTCGGCGCGGTCGCGACCTTGACGGTGAAAGACCGTCATGAACCTCCTCATCAGTGACTCTCCGAGAGGCGGCTCCAGGGACGTGGTGTCTGTCCGCCGGACCGCCCCGCATCATGGCCGTTGGGTGGTGGCCCCAGGTCGGCTGTTAACGCTCACACGTCTTCTTCTTGGTCGCGGTTCCTTTTCTGTCAGATGGTCGTGGTGACAGGTCGGAGCCAATACGAGAGGAAGAGGCGACGTCAAGGACGGCACTTCGCGCCCACGAGGGGGCGGCGGACGGGCGTGCGGCTCATCAGGCGTTATCGGGGGTCGCCGCCCGTGGCGGCGAGAGCGTCACTCTGAAACTTTCGCCAAAACCTTGACACATTTCGGGATGGTTTCCAGACTGTGGCCCAAGGCGGCCTCCTCCTGCTCGTGGTGGTGCGCGGCGAGGACCGCCGTTCGCGATGCCCTGGTGGTGTGCGTTCCCTGATCACGGGACGCGGCGTCGATCGTGCGGGATGACCCCCGCGTGTCCGCTTTCTCGTGATTCAGTCTGGAGCAGCCAGTCATGGGGATCAAAGCCATACTTCCGCCGCGGCCTCTCAGGAGCCCGCGGGTGCTGATCGCCGCCGCCGTCGGCGTCCTCGGCGTGGTCACCGCGGTGATCGTACCGACCATGCCGGCCGGAGCGGCGGCGAGTACGCTCGGCGCGGCCGCCGCGCAGAGCGGGCGATACTTCGGCACCGCCATCAGCGCGGGCCGGCTCGGCGACTCGCAGTACACCACGATCGCCGGCCGCGAGTTCAACATGGTGACGGCCGAGAACGAGATGAAGATCGACGCCACCGAGCCGAACCGGGGCCAGTTCAACTTCGCCAACGGCGACCGCGTCTACAACTGGGCCGTGCAGAACGGCAAGCGGGTGCGCGGGCACACGCTGGCCTGGCACGGCCAGCAGCCCGGCTGGATGCAGTCGCTGTCGGGCAGCTCGCTGCGCCAGGCGATGATCGACCACATCAACGGCGTCATGGGCCATTACAAGGGCAAGATCTACGCCTGGGACGTGGTCAACGAAGCCTACGCCGACAGCGGCGGCGGCCGGCGCGACTCCAACCTCCAGCGCACCGGTAACGACTGGATCGAGGTCGCCTTCCGCACCGCGCGCGCCGCCGACCCGGCCGCCAAGCTCTGCTACAACGACTACAACATCGACAACTGGACCTGGGCCAAGACGCAGGGCGTCTACAACATGGTCAAGGACTTCAAGGCCCGCGGCGTGCCGATCGACTGCGTCGGCCTGCAGTCGCACTTCAACAGCGGCAGCCCGTACAACAGCAACTACCGCACCACCATCTCCAGCTTCGCCGCCCTCGGGGTGGACGTGCAGATCACCGAGCTGGACATCCAGGGCGCCTCTCCGCAGACCTACGCCGCCGTGGTGAACGACTGCCTGGCGGTGGCCCGTTGCGCCGGCATCACGGTGTGGGGGGTACGCGACCAGGACTCGTGGCGGTCGGGTGACACCCCGCTGCTGTTCAGCGGCGGCAACAAGAAGCCCGCCTACGACGCGGTCCTCAACGCCCTCAACTCCGCCTCGCCGGACCCCGACCCCACTCCGACCCCGACGCCCACCCCGACTCCGACACCGACACCGGTCCCGGACGGGTGCGCGGCGACGATCACGACGACCAACAGCTGGCAGGGCGGCTTCCAGTCGACGGTGACCGTCCAGGCGGGCGGCGCGGCGATCAGCGCATGGACCGTGCGGTGGACCTGGCCCGGCGGGCAGAGCATCAGCAGCCTGTGGAACGGCCAGCAGAGCGTGTCCGGCTCCAGCGTCACCGTACGCAACGCCGCCTACAACGGCTCCATCGCCGCCGGCGGCTCCACGACCTTCGGGTTCACCGCGAACGGCACCGCGGCCACCCCGACCGCCACCTGCACCAGCCCCTGACAGAGGCCGGACATGATGATGAGGAGAATACTGATGCGTCTGCCCTGGCCAGCGCACCCCTCCGCCGTCACGGCCGCGGCGCCGACCCGGCGGGTCTCGCGCCGCGGCCTGGTGATCGGCGCCATCGCGGTCCTGCTGGCCGGCGCCGGCCTGCTGATCACACAGCCCGCCCAGGCCGCCGTGGCCTGCCGGGTCGACTACACGATCAGTTCGAGCTGGCAGGGTGGCTTCGGTGCCGGCGTCACCATCAACAACCTCGGTGACGCGGTCGACGGCTGGCGGCTGACCTGGTCCTTCGGCGCCGGCCAGCAGATCACCCAGATCTGGAACGCCACCCAGACCCAGTCCGGCTCGTCGGTGACCGCCACCAACGTCTCCTACAACGCCTCCATCCCCTCCGGCGGCAGCACCACCTTCGGGTTCAACGGCTCGTGGAACGGCAGCAACCCGGTGCCCACGTCGTTCGCTCTGAACGGCGTGACCTGCGGCAACCCCGGCACCCCCACGCCCACCCCCACACCGACTCCGACGCCCACACCGACGCCGACCGGCACGTGCGCTCTTCCATCGACGTACCGCTGGACATCGACGGGCCCGCTGGCGACCCCGAAGTCGGGATGGGTCTCGCTCAAGGACTTCACCAACGTCGTCTACAACGGCAGGCATCTCGTCTATGCGACGACGCACGACACGGGGACGAGGTGGGGTTCGATGAACTTCGGCCTCTTCAGCAACTGGTCCGACATGGCCTCGGCCGGCCAGAACACGATGTCCATTTCCACTGTCGCGCCGACGCTCTTCTACTTCGCCCCGAAGAACATCTGGGTGCTCGCCTACCAGTGGGGTGGGACCGCCTTCTCCTACCGGACCTCCAGCGACCCCACCAATCCGAATGGCTGGTCAGCGCAGCAGGTGCTCTTCTCCGGCAGCATCTCCGGCTCCAGCACAGGACCCATCGACCAGACACTCATCGGTGACAGCACCAACATGTACCTGTTCTTCGCCGGCGACAACGGCAAGATCTACCGGGCCAGCATGCCCATCGGAAATTTCCCGGGCAGTTTCGGCGCGACCTCGACGACGATCATGAGCGACACGACGAACAACCTGTTCGAAGGAGTTCAGGTCTACCAGCTCCAAGGCCAGAACCGATACCTCATGCTCGTCGAGGCGATGGGCTCGCAGGGTCGCTACTTCCGCTCGTTCACGGCCACCAGCCTGGGCGGTACGTGGACACCGCAGGCCGCGACCGAGGGCAATCCCTTCGCCGGCAAGGCTAACAGCGGCGCCACCTGGACCAACGACATCAGCCACGGCGATCTGGTTCGCACCAACCCCGATCAGACCATGACCGTTGATCCCTGCAATCTGCAGTTGCTCTACCAGGGACGGGCCCCCAGCTCGGGCGGCGACTACGGTCTCCTGCCCTACCGGCCGGGTGTGCTGACACTGCAGCGCTAACGGCATGGCTTTCAGAGCGGCTGCAACGCGGGGTTCCGTGTCGCAGCCGCTCTTTCGCGCGTAGCGTGCCAGGAAGGCGGGCGAAGCGCCGTTACCGGGTCTTTTGCTCAAGCATTCCCGGGACGGATCGCCACATCATCGATCTGGAAAGCGGGCCCGGCGGTGCTCGCGTTCCAGACAAAGGTCCAGTCGACGCGGGTCGTGCCCGCGGGCGCGGTGAACGTGCCGGCCGCTTCGGTCCAGGCGGTCTTCTGGGCCAGGGAGATGGCGTCGGTACGCAGCACCGTGCCGGACTCGTCGCGCCACCGCACGTTCCACGTGACGGCGGGCATGGTCGCCACAGCCTCCCGATACCACAGCGACACGTGGTAGCTCGTACCGGCGACCACACCGCTGTAGCCGGGGAAGTTGTCAAGCGCCACCGCGCTGCCGCCCGACTGGGTGCTGGTCATCTGCAGCGAGCCCGTGCCACCATGCGCGCCGCCGGTCTGGTGCGCGACGCTGGTCCCGTACCACGGGGAGTAGGGCGAGATCGTCGAGCCGGACTCGAAGTCCTGCTCGGTGATCGCCGGCGGGACGGGCGTGCCGCCGTCGAACGTGCTGCCGGCGTCCTGGCCGTACTGGGGGCCGACCCACTGGCCGGGCGCGATGCGGGTGCCCATGTCGGTGACCCTGAACTGCCACGGTCCTGTGTAGGTGTTGTCGTGCCAGGAGTTGTTCGACCCGTGGACGATCGACTGCTGGATCACGGCGCCCTTGTACGGGGACCAGTCCGGGTACGTGCCCCAGTTGGACAGCAGGGCCATGTGCCCGCAGTACTGCGTCGGGCAGCCGCCGTTGACGGCACTGGGGTTGAAGGCGAACGTGTTGTGGTGGACGTCGACGTTCTTCGTCCACCAGCGGCAGTTGGTGTAGAGCGGCTCGCCGGCGATGGCGGGAGCCGAGCACTGTGAGGTGTTGGTCGGCCCGACGATCAGCGTGCAGTCGCGGGTCGTCGAGGCGGGGCTGTTGCAGAACCGGTCGGCGTTCGCCCACGCGGTGATCCCGCCCCAGTTGTTCTCGAGCCGGTTGCCAGTGATCTCGATCTTGCTGGTCCGCGCCTTCAAGCGGGGCTCACCATCCGCCTCGGACAGGTAGATCGCCGCTTCGGGGAACGGGTCGCCCTTCGTTGCCCGCTCGGCACCGGAGGCCCAGGCGTTGCCGCGGATGGTGTTGTTGCGGATCACGGCGTTGTAGCTGATCTCGTAGAAGATCGCGAGCGAGTCGTTGGCCTCGATGAGGTTGTTCTCGATGAGGAAGTCGTTGTTGTTGGTGTCCGCCCAGACCCCCGGCCCGTGGTTGCCGTGGACCCAGTTGCCGGTCACGTCGGCGCCGTTGACCGCCCAGAACTTCATGCCACCGGTACATCCGCACCCGGGCTCCTGGTGCTCCCAGTCCTCGGTGTTGTTGCCGGCGAACTCGTTGTCCGCCACAACCAGGCCGGTGATGGTGTTGCCCTCTTTGTACGCGTTCAGGCCGTACTGTCCGTTGTCCTTGAGGCAGTTGCCACGGATCTGGTTCGTGGCTCCGGCCATCAGCCCCGCGCCGGAGTTGTCGCGGATCGTGTTGTGCTCCACGATCCAGCCGTCGCCGGAGTCGTGATTGACCACACCCTGATCGCGCGGCGCGACGAACCCGGTGATGGTCAGGTACCGGATCGTGACGCCGGTCGCCTGCTGGGTGAACGCGTACCGGTTCAGCCGCTGCCCGTCCAGCACCGCGCCGGGCGCGCCGATGAACGTCGCGCCGTTGCCGGGCATGATCTGGGAGTACTGGTCGGTGCCCAGCGTGTGCGTGCCGGTCTGGAAGTAGTACGTGGTGTTCGCCTTGCGTAAGTCCACGCCGCTGTTGTCACCCGCAGGGACCACGACCGCGCCGGCGGGCGGTGTGGTCGGGCCGTTCAGCGACGAGCTGCCGCAGACCGCTGCCGTCGCCGTCGTCGAATTCGTTGCCTTGACGACCGCGTCGCCACTCGCCGGCGTCGCGCCGCCCATGACAACCGTGGCGAGGGCCATCAGCGCCAGTGGCCAGGTTCTTCGCATTCCTGTTCTCCTCTGGATTTCGGCCAGCCTTAACTCCATTTGACTGCTGGCCGTCGCCACTGTAGCCAGCTCGCGCCTACCCCTCAGATCGAACTCTGAAAATGGCCTGCGGGCCGATGTCGGCGTCCTGTGGATCAAGGACAGCGATAGACATCACGTCCCTGAGATGTCCTCCTCCCGTGGCGCACACATCCGCAGGTCAGGCGTGGATGAGGGACAGCAGGGACAGGGGAGACCGAGGTCTTCGGCTTCCGGCCGTATCCGCAACTTCCGGGACCTGACCTTCCACCGGCCGAACGCCCCAACTGGCCTCATGGCCGGTTCTACCCGTATCTCGGCTGGACCCGGGGCCGGCCTGCGCCCCGTCCCCATGCCGGTCCCCTCAACGAATCCTCAACAAGTTCTCAACACCGTCCGGCGCACCATGTGGATCGCCAGCTGGTCAACAGGACAAAGAGGGCAACATGCGATTCGGGACCAAGGCGGTTGGCATGCTGGTTACGACCGGCGCGATCATGGCGGCGACACTCGTGAACGGGCCGGCCGCGTCGGCTCTCCATGTGCCGTGTACGACGACTCCATCTCCAACTTGGACGGCGGCTACGGCGTGATGAAGGGCTCCTACAACCTCAAGAAGGGGCCCTACATGGACCGGTGCGGGAACGTGACCAGGCTCGGCAGGGGCAGGTGATCTACTTCCACTGCAACCTCGGGTCGAGAGCAGCGGCGACCCTTTTCTCACTGGTCCTGGCAGCAAGCCTCGTTTCCAGTTCAGCGACCGGCGAACAGCGCGGGCCGGAAGCAGACACCGGTCGGGGTCTTCGGAGACTAGTTCTCCACGCTCGGCGACACTGCCGCGTTCATCGAGTGGCGTTGAAAATCGAGTGGCGTTGAAAGAGAGTGCCCCCGGCGGGGACTCCGGATCAAGGATGCCCATCTATTGGCGCCCGATACGTTCTGTTTTTATGGAGGACTCGCGTGAATCGGCCCAGGCGCGTAATCGTGGCAGTGGTGGCCGCAGGTCTTCTCACCTCCTGCGGAGGAGGTGCGGGAAGCGATGATTCGGGAAAGTCGCACGGGCCCCGGACCGGCACGCCGACGCCGTCCTCGTCCGCCTCTCCTGAGCGTGTCGCGCCGAAGACACAGCTGTCGGTGCCCAGCCTCTATGACACCTCCCGCGGCTGGGAGTCGGACCTGCCGGGGGACCAGCTCACCCTGCCGCACTCCGGGGCGGTCGCCGTCTTCCGGCAGGGCGGCAAGAACGACGGCACCTTCACCGTGCTCGATGTGACCAGCGGCCAAAGCCTGTGGAAGAGCGAGGTGAAGGGCCCTGGCCTGATGTCAGCGCTCTCGGTCACCGTGCAGGGAATGGACTACCTGGTCGCCTCCGCGTCCGGCTTTCAGGGCGCGGACGTGGTCAGCAAGGGCCGGCAGGTCACGACGATCGACATCTTCCCGGCCCGTGCCGCTGGAGACGGCGTCAAACCGGCTCACCATCTCGAACTGGACGGCGAGGGTGCGGTCACCAACGGCGGTGGCGGACTGCTGGTGCGGCTGGACAACGACGTGGTGGTGACCGTGGATCCGGCCACCGGCGCGACGAAGACGTACGACCTGAGGAAGATGAAACCCCCAGCCAGCGAGTGCAAGCTGTGTTTCGGCTCGACCAAGGCCGTAGCGGTCACCCCTCGCGGGCCGCTGCTGGCTACCAACACCCAGCCCCGCCGCCACTACTGGGTGCCGGGAGCCTGGTCAGGCGGAACTCTCACCACCAACAGCGACCACAAGCTCTTCATCGCCCCGGTCAAGGACTCCCTCGTCGCGCAGTGGCGCGATGAAGGCGTGCCCAACGACACGTGGGCCGTCCTGGACCCCGCCACGGGAAAGGCTCGCGCCAAGGTCGACTGCGCGCCGGATCAGGGCGTGACGGCCGACGACTCCAAGGGGGCCTCCCTGTCTGCCGACGGCCGCTATCTCGTCCGCAGCCACACGGCCTTCGACTTGGACAAAGGCACCGGCCACTGCTTCGAGGAGACCGACCGCGACAAGCCGGTCCATCTGACCGGTGTGACCGATGACGGCGTCGCCTTCGGCATCGGCGCCTCGACTGCCGACCAGGCCGACCCGCGGGTCACCATCGACCTCGCCACAGGCCAGGTCCAGCTCGGCAACTACGTCGTGGCTCCCTTCGGCGACTACTCCGGATACGGTCTGTTCTGGGAAGACTCCACAAACACCATGGTCGCCTATCCACACGCCAAGTGACCTCACGCGTAGGAGCCCGGTCCGCTCAGTGGTGCGGGCGGCCCCAGCGAGGGCACGGCTCGTGCCCGGCACAGGTGATCCGCCGTCGGCGCACGCGAAGGAGCTCCTGCATCGCACTCGGCCGCTGCATCTGTTCCGCTGGGCGGCGTTCGCTCTGGTGCTTGTCGGCGGACCGCTCGACATGCTCGCCGCATGACTCGTCGCGCCCTGGCCGACCCCGCGTACGCTCTCGGCGTGCTTGGGCTCCACGCCGGTGTTCAGCACCTGGTTGATGTCCTTGATCTTCAGCCCATCCGGAGTTTCCCGAAATGGCACGCTCAATAGCTCCTCTCACCCCATCCGACCCGCGGCGTTTGGGTCGTTACTGGCTGGCCGGCCGGCTGGGCGCGGGCGGCCAAGGCGTCGTCTACGAGGGCTACGGGGAGGCGGGAGAGCGGGTCGCGATCAAGGTCCCCCGGTACGACAGCGCCGAATCACGCGCCAGACTCGCGAAGGAGGCGGCGGCGGCCCAGCAGGTGGCCTCGTTCTGCACTGCCAAGGTGATCGAGGCACAGGTCGATTCGGCGCCGCTTTACATCGTCAGCGAGTTCGTGCCAGGGCCGAGCCTGCGGCGGGTGGTGGCGGAGTCGGGGCCGTACGAGAAGGACGCGCTGCGCCGGCTGGCGATCGGGGTGGCGACCGCGCTGACCGCCATCCACCAGGGCGGGATCGTGCATCGCGATCTCAAGCCGGACAACATCATCATGGGGCCGGACGGACCGCGCCTGATCGATTTCGGCGTGGCCCGTGAGGTGGGGCCGACGACGAGCGGGCCGATCATGGGCACGCCTGGATACATGCCGCCGGAGGTGTTCTCGGGGCGGGGCGCGAGCGAGGCGGCCGACCTGTGGGCGTGGGCGATGGTGGTGCTGTTCGCGGCCCGGGGCAAGGACGTGATCGAGGAAGGGGATCCGGCCGCCGTCATTGGGCGGGTGATGGAGTTCGAGCCGGACGTGTACGGCCTGCCTGAACCCCTGGATGCGCTGGTGGCCGCAGCGCTTGCCCGCGATCCCACGGAGCGGCCGGCCGCTGGGAAGGTGCTGCTGCGGCTGCTGGGCCATGGCGGTGAGGCGCCGCTCGGCCGCGGCGATGACCTGCTCGAACGCGGCCTTACGCAGGCTGGTGCCCTGACCGGACGGTCCGAGCCCGATCTGGGCGCGATCGCGGAGGAGCTCTACGGTGAGCTGACCGAGGCCGAGCGTGTGACCGCGCCCGAGGTGTTCCTGCGGATGATCGACGGTGACGAACTCCGGCCCGTCGGCAGGGACGAGCTGCCGGACTCGCAGGCCGTGGACGCGATGCTCACCGTGTTCGGCGCCGCGGGCCTGGTCACCCGGTCCGGTGCCGCGTACGAACTGGCCGCCCCCGGGCTCCTGCACGCCTGGCCCCGGCTGCGCGATTGGGTGGCGGGCAACCGCGAAGGGCTGCCCGTTCACCGGCGACTCGCCGAGGCGGCCGCGCTGTGGAATGAGCACGGCAGAAGACCGGCCGACCTGCTGCACGGCTCGGCACTCGACCGGACGCTGCAGTGGGCCGCCACCGCGCACAAGGACCTCACGCTGGGACGGCGCGAACGCGAGTTCCTCGACGAGGCGGTGAGCCTGGCCCGTACGAGGGCGAGGAGACGCCGTCTGGTCGCGGCGGCCCTGGCCGTACTGCTCGTGGTCGCGCTCGGCGGGCTCGGCACCGCGGAGTACCTGCGCAGGGAGTCGAGCCGCCAGCGCGACGACGCGCTGGCGCGGGAGCTCGCGCTGCGAGCCGCCGACCTGCGGCAGAGCGATCCTCAGGTCGCGAAGCTGCTGAGCGTGGCCGGCTGGCGGTTGAGCCCGGAGTTGCCCGAGACCCGCGGCGCGCTCTACGACTCGCTCTCTCAGACGGCGGTCTCCGTCTTCCTCGACCCCGACTACACGGCCGCGACCGTGCAGAACCTCAGCCAGGACGGCCGTGTGCTCGTGTCCGTGGACGGCGGGACGGCCAGGATCTGGGATGTCACCGGCCAACGGCGGATCGGCGTGCTGTCCGGGGTGAGCGCGGGGGTGTTCCAAGCCGCGCTCGCCCCCGATGGGCGCACCCTGGCCCTCCTCGACCAGGAGGGGGTACGGCTGTGGGACACGCGCACCGGAAGACCGCTCGGCGCCCCCATCGCCCGTCAAGGCAGGCGATCGGGCGGCGGCACACTGAGCTTCGACGGCTCCGGGCGCTACCTCGCCATCCCCTGGGGAGCGAAGGCCCTGCCCGAATGGTGGGACGTCGCCAAGCGTAAGCGGCTCACCGCTCCCTCGGGAGCCGCGCTCAACGCGATCAGCCGCGACGGCCGCTTCGGCTACGTGGTGAAGGGCTATAACGCGGAGTTGTGGGACCTGCGCCGGGGCAAGAGGACGCCGATCCCGCCCGAGCGGGACAAGGGCGTCATCAACCAGACCACCTTCAGCGACGACGGCAAGATGATGATGACCACGGAGCTGGTGAATTCGAGAGAGACGAGCAGGATCCGTATGTTCGAGCTGCCGTCCGGCGAGGGGGTGATGGGCCAGGAGGGCGGGGCGGGCCCGGGGGGCGGGGTGGGCCCGGAGGCCGGGTTCGTCTTCGGCGACGCATTCATCGCCAACTGGGGCGGCCGGGAGCGACTGACCTTGCAGCGGCGCTCCACCCCTAACACGGTGGACAGCCAGGCCATGCCCAGCTTCTTTGACTCGGTGTACAGCCAGGCCATGCCCGCCTTCGTCGGCGGGCTCCGTTTCGACCTCGCCGACCGGGCCGTCCGCTATCTGGACGAACATGGCGCCGTCCACACCGAGGACGTCTCGATGGTGTTCGACCGGCCGATCGGCGGCGGCAGCGAGAGCGGGAACGTACGGCTGGCCCCCTCCGCGCACGTGCTGGCCGCGATCTGGGGGGACCGGATAGAGGCCAGGGACACGGCGACGGGCCGCGCTTTGCTGAAACTGATCAGCCGGTCGGGCGGTGGCGGCGCGACCGCTTTCAGCCCCGACGGCCGCCGGCTCGCCCTGGCCGCCGACGACACAGTCCACATTGTGGATCTGCCCGGGTATAAGGTGTCGGCCCGGCTCAAGCTGGGGGGCGGCGTCGAGCAGGGCGCCCAAGCGCTGGCGTTCAGTCCGGACGGACGCACGCTGGCCGTGTCGCGCTCTGGGGAGCGCGGTCGCGTCGAACTGTGGGACCTCGAACGCGGATCTCGACGAGCGGAGACCGGGACGGGCGCGAAAGACCTCGCCTTCCGCCCCGACGGACGGCTGCTCGTGACCGGAAACCCGCTCCAGCTCATCGATCCGGCGAAGGGCGCCACCCTGCCTCCCGAACAGGGCACCGGGCAGCTCGCCGGCGCCTTCGCCTTCAGCCCGGACGGCCGGCAGGTGGCCTTCTCCGGGCCCGGCCGGCTCACTCTGTGGGACGGCGACGTCAGGACCAGAATCGCCGAGTTCCCCGCGGTGCCGGGCAGCGAGGTCACCATGCTGGCCTGGTCGCCTGATGGGCGCACGATCGCGACGTACGAGAAGGGCTTGCGCGTACGTCTCTGGGACGTGCCGAGCCGGCGACCGCTGGGCGTCGTCTTCGACGGCAAGCAGGCGGCGGACGGCGCCGACGGCGGGTGGGTGGCATTCTCCGCGGACGGCACGAAACTCCACACCGCCGCCCCCGACGGCACGATCCGTGTGTTCGACGTGGACGAGCGGCACGTGGCCGCGACCCTGTGCGTGCGCGCCGGTCGTACGCTCACCGCCAGTGAATGGTCCCGCCACCTGCCTGGCATCGAACCATTCACGATGTGCCCCTAGCCAGTAGGGCCTTGGTGAGCCCCTCCGCTCTGTTTCCACGACCTTGGATCGAGACGGACGCGCCAGCGCAAAGCTAGCCGAAGGCCCTTCGGGGTACTGTGGCGCTCACCGTGGTGCCATTTCCTGGTACGCCATTGACGGTGAGGCGGCCGCCTATTCCCGCGAGCTCGTCCCGTCTGCCGCTCAGGCTGGCCCCATATGCCTTGGCCGACGTGCCTAGGCCGTCATCGCTGATGGTCAAGCGCAGCCCGCCGGGAGCCACGGTGAGGGCGATGGAGACGGTACGGGCCCGTGCCTGCCGTTCCACTTCCTGCAGAACGTCACGGATCGTGCCATGGACGATCTCGGTGATGAGGGCGGGAAGCGGTTGTTCCGGCAGAGCCCATATCTCCACGGTGATCCCGGTCTGCAGCGACCACTCCGCCAGGTGATCTTCCAGGGCGTGTGAGGTGGCCATGCGACTGCCTGATTCAGAGCTATTGATCATCTGCTTCTTCCACTTCTGGGCAATAAGTCGAGTACGCCTGATCAGGCCCGTCCGGCGGGCGGTCGCGGGCTGCTCTGCGCGATTCGGCCTAGCGGACCATCTTGAGCCCGGTGTGCCAGACGTACCCGTGTCCCCCGCCGCCCAGGTTCCAGACTTCGGTCCACTTCCAGGTGGGCTTGTTGTCCCAGCAGTAGCCGTGGAACTTGGTGCCCTTCTTGGCCACCCGGTAGCCGGAGCTGAGGCTCTGGCGCTTGTGCACCTTGACCGCCCACTTCGCCTGGACGACGCAGGGCCACAGAGCGGCCGAGGCCTTGGTGGCGCCTTCGGTGGCGCTGGTGGCGTGCGCTGAGGAGACCAGCACGCCGGAGGTGAGCGCGGTCGCCACGGCCAGCGTGGCGATCTTTCCTACGGATCTCATGTCCGGAAATGTAGGTTTACAGGTGTTGAGGATTTGTTGAGAATCCGTCGAGTAGTCACAGAACCCAGGAAACGGCCCTTAGCTCAGGTAGCTCACGAGCATGTGCTTGAGCTCGTCCACGAGCTCGGCGCTGCGCTCGGGCGACCCGGTGGTGATCATAGGCATCACCGCCTTCACCATCGACAACACCATCGTGCCCATGAGCAGGGCCCGGTGCTCGGACAGTCCCGGCCGCAGGCGGCGCAGCATGCCCGCGATCTGCCCGGCGATGTCCTCGTGCAGCCGCTGCGAGGCCCCGGCGAACCTGTCGCCCGTGGCCGAGCCGTAGAGCAGCGACCAGTATGCCGGTGAGCGGCTCTTGAACCGCACGCTCTCGTCCACGAGCTGCCCCACCAGCACCTCCAGCGGGACGTCCGGGGTGACCTCGGCCAGCCTGGCGGCCCAGAACTCCTGGCGGTCGTCGGTGTAGCGGGACACCAGCCCGTCCAGGATCTCCTCCTTGTTGCGGAAGAACTGATACAGCGAGCCCGGCGACATCCCCGCCCGCGCGGCGACCTGGTTCGTCGTCATGTCCGGGTAGCCGACCTCGGCGATCACCAGTTCGGCGGCGTCGAGGATCTCCGCCATGCGCTTCAGACCCCGCGCCTGTCGGCGGACCGTGCGTTCAGCCATGCGGCACCTCGTTGACAAATACGAGCATTTACTTGTATTTCTGGTTCGGGACAGCAAACACGAGTAGTTTACCGAGTTTTGATCGGAGACCCCATGCGAACCTCCCTGGGACTCACGCGATGACGGTCAGCGCGCGGCTCCGCCCCGTCCACGCGGCCACCGCGGAGCCGCCGCTGCGCAGGCTCGGCTACTTTCTGGTACGCCGCCGCCGGCTCGTCCTGACGCTGGCCCTGCTCGGCCTGATCGCGGCCGGAGTGCTCGCCGCGGGCGCGGTGCCCCGGCTGTCGCTGGCCAGGTTCGAAGCCCCGGGCTCGGAGTCCGACCGGGCGCAGGCCGAGCTGGTCGAGCGGTTCGACACCGGCAACCCCGACATGATCTTCCTGGTGACCGCCAAGAGCGGGACGGTGGACGCTCCGGCGGTCGAGGCCGCGGGCAGGGAGCTGACCGCCCGGATCGGGGACGAGGCCGACGTCGCCGAGGCGGACTCGTACTGGACCCGCGGCAGACCCGCCACGATGCGCAGCGAGGATGGCAGGCACGCGCTCATCGTGGTCCGCATCCCGGGGGACGCCGACCACGTGCGGGCACAGGTGCTGCCCAGGCTCATCCCCGAGATCACCCGGGGCACCGACCTGCTGCAGGTGCGGGCCGGGGGAGGGGAGGAGGTCTTCCGTGAGACCGTGCCGCTGGCCAGGCAGGACTTCGTCCGGGCCGAGCTGGTCATCTTCCCGCTGGCGTTCGTGCTGCTCTGGCTCTACCAGCGGCGCGCGATGGCGGCCCTGGTGCCGATCCTGGCCGGCCTGTTCGCGATGATGATCGGGCTCGCGCTGCTCCGTGGCGTCCTGACATTTACTGAAATTTCGACGTTCGCTCTGAATCTCACGCTGGCCATGGGGCTCGGCCTCGGCATCGACTACTGCCTCTTCGTGATCCAGCGCTTCCGCGAGGAGACGCGGGGCGGCAAGGACCGGGCGGCGGCCGTCGCGGGGGCGGTCGAGCACGCCGGCCGGACCGTGTTGTTCAGCGGCCTGACCGTGGCCACGTCACTGGCCGTGCTGTTCGCGTTGCCGTTCGACTTCCTGCGCTCTTTCGCGTACGCAGGCATCGCCGTCGTCATCGGCGGCCTGGTCGCGGCCGTGCTGGTGCTGCCCGCCGTACTCGCCTCCATCGGCGGCACGATGCTGCCCAGACGGGAGCGGCCGGAGCGGGCGGCGGGGTTCTGGCACGGGCTGGCCACCCGCGTGATGCGCCGGCCACTGGTGTTCGGCAGCCTGGCGACCGTGCTGCTGCTGGTGCTGGCCTCGCCCTTCCTGGGCCTGCGCTTCGGCGTGGCCGACGACCGCATCCTGCCCCTGGAGGCGTCCTCCCGGCAGACGCAGGAGGTCGTGCGTCAGTCGTTCCCCGCCGAGGAGACCGACGCCATCCAGCTGGTCTCGCGCGAGGCGGTGACGGCGGACGTCACGGCGTACGCGACGAGCCTGTCCCGGCTGCCCGGCGTGGCCCAGGTGGACTCTGCCGCCGGGTCGTTCGCCGGCGGGCAGCGGGTGGGTGACGGGGACCCGTCCAGGTTCCAGGGCGAGGGCACGTGGCTGTCGGTGGTCCCGTCGGCCGCGGCGCTGGCCGACGACCCCGTGCGGCTCGTCCAGGCCGTACGCGCGGTGCCGCCGCCCTTCGAGGTGCTGGTCGGCGGCTATCCCGCCGAGCTGTCCGACTACCGGGCCTCGGTAGTGGAACGGCTGCCGCTGGTGCTCGCGCTCATGCTGGGCGTGACATTCGTGGTCCTGTTCCTCATGACGCGCAGCCTGATCATCCCGATCAAGGCGACCCTGCTGAACGTCCTCAGCCTCGGCGTCATGTTCGGCGCCATCGTCTGGATCTTCCAGGACGGCAACCTGTCGGTTCTCGGCTTCACCCCGACGGGCACGCTCGACCCCAGCATCCCCATCCTCATGCTCTGTGTGGCCTACGGCCTGTCGATGGACTACGAGGTGTTTCTGCTGTCGCGGATCAAGGAGGAGTACGACAGGACCGGCGACACCGAGCAGGCGGTGGCCGCCGGCCTGCAGCGGGGCGCTCCGCTGATCACCGCGGCCGGCGGCATTCTGGCGCTCACCTTCGCCGCGTACGCCACCGCGCAGGTGATGTTCGTGCAGATGCTGGGCGTCGGTATGGCGGTGGCCGTGCTGGTGGACGCGACCGTGATCAGGGCGGTGCTGGTGCCGAGCCTTATGCGCCTGGCCGGACCGCTCAACTGGTGGCCTAGAGGTCGCGCGTCCACCCCTGCTCGGTGACGGCGATCCCGTCCTCCAGTTGGAACCCGGAGGCGTTGCCGTGTGCAAGCGAGGGCCATCGGTCCGCGGCCCACTCCGGCCAGCCCAGCCACCCCGGTGGCGGGCCAGGGATGTCGCCGCCGCCGAGTTCGGCGGCATCTGGTGCCTGGAACTGCTTCCGCCAATTGTCGATGTCCGCCTCGCTCATCGGAAATGTCGTGTGCGGTGCGGTGACTTGGCGGTGTGCGATCCGGGCGCGTTGGACGTCCTTGTCGATAGGCAGGTAGATGACTTGGCAGGATGCCCCGGCCGATGTTGCCAGCCAGCGCAGTGCCGACCGTTCGTCGCGGCTCCAGAGCCCGAAGTCGAGCACGACGTTGGTGCCCAGTCGCAGCGCTTGCAGGGCTAGTGCGATGAGCCGTCCTTCCAGCATGTCGCGCTTGCCGTCGGGCTGCGACCCGTCGTACAGGGAGATCATCCACTCGTCCGGGGTCAGCCGCAGCGCGCGGTGCGCCGCGGCGAGTTCTTCGGCCCGGGTGGTCTTTCCGGCGCCGGGGAGCCCGACCATCAGGAGAAGCTTGGCGGGTTCGGGCCGCACGTCATGGTCCGGCTCCGCTTTCGCGGTGGCTGCGGCCGGCTTGTCGGCGACGGTGAGGGATGCCTCGGACGTACGAGGGAAAGGATCTTGGTGCGTTGGATGGAACTGCTGCGACATGGATGTGCTCCCCGGATCACGCAGGACGATCCGGCAGCACAGCGAGACACGCGATTGGGCTGCCGGCGGGACACTGATCCGGCGGTACGCCCTGGCACTGACCCCAGCGGGGCAGGCAATGAGGCCGCGGTTTAGGCAGCCGCGATACCGCCGCTAAGCAGCGGCGCGGATGTTCATAGCGGCGAAACAACCCATGCCGCCACCATAACCGACAGCACCAGCATGGTTGTCGACCGCGAGCTCGACTTCGCTAAGCGGTCGGTCTGGCCGGACCCCGGCGGGGCAGTTAGCTGGGCCGGATTCGCCCCGTAACTAGCCGGATTAAGAACGCAACTCTGTAACTCCAGAACTTAATCTGGGAGAGACTCCCGATGGACCCATTCGCAGCCCTGCTGGTCGCTGCGGTGTTCAACACCATCTGTAGGTCCATTCAAAGCTCCTTGAGTGGGGTTGGGGAGGCCCCGCCTGGAAGCCCTCCAGCCGTGAGAGATGGGGCCGCCCCGCCTCTCCTGAGGGAAGACGCCGTTGGCGAAGTAGATCGAACGGGAAGAGCCCCGTGATCACTAACGTGATCGCGGGGCCTTTCCCGTGCTAGGAGCTGTATGCCGAGCCAGCTTCACCGCTGAAAGCAACAGGATGAGAGCGGGGCTCGGGATGAGGATCAGGTCGGGGATCATCCCAAGCCTTTGATCTTGGCTGGCTGGCTGGCGGCGAACTGCGATCAACGACAAGCCCACGCGGTCCGCTGCCAATGCCGACCCTTGGTCGTTAATGCTGTGACCGGTAACCTTCACCGGCTGGTTGCACCTAGCAGCTGCGGTTGGCAGGGACTTCAAAGATGAGCCCGAGACCGAGTTGTTCGTCCCAGTCTTCTCCGACCTGGACGAATCCGAAGCCGGCGATCGTGGCCAGGGACGCCACGTTATCGGGGCTAATCGTCGCCCGTACGGTCTTGACCGCCGGTTCGTCCGCGGCCCGACGCAGCAACTCGATCAGGATGGCTCGGCCATACCCCTGGCGACGGAAGTCGGGAGCAACCGCGTATCCGATCTCTATCATGCTCGCCTCATCGGGCGGTCCGTGAAACCCGGCGTGACCGATGACGACACCTTCAGGCCCGGTTACCGCCTGCCGTACCATCCACTGTGCGTGGCCGGGATCGGCGGCCATCTGGTCGATCCGAAACCGCCACAGCTCCCGTGCCGTGTCTGTCACAAAGTACTCGGTCAGAGCGACCCCAGTCGTATTGCTGGCTGTGGGCAGATCCCCATCGAGCAGGGCGGACATCGCGGTGCTCGACAACTCGACAAAGCGCACATGCTTCGGACTGGTGGGGAACGACATCTGGCGATCGGCTTCATCTGTCACCGTGCGGATGCTCGCAGAATGCCCGGCAGACGTCCAACGAATTTTGGAGTGATTGATCAACAGAACTTGCTCACGACAGCATCCACCACCACGAGTACCAACCGCTGAAAGATCATGTCGGGCACAGATCCTTCAGGAGCTGCTCGGCCACGAAAGTTTTGAGACCACGATGCGTTACAGCCATCTCGCTCCGGACGCGCACGAGAAGGTCATCAAGTCGTGGGCGCGGCGTAACGCCGACACCGCAAATTAGCGATCTTGGCGCATGTGTGACGCACGATCATGTGAAAGGCCCTCCCCGGATTGCTCCGGAAAGGGCCTCTGACCTGCGGGTCGGGGTGGCGGGATTTGAACCCACGGCCTCTTCGTCCCGAACGAAGCGCGCTGCCAAGCTGCGCTACACCCCGGTGCACGCCCTCTTGCGCGTGCTTGAGAAGTCTAGCTGACTTCGCGGGTGCTTGTGACCGCGTTTATCGGCGCGGGACCAGGGTGAGCAACGAGGCCTCCGGGAAGCAGGCGAAGCGGACCGGGGCGTACGGCGAGGTGCCCAGACCGGCCGAGACGTGCAGCCAGGCGTTGTCGTGGCGGTTGAGGCCCTTGACGCGAGGTCGGTCGATGCCGCAGTTGGTGACCAGGGCGCCGTAGAACGGGATGCACAGCTGGCCGCCGTGCGTGTGGCCGGCCAGGAGGAGTTGGTAGCCGTCGGCGGCGAAGCGGGTCATGTTGCGGGGCTCGGGGGAGTGCATGACGCCGAGGCGGAGGTCCGCGTCGGCTGGGGCGGGGCCGGCGACCAGGTCGTAGCGGTCGCGGTCGATGTGGGAGTCGTGGATGCCCGCCACCGCCACGTCGAGGTCGCCGATCTTGAGGCGGGCGGTGGTGTTGTTCATGTCGAGCCAGCCCTCGGCCGCCATGCCGGCGCCGAGCTCCTCCCAGGGGAGGGTCGGGACGTGTTGGCGGCGCTCGTTCTTGGAGGTGCGCCAGAGGTAGCGGGCCGGGTTCTTGGGCTTGGGCGCGTAGAGGTCGTTGGAGCCGTACACGAACATGCCGGGGCGGGCCAGCAGGGGCTCCAGGGCGTGCAGGAGCGCGGGTACGGCCTCAGGGTGGGCGATCGAGTCGCCCGTGTTGACGACCAGGTCGGGCTCCAGGGAGCCGAGCGAGCGGACCCAGTTGATCAGCATCCTGCGGCCCGGCGTCAGGTGCAGGTCGGACAGGTGGAGGATGCGTACGGGCCGCTGCCCGCGCTCCAGCACGGGCACGTCGAAGCGCCGCAGCCGGAACCAGTTGCGTTCGACGACGGAGGCGTAACCCAGACCGGCCAGGCCGAGGCCGAGGATGGACAGTGGTATGGCGGCAGCTTTCCTCACCCATTCATGATGCCCGACATCCGGCGCCAGGCGTCCCGAGTACGTGAGATGGGGCTACGTGAGCGCGTAGCCGTCCGTACAAGCGGCAAGATGGACCGCATGAGCGCATTGAAGGACAAGCTGAAGGCCGATCTCACGGCCTCGCTGAAGAGCCGGGACGAGGTACGTCTCCGGACGATTCGTATGGCACTGGCCGCGGTCAACGTCGAGGAGGTCGCCGGCAAGGCGGCCAGGGAGCTCTCCGACGACGAGATCATCAAGGTGCTGACCAAGGAGGCCAAGAAGCGCCGGGAGGCGGCCGAGGCGTTCGGGAACGCCGGGCGCGCGGAGCAGGCGCAGGCGGAGCTGGACGAGCAGGCGGTGCTGGAGGAATACCTGCCGGCGCAGCTCTCCGACGAGGAGCTCGGCCGCCTCGTCGACGAGGCCGTCGCCGAGACGGGCGCCGCCGGCCCCCAGGCGATGGGCCAGGTCATGAAGGTCGTCAACCCGAAGGTCGCCGGTCGCGCGGAGGGGGGACGGGTCGCCGCCGCCGTTCGCGCGCGACTGTCCGCCTAACCAGGTCTCGGGTGCCCGCCACGATCGCGGGCACCCAGGGCACTCAGGTCAGTTGCGCCCGCGACCGCGTCCCCGGTCGTTGTTGTCATCGCGGTTGAACTGGTCGAACTGGTCGAAGAAGTCGTCCGGCGGGCCGCCCCGCTCGTCGTCCTTCTTCTCCTTCTTGGGCTTGGGGGCGCAGTTGTCGGCGCAGCCGCCGAACCGCTCGTGGTTGACCGGCGTGAACTCGGTGGGTTCGACGCCCTTGAGCGCCCCCATCATCGCCTGCTTCCAGATGCGGCCCGAGATCGTCGCCCCGTACACGTAGCCGTAGCTGCGGCCGCCGATGGTGACGCCGATCAGCGGGTGGGTGAAGGCGCCGCGCGGGTCGCCGAGGCTGACGGCGGAGGCCAGGTTCGGGGTGTAACCGGCGAACCAGGCGGCCGTGTAGCCGTCGGTGGTGCCCGTCTTGCCCGCCGCGTCCCTGCCGATGCCGCCGACCTCCTGCATCGTGCCCTTGGTGAACACGCCCGAGAGGATGCCGGTGACGGCGTCGGCAACCTCCTCCTCCATGACCTTGGAGCACTTGGGCTTGTACTGGGTGGCCTTGCCGTTGCGGTCCTTGATCTCGGTGATCGCCAGTGGCTTGCAGTACTGGCCGCGTGAGGCGAAGACCGCGTAGGTGCTGGAGACGGTGACCGGGTCCACCTCGTTGATGCCGAGCGTGAACGTCTCGAACTCGCGTAGCTTCGAGCCGTCGGCCCGCTTGAGCCCGATCCGCTTGGCCAGCTTGACCACCTTGCAGAGCGTGACGCGCTCCTCCAGCCGCATGAAGAAGGTGTTGACCGAGCCCCAGGTGCCGGTCTGCAGCGTCTTGAAGCCGCCGCCGCCCTCGCTGGAGTTGCGCACCTCGTGCGTGGGGTCGCCGACCCGCTTGCCGTCGCAGTTCTTGAACGCGCCGTAGCCGGACGCGGTGAAGCCGGCGGGCGCCGGGTAGCCGTCGCCGTACTTCAGGCCCTCCTCGAGCGCTGTGGCGAGCGTGTAGGCCTTCGCCGTCGAGCCCTGCTGGAAGCCGCCGCCACCGCCGTGCTTGGCGTCGGCGACGACGTTGTAGCTCATCTCGTTCTTCTTCTTGCTGCCGCCGAACTTGCGCGAGGCCGCCATCGCCTTGATCTCACCGGTGCCCGGCACGACCATCGCCTGCGAGGCCACCGGCTTGTCCTTGGTGCTGACGTACTCCTTGATGGCCTTGTCGGCGGCTTTCTGCATCTTCGGGTCGATCGTGGTCTTGATGGTGAGACCGCCGCGCTGGAGCAGCTTGAGGCGCTCCTTGGGGGTCTTGCCGAAATCCTCGTCGTTGAGGATCTCGTTCTGGACGTAGAGGCAGAAGTACGGGTACTTGCTCTCCTCGCAACCGCCTTCGACCTTGGTGTCCTTGAAGACGAGCTTCTTGGCCTTGGCCTCGGCGGCCTCCTGCGGCGTGATCTTGCCGAGTTCGGCCATCCGGTCGAGGACGACGTTGCGGCGGGCCTTCAGCAGCTCCCTGGACGCCTTGCTGACGTTCGGGTCGGTTCTGTTGGGGTTCTGGACGGCGCCCGCGAGCGTGGCCGCCTCGACGAGGTTGAGGGCGGAGGCCGGCTTGCCGAAGAAGCGCTTGGCGGCGGCCTGGATGCCGTGCGCGCCGGCGCCGAAGTAGGCGATGTTCAGATACTTCTCAAGGATCTGGTCCTTGGAGTATTTCTTCTCGACCGCCATGGCGTAGCGCAGTTCGTTGAGCTTGCGGCCGACGCTGGTCTCGATGGCCGCGGCCTGCTCCTCTTTGGTCTCGGCCGAGTTGAGGAGCACCTGCTTGACGTACTGCTGTGTGATCGACGAGCCACCCTGGGTCACGCCGCCCTGGGTGAGGTTCTTGACGAGGGCGCGGGCCGTTCCCTCCACGTCGATCGGGCCGTGCTGGTAGAACCGGAAATCCTCGATCGAGATCAGCGCCGTCCGCATGATGGGGGCGACCTTGTCGAGACTCACCGATTCGCGGTTCTCGTAGAAGAACTGGGCTATCTTCTTGCCGTTGGCGTCCAGCAGCTCCGTGCGCTCGGGCAACGGGGGTTCGGCCAGGTCCTCGGGCTTCAGGTTGATCCCTGTCATCGCGGATTTGGCGGACATCCCCGCTCCACCGACCGCGGGAAGGGCTATGGCAGCCGTGAGCACTCCCGCGACCGCGCCCGCGGCGATCAGCCGCACGATGTTCAAGATCGGCGAGGAACGATCTTTGCCCTGAGCTTGCACAAGTCCAAGAGTACGTCGAATGAGTGACCTTATCGGTAACTCGGCACCATTTCGCCTTGACTGACGGGGGTGACTAGTCATTCCCGGTCAAGACTCCAGCGAGAAATTGGTCCTCTGGGGTCTGTCGGCCCGAACGTCTAGTTGCGTACGTTCTCCTCTGCGGCAACTGAATACGGAGGCTCGGCGCCCGCGCCCGTCGGCCCCAAATGACGACTGACCACCTAAGGGGAGTGGGGTCGAAATGTGGATCACGGATTGGACCTCCCGTGCCGCCTGTCGAGGAGCGGACCCGGACGCACTGTTCGTCCAGGGAGCCGCCCAGAACAGGGCGAAGCTGATCTGCCGAGGATGCCCGGTCCGTACCGAATGCCTCGCCGATGCGCTGGACAACCGCATCGAGTTTGGCGTGTGGGGCGGCATGACGGAACGGGAACGACGGGCTCTGCTACGGCGGCGTCCTGACGTGGACTCATGGCGAGAGCTGCTCGAGTCTGCCAAGGAAGAGTACGAACGGACTAACGAGCTGATCGCAGGCTGACCCTAGCCTCGGGCGTACGGCCGGTGCTCGCACCGGCCGTACTCTCATGTGCTCGCGAGGAGTTCCCCGATCCGGCGCAGACCCGCTAGATCGTGGACATCCTCCGACATCGCACGTACCTGGACGACCGGCACTGTGGGGTGGGCCGACAGGAAATGGTCCTGCTCCCGGTGTTCGCGGGCGGCGAGTTGCATTCTGCCGGTGTGCAGCCGCAGTACGGCGGCGGTCAACTCGTGTTCGCCCCGCGACTCCAGGTCTTCCGCCGCGGCGGCGCTGCGCGCGGCCGAGAGCGCCGCTGCGGTGGGTTCATGCACCCGGTTGACCACCAGGCCGGCCAGGGGCATGCGCTCCTCAGCGAGCCGCTCGACGAAGTAGGAGGCCTCACGCATCGCGTCGCGCTCCGGCGCGGCCACCACCACGAAAGCCGTACCCGGCGCCTGGAGCAGCCGATAGGTCATCTCCGCGCGCTGCCTGAACCCGCCGAAGACCGCGTCCAGCGCCGACACGAACGTCTGCAGGTCCTTGATGACCTGCGCGCCCAGCAGCTTGGTCATCGCGCCCGCCATGATCCCGAACCCGGCGTTGAGCAGCCGGAACGCGCTCCGCCCTCCCGCCTTGGCCGGCGCGGTCAGCAGCCGGATGAACCTCCCGTCCAGGAAGCGGCCGAGCCGCTCAGGGGCGTCGAGGAAGTCGAGCGCCGACCGCGAGGGCGGCGTGTCGACGATGATCAGATCCCACTCGTCCGAGCGGCGCAGCTGGCCCAGCTTCTCCATCGCCATGTACTCCTGGGTGCCGGCGAAGCTGGAGGACAGCGACTGGTAGAAGGGGTTCGACAGGATCTGGCGGGCCCGGTCGGGGTCGGCGTGCGCCTCGATGATCTCGTCGAACGTACGCTTCATGTCCAGCATCATCGCGAACAGCTGGCCGCCGCCCTCGGGTGAGCTGATCAGGCGCGGGGTGTTGTCGAGCTCGGTGAGCCCCATCGACTGCGCCAGCCGCCGCGCGGGGTCGACGGTCAGCACGACCGCGCACCTGCCGCGCTCGGCGGCCCGCAGCCCCAGCGCGGCGGCCGTCGTGGTCTTGCCCACGCCGCCGGCGCCGCAGCAGACGATGATCCGGGTGCCCTGGTCGTCGAGAATGGCGTCGACATCGAGTACGGGGGGCTTCTTCACGCTGCTCCCTGGGTGCGGATGGCCTCGGCCAGCTCGTACAGGCCGCTCAGATCGACACCGTCGGCCAGCAGCGGCAACTCGTATGACGGCAGCGTCGCCTCCGCCAGAGAGGCGCGTTCGGCCCGCTCCAGCTCGGTACGGCGGGCGTGCTCGGCGACCTCTTCCGCCAGAGCCTCCGCAACCGTGGAGGCGCCGTCGGACAGACCGGCCGCCTTGAGCCCGAGCGTGAGCTCGGCGACGTCGAATCGACCCTTGACAGCACTGTCAAGTGCGGCCTGTGGAAGCAGTGATTCACGAACCATGTTGATGAAGATTCCGCCGGGCGGCAGCCCCGCCGACCGCAATTCGGCGATGCCGTCGAGCGTCTCCTGAACCGGCATCTCCTCCAGCAAGGTGATGAAGTGCACCGCCGTTTCCGGAGATTTCACGACCTTGCTCACCAGATCGGAGTGGTTCTTGATCGGGCCGACTCTGGCCAGCCCGGCGACCTCCTGAGTGACGTTCAGGAAGCGCGAGATGCGACCGGTCGGCGGCGCGTCGAGTACGACGGCGTCATAGATCCGCTTGCCGTTCTTGCCGCGCCTGCGTACGGCCTCGGAGGTCTTGCCGGTGACGAGGACGTCGCGGAATCCGGGGGCGACGGTGGTCGCGAAGTCGACGATGCCCATCTTGGTCAGCGCCCGCCCCGCCCTGCGCATGCCGTAGAACATCTCCATGTATTCGAGCATGGCCTCCTCAGGGTCTATGGCCAGCGCGTAGACGTCGCCGCCTGATGGGGCCACGGCGATCCGGCGCTCCTCGTACGGCAGCGGTGGCAGGTCGAAGATCTGCGCGATGCCCTGCCTGCCCTCCACCTCGACGAGCAGCACCTTGCGCCCGCCCGAGGCCAGTGCCAGGGCGAGGGCCGCGGCGACCGTGGTCTTGCCTGTGCCGCCCTTGCCGGTGACCACGTGCAGTCGCACGCCGTCCCAATCGGTGTCCCGAGAGTCCACGTTTCGAGGCTACCGAACGGTCACTTGTCGAAAGCCGACGACCACCCTTTGAGATTGCTCACATCGTGGCGTGCGGTGCGCCGCGGGTTGAGCTTCTCCTACGCTGGCCCTCATGAAGAAATGGGAGTACCTGACGGCTCCGGTGCTGATCCACAACACCAAGATGATCCTGGACAACTTCGGGGCCGATGGCTGGGAGCTGGTCCAGATCCTGCAGGGTGCCACGCCCGAGCAGCTTGTCGCCTACTTCAAGAGGGAGAAGCAGTGACGCCCGAAGAGAAGATCACCGAACTCGGGCTGACGCTGCCCGAGGTCGTCGCGCCGCTGGCCGCCTATGTGCCGACCGTACGGACCGGCAACCTCGTCTACACCTCGGGCCAACTGCCCATGGTCGACGGCAAGCTCGCGCAGACCGGCAAGGTCGGCGCCGAGGTCGGCCTCGACGACGCCCGCGAGCTGGCCCGGATCTGCGCGCTCAACGCGCTGGCCGCGCTGAAGTCCGAGGTCGGCGAGCTGGGCAACGTCGTGCGGATCGTCAAGGTCGTGGCGTTCGTGGCCAGCGACCCGGCCTTCACGCAGCAGCCCCAGGTCGCCAACGGGGCCAGTGAGCTGCTCGCCGAGGTGCTGGGTGATGCGGGCAAGCACGCCCGCAGCGCCGTGGGCGTCGCGTCCCTGCCGCTCGACGCCCCGGTCGAAGTGGAGCTGATCGCCGAGGTCTCCTGAGAGTCCGGATATGTCACGATGACCCGAGTGATGTTCTAGAAGCCCGAGTTGTTCTAGAAGGAGGTCATGTGACGGGTCTGCAACTCCCAGACGAGCTCGCCGAGCGGGCGAGGGACATCCTCGCCGGACGCGTCCAGCCGGTCCCCGCGCGGGACGCCGCCACGGTGGTCATCCTGCGTGAGGGGCCGGAGGTCTATCTGCTCCGGCGCAAGTCCACGATGGCCTTCGCCGCGGGCGCGTACGTCTTCCCCGGCGGCTCGGTCGATCCCCGTGACACCGACCACGCCGTCGCCTGGGCCGGGCCGTCTCCGGCGGACTGGGGCACGGTCTTCGGCGCGGACGAGGGGGTCGCGCGCGGGCTGGTCTGCGCGGCCGTACGGGAGACGTTCGAGGAGTCGGGGGTGCTGCTCGCGGGGCCGGGGCCCGATTCCGTGGTTGACGACACCACGGGAGACGACTGGGAGGCCGACCGGCTCGCGCTGATCGACCGGAGCCTGTCCTTCGCCGACTTCCTCGCCAAGCGCGGCCTGGTGCTCCGCTCGGATCTGCTCAAGCCGTGGGCGCACTGGATCACGCCGGAGATCGAGACCCGGCGCTTCGACACCCGCTTCTTCGCCGCCGTACTCCCCGAGGGGCAGCGCACCCGCGACGTCGGCGGCGAGGCCGACCAGGTCGACTGGAAGCGCCCGGCCGACGCCCTCGAGCTGGCGCACGAGGGCAAGATCTTCCTGATGCCACCCACCTATCGCACGCTGACCGAGCTGGCCGCCTGCGACTCCGTGGCGGACGTCCTGGCCGCGCGGCGGGAGATCGTCACGATCCTGCCCAGGGTCGTGGAGGTCGACGGCGAGTTCCAGTTGGTGACGACATGAGCGGTCTGCACATTCCGGCCGGCTCGCCCGACGGATCCCGTACGACCCACGCCGAGAACCTGCTCGCGCCCAACCCGTCGCCCATGACCCTCGACGGCACCAACACCTGGATCATCGGCGACCGGGACACCATCGTCATAGACCCGGGCCCCGACGACGAGAGGCACCTGCGCCGGGTCGCCGACCATCTGGCCGAGCGCCGGGTGAGCTGGATCCTGCTCACCCACGGCCACCACGACCACAGCGGCGGTGCCCGGCGCTTCGCCGAGCTGGTCGGCGCGCCCGTGCGGGCGCTCGACCCCAAGCACCGGCTCGGCGATGAAGGGCTGGGCGACGGCGACGTGGTGACCGCCGGTGACGTCGAGGTGCGCGTGTACGGCACGCCGGGGCACTCGTTCGACTCGCTCTGCTTCTGGCTGCCCCAGGACCAGGCCATGCTGACCGGCGACACCGTGCTCGGCCGCGGCACCACGGTGATCGCCCCCGACGGCGACCTCGCCGACTACCTGCGCAGCCTCGACCGGCTCAGGGCCATGGCCGATGAGCTGGGCGTGGCGGCACTGCTGCCGGGCCACGGACCGGTGCTGGCCGACCCGATCGGCGTACTGGACGGCTATATCGCGCACCGGCGCCAGCGCCTCGACCAGATCAGGGCGGCGCTGCGCCAGGGCGCCAAGACGCCCCGCCAGATCGTGGAGATCGTCTACAGCGACGTCGACACGTCGCTGTGGCCCGCGGCCGAGATGTCGGTACGGGCCCAGCTGGACTATCTCGACTCCCTGTAGCGGCTACCTGGAGCGGTTGTAGAGGCGGTCCATGTCGAGGATGACCACGGCCTTGGCCTCGATGCGCAGCCAGCCGCGCTGCGCGAAGTCGGCGAGGGCCTTGTTGACCGTCTCGCGGGAGGCGCCGACGAGCTGGGCCAGCTCCTCCTGGGTGAGATCGTGGTGGACGCGCAGCCCGTCGTCGGTCTTGGTGCCGAACCGCTCGGCCAGGTCGAGCAGCTGCTTGGCCACCCGGCCGGGCACATCGGTGAAGACCAGGTCGGCCAGCACGTCGTTGGTGCGCCGCAGCCGCTGGGCCAGCGCCCGCAGCAGGTGGAGCGCCACCTCGGGACGGCCGGTGAGCCAGGGGCGCAGGTCGTCGTGGCCCAGCCCGGCCAGGCGCACGTCGGTCAGCGCGGTCGCGGAGGCCGTACGGGGGCGCGGGTCGAACAGCGACAGCTCGCCGAACATCTCGCTCGGGCCGAGCACGCTGAGCAGGTTCTCGCGGCCGTCGGGCGAGGTGCGCGACAGTTTGATCTTGCCTTCGAGCACGACGTAGAGCCGGTCGCCCGTCTCGTTCTCGTGGAAGAGCGTCTGCCCCTTGGACAGCTGGACTTCGGTGATGCTCGTCCGTAGCGCCGCGGCGCTCTCGCGGTCAAGCGCGGCGAACAGGGGGGCCTTGCCCAGCACATCTTCGGTGTTCACTCTGCCTCCTCTGCTGCCATTGTGACGCACCCCACTCCAGGCGGCGCACGTAGGCTATGGGAATGCCCACTGAGTCCAGGCTCGCCCTCGTGCGTCGCGCACGCCGGATGAATCGCATCCTGGCGGAAACCTACCCCGAGGCTCATTGCGAGCTCGACTTCGGTACCCCGCTCGAACTGCTGGTCGCGACGATCCTCTCGGCGCAGTGTACGGACAAGAGGGTCAACATGGTTACTCCGCTACTTTTCGCCAAGTACCCGACGGTGGATGACTATGCGGGCGCCGACCGAGCCGAGATGGAAGAGATCATCCGCTCGACGGGGTTCTTCCGCGCCAAGACCAACAGCATCATCGGCATGGCCCAGGCGGTGTGCGAGCACCACGGCGGGGTGGTGCCCGGCAAGCTGAAAGACCTGGTCAAGCTGCCCGGCGTGGGCCGCAAGACCGCCAACGTGGTGCTCGGCAACGCCTTCGGCGTGCCCGGCCTCACCGTCGACACCCACTTCCAGCGGCTGGTCCGCCGCTTCGGCTGGACCGACGAGACCGACCCGGTCAAGATCGAGCACGTGGTGGGGGAGCTGATCCCCAAACGCGAGTGGACGATCTTCTCGCACCGGGTCATCTGGCACGGGCGCCGCATCTGCCACGCGCGTACGCCGGCCTGCGGCGTCTGCCCGCTGGCCGCCCTCTGCCCCTCGTACGGCACCGGCCCCACGGACGCCGTCAAGGCCCAGAAGCTCGTCAGACCGGGCCCGTTTTCCTAAGTAGGGAAGTCCCCGAACCCCTGGTGTGTTGGAGATTGCGTGACTCAGGTGCCCGACTGGCTCGACACACTCGCGGCGCAGGCCGTACTCACTTCGGTGCCCGCCGGGCTGCGCCCGCCCGCTGGGGGTGGGCGGCCCGCGGCGGTCCTGCTGCTGTTCGGCGAGGGGCCGCTGGGGCCCGATGTGCTGCTCATCCAGCGCAGCTCGCGCGGGCGCAGGCACGCGGGCCAGCCGGCCTTCCCCGGCGGCGGCGTGGACCCGGAGGACGGCGGGCCCGTCGGGGCGGCGCTGCGCGAGGCCGAGGAGGAGACCGGTCTCGATCCGCGGGGCGTGACCGTGCTCTGCACGATGCCCGAGCTCTACATCTGGCGCAGCGACAACCGGGTCACACCGGTCGTCGGCTGGTGGCGCACCCCGTCGGCGGTGCACGCGGCCTCGCCCGCCGAGGTGGAGTCCGTGGAGCGGGTGCCGATCGCCGAGCTGGTCGATCCGGGCAACCGGTTCACGCTGCGGCATCCGGGCGGCTACGCCGGGCCCGCGTTCCGGGTGCGCGGGATGCTGGTGTGGGGGTTCACCGCGATGGTGCTCGACGGGGTGCTGCGCGAAGGCGGGCTGGAACGGCCGTGGGATCCCGGGCGGGTGGAGGAGATGCCGCCGGACGTCCTGGACATGGCCTCACGGGGCTGAAGCACCGCTTCAGGCGGAGCTGTGGGCGGCCCGCTTCAGACGAGCGGGTCCAGGCGGTCCTGGTCGCCTGTGGCCAGGGCGACGCCGAGCGAGGCCCAGTCGGCCACGTCGGCGTCGCTGTCGGCCGCCAGCGCCCGCAGCGCGTTCAGCCCGGCCCGGTCCGGTGGGTCGCCCAGCACGTGCTGGAGCGCGTACGCGGCGCCGTACCTGACCCGCGGGTCCTCGTGCCCGGCCAGATCCATCACCGACGGTAGCGACCGGGGGTCGGCCAGGTGGCCGAAGGCGATGAGCACCGAATAGAGCACCATGACGTCGTCCTCGCTGGCCGCCAGGTAGCGCAGGACGGGCAGGATCCGATCCACGTACGCCTCGAGCATGCCCAGGATGTCCACCCCGAGCAGGCGCTGGGTGACGTCGTCCGCCGCGCAGAGCCGCCGCGCCTCGATGAAGGACTCAAGATCGCCGCGCTGCCGTAGTACGGAGATCACGTGCCAGCGCACCGCCCCGTCGGGATCGTCGTCGTCGAGAGCCGCTTCGATGAGGCCGCGCACTGTTTCGTCGTTGGGCGGCATGCCGCCCAACGTAACCAGCGCGTGTCGCCGTCCTGAGGAAGACGTGCACACTTGACCGAATCGCTGGTTACCTTTGAAACGTGCGCGGTGATCTGCTTGACCTCATATTGATCGGCCTCGTGATCGCCTTCGGCGTCTCGGGTTACCGGCAGGGCTTCATCATCGGTGCCATGAGCTTCGTCGGCTTCGTCGGCGGGGCGGTGCTCGGGGTCTTCATCGCGCCCCCCATCTCCAAGGCGGTCGTCGACGGTGACACGCCGCAGGCGTTGCTGGCCATCGTGATCGTGTTCCTGGCCGCGACGATCGGCCAGTTCGCCTCCTCGACGATCGGCGCCGTGGTGCGCAGCCATGTCACCTGGGAGCCGGCCAAGGTCGCGGACGCGGTCGGCGGTACGTTCGCCAGCGCGCTGTCTGTGCTGGTGATCGCCTGGCTGATCGGCTCGCTGATCGTGTCGACGGCATTCACCCCGCTCGTCGACCAGGTGAAGAACTCCATGCTGCTCACCACGGTCGACGACTCGATCCCGCAGACCGCGCGCAACTGGCAGCAGCCGTTCAAGAAGTTCATCGACCGGTCGGAGTTCCCGCCGGTGTTCGACGCCATCGGCGCGGGGCAACTCGTCGACGTGCCGCCGCCGGCGCGCAGCATCCTCCAGGGCGCCAAGCTCGAACGGGCGCAACGGGCCATCGTCAAGGTCCAGGGCAACGCCGAGAGCTGCAACAAGCTCATCGAGGGCACCGGCTTCGTCTACGCCAAGGACCGGATCATGACCAACGCGCACGTGGTCGCCGGTGTGACGCGTGACCTGCAGGTCCTCGCCTACGACAACAAGCGTCACCCGGCCACCGTCGTGCGCTACAACCCGCAGCGCGACATCGCCATCCTGTACGTGCCGGGGCTGGGCCTGCCGCAGCTCTCCTTCGACGGCGAGGCGGAGAAGGGCGAGAACGCCATCGTCGCCGGGTTCCCCAAGGGCCAGGGCTTCACGGCCGAGCCCGCCCGCATCCGCAGCCAGCTCAACGCCGAGGGCCCCGACATCTACCGCAGCCGCAACGTCACCAGGAAGGTGTACGCGATCCGCGGCAAGGTGCTCCCCGGCAACTCCGGCGGCCCGCTCCTGACCGTCAACGGCCAGGTGTTCGGCGTCGTCTTCGCCGCCGCGGTCAGCCAGGAGGACACGGGGTACGTACTGACGGCCAACGAGGTCAGGCCAGACGCCGACCAGGGCCGAAACGACACCACCCCGGCAGGCACGCAGGAGTGCGACTAGCCAGGCAGCTGACTGAGGATCAGCTCGATGGCCTGCGCCGGGTCGCTGTCGTCGCTCAGGCCCGACGCCGCCCGTCCCACCGAGTCGTACGGCACCCCGTACGACTGCACGCGCGCGGCACCCCGGCTGAAGAGGGTCAGCGCCCCGCGCCCGTTGCCGCGCTGCAGGTGCGTCAGCCCGACGCAGATCTGCGCCAGCCCCTGCCACAGCTCCCGCTCGTCGTCGGGGGCGCACTTCCAGCGGCCCTCGAACACCTCGTGGGCGTTGAACGGCAGGCCCTCGCTCAGGAAGCGGCGCCCGTCGGACAGGGCCTGCGGCGTGGTGGGCGCGTAGTCGTCGGGCACTCGGTCCACACCGGTCGAGCCGTAAGGCATCGGTCGGCCATAGGCGTCGCGTGGCCGGGCGTTGCGCGGCTTGCCTTCGGGGTCGCGGTCTCTCATCGGCCAGGCTCCGAATCGGACAGCCAGCCGATCAGCTCGGCGTCGAACACGTCAGGGGTCTCCTCATGGGGGAAGTGGCCTGCGCCCTCGATCAGCCGCCACCGGTATGGGGCGGCCACGTAGCGACCCGAACCGAGGGCCGTACGCGGCAGCACCCGGCGGTCGAGGGCGCCGTGCAGGTGCAGAGTGGGGGCCTCGATCTCGGCGCGCATCGTCCTGGCGAAACGCAGGCCGTCGGGGCGGAACTGGGAGCGGCCGAACCAGCGGTGATACTCCAGCGCGCAGTGGGCGACGGTCGGGATGCGGATCGCCTCGCGATAGACGTCAGCGGTCTGCTCGTCCGGCCAGCCGGGCCCCGACCAGGCGTCGAGCATCTTGCTGACCAGCGAGCCGCCGTTACGGGTGAGCCGGTGTTCGGGCAGAAACGGCACCTGGTAGCCGATCGCCGGGCTGGTCGCCCTCAGCTGGCCGAGCGGGTCGGTCAGCAGCGACCTGCGCAGCCGCAGGGGGTGCGGCGCGGACACGGTGACCAGCCGGTGTACGCACTTGGGGTCGAGCACCGCCATCGTCCAGGCGAGCAGCCCGCCCCAGTCGTGGCCGACCACGATGGCCCCGGTCTCGCCGAGCGCCCGGATCAGGCCGCTGGCGTCGCCGGCCAGTGTGGGCAGGTCATAGCCGCGCGGCGGCTTGTCGCTGCCGCCGTAGCCACGCAGGTCCACCGCGGCCGCGCGGTATCCCGCCGCCGACAGCGCCCGCAGCTGGTTGCGCCATGTCCACCAGAACTGCGGGAACCCGTGCAGCAGCAGGACCAGCGGCCCCTCACCTGCCTCCACGACGTGGAAGCGGGTGCCGCCGGCGTGCACCTGCCGGTGCTTCCACGGTCCCTCGATCTGGACGACCGACTCGTCAGGTGCCATCACTGGTCACCGGCTCTATCTCCTTCTCCGGACTGGCGATCTCCTTGAGTCCCTTGATCGACCTGGCCGTACGCTTCATCCCGGCCAGCCCCTTAAGCCTACGGATTCCGATGAACACCAGCAGCCCGGCCACCAGTAGATAGAAGACGGTGACGATGAGGAAGGCCACCCAGTTCGGCAACCATTGGGCGAGCACGTAGGCGATCGTGAACGAGGCCAGGATCAGGCACAGGTGCGCCATGAAGGCGGCGGCGGCGAACAGGCCGCCGGCCGTGCCGACCCGCTTGGCGTCGAACCTGAACTCGGCCTTGGCCAGCTCGATCTCCGAGCGGATCAGGGTCGAGATCTGATCGCTCGCCTGGGCGACCAGCGAGCCCAGGGATTCTTCCTCGGGAGTCTGGGGCATGAACGTCTCCTATCGAGGCCTGGTGGCCGTGTCAAACATCATCCAGCGCGATGCGCCGCTTGCGCATCCGTACGTGAAGCAGTAGCGCCGCCAGGACGGACGCGGTGAGGCTGGCGAACAGGATCCCGGTCGTCACAGCGTCGACCCGCTCCCGGTCGGCGCCGAACGCCAGATCGCCGATCAGCAGCGACACCGTGAACCCGATCCCGGCCAGCAGCGACACCGCCGCCATGTCCCGCCAGTGGAGCTCTTTGGACAGTTTCGCCAGGCCAAGCCGTACGGACAGCCAGGCACCGCCGAACACACCCACAAACTTCCCGATCACGAGCCCGGCTATCACTCCCAGAACTACCCGATCGGAGAAGATACCGCCGATGCTGGAGCCGTCGAGCTTCACCCCCGCCGACAGGAACGCGAAGACCGGCACCGCGAGGCCCGCGGAGATGGGGCGGAGATAGTGGTCGGCGGCCTCCGCCGGGGAGCGGGTCTCGTGCTCTCGCGTCGTGACGCGGGTGAGCAGGCCGAGCGCCACTCCGGCCACGGTCGCGTGTACGCCACTGGCCTCCACCGCGTACCAGGCGCCTACGGCCAGCGGCAGGTACATCCACAGCCGTCCGGCGCCCGAGCGCTGCAGGACCCAGTAGACGGCGATCAGGGCGGCGCCGGCCAGCAGCATGAGGAGGTTCAGATGGGCGGTGTAGAAGGCGGCGATGATGGTGATGGCGCCGAGGTCGTCGACGACCGCGCTGGTCAGCAGGAACGCCCGCAGCGCCGGAGGCATCGAGCTCGCGGTCACGGCCAGCACGGCGAGGGCGAAGGCGATGTCGGTGGCGGTGGGAATCGCCCAGCCACGCGCCGCGCCCGGCGCTCCCCAGCTCACCGCGAGGTACACGAGCGCGGGCACGGCCATGCCACAGAGGGCGGCGAAGATGGGCAGTACGGCCTTACGCAGGTTGGCCAGCTCCCCGTGGACGAACTCCTCCTTGACCTCCAGCCCCGCCACGAAGAAGAAGATCGTCAGGAGGCCGTGCTGCGCCCACTCGTAGAGCTCCATCGGGCCGAACGCGGTGTGCTGGAGCGCGGTGTAGCCCTCATGGGCGACGTTCGCCCAGATCAGCGCGGCGACCGTGGCCGCCAGCATGACGATGCCGCCGATCGTCTCGGCACGCAACGCCTCGGCCACGGTACGGGCGTAGCGAACGGTCGGTTGGAAAGGCCACATTTCGGCGGTTGGGCGCACGAGGTCTCCTTTGGCGGCTGTCGCGAGGATCGCTTCCCCGTGACGCCGACCCGACTTCCCGGCACACCGATATCCACCCTAACCCGGTAACCGGCCAAGAATGCGCACGTCACGGCGCCCGACCCTGTGCGAGATCTGAGGCCGCCCGCCACCCACGGCGGGTGGCCTCAGATCGCCGTCCTGTAGAGGAGCGGGTTTCGCCTTTCGCCCTTCGTTTCCCCCGTCAGTCTTCGCTCTTCGCCGACGGGAGCTTCTCCGAGATGAGGTCCATCACCGTGCTGTCGGCCAGCGTGGTGACATCGCCCACGCTCCGGTTCTCCGCGACGTCCCGGAGCAGCCGGCGCATGATCTTCCCCGAGCGGGTCTTGGGCAGCTCCGGCACCACCAGGATCTGGCGCGGCTTGGCGATGGGCCCGAGCGCCTTGGCCACGTGATTCCGCAGCTCAGAGGCGATATCGGCACCCTCCTCCGCGGCGCCACGCAGGATCACGAACGACACGATGGCCTGCCCGGTCACCGGGTCGGTCGCGCCCACGACGGCCGCCTCGGCGACCTTCGGGTGGCTCACCAGCGCGCTCTCCACCTCCGTCGTGGAGATGTTGTGGCCCGAGACGAGCATGACGTCGTCGACGCGGCCGAGCAGCCACAGGTCGCCGTCGGAGTCCTTCTTGGCGCCGTCGCCGGGGAAGTACATCCCCTCGAACCGGCTCCAGTACGTCTCGATGTAGCGCTGGTCGTCGCCCCAGATCGTCCGGAGCATGGCCGGCCACGGCTCGCGTACCACGAGGAAGCCGCCGCCCCCGTCGGGCACGCTGTTGCCCTGGTCGTCGACCACGTCGGCGCTGATGCCCGGCAGCGGGCGCATCGCGGCGCCCGGCTTGCCGCTGGTGACGCCCGGCAGCGGGCTGATCATGATGGCGCCGGTCTCGGTCTGCCACCAGGTGTCGACGACCGGGCAGCGGTTGTCGCCGATGTGCTCGCGGTACCAGACGTACGCCTCGGGGTTGATGGGCTCGCCGACCGAGCCGAGGATGCGCAGGCTGGACATGTCGTACTTGGCGGGGATGTCGTCGCCCCACTTCATGAACGTCCGGATCGCCGTGGGGGCGGTGTAGAGGATCGTGATCTTGTACTTCTGCACGATCTCCCAGAACCGGCCCCGGTGCGGGGTATCCGGAGTGCCCTCGTAGATGACGCTGGTCGCGCCGTTGGCGAGCGGGCCGTACACGATGTAGGAGTGTCCCGTCACCCAGCCGATGTCGGCGGTGCACCAGTAGATGTCGGTCTCCGGCTTGAGGTCGAAGACCGCGTGGTGCGTCCAGGCCGTCTGGGCCAGGTATCCGCCCGAGGTGTGCAGGATGCCCTTGGGCCGGCCGGTGGTGCCGCTGGTGTACAGGATGTACAGCGGGTCCTCGGCGTCGTGCGGCTCGGCGGTGTGCTGGTCGCTCTGCCGCTCGACCAGGTCGTGCCACCACACGTCCTTGTCGTTCGTCGCCACGTCCTGACCGGTACGCCGTACGACCAGGACGTGCTCGACCTGCGGGCACTCGGCGACGGCCTCGTCCACGGTCGGCTTGAGCGCCGAGGGGGCGCCGCGGCGGTAGCCGCCGTCGGCCGTGATGACCACCTTGGCGTCGGCGTCGTCGATGCGGCTCTTCAACGCGGTCGCCGAGAACCCGCCGAACACCACCGAGTGCACCGCGCCGATCCTGGCGCAGGCCAGCATCGCGATCGGCAGTTCGGGGATCATCGGCATGTAGACGGCGACCCGGTCGCCCTTGCGTACGCCGAGCTCCAGCAGGGCGTTGGCGGCCTTGCTGACCTCGGACTTCAGGTCGTTGTAGGTCAGGGTGCGGGTGTCGCCCTCGGGCTCACCCTCCCAGTGGTAGGCGACCTTGTCGCCGCGACCCTCTTCGACGTGGCGGTCCACGCAGTTGTAGGCGACGTTCAGCTCGCCGCCGACGAACCATTTGGCGAACGGCGCGTTCCACTCAAGCGTGGTCTCCCACCGCTTGGCCCAGGTCAGCCGGTCGGCCGCACTCTCCCAGAACGCGAGCCGGTCGGCCGACGCCTCGGCGTACGCGGCGGAGGTCACATTCGCCGCGGCCGCCAGGTCGGCCGGCGGTGCGAACCGGCGGTTCTCCTGCAGCAGGTTCGACAACGCCTGGGGCTCGTTGCCAGGGGTTTCCGGGGCCACCTCGTGCTCCTTCAAGGGCCAGATCGGACAGGTCGAGTCCCACTCCACCAGCTCACGTGCTCCGCACACAAGAGGTCTAGACAGGTCTGTACATGTGGCGCCGCGAGGGTGATCCGGTTATCAACGGGACTAACAACTGCTATTGAACTGTTGTCATTTTGGCACCACACCAATATGGAACGGGCCAATGGGTGGGTTTATTGGGTCCCCCGCTAGGGTGGAATGCCGTGAGTGATCCACTGGCTGTCATCGCGGCACTTCCCGGCGTTCCCGAGGCGGTGGAGGAGGCCAGGAAGGCCGTCGACGGGCTCTATCGCCATCGCGTCCTGCGCCGCGCGAGCCCGGCGGTCTCGGCTGAGTCGTCCCTGCGCGGGGCGCGGGCCTCGGCGGCCATCGAGGGCGTCGACGTACCTCTGGACGAGCTGCGCCGGGGCTCGATCGAGGACCCCGTCGTCCAGGGCGCCCTGCGAGCGTCGGCGGAGCTGGGCCGGTTGGGCGCCACTTGGCGCAAGGCCCCCCGCCAGGTGCTGGCCCGCCTGCACACGGTCGCCGCGGCCGGTCTCACGGACGCACTCGGCCGCCCGCGCACCGAGGACCAGGAGCTGGCGGCGCGTCTGGAGAGCCTGTTCGGGCTGCTCGAAGCGCCCACGAAGGCGCCCGCGCTCGTCCTGGCCGCCGTCGTTCACGCGGAGCTGGCCGTGCTGCGGCCTTTCGGTACGGCCGACGGCGTGGTCGCGCGCTCGGCCGGACGGCTCACGCTGGTGGAGTACGGGCTCGACCCGAAGTCGCTGGTGGCCGTCGAGGTGGGGCATCTGGAGCTGGCTTATGCCGATGGCCTGCGGTCGTACCTGACGGGGTCACCCGAGGGGGTGGCGGAGTGGGTACGACATTGTGCCGCCGCGGTCACCCTCGGCGTACGCGAGACGACCGCGATCTGCGAGGCGCTGCAGAGGGGTTGAGCTGCAAGAGAGGCTGGTCAGCGAGGCGCTGACCTGCGCGGTGCCGCGGAGGGGCCGATCTTGGGGCGCCGCAAGGGTCCTGACATAGCTGACGGCGTCTCAGTCATGAGACGCCGTCTGCCGATACGTCACACCGGGTTACCAAGCGTGCACCTCTATTCGTCGGAGCGGGACAAGCCCGTCACGACGCGCCTCCCGCGGCTGGTCGCGCGTGGGTGCCTGGTTGACGCACCCGGACAAGTGGTCCGTGTCCCCTTTGTACGACGGATCCGCCCTGATGGGAACCCCTAGAACCAAGACCTTTACCCGTGCGGGGCTCTGCGGGGGTGAAGATTTCGGGGGCCCGTGGGTTTTGTTACGGTTATCAACCTGTGACGATCACGCAGAGTGATCTGCTTTATGTGATCGTTATGGGAGCACGAAAAAAACTTGGCGAAAATGCGAGATTGCTCCTCGACGAAACTCGAGTCGATCGGGCAGCATACGGGGGTATCTCCGGAAACTGGGGCGACTGTGCATGGGTTTGGTCTGCCAGTCTCTTGCCATGCTCCGGTCAAGTGATGAAAGCTTTCTTCTGAAACGGGACCGGCTCTACCCCCCCGGAGCCGGACCGATCAGGCGACCCCCGCTCTCCCCCCCGGCGGGGGTCGCCCCATTTCTGCCCGGGGCCGTTTCCGGGTGGGTCCCTCTGCACCTGGATCCGCCCTGAGGGCCGCGCGTCGTCGCACAGGGACTCGCGCCTTCAGGCCGGTCGTCTGTTATCCACAGGGACTCCCCACCTCGAGCCCTCTCATCCACAGAACCACGTTCGGTGGCCCGCCGCCCCACCCTCGCGACGCATGGTGTACCTCCCGATCCGCAGATCAGGAGGCCCCTCATGCACCGCCCACTGGTCATCACCGAAGACCGCGACCTGCTCGACGACCTCGTCCGCATGGCTGCCGCAGCGGGAGCCCAGCTCGACGTGGCCCACGCCCCAGCCCACGCGCGCCCTTTCTGGAACCTCGCGCCCCTGGTGGTGATAGGCGGCGACCTGGCCGACGCGGTGGCCGCCACCTCACCACCCGCCCGAGACGGCGTGCTCCTGGTCACCCGCGGCCCTGAAGATCCCGACAGCTGGCGACGATGTGTGGCCGTGGGCGCCCAGGCCGTCGTCGACCTGCCGGGAGGTGAGCGGCGCCTGGTGGAGGAGTTCGCCGACGCCATGGAGCCCGATCCCCGCTCCGGCGTCGTGCTCTGCGTCATCGGCGGCCGGGGCGGGGTGGGAGCGAGCGTCCTGGCGGCCTGCCTGGCCCTGCGGGCCTCCGGCGACCGCCTGCGCACACTGCTGATCGACGCCGACCCACTGGGCGGCGGCATCGACGCGTTGCTGGGGCAGGAGGAGGCCACCGGCGCGCGCTGGGGAGACCTGGTAGCCCGCGAAGGCCGTGTCGGCTCGGCAGCCCTGCGGGCCGCGCTGCCCGCGTTCGGCGACCTGACGGTCCTGTCCTTTCACCGCGGAGAGGTACGGGCGATCCCCGCCCAGGCCATGCGCTCGGTGCTGGAAGCCGGACGCCGCGGCTTCGACGTGGTGGTCGTCGACCTACCACGCCACCTCGACCCCGCCGCCGTCGAGGCACTGACCAGGGCGAGCGGCACGCTGCTCGTGGTTATGGCCGACGTACGCGGCGTGCTGGCGGCCGCCCAGGTCCTCACAGCGGTAAACCAGCACACCTCGGACATTCGCGCGGTCATCCGTCCCGGAATCCTCGACGACGCCGTGGTGGCCAGTTCCCTCGGCATCCCCTCCGCCGGCCACCTACCCGAGCAGCCCCGCCTCCCCACCACCCTCAATCGCGGCGAACTCCCCAAACTCGGCCCCCGCACCGTCCTCGGCGCCCTCTGCACCTCCCTCCTACGCGACCTACTCCCATCGTGACCAGCCAGACGAACCCCCAGCACCCCCTACGCCCTGACAGGTCCGCTGCGCACGGTCTTCAGTTGTCCGCAATGAGGAGCGCGGTGACGTCCGCATCCGTGCCCACGCCCACCCCCACGCCGGCGCCGACGCCCACCCCCATTCCCACCCTCGCGCCGACGCCGTTGCCGACGTGGGCGTCCGGGTCCGTACTCGGGCTCCCATCCGCGTTCGTGCCTGCGCCCGCATCAACAATCTCTGTACTCGCGCTGGGACTGCCGGAACTGCTGGAGCGGACAACAGAGGTGAGCCCATGAATGCAGGAGGCGTGTCACCCGAGCTGATCGAGGCCGTCCGCGTACGGCTGGCACGGACCGGCGTCGAGCCCAGCGCCGCCCAGGTGGCAGTAGCCCTACGAGCCGAAAAATCCGTCTACGGCGACGCGGAGATCCTTGCCGTTGCCCGATCCCTTTGCGCGGACCTCATAGGAGCCGGCCCCCTGGAGCCCCTCCTGGCGGAGCCCGACGTCACTGACGTCCTGGTCAACGGCTCTCGCGAGGTATGGGTCGACGACGGCCACGGTTTGCGCAGAACCCCAGTGACGTTCGCCGACGACGGCGCCGTCCGCAGACTGGCCCAACGCCTGGCCGCCGCCGCGGGCAGACGCCTGGACGACGCCTCGCCGTACGTGGACGCCAGACTGGCCGGAGGCGTACGCCTGCACGCCGTCCTCCCACCCATCGCCTCAGGAGGCACCTGCGTGTCGCTGCGCCTGCCACCGAGACGTACATTCACGCTGCCCGACCTCGTGGCGGCGGGCACGATCCCGCAGTCGGCGGTACCTCTGCTGACGGCCATCGTGACGGCCAGGCTGGCGTTCCTGGTCACAGGTGGCACCGGCACAGGCAAGACAACGCTTCTGTCCGCGCTGCTGTCACTGGCCGATCCGGGTGAACGCCTACTGCTCGTGGAAGACTCGGCCGAACTCCGCCCGCTCCACCCTCACGTCGTACGCCTGGAGTCCCGTCCGTCAAACCTCGAAGGTGCCGGCGGTGTCGGCCTACGAGACCTGGTACGCCAGGCCCTGCGCATGCGTCCCGACCGAGTCGTGGTCGGAGAGGTCAGGGGCGCAGAGGTGGTGGACCTGCTGGCCGCCCTGAACACCGGCCACGAGGGCGGCTGCGGCACCCTGCACGCCAACGCGGCCGCCGACGTACCGCCACGGCTGGAGGCGCTGGGCTGCGCGGCGGGCTTGAGCAGGGAGGCCGTGCACAGCCAACTCGCCGCCGCCCTCGATGTGGTCATCCACCTGACCCGCAACCACTCCGACGGCCGCCGCCGCGTAGCGGAGATCTGCCTTCTGTCGAGAACCCCGACCGGCTTCGTCGAATCCTTGCCCGCCCTGACCTTCGACGCGCACGGCCGACCCCAAACCGGGCCGGGATACAACACCCTGGCGCAGAGAACGCCTCCGTAACCACCCTCCAAACCAGCTCCTACCCCCACCCATCCCACCCACCGGCACCCTGCCGCCACCCATCCCACCCACCCCCACCCGTGCCGCCAGCCATCCCACCCACCCGCATGCGGACCTCCACCCACCCACCCATACCTCCACCCACCATCCACCTGTACTTCCACCGGTGAGCTTCACCCGAGCAGACCCGCGACGAGCGAACGGAGGCCCAAAGCCGTGATCGCAGCCTTGGTGGCCGCATTGTCCACAGCAGCCGCCGTATGGCTGTGGACCGGCCCGAACACCGCCACAGCCCGCCTCAACAGGCTGACCTCAGTCCGCGAGCCATTCCCGCAGCGATCCATAAAGCACCTGATCACCCGCCCCAGCCCAGCCCGTCGCGCCGACGCCTGGCGTCAGGCATCGATCGAACTCTGCCAAGCCCTCTCAGCCGAACTGACCGCAGGCCGTACTCCGGGCGAAGCCCTCACCAGAGCGATCACCGCAGTCGACTTCCCCGACCCGGAAGCCCTACGCCCGGTGGTGGCGGCGGCAAGAGATGGCGGCGACGTGTCCACAGCCCTTCTGTCAGTGGCCCCCCAGCAGGGCGGCGAGGGACTACGCCGCCTGGCCGCCTGCTGGAACGTCAGCGTGACCGTAGGCGCGGGACTGGCAGCCCTCGTCGAGCGTGTCGGCAGCACGTTACGTTCAGCCCAAGCTCACCGCCGGGACGTCACGGCACAACTGGCAGGCCCACGCACCACTGCGAGAATGCTGGCCGCGCTCCCTGCCCTGGGCCTCCTCATGGGAAGTGCGCTGGGCATGCGCCCGCTCGCCTTCCTCTTCGGCAACCTCCCCGGCCTCGCCTGCCTCACGGCCGGAATCGCCCTCGACGCCTGCGGCCTGTGGTGGACCCACCAGATGGCAACTCGCGCCGAAAACTCATAGCGACGCCCGCTCCACCACCGCCCGCCCGGATCTCCGTCGCCCGCCCGGATCTCCGTCGGACGATCACGCCGCTCCGTCGGACGATCACGCCGCTACCTCGGACGATGACGGCGCTACCTCGGGTGATCACGCGGCTCCCTCAGATGATCGCGCGGCGCAACCAACCGGAACGGACCCCAGACGATGTTCGAGCTGCTCTCCGCAGTCTGTGCCTGCGTGGCGACCTGGCTGTGGATCCCCCCGACAACTCCGGCCGAACGCCTGACCCGCCTGCTACCACCAGAAGCCGCCCCCCAACCCGGGCCGAGGGCAGGCATGCCCCTGCACCCGACCGGAAGACACCTGCACCCACCCGGAAGACATCTACACTCACCCGGAACACACCGACTCCCGAACTCAGGCTCCACGGACCCGGATGCCGACACATTCGCCCCACCGACCTGGCTAGATCACCCCGCGGCCTCACCTCGCCGCATCAACCGCCGCACGCTGGTCGGAGCACTCGGGACCGCCCTCATCACCGCCCTACTCATAGGCGGGGGAGCCGGACTCATAGCCGCTCTGCTCGCCACCCCCATCGTCGGCGTGATCCTGCACAGACAAGTCGACCCGGAAACCCGCCGAGACAGCAAAAAGATCACCACTGACCTGCCGTTCGCCGCCGACCTGATGGCAGCTTGCCTCCTCGCCGGGCAGCCGGTCAGCGCAGCCACCGAGATAGCGGCTGGCGCGTTGGGCGGCCCGCTCGGCCAACGCCTGTCGTGGGTGAGCCGGCAACTCCGACTGGGCGCCGACCCTGACCCCACCTGGGCCTTCCTCGCCCAAGAACCCGCCACGGCACAACTGTCACGAGCGATGAGCAGAGCGGCTCAGACCGGCGCCCCGGTTGCCGACGTCCTGACGCGCCTTGCCGACGACGCCCGCCAATCCACCCGCACCACGTCTGTGGCCGCAGCCAGGAGCGTCGGCGTGAAGGCGGTAGCACCCCTCGGCCTCTGCTTCCTACCGGCCTTCGTCCTCCTGGGCATCATCCCCGTCGTCGCGGGCCTCGCCACCGCCATCACCGTCCCCTAACACCTAGTGACCCATCACCGAACGTTGGACAGGTAGTCGATCTTGGACGCGAGCAAGGCACTTGCGTCAGGTGTCAACGGGGGAAGGTCTGCCAGATGCTGTGGGCGGACCCAGCCATCACCCCAGGCGATCTGATCCGTCGCTTGTCGCTCAATATCGGCTTCTTCCTTGATCACGAAGTACGGCAGGCGCCCGGCTACCGTCCCGACCTGGCCACCCTGGACGCCCAGCGGGAGCGGATCGTGCTGGCCGGCGGCCGGGACTCCCGCCAGCACTTCCCCTACCGTCCCGGCCTCGCCCTGGCCGACCGCTGGGGGAAACCCATGATCGATTTCCCGGGCGACCACACCGGCTACTGGTCCCAGCCCGACGAGTTCGCCGCCACCCTCATCGACGTCCTGACCAGCCCGACGACCTAGGGCCACCGAATCTGGAAGGCCTGATTGATTACAGGCGCGGAACTCATCAGGCTGGCCGCTTTTTCGATGGTGGGAGGTACTCGCGCGGATCTGGCTCGTCTGGAGCGTGAGCTGGACAGCCGCCGTTACCCCGACGCCGCGGCGTTCGGGGCCTGCATCGCCGCGCTGATCACGGTCATCTGCCTGGCTCGGTGCCCGCCTTCTGGCTGGTCGAACGCCAGGTTCGCCAAGTACTGACCGCACGAGGCGTCACCAAGGCCCGACGGCTTGTATGCCGGTCAAACTGCTGTCCCCACTGGTCGGCTCATTCTGGAGGCGCCAGCCGGCATCCGTCAGATCCTGGGGATCGGCCAGTCACCACCGAGCATCCCGCAGTCCACTGGCCTGGACCTGCTCGTCATCGATCGACGAGACCTCCGCTGAAGATCACTCACATGCGAAAACGGGGCTAGCCGTCGACGATCACACCTCCGAGCGCAGTGCGGCCGGCCGGGGTGGCGACGAGTTCGACCGTGATGGTGTCGCGCAAGTGCGCTCCGAGGACGTCGGCGACGGCATCGGTGACGGTTCGTACAAGCTTGGCAATGAGCTCGTCGCTGTCGGGACGGTTGAACGCCGCCTCGCGGATGCCGAACATGATCGCGGGTGGCGCCTCGTCGACTGGCTTGCCCCGCAGACCCAGTCGTCCGGCGGGTACGCCGTCGAGGTGGATGACCGCGATGTCGCGCGCCCACTCGCCGTATACGTCGACCACCGCGTCGGTCAGCGCGGCAATCAGGGCCGTTTCGTTGCCCTGCAGCTGTGACTCCAGGACCCGGACCGTCAGGTGTGGCACGATGGACCTCCTGTTTGTTCCTAAATTAGCTTTAATCTCAAAGGTAATTGGTGAAGCGCCAGATGGTCAACAACGCGGACGGCATGACCACTGACCAGGCGGTGCGGTTCATGCTGCTGCTGATGCCCAGGATGGTCGGGCGAGCCAAGCGGCTGCCCGTCCCAGAGGCACTGCGGACGCTCGATCTCGCACCCCGCCACCTGTCACTGCTGGCCTATCTGCAGTACGACGGGTCTCTCACGGTGAGCCAGCTGGCGGAGCGACTGGAGATCGCTCCGACGACCGTCAGTCTCATGGTGGGTGACTTGTCTCGCCGCGGCGTCCTGACACGGGAAGAGGATGATGCTGACCGGCGACGACGGGTCGTCGCGATCGCACCGCAGTACGTCGAGCCGATCCGCGAGTGGCTGTCGGGCAGCGCACTGGCGTGGACCGAGGTCCTGTCCGACCTCACGCCGTCCGAACGCGCCACGATCGTGCGGACGATGCGTGCCTACGAGACCGCCTTGGGCAAACGGATGCACGGTTGAGCTGAAGATCACGCATGCGCGGAAAACGCGGCGAGCGCCTCGTCGGTCGTTCAGCCCCGAATTCCTCGATGGCCATCCGAGCTGGCGTAAGAACAGGGCAGTCTTCGCTGACCGGCCCGGCCGGCTCCTCCTAGTCTTGCCTTGGCGGCGCCCGATCGCCAGCGGTGGCCTCGACGCCTACGCGGTGCCCGGTTGCCAGCGGTGACCTCGACGCTTACTGACGCCACCGCATCGCGTAGGAGCACAGCACCACTGTGTCCACCGCTAACGCGACGGATACGCCTCTCACGGCCTGACCTGCCTTGCTGTGCTCCACCCGACGACCCGCACCCCGACGACCGGCACTCGGAAGGCCCGCACCCTGACGACCGGCACTCGGAAGGCCCGCACACGGCTCGTAAGGCCGCCCTGCACGCTTTTGAGGCCGCCGGGCGTCCCAATCAATGGCCGGTTTGGGATGCGTGAACGCCTGCGCGCTCATGAACGCCTGCGCGCTCATTCACACAGGCATGGACATGCACGGGGGAGGGCTGCCGAGCACCTACACGTACCGGATCGACGTCGGGAGCACGCGGAGAGACCAACTGTCGCAAGACGGGCAGCGCGCCCGTAAACCTCCAGGTCAGCCCCCTGCTTATGGGGCAGTCCAACGTTTTCCACAGAACGTCGTTCGGCTCATCCGACGCACGCAGCCTTGAGCCACTGTTGGACCCACGCCGGACGACACCCGGCTCCGATCACCTGGAGGCACCATGCATCATGCGGCAACCACCCCGAACGCCGCCGCCACACCGCCACAAGACCCGCCGACCGCCACACCGCCGCAAGGCCCCCCGACCGCCAAGGCAACCAGCCCAGCCGTCCGCCACCACGGCTGGCTCGCCGACAGGTGGGCCCGTTGTTCGGGACCACACCGCGAGCGCGGCATGTCCACAGCCGAATATGCCGTTGGCACGATCGCCGCGTGCGCCTTCGCGGCGTTGCTGTTCAAGGTGGTCACCAGTCCCGAGGTGCATGAGATGCTCTCGAAACTCATCGACAAGGCGCTCAACACAGCCGGATGACCGCGCCCCAAGCCGCGACCTCCAAGCGCGTGAAACGGCCGACATCAGGTTCGAGGCGGTCGGTGTCGCTCGCGAAGCGATCCGTAGCGCGTCGTAAACGGCCGACATCAGGTTCGAGGCGGTCGGTGTCGCTCGCGAAGCGATGCCTATGGCGTCGCAATTGGCCGACATCAGGTTCGAGGCGGTCGGTGTCGCTCGTGAAACGATTCGTATGGCGTCGTAATTGGCCGACATCGCGGCTGAAGCGGCGGCCGACGTCGCGCGGCTCCGTCACCGCCGAGACCGCTATGGTCCTGCCCGCGCTCATGGTCGTCTTGGCCGCCGCATTGTGGACGATCCAAGTAGTCGGGGTCCAGTTGGAATGCGTCGACGCGGCTCGCGCCGCAGCCCGGGCCGCAGCCAGAGGCGAGCCACTGGACGAAGTGCGCGAACTCGTACGATCCGCCACCCGCCCCAACGCGCAGGTGGACATCAGCCGTAGCCCGGAGAGCACAAAAGTAGAGATCTCGGTGGAGGTACGACCAGCATGGGGAGCGTCCCTGCCCGCAGTACAAGTGGCCGCCTCTGCGACAGCCGACACGGAGTCATGACACGCTGGCGCACCTCGGCGAAGAAGGATCGAGCGGCAACGTTCGTCAAGCGAGCAGACCGGGGCTCCGCGACATTGTGGGGAGTCGCGCTCATGGGCCTGCTCATGGCGGTCGCCACGGCCCTCGCTACTGTGGGCTCCGTACGCGTCGCCCGCCATCACGTACACGACGCAGCCGACCTGAGCGCACTTGCGGCGGCGAGGCTGGCAATCTTCGATCCCCAAGCAGCCTGCGACAGAGCGAAGACCGTAGCCGCGAAAAACGGCGCCCACCTCCTTCAATGCACGCTCACAGGTGAAATCGCGGATGTCCGAACCTCATTGACCATCACTCTGCCCGCCTTAGGAACCCGAACCCTGACGGGTAGGGCCCGCGCCGGCCCAAGCGAGTACCCGGCCTCGGCAGAGCACCCCCACAGATCGCAGTAGGGATGTGGCCTGTGCAGGGTGCGCACACAGTCCGAAGTAGGGATGCGGCCTGTGCGGAGCCCCCACCGACCGGAGAAGGGATGCGGCCTGTGCAGAGCACCCCACGGACCGGAGAAGGGATGCGAGCCATGGCAGGGCGCAACAAGCGGGAGCAGGAACGCAGGCCAGACAGAGCAGGCAAAGGCCGAAGGGTGTGGGCCCGATAGAGCACTCACGACAGGAGTAAGCGTGCAGACCCGGTAGAACGCGACGGCCTGCGGCGGGGTGGACCTGGTGGGGATGCGCACGAGCAAGGCCGACAGGCCAAGTGAACGAAGAGCGGGCGAGCGGGTGAGGAGCGAGTGAGCCGGACGGAGCTCGGTCGGCAGGGACGTCGGTTCCTGCTCGGCCGGAACAGGAATGTCGGTTCCTGTCTCGGCCGGAACGGGACTTCTATACCCGCTCGGCCGGGGTGACCTCCTTGATGACCACGTGCATACGCAGAGGGAAGACCTTGTCCGGCAGTTCTCCTGGCCGGTCAGATCCTTGTGCCACTGAGCAACAGGAAGAGCGGCACGCGGCGGCGGCGCGCCAGTTCGGCCAAGTCGCCGTCGAACCGCTCTTCCTGAGGGGCGCACTCACGTAGAGCCGACAGTGCAAACCCGGCGTTCATCAGCGCATCTACATAGTCCTCAACAGTCCGGTGAAACCAGACGACACTGCCGCCCAACCAGTTCCGCCGCCGTGGCCCCTTGAGGAAGTAGTCATCGACGATCCAGTTCGTGCGCGGCTTTCCCGTCCCGGCGTCATATGAGCTGAGAACGGGATGAACAACCGAAAGAATGATCCGCCCACCAGGCGAAAGGCATGTGTGGCAAGCCGTCAGCACCGCCTCCAGATCCTCGACATAGTGCAGGGCCAGACGAGAAATGATCAGATCGAACGAAGACGGCGGGGCGGAAAAGTCCTCTATGTCCGCTCGCTCGGCTCGCCCACAGGTGCCTCGAAGGGTCGCGCTGGCATCCTCCACCATGGCTGCCGAGCCATCCAGGCCCAGGTAGCTACGGCAGCCGGCGTCCAGCAGAGTCCGCCCGATGGCCGCATCCCCGCAGCCGAGATCCAAAACGCGCAGATCGGTGACCGTGCCAAGGGCATCCAGTAGCGCTGGCTCCTCCATGACGTGGTTTGGGCTCGTTATTCCACTGTGCCGATGGTCGCGATACCTCTGGGAGATCTTGGGTGAGTCGTAGAAGGAGCCACCACGCTGAGATGCAGCAGTCACGATGCGGAGTTTGACATGCTCCTCGCCCTGAAGCGGCGAAGATTCCCGTGCTGCTCACGCAGCAGTCCATGCTGCGCAAGCAGCACGAGCTGTGGAACGGGATGCATGACGCTTCAGTGTGCCACGAACGCGGAAGGTGGGGTTGTTGTGGAGTAGGTGACCTTGCTGGATGCGGTGCTGTGCAGGAGATGAAGGTCTGGCCCTTCGGTGTCGCCCTGCGGGGGGAGACATCAAACCGCCTCAAGCTGCGTTGGCTGAAGACCGTCGTGGTGAGCGTTGAGGAAAAGGCGCACGTGATGCGTCAGGTGGGGACCGGGAAGGCGAGCGTGAGCGAACCGCTGACGACGTGTCGTAACAAGAAGATGACATCGAAACCGGGGCGATGAAGTGGTCTCGGGATGAACCTGGCGGGTGCCCGTCTATTGGCTAGGTGGTGTCCGGCATGGAGGCGGCGCGAGTCCGGTCTGCGGCTTCTGCATGGAACGTGGGAAGGCGGACGCTGACACGTTCTCCCTGGCCATATGCGGCCGGGGAGGTGAGAGGGAGCGCGTCGAGCGGCAGGAACCGTAAGACGTTGAGTACCGTCGCGGCGTCCGCTGGCGGACCGGCTCGTAGTAGTGGTGAAACCCCTGTAATCGGGGTGGAGCGAAGGGGCCGGCTCATCTGTCGATTGTGTTCGCACGAACAACCGGGCGTTGTCTCGGGAGGAAGCGGGTGGGCATGTCGGAACCGCAGGATAAGCCGTTCAAGATTTCGAAGCGGCTGGTGTGGGAGGCATACGAGAGAGTCAAGGCCAGCAAGGGGGCCGCCGGAGTAGACGGACAGTCCATCGCCGACTTCGAAGCGGATTTGAAGAACAACCTGTTCAAGATCTGGAACCGGATGTCGTCGGGGACCTACTTTCCGCCTCCCGTGAAGGCGGTGGAGATACCCAAGGCTGGGGGAGGAGCCCGGATCCTCGGGGTGCCGACCGTGGCCGACAGGGTCGCCCAGACGGTGGCGGCGATGACGCTGGAACCCCGGACGGAGTCGATCTTTCATGACGACTCCTATGGATACCGGCCGCGTCGCTCTGCTTTGGACGCGGTGGCCAAGTGCCGTGAGCGGTGCTGGCGGAAGGACTGGGTGATAGATCTCGACGTCGCCAAGTTCTTCGACAGCGTGCCGTGGGACCTGATGGTCAAGGCAGTAGAGGCCAACATCACCACCGAGCAGCGGTGGGTGCTGCTGTATGTGAAGCGGTGGCTCGCCGCTGCGATCCAGCAGCCCGATGGAACCCTGGCCGAGCGGGACCGGGGAACCCCACAGGGTTCAGCGGTATCGCCGGTCCTGGCGAACCTGTTCATGCACTACGCGTTCGATACCTGGCTGCAACGCGAGTTCCCGACCGTGGAGTTCGAGCGGTACGCCGACGACGCTGTAGTGCACTGTGTGACCGAGCGGCAAGCACGCAACGTGCTGGCCGCGCTCGCGATGAGAATGCAACAGGTCGGGCTGCGGTTGCATCCCGACAAAACCAAGATCGTGTACTGCAAGGACATGCGAAGGCGAGGCTCGTCCCAGCACACGTCGTTCACGTTCCTCGGCTACACGTTCCGTCCCCGCAAGGCCCGATCATCGGGCGGGAAGGCGTTCACGGCGTTCCTGCCCGCGGTCAGCGCGGAGGCACTCAAAGCGATGGGTGAGCAGGTCCGCTCCTGGCGGATCCACCACAGAACAGGAAGCGATCTCGCAGAGCTCGCCACATGGATGAACCCCATCGTGACGGGCTGGATGACCTACTACGGCCGGTTCTACCGGTCGCAGTTGTATCCCCTCCTGCAACGCGTCAACACCTACCTGGCGCGCTGGGCGCGCAAGAAATACCGGCGGTTGCGCTCATTCAAACGGTTCAAAGCCTGGTGGGCCGGGCTCCTCAAGAGAGAACCCGGGCTTTTCCGGCACTGGGCCTGGGAGGGCCAGTCCTACTGGAAAGGGTGAGAAGAGCCGTGTAACAAGAGATTGTTACGCACGGTTCCGTGGGAGCCCAGGGCTGCGATGCTCTGGGCGACCCGACCTGACCCGCCTATCGGCAAGTCTCCACGTCCTGTCACCGCCCGTCCGGCGGCCTCGTTGTACCGATGAATCCAGGAAGTGATCTTACGGTCAGCTTGGTTGTCGCTTGCCCGTTCGATCACGAAAACCTTACCGTACGTGATTGAGCCGTCGCAAACAGTTCCAAGCACTGCACGCTCGCGCCCCAGAGGGCGCTGGCGCGCGGGTCTACACCATCGCGCCTGAAGACGGGAGCACTGGCCCACCTCTTGGTAGATCGATCGGCCGGTATGACGACGCGCTGAGGTGGACGGAGGTGTGGGTGTGCTTCCGTCTTGGCCCCTGGCTTCGTCCTGGCCCTGGCCCCGATCCGGCCCTGGGTTCCGATCCCGGTCCCAGGGCCCAATTCTGGGTCCTCGCCTCGTATGCCCCGACCTGCGCTGGGAGGCTGCGGGCTGTGAGCCTTGGTTTAGGTGGCTCCTGGTTCTGGGCCGGGGAGTGGACCCCGGCCCATGCTGAGGGCTGAGCCTCGCTCCCGCAGAGCAGGGTGGGCCGTTATTTAGCGCATTGTTCGTGAAAGCAGAGGCGTTTTTGACTTCCACGAACAATGTGGCTTGTGGGGCTGCCGGGGCTAGGTCGCAATCGAATTACGACTTCTTAGACAGAGTGTCCAAGAGTTAGATAGCTCACATAAGGTGCCGCTTACTCGTGAGTCCATGCCGTCTGGGGCCGGAGTCTGGGATAGCCCGGACCTGAGCCGTTAGGGTGCGGGTTCAGGGGCGGTCGGTGATCGACATCGGCCAAGCGGACTGCATTCCGGTCGTCGCGTGAACGCCCCAGGGTGGTCAGGCGGCGCGAGGCTCTCTATGGAGGGAAGCGCCGTGACGGTTGGCAGAGCGATAGTCGCGACGGCGGTCGTCGCGGGAACCATCGTGCTCGGTGGGTCCGCTCAGGCGGCCGTGGTGGCGCGGCAAGGTGCGGGCCCGGGGGAGATCACGTCTCCGTCCGACGGTCAGGTGGTCACGAGTGGATCCGTGCCGATCTCAGCGCATACCGGGTTAATGCAGCTCAACATGGGCGTGTACGTGGAGGGCCCCTCGACCACCAGGCAGAAGGTCGCCGGTGGGGGTGCCAACCAGACGATTTCCGGGACGTTCGACGCGGGCAGCGCACCCAACGGGACCTTCAACGTGGTCCTCAAGGGTGAGATCACCGGCAGCACCTACGCGACGAGCACCTTCAAGCTGAGGCGGCCCGCCGCCGCGCCGGACAACGTCGCCGCGGCCCTGCAGGGGGCCGAGAAGATCGTGGTGACCTGGAGCAAGGGCTCGGAGCCGGACCTCCAGTCGTACGAGGTGGCAACCAGCCAGTCCGGCATTGTGGGCAGGCTGCCCGCCGACAGCGCCTGCTCCGGATCATCGTGCAAGGCCGTGCTCGCCGTACCGACCAAGGCGGCCGGGCAGCGGGTGGGCTTCACCGTGAAGGCGTTCAGGGGCGACGGCGATGGCGGGTCGATCGAGTCCGGCAATTCTGGCGCCGCGTACGTGACCATCCCCGCACCACCGGCCGCCCAGCCGAAGAAGACGGCCACGAAACAGGAGACCACGGGCACCAAGAAGGGCGTCGAGACCCTCCCTACGCTGCCCGTCAAGAAGCACGCGCAGTCCACGGTCGCGCCCACGCACAAGGCGACCACGACGAAGAAAACCGACAAGCTCCCCGCCATGCCCGACACCGACCCCAAGGGCAATCTCCCGATCCCGACCGCCGACACGACCGGAGATTCGAGCAGGACCGACGGCCTCGCTCCGAACGGCTCCACAGGCGACGCCGACTCTGCTGCCATCGATTCCAAGGTGAAGGCCCAGTCGTCGGAGTCGGCCGCCGGAGGCATCGGCCAGTACGGCCTGTACGTCGCAGGCGGGCTCGTCTTGCTGCTGCTGGCCGCGCACGGAGGCGCGTGGGCGCGTCGCCGGTCTCTTGCCGCCGCTGGTGCTGGGGGTTCGGTGCCGCACTCGGCTGCCGCTTCGCCAAGTCTCGGCATTTCCGCTCAACCCAGTACGGATAGCGTCCCGCCCACCGCTTCGGTCCCCCGACGCCCTGCCGTGGTGCTGGCAGTCGCCAAGGTCCGACCGGCCAGTGAGCATCCTCGTACGCAGTCCCCTGAACAGTCCCGCGCGCCGGAGCGGTCGGGTGCTCAGGTGTCTGAGCGTTCGCGCGGGTCAGAGCGGCTTGGCGCCCAGGCTCCCGGAGCCTCGCGTACGCCACCAGGACGTTCCGGTGCGCAGACGCCCGCACGGTCTCGCATGCGGGCACTGGAATCCCACATGCAGGCGCTGGAACAACCTGGCTCGGCGGCGTCCGATCGACCCAGTTCGGGGGTGTCCGATCGGCCCGGCCCGGGAGCACCTGGGCTGGAAGCGTCCACCCTGGGAGGGTCCACTCCAGGGGCTTCCGGTCTGGGGGTGTCCGATCGGTTTAGTCAGGGGATTGCTGGTGTGGCCGGTTCGGGCGGCTCCGATCGGTTCGATCCAGGGGCGTCCGACCAGTTCGGTCCGGAGATGTCCGACAGATCTGGTCGGGGGGTTTCCGACAGGTTCGGTTCGGGTGGGTCCGATGGGTTCGGTTCGGGTGGGTCCGACGGGTTCGGTTCGGGTGGGTCCGAACAGCTCGGTGTGGTGTCGTCCGATCGCTTCAACTCGACAGCGTCTGGCCTGCTGGCCACGCCGTCCGCAGCACGGCGTCACGCAGAGGGGCCGAGTGCCGGTCGGGCTAACGGGCCGGTGCCGGGGCAGGCTCGTGCGCAGGTACGCGCCGCCCTCCCGCTGCACCTCAGCGACGCCGATATGGGGGCTGCTGATCCGGATGACTGGGCGTCCGGCGAGCAGGATGGCCCGGCGGGCGCTGGACAGGCTTCCTGGTTGTCCGGCGAGCAGGATGGCCCGGCGGGCGCTGGGCAGGCTTCCTGGTTGTCCGGCGAGCAGGATGGCCAGGCGGGCGCTGGGCAGGTTTCGTGGGTGTCTGGGGAGCGGGATGGCCGGGCGGATGCCGGTCGATATGACCGGGTTTCCGTTGATCAGGATGGCTGGAGGGGAGCGGCTCAGGGTGATCGAGAGCCTCTCGACCAGTCCGGTCGGATGCGTGCTGAGCTGGACGGTCGGACGGTCCGTCAGGAGCCCGTACGGATCGCGCTGCCCAGCTCGGCCGTGATCGAGGTGCCCGAGTCGGCCGCCGCCGTCACGCCGCCCGCAGTACGGATCGAGGAGCGTTGGGACGACTACCTGCCCCCTGCGCCCAGGGCGATGGAGGACAGTGGCTTCTGGGAGCGTCCGCAGCCCGGAGCGGGTGACTTCTGGGCGGCTGACGACGACGAGAACGCCTTCGCGGGCCACCGCCATCGCGGCGGCGACAGCTAACCCACGACCAACCCACCAAGCCCTCCGAAGGAGTCGGCCGGTGGGGAGCACTTGCCTCGGCCGGCGCTAGCCCTTCGGCGGGTTCCTCCGTGTCGAGGGCGTGCCTGATGCGACCGGTCTTGCCGAGATCATCGGTATGCCGTCGGACTTTGAGTCCCTGGCATGGGCACTGATGTGGTGGGTGAGGTCATCTGGCGCAGCGAGCAAGCCGTTGTTGAGCCGAGGCCGGACGGGCTCTGTTGTGCGTCAAAGGGCTGCGGATCCTTGTGAATCCTGAGTCTGGTACTGGCCGGCGTACTCGGCGGTGGGAACGGTGGGTGTGATGACGTCGATGAGCACTCCGTTGGGGTCGGCCACGATGAAGTGCCGCTGCCCGAAATCCTCGCTGCGCAGTTCGAGCACGGCCGGCAGACCTCCCCGTACCACGAGCCGTTCCCACTCCCCGTCCACGTCCTCGACCTCGAAGTTGAGCAGCAGCCCCTGAACGTGTGCGCGGTGGCCCTCGGGAAGCGTCGGATGGCGGTGGTCGAGAAGCGCGAGCTCGTAAGGCGGGGTCCCCGGCCGGCGCAGGCTCACGTACCAGTCCGCCTCGAACGTCGCCTCGAACCCGAACCACCCGACATAGAAGTCCCGGGACTCCTGCAGCAGGGAGGTGCAGAGGACCGGATAGAAGCTGGTCAGCATTACGGAAAGCTCCTTCGCATACCGTTGGTATGTCAAGCTACGCTATTGGCATACCATCGGTATGTCAACAGGGGTGGCGCGATGCACAAGGGCAGCAGGATCGAGCAGCGCGAGCAGACCCGGCGGATTCTGGTACGCGAGGGCAGGCTGTTGTTCGCGAGCCGGGGTTACGGGGCGGTGGGCCTGTCGCAGATCGTCGCCGCTGCCGGGGTGACCAAGGGCGCGCTGTACCACCATTTCGAGAGCAAGGCCGACCTGTTCCGTACAGTCCTGGAGCAGGTGCAGGGGGAGGTGGCCGAGACGGTGGCCGCGACCGCCGAGGTCCAGGACGACCCATGGGAGCAACTGGTGGCCGGGTGCCGGGCGTTCCTCACAGCCTGCACCAATCCGGACATCCAGCAGATCATGCTCATCGACGGCCCCGCAGTCCTGGGCTGGAGCGAGTGGCGCGCGCTGGACGAGGCCGCCTCCGCCCGCCATCTGGCCGAGGCGCTCTCCGGCCTCATCGAGGCAGGGGTTATCGCACGACAGCCGGTCGCCCCGCTGACTCACCTGCTGTCGGGGGCGATGAACGAGGCCGCCCTGTGGCTGGCCGGCTCCGGAGATCCCGGCGACCTGGACGACGTGTGGGCCGCCTTGTCCCGGATCCTGCAGGGGTTGCGCCTCGAGTGAGTGCGCGCATCGTTGTGTTCTACGAGTGGGTCTGGCAATGCGGTCAGTGGGTGGTCTCGCGACCAACCCGCCAAGGACCCTGAAGGAATCGGTCAGTGGGTGGTCTCGCCTCGACCAACCCGCCAAGGACCCGGAGGGATCGGTCAGCGGGTGGTCTCACCTGGGCTTATCGAGGTTCGGGCGGTCGCGCGCTGCCTGGTGCGGTGACCACAGTGGCCCCTGGGTTTGGTCCGGTCCCTGCGACAGTCCGTCGTGTCAGGGGCCCTGGAAGGTTTGTCCCGCCGGGTGGCCCGAAGGGGTTGCGCCGCCGGGCCACCCGGGCGGGATACCCCTTCGGGGAGAGGGAGAGCGGACATCCGGCGAACGTCCGTCGACACCGGACTAGCTTGCGGCGGAAGCGGAGCGTAGCAAGGTGTCCAAAAGGTGGATGGCGCCGCGTTTGTCCAGGGGCTCGTTGCCGTTGCCGCATTTGGGGGACTGGATGCAGGATGGGCAGCCGCGTTCGCATTCGCAGGAGGCGATGGCCTCGCGGGTGGCCGTGAGCCAGTCGGTGGCACGGGCGTAGCCGCGTTCGGCGAATCCGGCGCCTCCCTCGTGACCGTCGTACACGAACACCGTCAGCAGGCCCGTGTCCGCGTGAAGTTCCGTGGACACGCCGCCGATGTCCCAGCGGTCGCAGGTGGCGAAGAGGGGGAGCAGGCCGATGGCGGCGTGTTCGGCGGCGTGGGCGGCGCCGCCCAGGTCGAAGCCCTCCTGGGCCAGAGTGGCGACTTCTGAGGCGGGGAGCGTCCACCAGACCGCGCGGGTGCGGAGGGTACGCGGCGGGAGGTCCAGGGGCTCGTCGCCGAGCATCTCGCCGGACTGGAGGCGGCGTTTGAGGTACGAGACCACCTGCCTGGTCACCTCCACCTCACCGAAGTGGAGGCTGCCGGGGCCGAGGTCGTGCGAACGCAGGGAGGCGAGCACCGAGATCTCCGTCACGTCGCGCGCGAACGTCGTGTAGTCGGGCTCCGCACCGCCCACCAGGGCGACGCCGGCTTCGAGGTCGAGGAGCTCCACCAGGTACGTCTCACCCTGATGCAGGTAGACGGCGCCGGTGTGGACGGTGGTGTGGGCGGACGGCTCGTCCACGCTGCCGAGGAGACGGCCGGTCGCGGACTCCACGACCTGGATGGGCGCCCCTCCGCCGCCCCTGATATCGGCCAGGTCGGTGGCACGTTCGCGCCTGGTCCAGAACCAGCCTGCGGGGCGCTTTCTGAGCAGGCCCTCGGTGACCAGGTCGTCGAGGACGTTCGGGGTGGTGGGGCCGAAGACGGGCAGGTCGGCGTCGGTCAGCGGGATCTCCGCGGCGGCCGCGCAGAGGTGGGGGCCGAGAACGTACGGGTTGTCCGGGTCGAGCACGATCGCCTCTACGGGCTGACCGAAAAGGGCCTGGGGGTGGTGTACGAGGTAGGTGTCGAGGGGGTCGTCCCTCGCGATGAGTACGGCGAGTGCCTCCTGGCCGTCGCGGCCGGCTCGGCCCGCCTGCTGCCAGAGGGAGGCGCGGGTGCCCGGCCAGCCGGCGATCAGGACGGCGTCCAGGCCGGAGACGTCCACGCCGAGCTCAAGGGCGTTCGTGGTGGCCAGGCCCATGATGGAGCCCGAGCGGAGGGCCTTCTCCAGGAGCCTGCGGTCTTCGGCGAGGTATCCGGCCCGGTAGGCGGCGATCCGGTCTGGAAGGTCGGCCCAGTCGGCGGACTCGGACTCGGACACGGGCACGGACACGGGCACGGACTCGGGCACGGACACGGGCACGGACGCTCCCCAGGACAGCGTTCCCTGGTCTGAGCCTGGTGGAGCGGTGCCCTGGTCTGGGAGCGGTGTGGTGGTGCTGCGGGTGGAGGGTGCCGGCCGAGTGCCCTGGTCTGAGGGCGGTGGGGTGGAAAACGCTGGGTGAGTGTCCTGGGTGGGGGATGACAGGGAAGGGCGGTGGTCCGGGGACGCCATGGGGACGTCGTGGTCTGGAGACCCTGGGTGAGGGGCAGAGGGGAGCGGGGAAATGCCCCGGTCCGGGGGGATGGCGTGGCCACCAGACAGGGGGAGCGCGCCGGGATGACCTCCTGCCGGGGCGAAGGCCGTACTCGATGAGCCGCCAATCGGGGTCCCGGCCAGGGAGAAGGCGACGTCGGCGAGTTTGGCGCGGGCGGTCAGGGCGACTGTCTCGGCGCCGCGTCGGGAGCGGACGAAGGCGAGGGTGCGGACCTTCGCCAGGACGAGGTCCGTGAGGAGGTCCGCGGCCTCCGCGGTGGCCGTGCGGCGCACCGGAGCCCCCCTCTCGCCCCGTAGCTCGGTCAGGGGCGGCTCCCAGAGCGCGATGGTCGTCGCACCCTTGGGAGACCCGTCCGACGTCACCTCGGCCATCTCAAGCCCCGTCAGCCGCATCGCGAACGCCCCCGGCTCGCTGGCCGTCGCTGAGGCCAGCAGGAAGACGGGCTGCGAGCCGTAGCGGGCGCAGACGCGGCGCAGGCGGCGCAGGATCTGGGCCACGTGCGAGCCGAACACCCCGCGGTAGCCATGGCACTCGTCCACCACGACCATCCGCAGCCGCCGGAAGAACGACGACCACTGGGCGTGCCGGGGCAGGATGCTGCGGTGCAACATGTCGGGATTTGTTAGTACGTAGTTGGCGTGCTGCCGGACCCAGGTACGTTCCTCGAACGGCGTGTCGCCGTCGAAGCAGGCCGCGCGGAGCTGGGTGATGCGGAGCTCGCGGAGGCCGCGGAGCTGGTCGGCGGCCAGGGCCTTGGTAGGCGTGAGGTAAAGGACCGTGCCGCCGCCGAGGCAGGAAGTGACCGCCGGAGTGAGGTACGCGAGCGACTTCCCGGATGCCGTTCCGGTGGAAATGATCACATTTCGGCCACGATGGGCCAGATCAGCGGCTTCGTACTGGTGTGGCCACAATCCCGGGATTCCGCGGTTCGCCAAGCGCGTAACCAGGAGTTCCGGCGCCCATTTCGGCCAACCCACTTGACCCGCCTGACGTGCTGGAACATGCTCCACATGAGTGACGCGCTCATGACGTGCGGGAACACCGAGCAGGTGACCGAGGAGTGGACCTGGCCGGTGTGGGGAGGAAGCGGAGGAAGTCACTGTTTCCAGTCTGCATCCGTGGGCAAAGTCGCCGGGAATCGTGATTTCGTATAGACACAAGCCAGACGCGTGGTTGAATGCCGCGCGTCAGGGTCAGACGGTCTGGAGCCCCGTTCCAGACTGCCAGGCCCGCAAGGGTACTTTCGCAGGCGAGGCGCTGGAGGATCTGTGGATCTGAAGTTGGATCACCACAACGAGGACCGACTCACCATCGTCGAGGTTGAGGGTGAGATCGATGTCTACACGGCGCCGAGATTGCGTGAGCTCCTCATCGACCTGGTGAACAAGGGCAACTTCCACCTTCTCGTGAACATGGAGAAGGTCGACTTCCTCGACTCGACGGGCCTCGGTGTCCTGGTCGGGGGGCTCAAGCGGGTTCGGGCGCACGACGGTTCGCTCGAGCTGGTGTGCACGCAGGAGCGCATCCTCAAGATCTTCCGGATCACCGGACTCACCAAGGTCTTCGGGATCTACGCTTCGGTCGACGAGGCCAAGGAAGCTCACGGCAAAGACAAGTAGTCATGGCTACCGTCGAGCTGACGTTCAGCGCCCTCCCCGCGCATGTGCGGACCGCCCGGCTGGTCGCGACGGCGATCGCCCGGCGCACCGGCGTGGAGGAGTCACTGCTGGACGAGGTCAGGCTCGCCGTCGGTGAGGCCTGCTCCCGGGCGGTTGAGGCGCATCGCGCGCACTGCCCGGGAGAGCCCATCCGCATCGAGCTGAAAGACGACTCGGGACGGTTCGAGGTCACGGTCAGCGATCAGGCCCCCAGCGATGAGATCAAGCAGGAGCAACCTCTCGATTTGGGCATGCTCTCTGACTCGTTCATGTCGGGGTTCGGCATCGCGGTGATCGCGGGGCTGGCCGACGACGTGGAGGTGTTCCCCAGTCCGAAGGGGATGCGCATCCGCATGAGCTGGCCCGCCGCCACCAATGGTCACGCGCCAATTTAAGACAATCTTTCTTTTACGGCACGGCACGGTGGGCCCCGCCCGCCGACCGTGGCTGAGCCCTGTCCAGGGGTACGCTCCTCTGGTGATACGGGGCTGGGCGCCGATACGAGGCACGGCACCCATGGCTTCCACAAGCCAACAGCCAGAGAGCACCAAGCCACCCGACGGCCAAAGGGCACCAGCCGACAGCCGTAGGGCCGTCGCCGTCCCTTCCTAGTGACCGGCCGGGTCGTGGGTATCCATGGCCCGGCTCTGGCATGTCATCCCGGCCGTTGGCCGCTGAGGACATCTCCCAGCCGGTTGCGGGCCGTGCCCCACAGCTCGGCTTCGGCGTGTCGTCCCTCTGGGATGTCCCAAACCCATGTTTCGGGCGTGTCGTATCGGGCACCTTGTCATGGCCGTAAACCCGGGGAAATATCGGTTGTCAGATGGCAAATCGCCTTGCTGGCTGGGGATTACTGGGGGATTACTGGACGCGTGGCCAAATAGCGACCGGCAGAGCCTTCATATCCGCGCAGCCCGTGCGTAGACTCCCGGCACCGGCCAAGGTGATCCGGCGAAACTGCGGACTCAACCGGAAGCGGCACCCACAACCCGGATGGTGCCGCACCAGCCCGCCGATCTTTGCGCACCGCCCGGGCAGGACGACCGGTCTTGCCGAGGAGAACGATGTTTAGGCACATGCTGGCGGTGGAGCCAGCGTCCAATCTGGCCCTGAGCGGTAACAATCTCACCATCGTGATCGTGGTCGCCGCGGTCGCACTGATCGCCCTAGCCGTCGCCGGCGGCTTGGTGCGCGAGGTGCTGTCCGCCGACCCCGGCACGGAGCGCATGCAGGACATCGCCCGTGCCGTACAAGAGGGAGCCGCCGCCTATCTCGCGCGGCAGTTCCGCACGTTGGCGGTCTTCGTCGTCGTGATCCCTTTCCTCCTGCTCCTGCTACCGGGTGAGACCGATGTGCGCATCGGCCGCTCGATCTTCTTCGTGGTCGGGGCGGTATTCTCCGCGCTGACCGGCTTCATGGGCATGTGGCTGGCCGTACGCGGAAACGTACGCGTCGCGGCCGCCGCCCGTGAGGCGGGCGAGAAGCGCGCCATGCGCATCGCCTTCCGTACGGGCGGCGTGGCCGGCATGTTCACCGTGGGCCTCGGCCTGCTCGGTGCGGCCGTCGTCGTCTTCGTCTACCAGGGTGACGCGCCCGGTGTCCTTGAGGGCTTCGGTTTCGGCGCGGCGCTGCTGGCGATGTTCATGCGAGTCGGCGGCGGCATCTTCACCAAGGCCGCCGACGTGGGCGCCGACCTCGTCGGCAAGGTCGAGCAGGGCATCCCAGAAGACGATCCGCGCAACGCGGCGACGATCGCCGACAACGTGGGCGACAACGTCGGCGACTGCGCGGGCATGGCCGCCGACCTGTTCGAGTCGTACGCGGTCATGCTGGTCGCCAGCCTCATCCTGGGCAAGGTGGCCTTCGGCGAGCAGGGACTGATCTTCCCGCTGATCGTGCCCATGATCGGCGTGCTCACCGCGATCATCGGCATCTTCGTCACCCGGATGCGCGACGGCGACCGCAGTGGCATGGCCGCCATCAACCGCAGCTTCTTCATCTCGGCCGGGATCTCCGCCGTGCTGGTCGCGGCGGCGGCGTTCTGGTACCTGCCCAGCACCTTCAGCGACCTGACCGGCTCGGCCGTGCAGTCCACCGCCAACCCGCGGCTCATCGCCATCGGCGCGGTGATCATCGGTCTGGTTCTGGCCGGCGCCATCCAGCTGCTGACCGGCTACTTCACCGAGACGACCAGGCGTCCGGTCCGCGAGATCGGCGAGAGCTCGGCCACCGGGCCGGCGACCGTCATCCTGGCGGGCATCAGCGTCGGCCTCGAGTCGGCGGTCTACTCGGCGCTGATCATCGCCGGCGCGGTCTACGGCGCGTTCCTGCTGGGCTTCGGGAACGTGACGATCGCGCTGTTCGCGGTGGCGCTGGCCGGCACCGGCCTGCTGACCACGGTCGGCGTCATCGTCTCGATGGACACCTTCGGCCCGGTATCCGACAACGCGCAGGGCATCGCCGAGATGTCCGGTGACGTCGAGGGTGAGGGCGCGCGCGTGCTCACCAGCCTCGACGCCGTCGGCAACACGACGAAGGCCATCACCAAGGGCATCGCGATCGCCACGGCGGTGCTCGCGGCGACCGCGCTGTTCGGCGCGTTCCGCACGGCCGTGGAGCTGGAGCTCGGCAAGGCGAGCCAGGCGGCCAAGGAGGCGCTCGGCGCGTTCTCCACCTTCAGCCTGAGCATCGACCAGCCCAACGTGCTCGTCGGCCTGGTCATCGGCGCGGCGGTCGTGTTCCTGTTCTCCGGGCTGGCGATCAGCGCGGTCGGGCGGGCCGCGATGCGCGTGGTCTTCGAGGTACGCGACCAGTTCCGCAACCACCCGGGCATCATGGACGGCACCGAGAAGCCCGAGTACGGCCGCGTCGTCGACATCTGCACCCGTGACTCGCTGCGCGAGCTGGCCACGCCCGGCCTGCTGGCGGTCATGACGCCGATCGCGGTCGGGTTCGCCCTCGGGTACGCGCCGCTGGGCGCGTTCCTGGCCGGGGCCATCGCCTGCGGCACGCTCATGGCGGTCTTCCTGTCCAACTCGGGCGGTGCCTGGGACAACGCCAAGAAGCTGGTCGAGGACGGGCACCACGGCGGCAAGGGCTCCGAGGCCCACGAGGCCACGATCATCGGTGACACGGTCGGCGACCCGTTCAAGGACACGGCCGGGCCGGCCATCAACCCGCTGATCAAGGTGATGAACCTGGTGGCGCTCCTGGTGGCGCCCGCGGTGGTCCTGTACGCGGGCAACCCGGCCCTGCGCATCGGGATCACGGTCGTGGCGGTGGGCGTGGTGGTCGGCGCCATCCTCGTCTCCAAGCGCCGCTCGGTCACCAGCGAGTCGGCCAGCAACGACAACAACCGGGAGCAGCAGCCGGTGGCTTCCTAGCGACCCCGTCCGGACGCCCGCTCCTCCGAGGTCTGGGGGAGCGGGCGTTCCGCATTTCAAGAAACGAGAAGGATCGCGGGTCAGGTGCGGCACCCGCCGCCCCCGGTGGGAAACTGGGCGGATGGAAGACAAGCGGCCCAGCGGCGGCAAGGCGCTGGCCTACATTCTGCTGGCGATGCTGGCCATCCTCGCGGTGATCGTCGCGCTGGGTGTGTGGGCGACGAGAGGAACATGAGCACGTGCGTACGTTGATCGTGCTCCGCCACGCCAAGGCCGCGCAGGTCCCCGGCCTGGAAGACAGCGAGCGTCCGCTGACGCACCGGGGCGAACGCGACGCGAAGCGGGCCGGCGACGAGGTGCGGGCCCTCGGGCTGGCTCCCGACCTGGTGCTGTGCTCCCCGTCCCTGCGTACGAAGCGCACCGCCGAGCTGGCCTTCCCCGAGGTGGCGGTCAGCTATGAGCGTGACGTCTACCAGGCATACCCCGAGGAGCTGCTGGCGCTGGTCAAACTGACCGATCCAGAGCTGGAGACGGTCGTGCTGTGCGGTCACAACCCGGGCGTGCACGAGCTGGCGATCTCGCTGGCCGGGGGCGACTACGGGTTCCGGCCGGGGTCGTTCGCTGTCATCCGTACGGAAGCGAACTGGGTGGACCTGTGGCCGGGCGAGGCGCAGCTGATCACCCGCTGGGACCCCAAGGAGGGAGAGGTCAGCGGGTGAGCACGCCGTCCTCGGCGTCCGCCGCCTCCACCTCGTCCCGGGAGATCCCGAGCAGGTAGAGGATCGAGTCGAGGTAGGGGGTGTTGACCGCGGTGTCCGCCGCCTCCCGGACGACCGGCTTGGCGTTGAACGCGATCCCGAGCCCGGCCGCCGCGATCATGTCGAGGTCGTTGGCCCCATCACCGATGGCCACCGTCTGGCTGATCGGCAGCCCCGCCTCGCGGGCGAACCGCTCCAGCGCGCGGGCCTTGCCCGGCCGGTCGACGATCTCGCCGACGACGCGGCCGGTGAGCTTGCCGTCGACGACCTCCAGCACGTTCGCCGCCGAGTAGTCGATGCCCAGGTCCTCGACCAGGCTGTCGGTGATCTGGGTGAAGCCGCCGCTGACGATGGCGAAGCGGTAGTCGAGCCGCTTGAGCGTGCGGACCAGCGTACGGGCGCCGGGGGTGAGCACGACCTGCTGCCGTACCTGCTCGAACACCTCGGCCGGCAGCCCTTCGAGCAGCGCGACCCGGCGGCGCAGGGACTCGGCGAAGTCAAGCTCGCCGCGCATGGCCTCCTCGGTGACCCGGGCGACCTCTTCGAGGCAGCCCGCGTGGCCGGCCAGCAGCTCGATGACCTCGCCCTGGATGAGCGTCGAGTCGACGTCCATGACGACCAGCCGCTTGGCCCGCCGGGACAGACCGGTGCGCTGCACGGCCACGTCGACGTGCAGGGCGGCGGCCTCGGCGGCCAGCTCGACGCGGAGCGCGCTCGGGTCGGCGCCGGAGACCGACAGCTCGATGCAGGTGACCGGCCACTGGGCGAGGCGTTCGATGCGGTCGATGTTGGCGCCGGCGGCGGCGATGCGTCCGGCGATGCCCGCGATGGCGGCGGGCTGGAGCGTCGCGCCCAGCACGCTGACCGACAGGCGGCCGCGCCGGCGCTGCTCCTTGGTCTGGGAGCCGGTGGAGAGCTCCAGCTCCAGGCCGAGGTCCTCAGCCACCCGTTCGACGGCGGTCCACATGGCGCCGAGTGTGCTGCCGGTGCCGGTCGACGGACCGCCCGCGTAGGCGACGAGCACGCCGAGCGTGAGCCGCCCGCGGATGACGACCTGCTCGATGTCGGCCACGGTCACCGGAAAACCCGACAGAACTGAGAAGAGCCTCGAGGTGACGCCCGGTCGGTCCGGGCCGGTCAGGGTGATCAGGAGGGTGCGCTGGTCCACATTGAGCCAGGCTACTGGGCGTACCCTGACACATGAGCACGAGGGGCCACTATCGGCGCAGCAGCAAGTGGGTGTCACCGAACTCGTGCCAGAGATACCCCTCCCGCAACGCCGCCATGTAGGCGCGGGCGAGCGGCTCCCGCTCGGCGATCGCGGTGAGCATCATCAGGTGGCTTGACCTGGGCTCATGCAGCCCGGTGAGCAGCCCGCTCACGGCCTTGACCCCGACGTCTGGCGTCACGATGTGCCTGGTCCAGCCCGCCGAGGCGGCCACCAGCCCGTCGCCGCCGACGGCCGTCTCCAGCGCGCGCACCACGGTGGTGCCGGCGGCCACCACCCGGCCGCCGTTCGCCGTGGTCAGGTTGACCAGGCGGGCCGTGGCCGCGGGCACCTCGTACCGCTCCGCGTAGGGCGGTTCGTCCTTCTCCGGCGAGGCGACCCCGGTGTGCAGGGTGATCGGCGCGATCCCGACGCCGCGCGCCACCAGAGCCGTGACCAGCTCGACGGTGAACGGCCGGGCCGCGCTCGGCATCTCCGCGCTGCCCGGCACGGTGGCGAAGACGGTCTGGTAAGCGTCGAGCGGCCAGTCGCGCGACACGTAGGAGTAGCGGATCGGCACGCCGTGATCGCGCAGGTACGCCTCCACGTCACGGTCGAGCCTGGCTCGCCACAGGCGCGGCGTCTCGCGTTCGATGAGCCGCAGCGTCGCCCGTCCGGGCAGCGGCAGCCATTCGCCCGGCTCGCCGCCGCCGTACGGCTCGGAGGACTTCGAGGTACGGCGGCGCAGCTCGACCAGCCAGGTGCCGTCCTCGCGCGCGGTGGAGAAGTGCACGGCGAGCCGGTCGAGCCTGATGGCGGCGGGCAGCGTCGCCGAGTTGTTGACCACGATCAGGTCGCCGGGGTCGAGCAGCCCCGGCAGGTCGGTGAAGCGGCGGTGCTCCGGCGGGAGATGGCCGCGCGAGACCAGCAGCCGTACCGAGTCGCGGGTCAGCCCTCGGGCCTCGGGCGGCTCGTGCGCCGACAGGGTGTCCGGCAGCGCGAAGTCGAGCGCGGCGGTCATTGCAGGCTCACCCGGCCGCTGGCCGGACGGGCCCTGACCAGGTCGTACAGTGCCGCGGCCACCTTGGCGGGGTCCGCCCCGCCAGCCGCCTCCTCCGCGCCGACGGCGTCGGCCAGCATGCGGGTGTTCATCTCGCCGGGGTCGGCCCACCAGACGGCCAGGTCGGGTTCCTCGGCCGACAGGACGTTGGACAGCTGCTCCAGGGCGGCCTTGGTGGCGCCGTAGCCGCCCCAGCCCTCGTAGGCGCCGGTGGCGGCGTCGGAGGTGATGTTCACGATCGCGCCGCGCGTGGCGCGCAGCGCGGGCAGCGTCGCCTGGATGAGGGCCAGGGGAGCGATCACGTTGGTCTCCAGCAGGGCCCTGAACTCGTCCCTCGGGTACACCGACAGCGGAGGCAGCGGGGTCACGCCCAGCCCGCTCGCGTTGTTGACCAGCAGGTCCAGCTGGGGTACGGCCCGCGCGAGCCGCTCGACATGTGCCGGGTCGCTCACGTCACCGGCGATTGCGGTGGCGCCCAGTTCGGCCGCGACCCGCTCCAGATCCGCCGCGCCGCGGGCGGTGAGCAGGAGCTCCCATCCGGCGCCGGCGAGTGTCGTCGCCAAGGCCAGGCCGAGGCCGCGGGAGGCACCGGTGATCAGTGCGGTGTTCGTCATGTCTTGACGGTAGGAGCGCGGAACCGGCCGTACATCGGGCTGAGGGGCCGCCTCCGCCTGGGCACATGGACCTAGGACCAATGGCGCCCGGGCATGACCGCCCAGGACCATAGAGTGGGTGCCGTGGCCTCCGACAGGGACGAGATCATGCAGGCGGTGAGCACCGCCGTGCTCGCCGTGACCCGGCACCTTTCGGTGCGCGAGGTGCTGCAGGTCATCGTCCGCTCGGCCCAGCGGCTGCTCGACGCCCGCTACGCCGCGCTCGGCGTGCCGGACGAGGACGGCTCGTTCGCCGAGTTCGTCGCCGAAGGGCTGACCGACAAGCAGTGGGACGCGATCGGCCCGCTGCCCAGGCAACACGGCATGCTCGGCGCGATGCTCCGCGACGGGGCTCCGGTACGCCTGCCCGACCTGCGCGAGGACCCCAGGTTCGAGTGGTGGCCCAAGGCGCACCCGGTGATGAAGGACTTCCTCGGCGCCCCGATCCGCGACGGCGAGGAGGTGCTCGGCATCATCTTCTTGGCCAACAAGCGCTCGCCCGACGGGTTCACGGAGGCGGACCAGGACTTGCTCACCCTGTTCGCCGCGCACGCCGCCATCGCGCTGACCAACGCCAGGCTGTACGAGCGGGGCCGCGAGCTGGCCATGCTCGAAGAGCGCAACCGGATGGCCCGCGAGCTGCACGACGCCGTCACCCAGAAGCTGTTCTCGCTCAGGCTGACCGCGCAGTCCGCCGCCGTCCTGCTGCCCAGCGCCCCCGACCAGGCCGCCGCCGAGCTCGAACGCGTGCAGCGCCTGGCGGGCGAGGCGCTGGCCGAGCTCCGGGCGGTGATCGTCGAGCTGCGCCCGGCCGAGCTGGACCGGCACGGGCTGGCGGAGACGCTGGGCAAGCACGTACGCCTGCTCGACCGGCTCCATCCCGCGAGCGTCACCTTCGAGTGCGGCGAGCTGCCGCCGCTCGAGTCGGCGGTGGAGGTGGCCGTGCTGCGGGTCGCGCAGGAGGCGCTGCACAACGCGCTCAGGCACTCGGACGCCGGCCACGTCGAAGTGCGGCTGGCCGACGAGGGCGGCAAGCTGGTGCTGACCGTACGCGACGACGGCAAGGGCTTCGAGCAGGCCGAGTCGCGCGGCCTGGGCCTGGTGTCGATGAGGGACAGGGCGGAGTCCGTGGGCGGCGTCATGACCGTCGCCTCGGCCCGCGACGAGGGGACGACGGTCCGCGTGGAGGTGGGCGTGTGATCCGGGTGCTGATCGCCGACGATCACCCAGTGGTACGACAGGGCCTGCGGACCTTCCTCGACCTCCAGGAGGACATCACGGTCGTCGGCGAGGCGGCCGACGGGGCTCAGGCCGTGGAGCTGGCCGACGAGCTCGTTCCCGACGTGCTTCTGCTCGATCTGAAGATGCCGGTGCTCGACGGGCTCGGCGCGCTGGGCCGGCTCTCGGGGGCGCTCCCCAGGGTGATCGTGCTGACCTCGGTGAGCGATCGGTCCGACGTGGGTCCGGCGATGCGGGCGGGCGCCTCCGGGTTCCTCTACAAGGACGTGGATCCGAACGCGCTGGTGCAGGCGGTGCGGGCCGTACATGGAGGGCAGGTGCTGCTCGCCCCCGAGGCGGCGGAGGCGATGCTGTCCGGTGGCAACGGCGCGCCGTCGCTGACGGGTCCGGTGTCGCTGACGGAACGCGAGCGCGAGGTGCTGGCGCTCATCGCCGCCGGTCAGTCCAACCGCGAGATCGCCAGGAGCCTGTCGGTCGCCGAGAAGACGGTCAAGACGCACGTGTCCAACGTCCTGATGAAGCTCGGCGTCCAGGATCGCACCCAGGCCGCCCTGTACGCCGTCCGCCACGGGTTAGCTTGACCTCGCGATTCAGGATGACCTCGCGATGTGGATGGCCAGCTGAGTGCGGTCGCGTAGCCGCAGTTTGCGCAGGATGCTGGAGATGTGGTTCTTCACCGTGCCCTCGGTGATGAACAGCCGCCTGGCGATCTCCCGGTTGGTCGCACCATCGCCGACCAGGACGGCCACCTCGTGCTCGCGTTCGGAGAGCTGGTCGGCGAGGTCCGGCGTGGCGGGGGCGCTGCGCAGCTCGGCGACCACCCGCTCGGCGGCGACTCCGCCCAGCACGGTCTCGCCCCTGGCCGCCTTGCGGATGGCCGCCACCAGCTCGTCGGGCGGGGTGTCCTTGAGCAGGTAGCCACGGGCGCCGGCGCGCAGGCCGCCGAAGATGTAGTCGTCGTCGTCGAACGTGGTCAGGATGATCGCGGCGATGTCCAGCCGGGCGACCAGCTCGATCCCGTCCATCCTCGGCATCCGCGCGTCCACCAGCGCCACGTCGGGCCGGGCCGAGGGGAGCAGGTCGAGCGCGGCCAGCCCGTCGGCGGCCTCGCCCACGACCTCGATGCCCTCCTCCAGCTCCAGGAGCTTGCGCAGGCCCTGGCGCATCAGCACCTGATCGTCCACGATCAACACCCGGACGATCACAGGGCCGCCCCCGTTCCGGCCGGCAGGTTGACCCGTAACGCGAATCCGCCCTCCGCGCGGCTCCCCGCGTGGAGTGAGCCGCCGAGCGCGGTGACCCGCTGGCGCAGCCCGGCCAGGCCGTGCCCGCCGCAGACCTCCTCGTCCGCCGCGCCGCGCCCGTCGTCGGTGACGGCCAGCTCGACGCGGCCGTCCGAGGCGCCGAGCACGACCGCCACGCGCCGCGCCCCGGAATGGCGCGCGGCGTTGGTCAGCCCCTCCTGCAACGCCCGGTACATGACCAGTTCGGCCTCCTCGTCAAGCGCCGGCCCCGCGCCCTCCGCCTGGAACGTGACGTCGAGCCCGGTGCCCTCGAACGAGCGCGCCAGCTCGGCCAGCGCGGTGGCGCCCGCCTTGCCCTCCAGCGCCAGCGGCTTGAGCGCCCGCACCCAGCGTCTGGTGTCGGCCAGGGCCTCCACGGTGAGCTGCTGGGCCTGCCGCACCTCGGCCCACGCCTCGTCGGGGCGGGCCGAGCGGTAGCGCTGGGCGTTCTCCAGGCCAAGGTTGATCACTGTGAGGTAGTGGCCGACGGAGTCGTGCATCTCGCGCGACATGCGAGCCCGCTCCTCGGCCACTGTGAGCTCGCCCACCCTGGCCGCGTACCGCCGCAGCTTGGCGTGGGCGTCGGTCAGCTCGGCCAGCAGCCGTTCGTTGTCGGCGGCGCGCTGCCTGGCGCCCAGCAGCACGCGGGTGGCGATCAGCGCCCACACCGTGAACACGGCCATCACGATCGTCTCGGCGAGCGACCGCCAGGCATCTCGCCCCATCATCAGATTCGCGGTCAGGGTGAAACCCACCGCGACCGCGCTGAACCACACGCCGCCGCCGAACCCGAACACGGAGACGATGTGCGTGAGCACCACCACCACCAAGGGGATGGTCGTGATCGCGCTCCCGGTGCCCATCCCGCCCAGCGCGGCCAGCACGAAAAGGAGGCTGACCGCTCCATGGGTCCGCGAGGCCGCCCGATTCCACCGCAGGAACGGCCACATGCCCAGCATCGCCAGGGGAGGCACACAGAAGAACCACAATCTGTGGTCACCGGCCGCGATCTGGAGCGCGGACCAGAGAAGGATCAGGTCCGAGCCGCCGAAAAGGGCGCTCAGAATGTACGGGGCCCGCTCATCGGTGCCATGTGTCCAACGATCACTTCCGGCCACGCTTCCACGCTAACAGCGGGGATGGCGAAGCCCTCGGGGTCGGCGGCCGAACATGACCTGCGACACATACGAAGACAGGCCGTGATCGGTCTGGGGCAGGATTCGCCCGGCTCGGCCGATCTTTACGTTCGGCGATATGAACAACGCTTTCGTCAATGCTTCGACGGCCGGGAAACGCGGCACCCATCCGCTCGTGACGGTCCTGCTGGCGCAATTGATCTACGCCGCGGGGATCGTCATCGGAATGGCGCTCCTGCTGCCTCTCGGCATGCTCTTCCCCGGCAGGCAGTCGGGCCCGCTCTTCGCGGTCCTGCTGCTGCTGACGAACGTGATCCAGCACGCGCCGATCTTCGCGCTGCTGTGGCTCTGGACGCGGTTCTACGAGAAGCGCCCGTTCGTCTCGCTCGGCCTCACCTGGAGCCGCGGCGCCTGGCGGCAGCACCTGATCGGCTTCGGCCTGGGCGCGGCCTTCATCGCGGGCTGGCTGGCCCTGCAGTACGCCACGGGCAACCTGCGCGTGGACGGATCGCGGTGGAACTTCGCCCTGCTCTACCTGCTGCCCGTGGCCTACCTGGCCAGGGTCATCATGATCGCTATCGAGGAGATCCTCTTCCGGGGCTGGATCCTGCAGAGCGCCGGGGCGCGGTGGGGCGTGCCCGCGGGCATCGCCGTGTCGTCCGGGGCGTTCGCGCTCTTCCATTTCGTCGGGCCGCTGATGCTGATCGCGCCGCTGCACACCTTCCACTGGGTGCTCGCGACCAACCTGGTGCTCTGGTCGGTGCTGGCGGCGCTGCTCACGCTGACCGGGCGCAGTCTGTGGGCGGCCATGGCGTTCCACGCGACCCCGCTCTGGCTGGCCACCTACGCCTTCGTGGTGGCTGTGCCAGGGCAGCGGCTGCCGGACATGGCCGTGCTCCTGCTGAGCCAGCCGAAGGCGAGCCCGCTGGCCGGGGAGGCGGCGCTGGCCGGACCCTTCACCGGCCTGCCGACCACGCTCCTGCTGGCCGTCCTGTGCGCGGGCGCCCTCGCGGTCTACCTGAGGAGGTCTCGCGTGAGGGAAGTCACGGCCGCCGCCTGACCGTTACGGAAACCCGCGTGCGGCTATGGCCTGACCGGCTCGAAGATGGAGTGGTGCGCGGCTACGAGGGCGCGGCGTACCGCGCGGTCGAGCTCGCGCAGGGCCTCGCCGCTCGCGGCGATCTGGCCCGAGGTGAGCCCTCTCTCGTCGGCCACCCGCAGCACCGCGTCAAGCCGTGTGGCCAGAGTGGAGACGCGGTGCGCCCGTCCCGGATAGCCGGGGGCCAGCTCGCCACCGAGCCGTCCCAGCCGGTCGGGCCGCTCCGGTGCGGGGCCGTCGACCGAGGCCAGCGCGTCTGTCGCCGACCGCATCGCGATCGACAGCTCTCGCTCCGCCTCGGCCACCGAGGGCAGGTCCAGGCGTACGGGCCCCGAGGGGTGTACGGCCAGGCGTACCCCCACATAGGACGACCCGCGCAGGTCGGGCGAGGGCACGAGCCCGAGGCAGTGGCCGGAGAGCACCGCGATGACCGCCTGACCGGCCTCCACCGCGGCCGCGTTGAAGGCGGGCGGGCCGGAGAGGCCGAGCGGGTCGCCGGGCGCGGGCAGTGCGAGCCGGAGCTCGGTCAGCCCGTCGGTTCGCAGCTCGGCGAGGTAGGCACGCAACGGCAGGTCGCCCACGACGGGGCCCACGACGGGATCCACGGCAGGGCTCGCGGCGGGGCCCACGACGGCTGGACCTGCGGCGGCTTCGACCCGGTCCACGGCCTCGTCGAGGCCGACGTGACCGGCGAGCCAGGCGTTGCCCCAGGCGACCAGCGGAGGAGAGACAGGTGATTCAGGAGGCACCGATCCACGATATGCGCTCGCCCTGCAATAGGTTTGTCCCGAGCGTTACTCCTAAAGGAGGGATACGGGGATGGGTGGTCAGGTGCTGCGGCTCCAGGACGTCGCCGTCCGGCGCGACGGAGCAGCCCTGTTGCGCGGCATCGACTGGACGGTCAACGAGGACGAGCGCTGGGTCGTCATCGGGCCGAACGGAGCAGGCAAAACGACCTTGTTGCAGGTCGCGGCGACGCTGCTCTATCCGAGCGAGGGGATCGTGGAGGTGCTCGGCGAGCGGCTGGGTCAGGCCGACGTCTTCGACCTGCGGCCCCGCATCGGCCTGGCGAGCGCCGCGCTGGCCGAGCGCATTCCGCCGGAGGAGAAGGTCATCGACCTGGTCCTGACGGCGTCCTACGCGATCATGGGCCGCTGGACCGAGGAATACGACTCCAACGATGTCACCAGGGCCGTCGAGCTGATCGACATGATGGGTGCCGCGCATCTGATCAGGCGCAGGTTCGGCACTCTGTCCGAGGGTGAGCGTAAACGGGTGCAGATCGCCCGTGCGCTGATGCCCGACCCCGAGATGCTGCTGCTGGACGAGCCGGCGGCCGGGCTCGACCTGGGCGGCCGGGAGGACCTCGTACGCCGGCTGTCGGTGCTCGCCAACGACCTCCGCTCACCCACGCTGGTGCTGGTCACGCATCACGTGGAGGAGGTGCCCAACGGGTTCACCCACGGGCTGCTGCTCAAGCACGGCTCGGTCGTGGCCCAGGGGCCGCTGGAGCACGTGATGACGGCCGACAACCTGTCGCAGACGTTCGGGGTGCCGCTGACGCTCGACCGCAGCGCTGAAGGACGCTGGTACGCCCGTGCGCACTAGACGTTGGTACGCCCGCGCGCACTAGATCGCGTCAATCCGCTGAACGCCCATTAGCATTTACCAAGGCGATCCCCTCGGCCTCGGAGCGTTGGCATGTCCACGGAGCAGCTCATCGTCGCCATCGTCGTCGTCGCCGCGGTGGGGTTCGGGGTGACGCGGACGGTCCGCATCATCCCCCAGGCGACCGCGGCGATCATCGAGCGGCTCGGCCGCTATCACCGCACGCTGAAGCCGGGGCTCAACCTGGTGGTGCCGTTCGTCGACCGGATCAAGGATCTGATCGACCTCCGCGAACAGGTCGTCTCGTTCCCGCCACAGCCGGTGATCACCTCCGACAACCTCGTGGTCTCGATCGACACCGTCATCTACTTCCAGGTGACCAATCCGAAGGCGGCCACGTACGAGATCGCCAACTTCCTGGTCGGCGTCGAGCAGCTGACCGTCACCACGCTGCGTAACGTGGTCGGCGGCATGGACCTGGAGAGCACGCTGACCTCCCGCGAGGAGATCAACACCGAGCTGCGCGGCGTGCTCGACGAGGCGACCGGCAAGTGGGGCATCCGGGTCAACCGGGTCGAGCTCAAGGCCATCGACCCGCCGTCCTCCATCCAGGACTCGATGGAGAAGCAGATGCGCGCCGACCGCGACAAGCGGGCCGCGGTGCTGGCCGCGGAGGGGCAGCGGCAGGCGGCCATCCTGACGGCGGAAGGTGAGCAGCAGGCGGCGGTCCTGCGCGCCCGTGGCGAGGCGGAGGCTGCCGTGCTGCGCGCCCAGGCGGAGGCCGAGGCTCAGGCCATGCGGGCCAAGGGGCAGGCCGACGCGATCGGGATGGTGTTCAAGGCCATCCACGAGGGCAAACCGGACCAGCGGCTGCTCGCCTACCAATACCTGCAGATGCTCCCCGAGATCGCCAAGGGTGACGCCAACAAGATCTGGATCGTCCCGTCGGAGATGGGCCGGGCACTGGAGAATCTGGGCGGTCTCTTCTCGCCGCCCAAGGATGACCCCGACCGGTAGCCGGGAAAGGATCCGCCTCTAAGCTCTGTCGGATGACAGTGTGGGAGGCGGTCGCGGTGTTCGCGGCGGGGGTCGCGGCCGGAGCCATAAACGCGGTGGTCGGGTCGGGCTCGCTGATCACCTTTCCCACGCTCGTGGCCGTCGGCATCGACCCGGTCGTGGCGAACGTCTCCAACAACATCGGCCTGGTGCCCGGCTCCTTCACCGGCGCGTACGGCTACCGTGCCGAGCTCGCCGGGCAGCGCGAACGGCTGCTGCGCCTCGGGCCCGCCTCGGCGATCGGCTCGCTGATCGGCGGGATCCTGCTGCTGTTCCTCGACCCGAGGGTCTTCCAGGTCGTGGTCCCGGTGCTGATCGGGCTGGCCTGCGTACTGGTCGTGGTGCAGCCCAAGCTCAACGGCTGGCTGTCGGCCCGGCGCGAGAACGACGATCCCCACGGCGGGGTGCTGCTCTGGCTCGGCGTGCTGGGAGCGGGAATCTACGGCGGCTACTTCGGCGCGGCCCAGGGCGTGCTGCTGATCGGGCTGCTCGGCAGCTTCCTGACCGAACCCCTGCAGCGGGTGAACGCGGCCAAGAACGTGCTCTCCCTGATCGTCAACGGCACCGCGGCCGTGCTGTTCGTCTTCATCGCCCACGTGGATTGGTGGGCGGTGCTGGCGGTGGCGCTGGGGGCCACGGTGGGTGGGTTCGTCGGGGCCAAGGTCGGTCGCCGCATCCCGGCTCCGGTACTGCGGGGCATCATCGTTTGTGTGGGGATCGTGGCGATTATCAAACTGGTGTACGGATAAATACCAGGCATTCTGGGTATAAATCCGTACATGAAGGGTGATCGGGTGGAGATCGTCATCGACGCGGGCGACTCATCCCCGCGCACCTACGAGATCGCCGCCACCCGCGCGGGCCGCCGTGTCGAGGTGGCCACGCGGCGGGGGCTGGTCGAGGTCAGTGAGGTGACCAGGAGCGGCACCGCGGTGCGTACGGCGCGGTTCATGTCCAGCCGGATCCTGGCCCTGGTGGAACATCCGGCCGACGAGAGCTGAGTCAGCGGAAGTCGGCCGCGTGGTCGGTGGCCCACTGACGGAAGGTCAGCGCGGGGCGGCCGAGGAGCTTCGGGACCGTGTCCGTGATCCGCTCCGGCGTGTCCACGAACGCGCCCCAGCCCGCGAGCGCGCCGTCCACGAACCGGGCATCGCCCCAGGCGGCCAGCAGTTGCTCGCGGGCGACGTCCAGCGGCTGCTCCGCCCACCGGACCTCCCGCCCGGCCGCCTCGCCGATGATCCGCGCCTGCTCGGCCTGTGACAGCTGCTCGGGCCCACTGAGGACGTACTTGCCCCCGGCGTGCCCGGCCGAGGTGAGCACATGCACGGCCACCGCCGCGATGTCCTTCTCGTGGATCAGTGACCTGCGCGCCTCCCCGTACGGCCAGCGCACCACGCCCTGCCTGACCTGGTCGGCCCAGCCGAGCGTGTTGGCCGCGAAACCGACGGGCCGGAGGAACGTCCAGCTCAGGCCAGTGTGCCTGATCAGGCGTTCCACCTCCTGGTGGAACAGCGTCGGCGATTCACCATCGGCCAGATCCTCGACGTCGGCCGACAGGTAGACGACCCGGCGCGCGTGGGCGGCGATGACCTCCACCACGTCCCGGGCGGTCTCGGCGGCGAAGCCGGGCCAGATCAGGAAGACGGATTCGACGTCCTTCAGCGCCGGTTCCAAGGTCTCGGGGACGGACAGGTCGCCCTTGACCGCCTCGACCCCTTCCGGGAGTTTCGCCCGGTCCGGGTCGCGGACCAGGGCGCGGACCTGGAGGCCCGCCCCGGCCAGCTGGGAGACCACGTGCTTGCCTACGTTGCCGGTCGCGCCGGTCACCAGAATTCTGCTCATGGACAGGACCGTAGAACTTCAACCAATGTTTAGGTCAAGCTCCGTACCTGGAACGGCTCAGGCCATGCTCGGCCGTACCTGGAGCGTGCCGTCGCTGCGGATCCGGGTCTCGAAGGTCGGCGCGGGCGCGGTCGCCGGACCGTGCTTGACCGAGCCGTCCACCAGCCGGAACGTGCTGCCGTGCCAGGGGCAGACCACGCACGCCTCGCCGTTCTCCACGACGAGCCGGCCCTGGTGGAGTGGGCCCGCGAGGTGCGAGCACCGGTCGGCGAGCACGGTGACGCCGGAGCTGTGCCGCAGTACGAAGAGCTGGATGTAACCGAGCCGCCGCGACACGGGGCGACCCTGAGGCAGGTCGTTGACCAGGCAAAGGTCGTGCCAGCCCAACGGTACGAGATGGGTCACCTGGGGCGCGTGGTTGGCGCCCGCCGCCTGCCGATAGGCCAGATTCCCGCCCAGGTAGGCGCCGAGACCGCCGACGCTCAGACCGGCGATGGTCAGCATCTTGCCGGCGCGCTCGTTCCCGCGCAGCCGGGCCAGGAGCGAGGCGGAGAAGAACCCCAGCGCGGTCACGTTCGACAGCATGTGGACGAACCCGACACGCTGCTGCTCGCGATGGAGAGACGACCAGTCGGTCAGGCCGGCGGCCGCGGTGGGCAGCGCGCTGCCGATGCCCGTGGCCAGCAGGAGTCGCGCGGCCCGGGGATCGGTGCTGGTCCAGTCGAGCACCGCGGTAGACGTCCAGCAGCCCAGGCTGAAGGTGGCGAGCGGCGGGTGCAGTGGTTTGCCCGTGGGCACGCCGTGCAGCCAGTCGCGCAGCCGTCCCGGCCGGATCCCCTTGCGTATGGCCTTGGCCAGCACTCGGATCGGCTCGTCCATGGCTTTGGACCTCTCGAGCCGGTCGGCCAGGTCGACCGGCCCCACGAAACGCCGCGACTGCCGCCTTCTCGCTCGTACTTTCTCTTTCACGACAAGTCCCCTACCCCGGCCATAAGGGCATCACTCGGACAGGTGGCCCCTGGCGATGGAGAGCTCGACCAGCTCGAGCGCGTACGCCCCGAGCGACGGCGAGCCGTCCTCGATGAGCCGTACCTTCTCCTTGACCTGCGCGGCCGTCACCTTGAACAGCGGCCAGGTGCCGCCCTCCGTGTGATGGTTGGCCAGGATCGGCGCGAAGCGGTCGAGCGCTCGGGCGAACTTCGCCTCCGGCGTCTCCCTGGCCTCGAACTCATCCCAGAGTGCCCGCATCGCCGCCCCCTGCTCACCCGGGAGCAACGCGAAGATGCGGTCCGCGGCGGCCCGTTCCGCTGCGGGCTGGGCGGCCACCGCGGCCGTGTCGTAGATGAAGGTGTCACCGGCGTCGATCTCGACCAGGTCGTGCACGAGCAGCATGGACACCACCCGTTGGATGTCGGTGTCGGGTGGCGCGTGCTCGGCCAGGACCATGGCCAGCATGCCTACGTACCAGGAGTGCTCTGCGTCGTTCTCTCGCCGTGAGCCGTCCATGAGATGGTTGCGGCGGATGATCCGCTTCAACTTGTCGATCTCGACGGCGAAGGCGATCTGGGCGGTCAGGCGGTCCTCTTCTGGTGCGATAGTCACGCGCGACACCTTAATGTGCGGTGATCACCCCGGTTGGCAAAATCGTCACCGGAACCCCATTGAACACGGCATTTCCCGACGGAACGTCGATTGTCGACTCATCGGTCAGTATGTTCGCGCTCACCCCGGCGTGTTCGGCGGCGATCAGCTGAGCGCTGCCCGCGTGTCCCCAGCCGTGGGGCAGGCTGACCACGCCCGGCATGATCGTGTCGGTGGGTTCGAGCGGCACTCTGAGCTCCCCCGTGGCCGAGCGGACCAGGGCCTCCCCGTCCAGCCCGAGCCTGGCCACGTCGGCCGGGTTGATCTGGAGCGTGCAGGTGTTGCTGCCGCCGACCAGCGGGGCCACGTTGTGCAGCCAGCTGTTGTTGGAGCGCAGGTGGCGCCGCCCGATCAGGACGATCTCCGGCGGCTCCTGCTCCAGCCCGGCGCGCAGCCGCTCCACGTCCTCGATGAGCTGCGGTGGCGCGAGCTCGATCACCCCGGAGGCGGTCCTCAGCACCTCGCCCAGCCGGGGCTCCAGCGGCCCGAGATCCAGCCCGTGCGGGTTGTCGAGCAGCTTGCGCAGCGACAGGTCGCCCTTGCCCGTCCACTCTCCGTACGGGCCCAGCTTGAGCATCAGGTCGAGCCGTCGCTCGGCCCCGCAATCGCCTTCGAGCGCGGCCCGCAGCTCGGCCACGTCGCGCCCCTCCACGCCCGAGCCCGGCAGGCCGACCGCCTTGCGCAGCATCTGGTCGAGGACGAACTCGTCGAGATCGCCTTCCAGCCCGGAGGCGATCATGGTCAGCCGGGCCAGGATCTGCGCCTCCGACGGCTGCCCGTCCAGCGGCAGCGACGGCGGCGAGTAGCGGGCGTAGTTGCGCACCGCGAAGTTGAGCAGGGCGAAGTCGTAGTGCCCCGACTGGAGGGCCCGCGGCGGCGGCAGGATGACGTTCGCGTGCTTGGTGGTCTCGTTCAGGTAGGGGTCGACGCTGATCATGAAGTCGAGCCGCTCGAGGGCCGCGTCGAGCCGGGTGCCGTGTGGCGCGGAGAGCACCGGATTGCCGGCCACGGTGAGGAGGAACCGGATCTGCCCGTCACCGGGCGTCTCGATCTCGTCGGCGAGCGTGGCGACCGGCAACTCGCCGTTGGCCTCGGGCAGGCCCCTGACCCGGCTCTTCCACCGGCCCACGGTGTAGGGGCGGCGGGCCAGGCCGAACTCGGTGGCGGGTTTGGCGAACATGGCGCCGCCGGGCCGGTCGAGGTTGCCGGTCAGCACGTTGAGCACGTCCACCAGCCACTGGGCCAGCGTGCCGAACTCGGCCGTACACGTGCCGATCCTGGCGTAGACGGCCGCCGTCCTGGCCGCCGCCAGCTCCCTGGCCAGCCGGACGATCACCTCGGCGGGCACGCCGGTGCGGCGGGACACCACCTCGGGCGGGAAGTGCTTGGCCGCTTCGCGTAACTCCTCCAGGCCGTTGACCTCATGGGACACCGTGGTCAGGTCCTCGGCGAAGAGCGTGTGCGTGATCCCGAAGAGCAGGTAGGCGTCGGTGCCCGGACGTACGAACACGTGCTCGTCGGCCAGTCCGGCGGTCCTGGTGCGGCGGGGATCGACCACGACGAGCCGGCCGCCGCGGGCGCGCAGCGCCTTGAGCCGGCCGGGGAAGTCGGGCGCGGTGCACAGCGAGCCGTTGGACTCCAACGGGTTGGCGCCCAGCATGAGCAGGTAGTCGGTCCGGTCGAGGTCCGGCACCGGGACGGCGAGCGGATGACCGAACATCAGCCCGCTGGCGACGTGCTTGGGCATCTGGTCGGCGGTGCTGGCCGAGAAGATGTTGCGGGTGCCGAGGGACTTGAGCAGCGGCGTGCCGTAGAGCTGGCCCGCCATGTTGTGCACGTTGGGGTTGCCGAGATAGACGCCGACCGATTGGCGGCCGTGCCGCTCCGTGACCTGGTCGAGGCCCTGCTTGACGGCGGCGAACGCCTCGTCCCAGCCGACCTCGCGCCAGAGCTCGCCCTCCCTGATCAGCGGCTTGCGCAGCCGGTCGGGGTCCTCGTCCAGGCGGCCCAGGCTGGCGCCCTTGGGGCAGATGAAGCCCTTGCTGAACGGGTCCTCCTTGTCGCCCCGCACGCTCGTCACGTGCCCGCCCTCGTCGAGGGTGAGTGTCAGGCCGCACACGGCCTCGCACAGGGGACAGGTCCGGTGAACGGTCGACGTCATCACGGCTCCTGAGTTCGTCGGTGGAACTCATCTTTGCTCGTACGACACATATGGGGAAGCCCCGGAGCCCCCGCGGTCTCCGGGGCTTGCACTGGGGAGCGTTCGGCCCAGGCCCGAGCCGCCACTCCCCAGGTCATGGGCAGGCAGTCAGCCGACCTGCGGCAGGGCGAACGGCCTGGCCAGATCAGGGGGCTCCTCGAGGTCGGTCCTCAGAGAGGCCCAGGCGCGGCCGTAGAGCCGGTCGAGTCCGGGGGAGACGGCGCCGGGCAGCTCCTCACGCCGGACGATCTCCACGATCAGCAGGTGCGCCCATTTGCGGTGCCGGTAGACGTTGGCGCTCCTGGCCCAGCACGCCGCCGCGATCTCCTCGGCGTACGCCTCGAACTCCGCGGCGGAGATGCCCGCCCTGGTCATCACCAGGGCCTTCTCGCCCGTACGCGTGGGCGTGATCCACAACACCAGCGGGATCCGGCCCGCGCGGGTGTGCATGGTGGTCTCCAGGCAGGTCTTCTGCAGCCGGTGCCTGGACGCCACGCACCAGAAGTGCGCCATCACCCAGTTGCGACCGGTCCTGGTCACCGCGGGCGCGGAGATCGCGCTGGTCAGCATGATGAACGGCCACCACCGGCCCTGCTGGGTGGCGCCCAGGAGGGTCAGCACGAACAGGCTGAGCGCCCCGATCAGCAGCAACTCGGTACGAATCCGCCAGAGCCTGGCCAGCAGGCCGGTACGGGTGGGCGGCAGGTCCTCGTTGGCGGGGTAGATCTGGTTGCGCGGGTTCCTCGACATCTCAGGACACCTCCTCGGCGATTCGGGAGGGGATCGTGAGCTGGTCGAATCGGGGGTCGCGGTAGCGACGAGCGCCGAATCCGATCTTGGCGACGGTCCAGCCGCGCCGGTAGGCGAACTCATCCGGCTCCATGCAGATTTCTCGATCCGCCCATGCCATGAGTTCCCGGATCCGGGTCTTGATTCGGCTGAGTCCCTTGGTACCTTGTGAGTACATGGAACACCTCTTTCGCGGCATTACTCGAGGTGGGTTCTTTCGCCGGATCGCAGGCTGATGACCGGTGGCGCCGCAGGGTGGCAGCCCTTTTGAGCGGCTAATAGGTGGTCAGCCTGGGTCCGGCTTCTTGGTGTTTCTGCGCGCTCGAATGAGCGACATGCGCTGTGGTCAGTCAGATGCGTGCGGGGTCCTTCCGGCAAGCGGCCTCCCTGGGGCAGAGATTCAAATCCGGGACGGCGACGTTGCCGGAGGTGCGGCCCGCGTGGCCGCCAGCGATGAAGAGCGGTAGGCCCGGTGTGGTAGGCCGTGTCGTCATCTCGGCCCCCCATCCGTCGGTTACCTTCCAGGGCTCGATCGTCTCTCCCGGATGGGCCTGGTGCAATACATTCAGCAAGAGAAGATTTAGTTTTCTTCGGACCTTGCTTGATATTTTGCGGTGCAACTTGCACGTCAACTGTTAGGCGCTCCTGGCGCATGAGCGGTTCAGGGAGGTCGTCGGCTGCCGTCCCGCTCCGGGTTGGGCCCCCTCTTGCCCCTTAAGCTCACTCCGTGAAACCCTTACGGCAAGCCTCAGTGGCAGTGCTCGTGCAAGTTGCAGTGTAAGATTGGCCGAACGGCTAAGTGACCTTTCCCCGTTTCACCTTCACCTTCATTCCCGACGAGGAGAGTGGACGGTGCCATCGCAGCAGGGCAGTCCGACTGTTCGCAGGCTCAGACTCGGTCAGGAGCTACGCCTCCTCCGCGAGCGAAGGAAGCTGACGGGAGCCAGAGCGGCCGGCGATCTGGGCTGGAGTCCCAGCAAGATCAGCCGGATCGAAGCGGCCAAGACCATGCCAAGCGCCGAGGACATCAAGGCATTGGCAGAGCTCTACAAGATCGACAGTGAGAAACGTGACGAACTCTTCGCCCTGCTGAGGGATGCGGATCAGCGTGGGTGGTGGGAGGATTACGAAGACGCCCTCCCGGAGGAGTACACAAGATTCCTCGGGCTGGAAGCGGAGGCGACCTTCCAGCGCAACTGGGAACCCCAGATCGTGCCTGGTCTCCTCCAGACTGAGGACTACGCACGGGAGGTCGTCCTTTCCGTCCGTGGCATCTCACGGATCACGCACAGCGGTGTCCGGAGCCGGGTCGAGGCGCGCCTGGATCGGCAGCAGCGGGTGTTGCATCGCCCACAGCCGTCCCAGCTGCGTTTCGTGCTCGACGAGCCGGCGCTGATGCGTCGTTTCGGTGAGCCCTCGGTCATGCGTGCGCAGATGGAGCATCTCCTGGAGATGTCGCTGTTACCGCACGTCAGTGTGCAGATACTGGCGACGGATGCGGTGCACCCCGTCAACACGGGGGCGTTCATCCATCTGAAGTTCGCGGAATTCGACGATGTTGTATACCTGGAGCAGCTCTACACGGCCAACTTCGTCGAAGACCTCGAACGTGTAGCCGGATATGAGACGGCCTTCGACTACATCGAGTCCCAAGCGCTTGACGAGGACGAGTCACGTGTCCTCATCCAGCGCAAGGCCATGATGTGGCGGGGCTAGCGACAAAGATCACAACAAGGGGCAATGGTGCCCCTTTCGCCCGTTTGGGGAGAAAATGTACATCGATCCCGTGGTAGCGACCTGGCAGAAGAGCAGCTTCTGCAACGGCGCGAGCAGCTGCGTCGAAGTCGCACCCCTTGCCGACGGAAACGTCGCTTTGAGGGACGGCAAGGAGCAGGACGGTCCCGTCCTGGTCTTCACGCCGAGTGAATGGGCCGCCTTTACGGCCGGGGTCCGCGATGGCGAGTTCGACCTGACCTCGCTTGCCGCTACCGCTTCATGAAAAACGGCCCTGGCAGGTTGCTGGCACAACACCATCAGGGCCGCCACGCACTCCAGTTCGACCTTGTACGCGAGATCTGAAGATCTTCATATCTTGGCCTGAACCGCGTTGGAGATCAACTAGCCACACCAGGTTCGAAGCAGGGGATCAGTCCTCAATCGCGGAGTACGGTCTGACGACTCCAGCCGAAGAGCCCTCTGCCCTCCATTTGGACCGCCCACAACGGGCACAGCCCGCGCCGCACATGGGCGCGGGCTGTTTCACGTGCGGCGTCAGGAGAGGCCGAGGCCGTGGGAGACGCCCTGGCCCAGGTCCTTGTGGATGTTGTTCCAGTACTCCACGACGCGCTGCTTCATCTCCGAGGTGACCTCGGGGGCCGAGGCGTGCCCGACGATGTTGCTCACCAGGTGCGCGCGGTCCGTTTCTGACAGCACGTTCTCCCAGAGGGCGCGCGGCTGGACGTAGTCGTCGTCCTCCGCGTGCTTGGTGTACGCGGACCGGATGATCTCGCCTGCCACCTGGTAGTTCTCGCCCGCGTACAACGCCGGGTCCGCCGCCGGGCCGTTGACGCTGTTGGGGGCGTACACCGGGTCCTGCGAGTTGCTGAAGGTCATCGGACCGTCGAAGTTGTAGGAATTGACCGCGGCCCGCGGCTGGTTGATCGGCAGCTGCAGGTAGTTGGGGCCGATCCGGTAGCGGTGCGTGTCGGGGTAGGAGAACAGGCGGCCCTGCAGCATCTTGTCCGGTGAGGCGCCGATGCCGGGCACCAGGTTCGACGGCTCGAAGCCCGCCTGCTCCACCTCCGCGAAGTAGTTGCGCGGGTTGCGGTTCAGGGTGAACCGGCCGATCGTGATCTCGGGGTAGTCCTCGTGCGGCCACACCTTGGTCAGGTCGAACGGGTTGAAGCGGTAGTCGGCCGCGGCTTCGAACGGCATGATCTGCACGTTCACCTTCCACGACGGATGGTCGCCGGCCTCGATGGCCGTGTGCAGGTCGCGGATGTGGTGGTCGGGGTCGACGAGCAGCGCGGCCGCCTCTTCGCCCGTGTAGTTCTTGATGCCCTGCTCGGTCCTGAAGTGGTACTTCACCCAGAACTTCTGACCTCCGGCGTTGTACCAGAGGAAGGTGTGCGAGCCGAAGCCATGCATGTTCCGCCACGAGGCGGGGATGCCGCGGTCGGTCATGAGGAAGGTGACCTGGTGCGCCGACTCCGGCGACAGGGTCCAGAAGTCCCACTGCATGTTGTTGTCGCGCAGGTGGGTGTCGGCCCGGCGCTTCTGGCTGTGGATGAAGTCGGAGAACTTCTGCGGGTCGCGGATGAAGAAGATCGGGGTGTTGTTGCCGACGAGGTCGTAGTTGCCCTCTTCGGTGTAGAACTTGATCGCGAACCCGCGTGGGTCGCGGGCGGTGTCGGGGCTGCCGAGTTCGCCGGCGACGGTCGAGAAGCGCAGGAAGAGCGGGGTCTCCTTGCCCTTCTGGAAGAGGCCGGCCTTGGTGAACTGGCTGACGTCCTCGGTGATCCGCATGACACCGTGGGCGCCGCCGCCTTTGGCGTGTACGACGCGCTCGGGAACCCGTTCCCGGTTGAAGTGCGCCATTTTCTGGATCAGATAGTGATCCTGCATAAGAAGTGGGCCGTTGGGGCCGACGGAGAGCGAGTGCTCGTCGCTCGGCGCGGGAATGCCGGCGTCGTCGGTGGAGATAGGCCTGTTCGTCATCAGCGCGGTCCTCCGAAAATCATCGTTGACAGCTCGGGCAGACGCCCCAGTAGGTGACGTCGGCTTCGTCCACGACGTATCCGGCCGCGTCGACGGGCACCAGACACGGGGCGAGCCCGGTCGCGCAGTCGACGTCGGTCATGGCACCGCAGCGCCGGCAGACCAGGTGGTGGTGGTTGTCACCCACCCTGGCCTCGTAGCGCGCCGGACTGCCCATGGGTTCGATCTTGCGGAGCAGTCCGGCCTGGTGCAGCGCGTGCAGCGAGTCGTAGACGGCCTGAAGGGACACCTGACCCACACGGTCGAGCACGCCGCGGTGAACGGCTTCCACCTCGAGGTGGTCGCCTTCGCGCACGGTCCGCATGATCGCCAAGCGGGCCGCGGTCACCCGCAGCCCTGCCTGGCGAATTAGGTCGTTGTCCCCCATATCCGGACACGCTAGTGCTAAACCTGAATGATTCAAGTAAAGGACTGGTACAGGTCTCGGTCGGGCCGTACCAAGAAGAGTCTCAGCGGCGCCGTACCAGGAAGATCGAGCTCACTCCGGCCAGTACGGCCAGCGCCGCGAGCGCCACGGCGGTCGCCATCGAGGCGGAGCCGGTGCCCCCGCCCTGGCTCAAGGAGATGAACAGCGTGCCGACAGTCGACACCCCGATCACCTGGCCGAGCTGCATCACGGTGAGGAGCGCCCCGCTCGCGTCGGCGGCGTAGACGTCGTCCACCTGCTGGGTCGCCATGTTGGTCACCGCGACCTGCACGCCGAGCCCGGCGCCGATGAGCGCGCTCATGACCGCGTAGAGGACGCCGCCTCCGGAGGCGAGCCCGAGGCCCAGGTAGGCCGGCGCGGCCACCACGTAGCCGAAGGGCACGAGCGAGCGCTGCAGACCGGGCGGCAGCAGCGGCCAGCAGAGCCCCACGAGCGCGAACGCCAGCGCGCACGGCACCAGCATCATGCCCGAGGCCAGCGGCGACAGGCGCAGGTCACCCTGGAGGTGCAGCGCCGAGGTGAACAGGAACGCGCCCCAGGTGGCCGGCCCGAGCAGCAGCACGGCGAGCCCCGGCCGCATGCCGGGCGCGCGCAGCACGCCCGCGTTGACCAGCGGGCGCCCGCCGCGGCCCGTCACCCAACGCTCGACACGGACGAACACCACGAAGACCACCGCGCTCAGCGCCATCGAGGCCCAGCCCCACAGCGGCCAGCCGAGGTCCCTGCCCAGCACGAGCGGCACCACGAACAGCAGCACGGCGGCCGACAGGCTCACCAGGCCCCACGGGTCGAGCCCGCCCTGGCCGCCACCATGGTCGGCGGGGAGCACCCGAAGCCCCGCGATCAACAGCAGCGCGCCGATCGGCACCAGCACGAGGAAGACGATCCGCCAGCCGGCGCCGAGCCCGAGCAGGATCCCGCCGAGCGCCTGGCCGACCACGATGCCACCGCTCACCACCGCCGACCACAGGCCCAGCGCCCGGCCTCTGGCCGCGCCCTGGTAGTTTCGCTGGATCAGCGTCATGACCTGGGGCATCATCAGCGCGGCCCCGGCGCCCTGGGCGAGCCGGGCGGCGACCAGCGTGCCGGTCGTGGGCGCGAGCCCCGCGGCCAGCGTGGTGATCGTGAAAAAGGCGAGCCCGGCGAGAAAGGCCTTGCGGTAGCCGAGCAGGTCGCCGAGCCGGGCACCGGTGATCAACAGGACGGCGTAGACGATGGTGTATCCCGCCACGATCATCTGCAGCCCGGCACCTGATGAGTGCAGATCGGCCTCGATGGTCGGGGTGGCCACGTTGACGATGTTGACGTTCAGGATGGCCAGGAACTGTCCTACGAGGATGATCGCGAGGAGCAGCCCGCTGGCCTTGCCCTTCTCCGGCTGTACGGCCGGGATCGGGGGAGCAAGATGGGCAGATTGGGTCATAGATAGAGTCTGGCGGCAAACCAGTACCAGTAACGAGAGCCCCTTTATACTGGTATTAACAGCACCTGGATGGCTTACGCCCGCTCCACCATAGTGAAGGGGTGACCGTGACAGAGGCAAGGCGCTCCGATTTGTCGGCGTTCCTGCGCACCCGGCGCGAGCGGATCACCCCCGAGATGGTCGATCTGGCGCCCGGGCCCCGCAGGCGCACTCCCGGCCTGCGCCGTGAGGAGGTCGCCCAGCTCGCCGGGGTGGGCGTCACCTGGTACACGTGGCTGGAGCAGGGACGGCCGATCAACGCCAGCAGCCAGGTGCTCGACGCGATCTCGCGTACGCTCCGGCTCGACACCGCCGAGCGGGAGCATCTCTACCGGCTGGCGGGCCAGCCGGGCACACCCGTCCTGGCCGGCTCCACCCCGGTGACGCCGGAGATGCAGGCCATACTCGACCAGCTCGGCGCCATGCCCGCGTGCATCACCAACAGCCGCTGCGACGTGCTGGCCTGGAACCCCGCCTACGCGACGATCTTCCCCGAGATCGTCGACGCCCCGGAGGGCGAGCGCAACTCGCTCTGGCAGACGTTCGTCAGCCCTTCGTGGACGACCATGCTCGTCAACCGCGACCATGAGCTGCCGCGCGCCGTCGCCGTCTTCAGGGGTGCCTACAGCCGCCACACCGACGACCCGTGCTGGCAGGACTTCGTCCGGCGGCTCGCCGCGGAGAGCGCGGAGTTCGCCAGGCTGTGGGCCAGGCAGGACGTGGCCGAGCCCGGGCCGCGGGTGAAGACGTACGAGCACCGTGAGATGGGCCGGATCGGCTTCAGCACGACCAGCTTCCACCTCTCCTCGGCGCCGGAGACCCGCATGATCGTCTACTCGCCGCAGGACCAGCGGTGCCTCGACGCCATGACCCGCCTCATGGCCGGCGCCGCCTCGATGTCGTAACCCCGCTCCACGGCCGGCGCTGCCTCGATGTCGTGACCCCGCTCCACGGCCGGCGCTGCCTCGCCGTGACCTTGCGGTGCCTCGGCCTCATGACCGGCCTCATGACCGAAGGTCAGCGCCCCTAGGCCGCGCGCGATTCATCCGCTCATGGCATGCTCGATGGCTGAAAGTCAGGATCGAGCGGAAGTAGCCGCACATGAGAGTCCCCCGCCCCCTTCTCGCGGCGCCCCTCGCCGTGATGCTGGCCTCGGCCGCCGCGTGCTCGGCGGCCGAGTCGGAGCAGCCGCCGAAGAGCGAACAGGCGGCGGAGAAACCGAAGGACGCGTCCGTCAAAACCACCCCTGCCGCCCCCGCCCGGAAGCCGTACACGATCTCGTTCGGCGGGGACGTGCACTTCGAGGGCGGGCTTCGTAACCGGCTCGCCGCGCCGCGCACGGCGCTCGGACCGATCGCGCAGGTGCTGCGCTCGTCCGACCTGGCGATGGTCAACCTGGAGACGGCGATCACCACGGGCGGCACGCCCGCACCCGGCAAGCAGTACACATTCCGGGCGCCCGAGACGGCGTTCGGCGCGCTGAAGGCCGCCGGCGTCGACGTGGCGTCGATGGCCAACAACCACGGCATGGACTACATGGAGACCGGGCTCGCCGACTCGCTGGCGGCGATCAAGCGGAGCAAGTTCCCGATCGTGGGCATCGGGGCGAACTCCACCCAGGCCTACAAGCCGTACAGGAAGACCGTCAACGGCAACCGCGTCTCCATCATCGGGGCCACGCAGGTGCTCGACGCCGAGTTCATCCAGGCCTGGACGGCTACGTCCGACAAGGGCGGGCTCGCGTCGGCCAAGGACGAGGATCGCCTGCTCCAGGCCGTACGGCAGGCACGCAAGAACTCCGACACCGTCATCGTGCACCTGCACTGGGGCACCGAGATGCAGAAGTGCCCGAACCCGGCGCAGCTCGCGCTCGGCCCGAAGCTGGTCAAGGCGGGCGCCGACGTCGTGGTCGGCGGGCACGCGCACATCCTGCTCGGCGCCGGGTACATCGGCAACGGCTACGTCAGCTACGGCCTGGGCAACTTCGTCTTCTACAACTCCACGCCCGGTACCACCGGCAGGACCGGCGTGCTGACGCTCACCATCAAGGGCCGCAAGGTGCTCAAGGACCAGTGGACGCCCGCCACCATCCAGGGGGGTATACCGATCCCGATGACGGGCACGGCCAAGACACAGGCGGTGGCCGACTGGCGGGCCCTGCGATCCTGTACGGGGCTGGCAGCCCGCCCTTGACGAGATCTATCATTGGACTCCACGTCCAATAGGAGGTCGCCATGCGCTTGGTCGAGTCCGATGACGTACGGCTGGCGGTCTTCGAGGAAGGCGATCCCGGCGACCCCACGATCGTGCTCGTCCACGGTTATCCGGACACGCACCGGGTCTGGGACGAGGTCTCCGAGCGGCTGCGTGACCGCTTCCACGTGGTCCGCTATGACGTACGCGGTGCGGGCGCCTCGACGGCCCCACGCCATACCGGTGACTACGCCTTCCACCGGCTGGCGGCCGACCTGGCGGCGGTGCTCGACGCGATCGGCAAGCCCAGGGTCCACCTGGTCGGGCACGACTGGGGCTCGCTGCAGGGCTGGGACGCCGTGTCCCGTCCCGGCATCCGGGATCGCATCGCCTCCTTCACCAGCTTCGGCGGTCCGGGTCTCGCGCAGGCGCGCCACTTCATGCGGCACGGCAGGCGGCGCGACGTCCTGGCGCAGGCGGTCAGGTCCTGGTACATCGGCGCCTTCCGGCTCCCGGTGCTGCCCGAGCTGGCCTGGAGCACGTTCATGCCCCGGGTCCTGGAGCGGTCGATGCGGCGGGACGAGGGCCTCGAACCCAGACCGGGCCACCCGGCCGACACTCTGAGAAGCGACGCCCGCAACGGACTGCACCTCTACCGGAGCAACATGGGCGGCCATCCCAGCGGCGACGTGCCCGACCACGTTGCCGTGCCTGTTCAGCTCATCGAGGCGACGCGAGATCCGTTCGTCGGCCCGGCGCTGCTGGCCTCGCTGGGGGAGGGGGTTCCCAGGTTCTGGCATCGCAAGATCGCGGCCGGGCACTGGGTCCAGCGCAGTCACCCCGACGTCATCGCCAGGATGATCGCCGAGTTCGCCACCCACGCCGATGGCGGCGCGCCCACCAGGAGCCTGCGCGGGGCCCGCGTCGAGGAGGGGCGCAAGGCGTTCGACGGGCAATTGGTGGTGATCACCGGCGCGGGCAGCGGCATCGGGCGCGCCACCGCGCGGGCCTTCGCGGCGCACGGCGCCGAGGTGGTCTGCGCGGACCTCGATCGCGAGGCGGCGGCTCGTACGGCTGACGGCATCGCCAAGGACTTCGGCGGTACGGCACACGCCGTACGAGTCGATGTCGCCGACACCACCCAGATGGAAGACTTCGCCAGAAATATCCGCACTGAGTATGGAGTGCCGGACATTGTGGTGAACAATGCCGGGATCGCGGTCAGCGGGCCGTTCCTCGACCACTCGGTCGACGACTGGCGCAGAACCCTCGACGTCAACCTGTGGGGCGTCATCCACGGCTGCCGGCTGTTCGCCGCCCAGATGGTCGAACGCGGAGAAGGCGGCCACATCATCAACATCGCCTCGCTGGCCGCGTTCGTACCGTCGCGACTGCTGCCCGCCTACTCGACCTCGAAGGCGGCGGTGAAGATGCTGAGCGACTGCCTGAGAGCGGAACTGGCCGGACAGGGCATCGGGGTCAGCGTGATCTGCCCCGGTTTCGTGTCCACGCCCATCGCGCACAACGCCACGTACGTCGGACCGGACATGAGGGACTCGGCCGAACAAGGGCTGGCCCGCCGCGGCTACCCGCCCGAGCGCGTCGCCGCTCATATCCTCCGGGCCGTACACCGTGACCAGGCCGTTGTGCCGGTCAACGCGGAAGGGAAGATCGGTTACGCGCTGTCGAGGATCTCGCCGGGAGCGCTGCGCCGGTTCGCGAGAGTGACCGGCGTCACGAGAAATCCGCCATTCGCCAGGTAACGATCGTGCACTTGGGGGGAAGATGGAGCACGTGTCCTCCCCGATGATTGAAGACGGCTGCGCGGCGCCCAAACCGCTCCGGCGGCAGCCGACGCAGCGCCGCAGTGCCCGCCGCGTCGAGCGGATGCTCGACGCGACCGCCGAGCTGCTCGACGAGATCGGCTACGAAGGGCTCTCCACCACCCGCATCGCCGAGAGAGCCGGCGTCGCGATCGGGTCGGTCTACCAGTTCTTTCCCGACAAGCGGGCCATCACGCAGGAGCTGACCCGGCGCAACGTCGAGCAGTTCGTCTCCCGGGTCGGCCGCCGGTTCCTCGAAGAGGACTACCGCGGCTGGTGGGAGGCGGTCGACGCGATCATCGACGAGTTCGTCGACATGCACCGGAGCGTGCCCGGGTTCAGGAATCTGCGCTTCGGCGACGTGGTCGACCTCAACCTGCTCGACTCTGACTCCGACAACAACATGGTGATCGCCGGGCGGCTGCGCGGGCTGCTGCTGAAGGAGTTCGGGCTGGCCGACAGCCAGGAGCTCGACATGGCCGTGCTGGTCGCGGTCGAAGCGGGCGACGCCGTGCTGAAGCTGGCCTTCCGCCGCGATCCGGACGGCGCGCCGGAGATCATCGAGGCGGCCAAGCAGCTGATCCGCGGCTTCCTGTCCCGCCAGCTCAAGTCGTGGCCTTCGGGAGGCGCCCGGGCCCTCGATGAAGGGTCACAGCCCTCGTGAAGCGTCACGCGCCGGGCTGCTGGGCCGTCAGTGGGCCGCGTGCAGCTCTCTGAGGAGCTCCGGCAGCCAGGCGGGAGTCGAGCCGCGAGGGTCGTACCTGGACTGGAGCCGGTCGCCCGATTCCGGGACGAGCGCGGAGGCGGGCGGCGGGTGCGGCTGGGTGCGAGAGGTGTCGGTGCCCGGCGCGCACGGTGTCAGGAACGTCACCGACCGTGCGTCGCGGGCCTCCCTGATCATCCTGGTGTGCAGCCTCGCCTCAAGCGCGTGCAGGTTTCGCTCCGCCGATTCGATGGCCTCCAGTCGGGCCGAAAGGTAGCCGACCGCCCCGGGAATCACGGCGGACAGTACGACGAGGCAGACCAAAATGAAGGTCATCTGCCTGGACAGGCCCATCGCGACTCCCTCCACTAGCGGACGAGCGCGACGGTAATATCCCCTCCGACCAGCACAGACACGCTGACTGTAGGCACACTTTAACGCTACGTTGCCGAACCTGTGCGAGATCCGCGATGTGTATTGACCGGGCAAAACCGCAAGCGGCTCGGTAGTCTCGCGGTGTGGCGCATGTGACCCGTGAGCACCTTGATCGCCTGCTAGAGCAGGCACTGCTGGCCGACGACCACGGTTCGCTGGCCAAGCGGCTGTACGACGTCGCGCTCGGCTATTCGACGGGCGACGTTTCCAGGGCATCCATCCTGGTCCTGGCCGCCGAGGAATGGCGGGCGGCGGGACAGCCCGCGCGTGCGATGGAGTGTTTCCAGCGTGCGATGGAGGACGGTGGTGAGTCGAGCATCGACCCGCGAGCCGGCATCGCCGACACGCTCTTCGAGCTCGACAGGCCGGACGAGGCCAGGGAGGTCATCGAGACCATCCGTGCGGAGGGCAGAGCCACCACGGCGACCGCCCACACGATCGCCGAGACCCTGGTCGCCTACGGTGACCTGCGGGCTGGGCACGAGTGGGCGACCCAGGCGGTGCTGGCCTGCGACGAGGACGACCCCGAGCACGTGGCCCTGCTACGCACTCGCTACCGCATCAGGGTTGACCTCGGCCTACCGGAGGACGACCTCGACGCCCTGGTGTCCTGACCAGGGACGTCCCGAGAGGGCGGAGGTGACCGGCCCGGTGGTGGCGTGAGCCTGCCCACCTGCCGTGATACGTGACGCCCGGGAACCGATCGGTTCCCGGGCGTCACGTATCAGACCTCAGCCGCGGACGATGGACAGCTCGTCGTCGCCCAGGTCCACCAGCACCCGGTCGCCGTCCACGACCTCGCCCGACAGCACGGCCTTGGCCAGCTTGTCGCCGATCGCCGACTGGACCAGGCGGCGCAGCGGGCGCGCCCCGTACATCGGGTCGTATCCGGTGAGCGCCAGCCACTCGCTGGCCGCGTCGGTGACCTCCAGCGTGAGCCTGCGGTCGGCCAGCCGCTGGGCCAGGCGTTCGATCTGGAGGTCGACGATGCGCGTCAGCTCTTCCGAGCCGAGCGCGTCGAACAGGATCACGTCGTCGAGCCGGTTGAGGAACTCCGGCTTGAACGAGCTGCGCACCGCGCCCATCACGGCCTCGCGCTTGGCGCCGTTGGCCAGTTTGGGGTCGACCAGGAACTGCGAGCCGATGTTGGAGGTGAGGATCAGGATCGTGTTGCGGAAGTCGACGGTACGGCCCTGGCCGTCGGTCAGCCGGCCGTCGTCGAGCACCTGCAGCAGGATGTCGAAGACCTCGGGATGGGCCTTCTCCACCTCGTCGAGCAGCACGACCGTGTAGGGCCGCCGCCGGACGGCCTCGGTGAGCTGGCCGCCCTCCTCGTAGCCGACGTAGCCGGGAGGCGCGCCGACGAGCCGGGCGACGCTGTGCTTCTCGGAGTATTCGCTCATGTCGATGCGGGTCATCGCCCGCTCGTCGTCGAACAGGAACTCCGCCAGCGCCTTGGCCAGCTCGGTCTTGCCGACACCCGTCGGGCCGAGGAACAGGAACGAGCCCGTGGGCCTGTCGGGGTCGGAGATCCCGGCCCGGCTCCGGCGTACGGCGTCCGAGACGGCCTGTACGGCCTGCTGCTGCCCGATGAGGCGCCGCCCCAGCTCCTCCTCCATCCGCAGCAGTTTGGCCGTCTCAGCCTCCAGCAGCCGCCCCGCCGGGATGCCCGTCCAGGAGGAGATGACCTCGGCGATGTCGTCGGCGCCGACCTCCTCCTTGACCATGGCGTGGTCGGGCGTCGCGGCGTCGGAGGCGGCTTGCAGAGCCTGCTCCAGGCGCGGCACCTCGGCGTACATGAGCCGGGAGGCGGCCTCGAAGTCGCCGTCGCGCTGCGCCCGCTCAGCGCCGCTCCTGGCCTCGTCGAGCTGCTTCTTCAGCTCGCCGACCTTGTTGAGACCGGCCTTCTCCAGCTCCCAGCGGCCGACGAGGGCGTTGAGCTCCTCCTGGCGGTCGGCCAGCTCCTTGCGCAGGCGTTCGAGCCGCTGGATGGAGGCCTCGTCGGTCTCCTTGGAAAGGGCCAGCTCCTCCATCTTCATCCGGTCGACGTTGCGCTGGAGCTGGTCGATCTCGACGGGACGCGAGTCGATCTCCATGCGCAGCCGGGAGGCGGCCTCGTCGACCAGGTCGATGGCCTTGTCGGGCAGGAAGCGGTTGGTGATGTAGCGGTCGGAGAGCGCGGCGGCGGCGACCAGCGCGCTGTCGGCGATCTGGACCTGGTGGTGGGCCTCGTAGCGGCCCTTGAGCCCGCGCAGGATCGCGATCGTGTCCTCGACCGTGGGCTCGCCGACGTAGACCTGCTGGAAGCGGCGCTCCAGCGCGGGGTCCTTCTCGATGCGCTCGCGGTATTCGTCGAGCGTCGTGGCGCCGATCATGCGCAGCTCGCCGCGGGCCAGCATGGGCTTGAGCATGTTGCCCGCGTCCATCGCGCCCTCGGCGGCGCCCGCCCCGACGACCGTGTGCAGCTCGTCGATGAACGTGACGATCTGCCCGTCGCTCTCCTTGATCTCGGAGAGCACGGCCTTGAGCCGCTCCTCGAACTCGCCGCGGTATTTGGCGCCCGCGACCATCGCGCCGAGGTCGAGTGAGATGAGCCGCTTGTTGCGCAGCGACTCGGGCACGTCGCCGGCCACGATGCGCTGGGCCAGGCCCTCGACGACGGCCGTCTTGCCGACGCCGGGCTCGCCGATCAGCACCGGGTTGTTCTTGGTGCGCCGCGACAGCACCTGCACGACCCGGCGGATCTCGGAGTCGCGGCCGATGACCGGGTCGAGCTTGCCGTTGCGGGCCCGCTCGGTCAGGTCGACGCCGTATTTCTCCAGCGCCTGGTAGGTGTCCTCGGGCGTCTCACTGGTGACACGGGCGTGACCGCGTACCTTCTCGAAGGCGTCGAGCAGCGCCTGAGGCGTCGCCCCCTGGGACTTCAGCAGCTCGGCCGCCTGGCCGCCGTCGGTGGACAGGCCGACGAGCAGGTGCTCGGTGGAGACGTACTCGTCTTCGAGCCGCTTGGCCCGTTGCGCCGCGGTGTTGATCACGGTGAGCAGCTGGCGGGAGCTCGACGGCGCGCTCACGGTGGAGCCCTGCGCCTTCGGCAGCCCGGCGAGCTGCTCCTCGGCCTTGGCGCGCAGCGTCTTCCAGTCGGCGCCGACGGCTTCGAGCAGCGGAATGGCGGTGCCGCCCGTCTGGGCGAGCAGCGTGGTCAGCAGGTGGGCGGGCGCGATCTCCGGATTGCCCTCCGCGGCGGCACGCCGCATGGCCCCGGAGAGAGCTTCCTGGCTCTTCTGGGTGAGCTTGTAGTCCATGTGTTCTAGGCCCCCGGTGGCAGCTCGTAGCGGATCAGCGCCCTGACCATCTGCATCTCGGCGCGGAGGCGGTGAACCTCCTCACGCAGCCGCAGAGCCTCGTTCTCGAGCTCGAGAATCCGCTTGATGCCCGCGAGGTTGATGCCCTCCTCCTGGGAGAGCCGCTGAACCTCGCGGAGCTGGATGATGTCGCGGGTGGAGTAGAGGCGGCCGCGCCCCGCCGTGCGGCCTGGACAGACCAGTCCGAGCCGGTCGTACTGCCGCAAGGTCTGCGGATGGAGGCCCGACAGCTGTGCGGCCACCGAGATCACATAGACCGGAGTCTCGTCTGACAGGTCGAAATAGTTGGCGTCCATCGGCTACTCGCTTCTGGCTCTCTGTATGAGATCAGCCCGCGGGTCCTCGCCCGCCGTCGCGGTGTTGAACTCCGTGAGGAGCTCGCGGGACTTGTCGTCCAGTGTCTTGGGGACGAGCACCTCGACGGTGGCGAGCAGGTCGCCCTTGGTGCCGTCCTTGCGGGCGACGCCTCTGCCACGGATCCTGAACGTGCGGCCGTTGGGCGTGCCCGTCGGGATGCGCAGCGTGACCGGCAGCCCCTTGAGTATCGGCACCTTGATCTCGGCGCCGAGCGCGGCCTCGGAGAAGGTCACCGGCACCGTGATGGTCAGGTTGTCGCCCGTCCTGCCGAAGACGGCGTGCGGTTTGACGTGCGTGAGGATGTAGAGGTCGCCGGCCGGGCCGCCGTTCTCGCCCGGAGCGCCCTTCCCCTTGAGCTTGACCCGCTGTCCGTCGGCCACCCCCGCGGGGATGCGCGCCTGGATGTTGCGGGTGCTCTTGGCCCGGCCGCTGCCCTCGCACACGGGGCAGGGGTCGTCCACGAGCAGGCCGCGGCCCTTGCAGTCGCGGCAGGGCTCGGAGAAGGCGAAGTTGCCCAGGTTACGGCTGGCCGCCCCCGTGCCCTCACAGGTCGGGCAGACCCGTGGGGTGGTGCCGGCCTTGGCCCCGGTGCCGCTGCAGGCCGTGCAGGCGGCCGAGCTGGTCATTCTGAGCGACACCGTGGAGCCCTCGACCGCTTCGGAGAACGTGAGCGTGACCTCGGACTCGACGTCCTGGCCACGCCGCGGCCTGGTGGCGCTGGTCGTACGGGCCGAGCCGCCGCCACCGCGGTTGAACAGCCCGCCGAACAGGTCGCCGAGCCGCTCACCCGCCCCGTGGCCCTGCTGCTGCTGGTTGGCGGTGCCCCCGAACAGGTCGCCGAAGTCGAACGGGAAGCCGCCACTGCCGGGACGCTGGGCCCCCACCCCGGACCCGAACAGCGTGCGCGCCTCGTCGTATTCCTTGCGGCGCTTGCTGTCGGACAGGATGTCGTTGGCCTCGGAGATCTCCTTGAACTTGGTCTCCTTGGCCACGTCGCCCTGATTGGTGTCGGGGTGGTACTGCCTGGCCAGCTTGCGGTAGGCCTTCTTGATGTCTTCGGCCGTGGCTGACTTGGGCACACCAAGGACGGCGTAGTAGTCCTTCTCCAGGTAGTCCTTGGTGCTCATCTATCGCCCTTCGTTCTTCGTCAGTTGTCGTCGTCGGACGCCGGGGGGGCGTCTTCTGGCTCCGCCACGGCCACCCGCGCCGGGCGGAGCACCCGGTCACCCATCCGGTAACCGGGCTGGAGCACCTCGATCGCGGTCGGCTCGGTGACGTCCGGCGAGTAGCTGTGCATCAGCGCCTCGTGGACGGTCGGGTCGAACGGGTCGCCCTTCTGGCCGAAGGAGTTGAGCCCGAGCTTGGTGACGGCCGCTTCCAGTGACTCTGCCACTTTCGCGAAGCCACCGGTGAGCTCGCCGTGATCACGTGCCCGGCCGATGTCGTCGAGCACGGGCAGGAGCTCCTGGAGGGCGCTCGCGACGGCCTGCTCCCGCACGGCTCCGCGGTCGCGTTCGACCCGCCTGCGGTAGTTGGTGTATTCCGCCTGGAGGCGCTGCAGGTCGGACGTCCGCTCGGAGAGCTGGGCCAGCAGGTCCCCGTCCTGCGCCGCCGCCTCACTGGCGGCGGGAGGAGGGGGAGTGTCCTGGTCCTGCGGTCGTTCGCGCACCTGGCCCGTCTCCGGGTCGATCTTGCGGTTGTCGCGGATCACCGGCTCGTCGTGCCCGTTGTCACGCGTCGGCATCACTTGTCCTTCTTCGGCTGGTCTTCGTCGACGATCTCGGCTTCGACCACGTCGTCATCGGCCTTCTGCTGCTCGCCGGCCGCGGCGTCCTGCGGGGCGCCCTCGCCGCCGGGCTGCTGGGCCTGGCTCTGCGCGTAGATCGCCGAGCCCATCTTCTGGCTGACGGTCGCGAGCTTCTCGGCCGAGTTGCGGATGACGTCGGTGTCGGTGCCCTCCAGAGCCTTCTTCAGCTCGGCGAGCGACTCCTCGACCTCGGTCTTGATCTCGCCGGGGACCTTGTCGTCGTTCTCGCGGAGGAACTTCTCCGTCTGGTAGGCGAGCCCGTCGGCGTTGTTGCGGACCTCGGCCTCCTCGCGGCGCTTCTTGTCCTCGTCGGCGTAGGACTCGGCCTCGCGCATCATCCGCTCGATGTCGTCCTTCGGCAGCGCGGAGCCGCCGGTGATCGTCATCGTCTGCTCCTTGCCCGTGCCCAGGTCCTTGGCGGAGACGTTGACGATGCCGTTGGCGTCGATGTCGAAGGTGACCTCGATCTGCGGGATGCCGCGCGGCGCCGGGGCGATGCCGGTCAGCTCGAAGGTGGCCAGCTTCTTGTTGTAAGAAGCGATCTCGCGCTCGCCCTGGTAGACCTGGATCTGCACCGACGGCTGGTTGTCCTCGGCCGTGGTGAAGACCTCGGAGCGCTTGGTCGGGATCGTCGTGTTGCGCTCGATGATCTTGGTGAAGATGCCGCCCTTGGTCTCGATGCCCAGCGACAGCGGGGTCACGTCGAGCAGCAGGACGTCCTTGACCTCACCCTTGAGCACACCGGCCTGCAGGGCGGCGCCGATGGCGACGACCTCGTCCGGGTTGACGCCCTTGTTGGGCTCCTTGCCGCCGGTCAGCTCCTTGACGAGCTCGGAGACGGCGGGCATGCGGGTCGAGCCGCCGACGAGCACCACGTGGGCGATGTCGGAGATCTTGATGCCGGCGTCCTTGATGACCTGGTGGAACGGGCCCTTGGTCCGCTCGAGCAGGTCGGCGGTCAGCCGCTGGAACTCGGCCCTGGTCAGCTTCTCGTCGAGGTGCAGCGGGCCCTCGGAGGAGGCGGTGATGTAGGGCAGGTTGATGGTGGTCTCGGCCTGGCTGGACAGCTCGATCTTGGCCTTCTCGGCGGCCTCACGCAGGCGCTGGAGCGCCATCTTGTCCTTGGACAGGTCGACGCCGTGGGCGTTCTTGAACCGGTTGGCCAGCTCGTCGACGACCCGCTGGTCCCAGTCGTCACCACCGAGGTGGTTGTCGCCGGAGGTCGCCTTGACCTCGACGAAGCCGTGGCCGTCCTCCTGGCCGACGTCGAGCAGGGACACGTCGAAGGTGCCGCCGCCGAGGTCGAAGACCAGGATCGTCTGGTCCTGCTCCTTGTCGAGCCCGTAGGCGAGGGCCGCCGCGGTGGGCTCGTTGATGATGCGGAGCACGTTGAGGCCCGCGACCGTGCCGGCCTCCTTGGTGGCCTGGCGCTGCGCGTCGTTGAAGTAGGCCGGGACGGTGACCACCGCGTCGGTGATCTTCTCGCCCAGGTAGGCCTCGGCGTCCTGCTTCAGCTTCTGCAGCACGAAGGCGCTGATCTGCTGGGGGGAGAACTTCTTGCCGTCGATCTCCTGGGACCAGTTGGTGCCCATCTCCCGCTTGACGGAGCGGATGGTCCGGTCCACGTTGGTGACGGCCTGTCGCTTGGCGACCTCGCCGACCAGGACTTCGCCGTTCTTAGCGAAGGCGACCACGGACGGCGTGGTCCGCGAGCCCTGCGCGTTGGCGATGACGGTGGGCTCACCGCCCTCGAGGATCGAGACGACGGAGTTGGTCGTCCCAAGGTCGATACCTACCGCACGTGCCATGAGTACGTCCCTGTAGTTAAAGTTGAGTCGGTCAGACTCAACGTACGAATGCCCGGGGTGTTTGTCAAACAGCTTGAGCCTACTCGACTCAACCCGACCCCGGGCACCCGTATTCCCCCTGAGAGTTCCCCCCTCAAACCCTGACGAGACCCCGGCGCGACAGGGGTCGTGTGCGGGGGTCTGGTCGTTCCGTCCTGAAAGTCTCCCGTCCGATACTGGCGGACCCTGGCGCTACAAGGGTCGTGTGCCGGGGTCTGGTCGTTCCCCCCGAAAGTCCCCCACTCGAAACTGGCGGACCCTGGCGCGACAAGGGTCGTGTGCCGGGGTCTGGGTCTGGTTGAGGTTCAGGGCTTGGCGCCGTCCAGCACCTTGCGCTTGCCGAGCGGGGTCTTGAGCTTGACCGTCGTCGTCTTCTCCACCGCGATCATGATGCAGGCGACGTCCTTGGCCTTCGGGGCGGTGCCCTCGTACAGGGTGACCTTGACGCTCTTGCGCGTCTCCTTGACCTTCACCCGGTCCAGGACGGTGCACGGGGCCACGCCCGACCACCAGATGAGCTTGAGCTTGCGGCCGTGGGACGTCGGTTGCGCCTTGGTCCAGCGGACCTTGTGCGTGTTGATGGTGTCGCCCGTGGGATTGACCGGTTTCGGAGCCTTCGTGGGAGTGGTCTCAGCGGGAACACTCGCCACGGGGTCAGTGGTGACCGGCGTCTGTGGGGCGGGGGCGGTGGCCTGCTTGGCAGGCGCGGGGGCCCCGCAACTCGTCGCAAGCACCAGACATCCGGCCAGAAGAGTCGCTGTCATTGTGCGCATACCTCTTGGACGAATGGGACGGCTCGCAGGTTCAGCTACCGAATCCGGCGGGTTTCGCGCCGGCGAAGTTAGGGTGGAATATGTGCTGCGTCAGGCCCTGCTAGCCGTATCCAGGAGTGACCTCGTCGAGCGGGTCGTCACCACCTCGCCGCTGACCAGAGACGTGGTCAAGCGCTATGTCGCCGACGACGTCGAAGCGGTCGTCGCCCGGCTGACCCGCGACGGGCTGCTCGTCACCATCGCCCGCCTGGGCGAGGACGTCACCGACCGGGCGCAGGTCGAGCGTGCGGTCCAGGGCTACCTCACGCTGCTCGGCCGGCTGCCTCGCGACGCCGACGTGTCGGTCAAGTTGACCGCGCTGGGGCTGCGGCTGTCCGAGCAGCTCGCGCTCGACAACGCGGCCACCGTCTGCGAGGCCGCCGCGGCCAGGGGAGTGACGGTCACCCTCGACGCCGAGGAGCACGACACGATCCCCAGGCTCGACTCCGTGCACGCCACACTGCGCAAGGAGTATCCCGACGTGGGCATCGTGGTGCAGGCGTACCTGCCGGACGCCCGTGAGCGCTGCGAGCGGCTCGACGGCGCCCGCGTACGGCTCTGCAAGGGCGCCTACAGCGCGCCCGGCGCCCTCACCTCCCGGGCCGACATCGACCGGTCGTTCGCGCGCTGCCTCAAGGTGCTGATGGCGGGCACCGGCTATCCCATGGTCGCCACGCACGACCCGCGGCTGGTGGAGATCGCCTCGGCGCTGGCCGTACTCACCGGGCGGGACGCGACGGGCTTCGAGTATCAGATGCTGTACGGCGTGCGGCCCGCCGAGCAGGCCCGTCTGGCCGGGCTCGGCGCGCAGGTGCGCGTCTACGTGCCCTACGGCGCCGACTGGTACGCCTACCTCATGCGCCGCCTCGCCGAGCGCCCGCGCAACCTGGCCTTCTTCGCCCGGTCGCTGCTGAGCCGGCACTAGCTTCGCCCGGTCGCCCGGTCGCCCGGTCGCCCGGTCGCCCGGTCGCCCGGGTCGCCCGCGTCGCCGGTCAGCAGGCACCGGCTCGGTAGGCTACTGGGGTGATTGCGATTCTGGGCACGGGCAAGATGGGCGAGGCCCTCCTGTCCGGGCTGCTGCGAGCGGGGTTCGATCCGGGCGACATCATGGCGACGTCCCGCAGGCCGGAGCGGGCGCAGGCGCTGCGCGAGGCCTACGGCGTGCGGACCGTGACCAACACCGAGGCCGCCAAGGCCGCGGAGACGATCATCCTGGCGGTCAAGCCGCAGGACATGGCGGCGCTGCTGGCCGAGATCGCCCCCTATGTCCCCGCCGACCGCCTGGTGATCACCGCCGCGGCGGGCATCACCAGCGCCTTCGTCGAGCAGCGTCTCGGCGTCGAAGTGCCGGTCGTCAGGGTGATGTCCAACACGCCGATCCGCTTCGACGAGGCGATGAGCGTGATCTCGGCGGGCGCCCACGCGAGCGAGGAGCACCTTCAGCACACCGAGGACCTGCTCAAGCCGGTCGGCAAGGTGCTGCGCATCCCCGAGTCGCAGCAGGACGCGGCCACCGCGCTGTCGGGCAGCGGGCCCGCCTACTTCTTCTACCTGGTCGAGGCCATGGTCGACGCGGGGATCCTGCTCGGCATGCCCAGGGCGGCCGCGCTCGACATGGTCACCCAGTCGATCGTCGGCGCCGCCGTGATGCTGCGCGACTCGGGCGAGCACCCGGTGATCCTGCGCGAGGCGGTCACCTCGCCCGGCGGCACCACGATCGCGGCGATCGCCGAGCTCGAACGCCACAGCGTCCGCGCCGCCTTCCTGGCCGCCATCGAGGCCGCCCGCGACCGGAGCCGCGAGCTGGCCTCAGGCTGAGCCGCGACCGGAGCCGCGAGCCGCCCGCGACCGGAGCCGCGAGCCGGCCTCGGGCTGGGGCCGGAGTGAGTCCGGGCTGTGTCCGGCCCGAGTTCGGGAGGCCCAAGCCACCCCGGGCACCCTGCTCCTACGATGGGTCGGGTGACGATCCGTCGCGGCATCCCCCCGCTGCTCGTCCTGCTCGCGCTGACCGGCTGCTCGGCCGAGGCACCGGCCGCCGTACAACTGGCCGACGTCAAGCGCGCCCCCGTCACCGAGGTCGTCGAGGCGCCCGCCACCATCGGCGCCCGCGCCACGGCCACCCTCCGCTCGCCCGCCCAGGGCACGATCGCCCACCTGTACGTACGCGAGGGCGACCACGTGCGCAAGGGCCAGATCGTGGCCAAGATCCGTTCGCCGCAGGCCCAGGACCAGCTCAAGCAGGCCCGGCGGGCGTCGAAGTCGGCCGCGCCCGCGACCCCGAGCCTGGGCCGCCCGAACGTCCGGCTCGCCTCCTTCGACACCGGCGCGTTCGACCGCAAGGTGGCCGCGCACTTCGCCAAGGCGCGCAGGGAGGCGAAGAAGATCGACGACGCTCAGGCCCGCAGGCAGCTGCTCAGCGCCATCGGCCTGGCCGAGGCCCAGCACAAGGCGCAGTCCAGGGCCCTGAAGTCGATCACCGCGCAGCTCAACCGGTCGATCAACAGCGTGCTGGCCGGGGTCACCAGCGGGTTCGGCGGGCTGACGTCGTCCATGGCGTCGTTGCAGGCGGCCTCCAGGTCCCAGGCGAAGGCCGCGGTCAGGGCGGCGGAGAGCGCGGTGAAGTCGCTCACCGTCAAGGCGCCGTTCGGCGGGGTGGTCACGCTCGGCCGGCCCTCGGGCGGCGGCGCCGCGAGCAGCCTGAACGGCCTGCTCAGCCAGCTGCCCACCGGCGGCCAGCAGCTGCCCGCCGACACCTCCGGCGGCTCGGCGAGCGGCGGCACGCCGGTGGCGACCGGTGTTCCCGTGTCGGTGGGCGACCCGATCGTCACCGTCACGGACGTCTCGGAGCTCACGCTCTCCGCCGACATCGACGAGACCGACGTGCTGCTGGTCAAAAAGGGCACCAAGGCCACGGTCGAGCTCGACGCGGTTCCCGGCGCGGCCTACTCCGCGCGGGTAACGGGCGTCGGCGTGACGCCGATGCCCGGCACGACGGGCGGCGTCAGCTACCCGGTGCAGCTCACGCTCGGCGCGGGCCGGTTCGACGACGGTGCCGCGGCGCCCACCCCCAAACCGGGTATGAGCGCGGTGACGCGGCTGACGGTCCGCGAGTCGCCCGCCGCCATCGCGGCCCCGGCCTCGGCGATCGTCTCCAGCGGGCGCGAGAGCGTGGTCTGGGTGGTCAGGAACGGTACGGCGGAGCGCCGCGTGGTCAAGCTCGGCGCCCAGGGAGAGGCGGTGGTCGAGGTGCTGAACGGACTGTCGGTCGGTGACCGGATCGTGGTCAAGGGCGCGGACTCGGTACGGCAAGGGCAGCGACTGCCATGACCGCCGCCGCGTCGGACGCCGCATTGGAAGCCGTCGATCTCACCAGGCGCTACCAGCTCGACGGCGTCGCCGTGGAGGCGTTGCGCGGTGTGTCGCTGCGCATCGGCCGCGGCGAGTTCGTGGCCATCATCGGGCCGTCCGGGTCCGGCAAGTCCACGCTGATGCACTTACTCGGCTGCCTCGACCGGCCCACGTCCGGGCGGCTCCGGGTGAACGGGGTGGAGATGTCGCAACTGTCCGACACCCAGCTGGCCGAGCTGCGCAACAAGACGATCGGGTTCGTGTTCCAGTCGTTCCACTTGCTGGCCAGGACCTCGGCGCTGGAGAACGTGGCGCTGCCGCTGGTCTACCGGGGGGTGGGGAAGGCCGAGCGCCGGGCCAGGGCGCGGGCCGCGCTGGAGGCGGTGGGTCTGGGGCACCGGATGGAGCACCGGCCCTCGCAGATGTCCGGCGGCGAGCAGCAGCGCGTGGCGATCGCCAGGGCGCTGGTGGGCGAGCCGAAGGTGCTGCTGGCCGACGAGCCGACGGGCAATCTCGACACTCGCAACGGCGCCGAGGTCATGGCCATACTCGACCGGCTCAACAGTGACAGCGGGGTGGCCGTGGTGCTGGTCACGCACGAGCCGGAGGTCGCGGGGCACGCCCGGCGGCAGATCCACGTACGCGATGGGCTGATCGAGCTGGACACCGGCGCCCAGGAGAGCGCGGAGAGCGAGCAGAGCAAAAGGAGCGAGCAGGGCGAAAGGGAGAAGAGGAACGGCGGCGGCGCGGGGTGAGGGGGCGCGAGGCGTTCGGCATGGCGCTGGAGGCGCTGCGGGTCAACCGGATGCGCAGCGTGCTGACCATGCTCGGGGTCGTCATCGGCGTGCTCGCCGTGGTGATCCTGGTGGCCGTCGGCACCGGCGCGAAGGACGCGGTGGAGAAGGAGATCTCCGGCCTCGGCACCAACATCATCCTGGTCGTCCCTGGCCGGCTCACCGTGGGCGCGGCGCCGACCCAGAGCAAGCTCAACCTGGCCGACGTCGCGTACGTGCGGCGCGTGGTCGGCGACCCGGCCAAGGTGACGGTGTCGCTGCAGTCGGGCGAGACCGTACGCGTCGGCGGGACCGAGGCGTTCGTCACCGTCGTCGGCACCGACCAGAACCTCACCAACATCTTCGACCGCCCGCTCGACAAGGGCCGTCACCTGAGCGGGACCGACGTCGACACCCGGCGCCGGGTCGCCGTGCTCGGCTCCGAGGTGGCCGACAAGCTGTTCGGCGACCTCGATCCGATCGGGCGGCAGCTGACGATCTCCGGGGCGCGGTTCCGGGTCGTCGGCGTCTACGCCAAGATCGGCCAGACCTTCGGGGTCTCGCGCGACCAGGAGGTGCACATCCCGGTGACGACGGCCCAGCGGCTGCTCGGCGTCGCCAGGGTCAACGGCATCGCGGTGGGCGCGTCGGGGCCCGACGAGATCGAGCCGCTCCAGAGCCGGGTCGTGGCGGCGCTGACCGACAGGTATCCGGGGGAGAAGTTCTCGGCCGTCACGCAGACCCAGCTGCTCGGCACGATCGGCAGCGTGCTCGGCATGCTCACCGGCGTGCTGGCCGCCATCGCCGGCATCTCGCTGCTGGTGGGCGGCGTGGGCGTGTCCAACATCATGCTGGTCAGCGTCCGGGAGCGGACCCGTGAGATCGGGCTGCGCAAGGCGCTCGGGGCCAGGCAACGCGACGTGCTGACCCAGTTCCTGATCGAGGCGGTGCTGCTGACGACGATCGGCGGTGTCATCGGGATCCTGCTCGGCGTCGGCGGCGCCCTCGCCATCCAGGCGCTCACGCCGGTGCCCGCCTCGATCACCTGGTGGTCGATCGCGCTGGCGTTCGGCGTCTCGGCGGCGGTGGGCGTGTTCTTCGGCGTCGCGCCCGCGCGGAGGGCCGGCCGGTTGGACCCGGTCATCGCCCTCCGCGCCGAGTAACGGGATCAACGGCGATTACGCGTCGCGGCGCCGCATCAGCACGGCGCCCGCGATCACCGCGACCGCCACCCAGGCGAGGTAGACCGCGAACCCGCTCCACGGGCCCAGGGAGCCGCGGCTGTCGCCGGACACGACCAGCAAGCCGGCGTTCGTGGTGAAGTATGCGGCCACGGTCCTGCCCCACTCGCCCGGGAGCTGGATCGCGACGCTGGGCAGTACCAGGATCAGTGAGATGGCCGACACGATCGCGCCCGGCGTGTGCCTGATCAGTGTGCCCAGTCCGAGCCCGAACAGCCCGCACGCGGTCAAGTAGAGACCGGACCCGAGCGTAGCCCGCGCCACCTCCCCCATCTCGATGGACGGTGGCTGGGCGATCGCCAAGCCGACGCCCACCGCGACGGCCGACGCGACCAGGCACACGACGAGCGACACCGCGACGAACACCACGATCTTGCCGGTCAGCAGGCGCATGCGCTGGGGCACTGCCATGAGCGAGGTGCGGATCCCCCCGGTGCGGTATTCGCTGGAGATCACCAGAACGCCCAGGGTGGCCATGGAGATCGAGGCCATCATCGCCCCGGTCAGGCTCAACATGATCGCCTCCGAGCCCGGGACCGGCCCCTTGGCCATGCCCTTGGCCGAGGCGTTGAGGAGGACGGAGAAGCCCAGCATCAGCACGGCGGTGGTGGCCAGGGTCCACACCGTCGAGCGGACAGAGCGGATCTTGGTCCATTCGGACCGGAAAATGTCGATCATGATGAGTACTCCAGGCTGTCCTTGGTGAGCTCCATGTAGGCCGCTTCGAGCGAGGGCTGGACGAACGTCAGTTCCTCCAGCGGCAACCCGGCCCGCGCGGTGATCGTGCCGATCTCCAGCGGCGTCACCCCGGTCACCCTCAGGTGGTCGGTGTGCAGGTCACCGACCTTGATCAGATCGGCCACCTCGGCCAGGCGGGGCGAGCGCACCCGTACGTACGACTGAGAGCTGCGCCCGATGAACTCCGACATGCTCGTGTCGGCGATCAGCGCGCCCTTGCCGATCACCACCAGGTGGTCGGCCGTCTGCGCCATCTCGCTCATCAGGTGGCTGGAGACGAACACCGTGCGCCCCTCGGCCGCCAGCTTCCGCATGAACGTGCGGATCCACAGGATGCCGTCCGGGTCCAGCCCGTTGACGGGCTCGTCGAAGAGCAGGATCTCCGGATCGCCGAGCAGTGCGGCGGCGATGCCGAGCCGCTGCGACATGCCGAGCGAGAACCCGCCGACCCGCCGCTTGGCCACCTTGGTCAGGCCGACCTCCTCCAGCACCTCCTCCACCCTGCTCGCCGGGATGGCGTTGGTCTGGGCGATGGCCAGCAGGTGGTTGCGGGCGCTGCGCCCGCCGTGCACGGCCTTGGCGTCGAGCAGCGCGCCGACCTTGCGCAGCGGGTGCCGCAGCTCCCCGTACGGCCTGCCGTCCACGAGGACCGACCCGCCCGACGGGTGGTCCAGGCCGAGGATCATGCGCATGGTCGTCGACTTCCCGGCGCCGTTCGGTCCCAGGAACCCGGTCACCTGGCCGGGTTCGACGTCGAAGGACAGGTCCGCCACGGCCACGGTGCCGCCGTAGCGCTTGCTCAGGTTCGTTGCCCGGATCGCGGTCATGATCCAAGCGTGGCCGTGCGGGAACGGGATTTCGTCCTGCTGGAGGACCGTTCGCGGGCGCGGTCTCTGGGACCCTGCTCCTACTCTCCAGGGGTGATCAGCGCCGCCTCGTAGGCCACGATCACCGCTTGGGCCCGGTCCCGGACGCCGATCTTGGCGAACAGGCTCGTCACGTGGTTCTTGACGGTCGAGGGGGAGACGTCCAGCTCCTCGGCGATCTCCGCGTTGGACCTGCCGCGGGCGATCAGGACGAGCGTCTCGCGCTCGCGCTCGGTCAGCCCGTCCAGCTTCGTGGGAGCCGCCCGGCGGCGCGGCCGCGCCGCCCGTACGAACGTGCCGATCAGGCGGGTCAGCAGGCGCGGCGCCACGGCGGACTCCCCACGGTGCACCACACGGACGCCCTCGACCAGCTCCTCGGGGGAGACGTCCTTGGGCAGGAACCCGACGGCGCCCGCCCGCAGGGCCGCCACCACGTTCTCGTCCAGGTCGAACGTGCTCAGCGCGAGCACCCGCACACCGGGCGACTCCACGGTGATCCGTTCGGTCGCGCGAACCCCGTCGAGACCCGGCATGTGCAGGTCCATCAGCACCACGTCCGGGCGCAGCCGCTCGCACAGCGCGACCGCCTCCGCGCCGTCGGCCGCCTGGCCGACCACGCGCATGTCCGGCTGGGCGTCGAGCATGAGCTGGAAGCCCTTGCGCACCAGCGCGTGGTCGTCGGCCAGCAGTACGGTGATCATGTCGTCTCCAGGGGAATGCGGGCGCGCACCAGGAAGCCGCCCTCCAAACGGGGGCCCGTGCTCAGGAGGCCGCCGCACAGGGTCACGCGCTCGGCCATCCCGTCCAGCCCGAACCCCGGAGCAGGGGCGTTCCGGCTGCCCGCCGCGGGCAGGCCGTCGTCGATGACCTCCACCTCGACCGCCTCGCTCTCGTACGCCAGCCGGACGCTGGCCCGCGCCCCCACGGTGTGCTTGCGGGTGTTGGTCAGCGCCTCCTGCACGATCCGGTAGACGGCGTGGTCGACGGTCGTCGGCAGCGTGACGGGCTCGCCGATCACGGTCAGGCTCGTGGGCAGTCCGGCGGTCGCGGCCTCCTGGACCAGCGCCGGCAGCCGGGCGGCGCCCACCCCGGTCGCGGCGTCGGCGCCCCCCTCGACCCTGAGCAGCCCGTCCGTGGTGAACACGCCGCCGGCTCCGACCGGGTCGTCGGCCCTGAGCACGTTGAGGAGCTGGCGCATCTCCGCCAGTGCCTGACGCGCGGTCCGCTCCGCCCCGGCCAGGGCGTCATGGGCGGCGTCCTCGCTCGGCGGCAGGGTGGCCCTGGCGCCGCCGACCAGCACGTTGATGACGCTGATGTGGTGGGCCACGACATCGTGCAGTTCCCTGGCGATGCGCCGCCGCTCGGCGCGGACCGCGCTCTCGGTGGCCTCCCGCTGGCCGCGCTCCCTGAGCTCGGCGCGGACTCTGACGAACTGGCCGACGACTATGGGGGCCAGCGGGTACAACCCGATCATCCAAGCGCCGGGTACCGGCCTGGTCAGGTGGTTGGCCAGAGCGTAGACCACGCCCCCGCCGACGGCGGTGAGCGCGGCGGTCCTGCCCGGGGTGTAGCGGCCCACGCTGTAGAAGGCGATCGTCGAGGAGATGTTGGCCGACGCCATGATGCCGGCGGCCATGCCGAAGATCTCACCGGCGGTCTCGATCGCGGCGACCGTGACGGGCCGGGTCCGCCGTAACAGCAGCGGGAACGTGCTGAGAATGAAGAGGCCGGCGCCCATGGCGACGTCCGGGTAGCCCTGGCGCAGCACGGAGACCAGGCCGACGCTCGCGGCCCCGACGAGCACGGTCACCAGCGTGATGTCGAAGACGCGCGGACGCTTGAAGAAGCGCCATGCGGCCGTGACGCGTCGCATGAAGCGCATGATCCAACCCTATGTGGCAGTTATTGAAAAGCGGCGATATTTCGCCGGAACAGCCCCCGTCACCGTCTGGACGCGGCCAGTTGACGCTGCGGTAACGTCGCTTCAAGGGCGAGGGACGGGAGCAAGAATGAGTTCTACGGCACGGGCCATCTGGGACGATGCTCTCACTTCCTACGATTTCGGGCCGAGTCATCCGCTGGCGCCCGTCAGGGTGGAGCTGACGATGGCGCTCGCCCGTGAGCTCGGCGTGCTGGACAAGATCGAGGTGGTCGGCTGTGTGCCCGCCACCGACGACGAACTGGCCCTGGTGCACCGGCGCGACTACATCGAGGCCGTCAAGCGCGTCTCCGCCTCCGGCGGGGCCGACCTGTCCGTGGGGCTCGGCACGTCCGACAATCCGGCCTTCAAGGGCGTACACGATGCCTCGGCGCTCATCGCGGGCGCGACGCTCGCGGCCGCCCGCGCGGTCTGGGAGGGCACGGCCGAGCACGCGGTCAACATCTCCGGCGGTCTGCACCACGCGATGGCCGGTAACGCCAGCGGCTTCTGCGTCTACAACGATCCGGCGCTGGCCATCGCCTGGCTGCTCGCGCAGGGGGTCGGCCGCATCGCCTACGTGGACGTCGACGTGCACCACGGCGACGGCGTGCAGGCGATGTTCTACGACGATCCCCGGGTGCTGACGATCAGCCTGCACGAGAGCCCGCGCACGCTGTTCCCCGGCACCGGCTACCCGGGGGAGACGGGCGCGGAGGGCACGGCGGTCAACGTGGCGCTGCCCGCGGGCTGTGGAGACGAGGGCTGGCTGCGGGCCTTCGACTCGGTCGTGCCGCCGCTGCTGCGTGAGTTCCGGCCGGAGATCCTGGTGACCCAGCACGGCTGCGACAGCCACGCGCTCGACCCGCTCGCCAACCTGATGCTCAGCCTCGACGGTCAGCGCACCGCCTACTCCGCCCTGCACCGGCTGGCGCACGAGACGGCCGGCGGCCGGTGGCTCGCGACGGGCGGGGGCGGCTACGAGTTGGTCCAGGTGGTGCCGCGGGCCTGGACGCACCTGATGGCCGAGTTGTCCGGGCATCCGCTCGACCCGGCCACCCAGACACCCCCGGCCTGGCGGGCGTTCGTACGAGAGCGGACGGGCGAGATGCCCCCGCTGACCATGACAGACGGCCGAAATCCGGAATTTCGCGACCTAGCTGGTGGTTATGACCCAGCAGACCCCATCGACCGTGCGGTCATGGCGACCCGACAGGCGGTCTTCCCCCTGCACGGCCTCGACCCGATGCCTTAGGGAGAGTTGTGCTCAGCCGCGACCAATTCCGCGAACACCTGGTCCGCACCCGGATCGCCGGCGAGGTCGCCACGTCGCGCGAGAACAATCTCGACCACTACAGCTCGGTGGCCAACCGCGATCCCTATTACATGCTGGGACTCACCCTGGAACAGCCGTGGTCGTTCCGTGACGTCCTCGCGCAGATGGTCAAGGCGGCCGGCGTGCAGGCCGACGCGGGACACCGCTGGGGCCAGGACACCATCGACCCCGACCTGACGATCGACGCGCTCGACGCCATGGCCGACCGGATCGCCGGCGTGCTGTCGCGGGACAAGCCGCGGCTGCTGTTCGCCACCGGGCACCCCACGGGCCTGCTCGTCGTCCACTTGGCGCTCGCCCGGTTCGCCGTGGAGCGCGGGGCGACGCTGCTGACGCCGGCCGAGGGCTGGACCTACTCCGGATCGGGTTTCGGACGCGCACGTAAGATCCGCTACCTCCAGGACATCGCCATGCTCGATGACAAGGGCGGATTCGTGCACACCCACGACTCCGCCCCGATGGAGCGGATGCTGACCGTCCTGGGCGAGGTCACGCCGGACCTCGTCATCGCCGACCACGGCTGGGCGGGAGCGGCTGGAGAGGCGGGTGTGCCGACGGTGGCGTTCGCCGACAGCAACGACCCCGGACTCTTCCTCGGCGAGGCCGAAGGCAAGATCGACGTGGTCGTACCCCTCGATGACAATGTGCTACCGCGCTACTACGAGCCGCTGATCGCCCATCTTGTCACACGAGCCTCACAGGCCCTTTGAGTTCAATTCGGTCATCCCCATACTGTCTTTTCGCGCCTGCATTCCAAGAGGCTCGCAGTCCCTTTGCCAACTTTTGAGGGGGCCTGGGCGACTCTTATGTGTGACAAGTTGGACAGTTCCAACGTCCAGGCGAGGTGCTCAAGCCGGTGGTTAACCAGCGATTTTGCTGGTTTGGCTGACAGGTAGCTCCGTCAGCTGAGAAAATAGGGGGTTTGCGCTGTCGGAGTCCCGACTTACGCTGACGGCAGTACACGTGCGTGAGCAGTGGCACCAGTGGGGATAACCCGTAAACACGTGCGGAAGAGGCGTCCGATGGGTGCAGGCGAAAGACCTCTCAGTGAGGTGAAGTTCCTGACGGTGGCGGAAGTGGCCACGGTCATGCGGGTGTCCAAGATGACGGTGTACCGCCTGGTGCACTCTGGCGAGCTGCCGGCCATCCGAGTCGGTCGGTCGTTCAGGGTGCCCGAGCAGGCGGTCCACGACTATCTGCGGGAGGCCTACATCGAGGCAGGGTAGATCTTGAGGTAGCGGCGTATGCCACACGCCGTGAATGCCGTCGTGGGAGACGCCCGGTCGCCACCGAGCGGCCGGGCTCACCCCCAGGGGGCGATCCACAGCCGATCGCCGGTAGTCTGTGATCCGGTGTGCGCTCGCGCATCGGTTCAGATCTGCTATCAGTACCTGGGGGTCCCGTGGGCTCTGTGATCAAGAAGCGCCGCAAGCGGATGGCCAAGAAGAAGCACCGCAAGCTGCTCAAGAAGACGCGCATCCAGCGGCGCAACAAGAAGTAACAGACGCAGCTGCGAGGCGCTGATGACCCACACCGTGCTCGTCACCGGGGTCTCGCGCCACGTGGGCGCTCGGATGGCGAGCGTGCTCGCCGCCGACCCGGACATCAGTCGCGTCATCGGAGTGGACACCGTGCCGCCCCCCTCGCTGACGCGAGATGGCGGCATCTCCCTCGGCCGGACGGAGTTCGTCCGGGTCGATCTGCGCAGCCCCGACATCGCTCAGGTGATCGCGGCTGCCGACATCGACACCGTTGTGCACATGAGCCTGGTCAGCGCTCCGTCGCGGGGCGCGGGCAGGGCCGTGATGAAGGAGCACAACGTCATCGGCACCATGCAGTTGCTCGGTGCCTGCCAGCGGTCGGCGACCGTGCGGCGCGTGGTGGTCCGTTCGACCACCGCCGTCTACGGTTCGTCGCCACGGGATCCGGCGGTGTTCACGGAGGACCTGGAGCCGCACGACGGCCCGAGCCACGGCTACGCCAAGGACGCCGTCGAGGTGGAGGGCTACGTGCGCGGTTTCGCGCGTCGTCGGCCCGACATGGCGGTCTCGCTGCTGCGCTTCGCCAACTTCATGGGTCCCGGCGTCGACTCGCCGCTCACCCGCTACTTCATCCAGCCGGTGCTGCCGACCGTGTTCGGCTTCGACCCGCGGCTGCAGTTCGTCCATGAGGACGACGCCGTCGAGGTGCTGCGGCGGATGGCGACCGAAGATCACCCCGGCACGTACAACGTGGCCGGGGCAGGCGTGTTGCTGCTGTCGCAGTGCGCGCGCCGGGCGGGGCGGCCGTCGTTGCCGCTGTTCGCGCCCGCCTTCCGCCTGCTGGGCGATGCCGCGCGCCGCGCCGGACTGGTCGACTACTCGCCCGAGCAGGTCCGGCTGATGAGCCATGGCCGGGCGGTCGACTGCTCCAGGCTGGAGGCCGAGCTGGGCTGGAAGCCCAAGTTCACCACCGGAGCGGCTTTCGACGACTTTCTGCGCTCGCGGGGGCTGCACCCGCTCGGAGGTGTGCGGCATTGAGCGTTCCGGACGACGAGGCCCGCGTGATCCCCATCAGCTCGGCACCCTCCTTCGAGGAGCCGGAGCCGCTCGCCAGGCTGCTGGCCTTCATCCGCCGGCGCATCACCGGCGACTACGAGGTCGACGAGTTCGGCTATGACGCCGAGCTGACGGACAAGGTGCTGCTGGAGCTGATCAGGCCCCTCTACCACCACTGGTTCAGGGTCGAGACGGTCGATCTGAAGAACGTGCCCGATGAGGGCGGCGCGCTGGTCGTGGCCAACCACTCCGGCACGCTGCCGGTCGACGCGCTGATGATGCAGGTGGCGCTGCACGACGAGGCCGACCGGCCGCTGCGGCTGCTCGGCGCCGACCTGGTCTACCAGCTTCCGATGCTCGCCCACCTGTCGCGCAAGACCGGCCACACGCTGGCCTGCCGCGAGGACGCCGACCGGCTGCTGCGCAAGGGCGAGCTCGTCGGGGTGTTCCCCGAGGGGTTCAAGGGCGTCGGCAAGCCGTTCTCCGAACGCTACAAGCTGCAGCGCTTCGGCCGCGGTGGGTTCGTCGCGTCGGCGATCCGCGCCGGGGTGCCGATCCTGCCCACCGCCATCGTGGGCGCCGAGGAGATCTACCCCAAGATCGGCGATCTGCCGACGCTGGCCAGGCTGCTCGGCCTGCCCTATCTGCCGATCACCCCGCTCTTCCCGCTGCTCGGCCCGCTCGGCCTGGTGCCGCTGCCGTCGAAGTGGATGATCCAGTTCGGGGAGCCCATCCGTACCGACGAGTACGACGCGGCGGACGCCGACGACCCGGTGCTGGTGTTCAACCTCACCGATCACATCCGCGAGATCATCCAGCAGATGCTCAACGAGCTGAGGCTGCGCCGCGGCCCCGCCTTTCCGCCATTCTTCTGAACTCAACAGAATCTTGACATGATCGGTCAAGCCATCAAGGATGGGGAAACCGAGCAAGGCAAGACGGCGGCTGGACACCCATGGGTTCGACACCTAGGGAGCGTGCATGAGACGGCTCGTCGACTCCGTGCTTGTCACGAACGCCGGCGACCAGGTGATCCTGTCGACCGGCTCACGTGACGGATTATCGCTGCGGGGCGACCTCGACCGCGTCGAGCAGGCGGTCACGCTGCTGCGGGACGGCGTCGACGACAGTGAGATCCACGCGGACCGGCTGCTGGCCGACCTGGTGGCGGCGCTGACGCACATGGGGTGGCTCACCTCGGAGCCGCCGCAGTCGGCGGCCGAGTCCACGGGCCGGCTCGCCCGCCAGCACGGCTACCTGACACTTTTCGCCCCCGACGCGCGCGAGCTCCAGTCGCGGATCGCCGCCTGCACGATCATGCTCCTCGGCGTGGGCGGCATCGGCGCGGTCGCGGCCCAGCACCTGGGCGCCGCCGGGGTCGGCCGCATCGTGGCCGTCGATCCCGACGTGGTCGAGCTGCACAACCTCAACAGGCAGCTGCCGTACACGACAAGGGACGTGGGCGTGCCCAAGGTCGACGCGCTCAGCGCGCGGCTGCGTGACTTCGCGCCCGAGACCGAGGTGGTGTCCGTACGGCGGCGTGTCGCCAGTGCGGCCGACCTCGACGGCCTGCCGCACGTGGACCTCGTCCTCATCGGCGCCGACGAGCCCGCCGAGCTGGCCGACACGGTCTGGCGGTGGTGCCGCGAACGGGATGTGGCCATGAGCCGTGCGGCGGTCGCCCACGAGCACGGCCACTGGGGCCCGCTGCTGTCGCCCCGCGCGGGACACTGCCACATCTGCTTCGAGCACGCCCGTGAGGCCGGGCTGTCGCGCGAGCGGCGGCTGGAGGGCGGCCACGGTCCCACGCCGTGGTCGTTCGGCGCCACCAACACGGTCATCGCGGCCTGGGCCGTGCACGACATCGTCCAGTACATCGCCACGTCCGAGTGCCCCACGCTCAACCGCCGCGCCCACCTGGACTTCGCCCACGGTGAGCTGCACTTCCTCGACGGTCCCCGCTGCACCTGCAACCAGTAGCGGGCCGCCGGTGTTCTCCGACTGAGAACACACCGGAAGCGAAGGAAAACTATGGATCTGCAACTTACCGGCCGCGTCGCCATCGTCACCGGGGCGTCCAAGGGCATCGGCCTGGCCGTGACACAGACCCTGATCGAGGAGGGCGCCCACGTCGTCGCGGCCTCCAGGACCCGCACCCCCGAGCTGCCCGAGAAGGTGGTGCACGTGCCGGTCGACCTGATGGACCCCCAGGCGCCCGCCGAGGTGGTCGCCCGCGCGGTCGAGGAGTTCGGGCGGGTGGACATCCTGGTCAACAACGCCGGCGGCCCGCCGCCCGGCGTGACGCTGCCGCACGCCGGGTTCATGACCTCGGACGACGACACCTGGCGGGGGATGTTCGAGTTCAACCTGTTCTCGGTCATCCGGATGATCCGTTCCGCCGTACCGGTGATGCTGGAGGGCGGCGGCGGCTCGATCGTCAACGTCTCCTCCGTCACCGCCCGGCAGCCTTCGGCGGTGAACATGGACTACGGCGCGGCCAAGTCGGCCCTCACCTTCGTCAGCAAGGCGGTCGACGAGGAGTACGGCCCGCAGGGCATCCGGGTCAACACCGTCTCTCCCGGGCCCGTGCTCACCCCCTGGTGGACCGACGAGGGCGGCGCGGCTGACGTCTTCGGGGGCATGGTCGGCGCCGACCGGGACAGCGTGATCACCAAGGTGGCCCCGGAGATGATGAAGCTGACGACGGGCCGCCTGGTCACCCCGCAGGAGGTCGCCGACGCGATCGCGCTCCTGGTCTCGCCCCGCTCCGGCAGCACGGCGGGCGCCGACCTCGTGATCGACGGAGGTTGCGTCAAGGAGGTGTGAGCGCGAACTCCGCGGCTTACAGTGGCCCGCTGAACGCGGGCCACTGTGAGCGCGAACACCGCGGCTTGCGGCGGCCCGCTGAACGCGGACCACCGTGAACCTGAATGGCGGGTTGTGGTGATACATCCCTGACCGACTTCCCCCCGCAGAAGGGCGGAGATGATCACGCAACCCGCCACCAGGGGTGCGGACGCAGAGCTCGTGCACGCTTCGCTGACCGATCCTGAAGTGTTCGCCGAGCTCTTCGACCGCTACTCCGCCATGCTCTACAGGTACGTCTCCAAACGGCTGGGCCCCGAGCCCGCCGAGGACATCGTCGGCGAGACGTTCCTGGTCGCCTTCTCCCGCAGGAAGAGCTACGACCCGAGCTATCCAGACGCCCGGCCATGGCTCTTCGGCATCCTGACCAAGCTCGTCTCCCGGCATCACCGCACCGAGGCGGCCCGCTACCGCGCCCTGCAGCGCGCCCCTGTCGACGCCGACGTGGAATCCCCGGCCGACCGCGTGGCCGCCGGGGTGACCGCGCAGGCGTCGCGCCCCGAGCTGGCCAGCGCGCTGGCCGCCCTGCCCGCCAAGGACCGCGACGTGCTCCTGCTGATCGCGTGGGGCGATCTGACGTACGACGAGGTCGCGCGGGCGCTCGGCATCCCGATCGGCACCGTACGCTCCCGCCTCAACAGGGGCAGGCGGAAGGTACGCGCGGCGCTCGGCGACACCAACCCGATGCTTGAGGAGGAGTGACGATGGACGACCTGAAGATGCTCCGCGACCTCGGCAGGGAGCTCGAACACCAGCCTCCGGCGACGCTGGTCCGCCAGCGGCAGCGCCTGCTCCAGGCCAGACCGCGGCGCAGGCGGTTGACGTGGCTGCTGACGGGTCTCGTCGCGGTGGCCACGATGGCCACCGTGGCCACCGTCGCCGTGCCCACGCTGATGCTGGCGGGCCGCCAGACCGTGCCACAACCGGCAGGTGCCCGCCCAGCCAACACGAGCGGCGTGCTGAACGTGCTCCTGGTCGGCAGCGACAGCCAGGGAGGTTCGGACAGGTTCGACAACGGAGCCCGCTCCGACACGCTCCTGCTGCTGCATCTGCCGGCCGACCGGACAAAGGCCACGATCATCTCCTTCCCCAGAGACTCGATGGTGCGGATCCCCGCCTGCGGGTCCCAGCCGGCCAGGAAAGACATGATCAATCAGGCGTTCCGTATCGGCGGTCTCGCCTGTTCGGTGAAGACGGTCGAGACGCTGACGAAGGTGCGTGTCGACCACATGATGGAGGTCGAGTTCTCGGGCGTGGAGGCCATCGTGAACGCCCTCGGCGGGGTCGAGGTCACGTTGCCGCAGGCGGTGGATGACAAGAACACGAAGCTGAGGCTCTCTGCGGGCAAGCACTTGCTCAACGGCAAGCAGGCGCTGGGCTACATCCGGTTGCGTCACTACGGCGACGGGTCGGATATCCAGCGCATCAAGCGCCAGCAGGTGCTCATGATGTCGATGCTGAAGAAGGCCAAGCAGCGGCTGAAGGATCCGGCGGCCCTGCGCTCCTTCCTCACCACGGCCGGCAAGTCGTTCAAGACCGACCCGGAGTTCGACCTCGACACCATGATCGGCATCGCCGGGACGCTGGAGAAGACCAAGATGCCCTTCGTCATGGTCCCCTGGGAGCCCGATCCCGACGACCGGAACCGGATCGTGTGGAAGCAACCGGAGGCGGAGCAGCTCTTCGCCAGCTTGCGGTAGTTGCCCCTGGGGGTTCGTCCACATGACCGTCTCGATCCCTGCGACGGTCCGTGGTGGTTGAGGTCCTTGGGAGGGACACCCCCTCCGGGGGCGGAAGAAGCCGGTTTGTGGTGGCTCGGGTCCCTTGGACGGATACCCCTCCGGAGGAGGGAAGCAGCCGGTCCGTCGTGGCCGAGGTCTCCTGGAGGGGATGCCCGGGTCGGCTACTGCGTTGAGCGGTAGTGCTTGCGGAGGGCGATGCCGGCGGCGATGCCGCCGGCCACCGCTCCGACGCCCGCGGCGATCGGCAGGGCGGTCAGTGTCGCCTTTCTACCGGTGCGGAAGTCCTTGATCGGCCAGTCGTGCTTCTTGGCGTGCTCGCGCAGTTCGCTGTCGGGGTTGATGGCCACCGGCTTGCCGACCAGCGACAGCATGGGCAGGTCGTTGGCCGAGTCGCTGTAGGCGGTGCACCGGGTGAGGTCGAGGCCCTCCCGGCGGGCCAGCGCCCGCACCGCCTCGGCCTTGGCCGGGCCGTGCAGCAGGTCGCCGACCAGCCGACCGGTGTAGACGCCGTTGGTGGTCTCGGCCACGGTGCCGAGCGCGCCGGTCAGGCCGAGGCGCTGGGCGATGACCCTGGCCAGCTCGACGGGCGTGGCCGTGACCAGCCAGACGCGCTGGCCGCGGTCGAGGTGGCTCTGCGCGAGCGCTCGGGTGCCGCCCCAGATGCGGTCGGACATGACCTCGTCGTAGATCTCCTCGCCCAGCCGGATCACGTCGTCGACCTTCGCGCCCGCGACGAACGCCAGCGCGGTCTCGCGGGCCACCGCGATGTGCTCGGGGTTCTCGTTGCCGCGCAGCCGGAACACCGCCTGGCCGACGGCGAACTTGAACAGGTCAGAGGTGGTGAACAGGCCGCGCGTCGCCAGGCCCCTGGCGAAGTGGTAGATGGAGGCGCCGCGCATCATCGTGTTGTCGACGTCGAAGAAGGCGGCCGCCTGCTGGTCGGGCTCCGTAGGGGTCACCGTCACCGCGGCCGCCGCTGCGGCCTCGCCGGCGAGCTCCGCCTCCGCCTCGCGCTGTCGTCGCATTAGCCGCCACATGCGCCTCAGCTTATCGAAGGTCCGCTGAAAGCCTCGGCCTTCGGTTCGGGCCGGGGATGAATGCGGTCCTGTCAGATGGCCCGCCGGAGGCGGGACAGCCCGGGGTAAGTAGCGCGGACCCGGAAGCGGTCAGGTCGTGTTGGCGGGTCGCAGGTACCGGCTGGAGTTCGACTTCGGGCAACAGATGTTCGCCGAGCGGCTGGGCGGGATCTGCCGCAGCGTGTGGAACACCGGCCTCGAACAGCGCCGCGAATACCGGCGGCGAGGCGCCTACCTCAGTTACGAGGAGCAGTGCGCACAACTCGCCGAGGCGAAGAAGGACCCGTACTGCGACTGGCTCGCCGACGCTCCCGCCCAGGTCATCCAGCAGACGCTGAAGGACCTGGACCAGGCGTGCCGACAGCACGGCCGCGGTCACCTCCGACGGGGAGTTCTTCGACCGCCGCCACGCCGGAACCGGTAGTTTGTCCAGTCTGGTGCCACCCCCTGAGTGCAAACAGGACAGGCAGCCCGATCTGGGGTTCCTCACTCCGGGCGAGGCGGAACGCTATCTGCGGCTCCAGCGGCGGCTTGCCCGGTCGAAGAAGGGCTCCCGGCAGCGTCCGGCGAGGTGGGCCGATACCTGCGCAACGGGGCGGCGGCGAAGTCCGTCTTGAACAAGGCGATCCTGGACAAGGGCTGGTACGGCCTGGAGAGCGCCCTGCGGAGCAAGGCCCGCTACACCGGGACCGTCGTGGCGAAGGTCCCGGCCCCGTACACCTCACAAACGTGCCCGGCACCTGCCTGTGGGAAGGTGGATGAGAAGAGCCGCGAGAGCCAAGCGGTCTTCTCCTGCACCGTCTGCGGGCACACCGAGCACGCCGACATCGTCGGGGCGAAGAACACGTTGGTCAGATATCGGGCGGCCGGGCTGGTCGTTCCAGGGCGTGGAGACCCATCTGGGTCCGTGAAGCGTCAAGCACCCCGTTCCACAGCACGAGCCGCGCAAGCAGCATGAGCTGCCGCGTAAGCGGCACGGGAACCTCCGTCCCTTTAGAGCGGAGAGCAGGTCAACTAGCGCGGGGCCACAAGCCCGTCTATGTAGTCGAGGTAGCCCGTCGCCTTGTCCTGTTGATCCCCGTCCATCCGTTCGAGCATTGGTTCGACCATGTTTTTCTGGTCGCGCGCGAACCGGTTGATCTTCGGTGAGCGCGGCTCGGCCCGCTCCAGCCTCCTGATGCCGGACCGGGTCGAGTCCTCCATCTCCTTGAGCGTCTTGGTGACCAGCGGTCCGTCGCCGGACGAGCCGAGCAACTGGGCGACTTCGGCCGCCCGGGTCTTGGCCGAGACCAGCTCGCGCTCGGCTCGCTGCACGTCGTCGGTGCTGAGCCGGACCAGCGTGCTCTCCGCGGCGCGCTTGAGCGGGTAAAGCGTGTCGCCGGGCAGTGCGTGGTAGGTGGCGAAGGCCGACAGCATCATGGCCGCCGCCAGGCCGAACGTGGCGGCCTGGGAGAGCCAGGAGAGCCGCCGCCCCGGACGGCGATGGGAACGGCGGGCCCGTACGGGCTCGGGGAGGCGCTGTGCGCACAGGAGCTCGGCGCGGAGACGTTCGCGGAAGGCGGCGGCCGGACCCCCGCCCAGCGGGAGCCGTCGCAGCTCTGTGAGGTGTTCGAGCACGCGCTCGCGCGATCTGCGCGCCCTACCCATGACAGCTCCCTGACGCCGCCGGGGAATCCGATCGTGACATCTGCCTAACGACGTGCCGCTGGTGGAGGTTACGCCAGGTCGTGCTTGAGCGCCCTGGCCAGGGCCCGGATCGCTCGGAACTGCAGGGCTTTGATCGCTCCACTCTTCTTCCCCATGATCAACGCGGTCTCGGCGAGCGACAGGCCGTGCAGGAACCGCAGAACCACGCATTCCTGCTGCTCGGGATTCAGATCCTGGACGGCGCGGAGCATCCGGTCGTTGATGATGGCCGTGACGACGGCGTTCTCCGGGATGTGCGGGCCGTCGAGCGGGACGTCGATCACCTCCCCGGTCGGGATTTCCAGGCGATAGCGGCCGGACTTGAAGTGATCGGTGACCAGGTTCCTGGCGATGGTGACCAGCCAGGCGCCGAAGTCACGGCCCTGCCAGGTGAAGTCGGTGATCCGGCGAAGCGCGCGGAGAAAGGTCTCGCTGGTGAGATCCTCGGCCAGCGGATGCGAGCCGACGCGGAAGTAGATATAGCGATAGACAAGATCCACGTATCGGTCATAGAGCGTGCCAAAGGCATCCGAGTCTCCGGTCTTGGCGTGCAGCACCAGCATGCGGAGGTCATCGGGAATCTCTTCGCGCACGGCAAGCTCGCTCGTCCGGGCGGGACCAGCGACCGCTGGTGGGAGCAGCCCGGCGAACGGCCACGAGTCAGGCATCCGGTATCCCTAGGGGTAAGGGGTGCGGCGTGCTCGAACACTCTAGAAATCAACCGGAAATTCCACAATCCGCTTCGTGAAGGCATGACTAGCCGTAATCGGCCGATACCGTGTGGACCGACCCGTTCCCTCTTCGGCTACCGGCTGGGAGGCATAGTCCGGCAGCATTGGAGTCACCATGGAGATCCTCGTTGCTGTCCTAGCCTTTGTCGGTGCCCTCCTCGCCGCGATCGGCGCAGTCGCCCTGGTCCGGCGCCTGCGTGACGAGGTGGAGGGGTGGTTGATCGCCTGGACCGTTTCAGCCGTCGCGCTCTGCCTGGCGCTCGGTGCGATCGGCGTCGGCTACCTGATGGGATTCGGGGACGTCACCTTCAAGGTCTACCAACTGACCGGATCCCTCCTCGCGCCCTTCTGGCTGGCCATCGGACTGGTCCAACTCCTGTCGGAGAAGGTGCCGCCGAAATTCGCCGGCTGGCTGCTCGGGATCGCGTTCACCATCGTCGCCACCGTGGTGCTCATCTTCGACCCGGTGAGCAGGGCCGACGAGATGGGCAAGCTGCTCCCCGCGGCCGAGGGGCACTGGAACCTCATCCCGAACTACCTGCTGATCGGCGCGCACTCCATCGCCGGGCTGATCATGCTGGCGGCCGTGGTGATCGCGGCGCTGCGCTGGCGCAACGGTGACGAACTCGACACCGACAACCTGCACGCGGTCATGGTCATCGCGCCCTCGGGCATCGCGATCATCGGGGCGATGAGGTTCGCGGTGCCGGGCTTCTTCGCCACCGCGCTGTTCGTGGTGGCCGCCGCGGGCATCTGGTACGCCGTGCTGCGCCCCCTGGCGCCGTACGAGGACGACGACGAGGACGACGAGCTCGAGGGCCATCGCGGCGAGCGGCCGGCTGAGCGGTCCTCTCATGGCCGCCGGGCCATGCGGGATCGGGACCCCTTCCCCCAGCCGGACTCCTTCCCCCACTCGGAGCCGTTCCTCCCCTCGGACTCCTTCCCTCGGTCGGAGCCCTTCCCCCAGCCGCTCGCCGACATGCCGATGCAGGGCCCGCCCCAGCAACAGCAGCAGCCGCCTCCCGGTCAGCCCCGCCGGTCGGGCCTGGGTGATCTGGTGGCCGAATACCGGGCGGGCGACCAGCCGGTCGACTACGCCGCCCGGATGGCGCCGCCGCCCGACCAGGGCCCCTCGACCGGCTACATCATGAACGGCGGGCACGGCGCCGGGCCGCAGACCGGTCCCCAGGACTTCGGGATGCCCGGCACGGGCGCGGTCTACCCGGGGGCCGAGTTGTTCGCCACCGGCTCCCGCGCGGCCCAGCAGCCCCCTCAGGGCCAGCCCCCTCAGGCGCAGCCCGTGCGGACGCCGGCCCCGCAGGCCCAGCCTCAGCAGCAGGCGGCCTCCAGCAGGCCCTCACCGAGCATCTACGGCATGCTGACGGTCTTCACCCTCATGGACGGCTCAGGCGAGGCGTTCGACCGCCTGGCGGAGCTCACTGTCGAGGCCGTACGACGGGGCGAGCCCGACACGCTCATCTACGCCTGCCACGCGGTCAAATCGGCCCCGCTGCAGCGCATCGTCTATGAGCTCTACCGCGACGAGGTGGCCTACCGCGACCACCAGCGGCAGCCGCACGTCGAGCGGTTCGTCAACGAGCGCCAGGCCATGGTGCTGGCGACCAACATCATCGAGCTGAACGTCAACGCCGCCAAGGTCGTACCGCTCCCGACCGCGATGTTCTAGCTGCTCAGGGTCCTACTAGCCGCTCAGCGCGGCGCGTAGCCGGTCTTCGGAGACCCGCCAGAAGTCGTGCTGGACTCCGTCGACCAGAGTGACCGGGATCATCTCCCAGTATTTCTCCCGCAACTCCTCGGAGGAGTCGATGTCGACCTCCTCCCACGGCACACCCAGGTCTCCTGCCACGCGGGAGACGACCTCGCGCGCGTCGTCGCAGAGGTGGCAGCCCGGCCTGCCGAGCAGCGTGATGCGGTGCATGCACCCAACCGTATCGTGCCGACTTTGTGCATCGCTTCACAAAGGGATTAACCTGAAAGGCGGTTCGATTTCATTCACGCGGCCGGCAGGCCGCTCGTCCCCTGGAGCTCCGGCACGTGAAGAGCCCGTCCCAGTCCCGTGACCGCGGGATCCCCGAGGCAACGGTCGCCCGGCTCCCGTTGTACCTGCGGGCGTTGAACGGGATGGCCGAACGCGGCATCGCGACCGTCAGCTCCGAAGATCTGGCCATGGCCGCGGGCGTCAACTCCGCGAAGCTCCGCAAGGACCTGTCCCATCTGGGCTCGTACGGCACGCGAGGCGTCGGCTACGACGTCGAATACCTCGTCTACCAGATCTCCCGCGAGCTGGGCCTGACCCAAGACTGGGCCGTGGCCATCGTAGGAGTGGGTAATCTGGGCCGGGCACTGGCCAATTACGGTGGTTTCGTCTCCAGGGGCTTCCGTGTGGCCGGGCTTCTCGACGCCGACCCCGAAGTCGTGGGCGACGATATAGCGGGGTTGAATGTTGAGCACATAGACGTCCTGGAAGCCGTCATCGAACGGCGTGGAGTCTCGATCGTGGTTCTGGCGACACCCGCGATAGCGGCGCAGGAAGTCTGCGATCGTGTGGTGGCGGCCGGGGTCACCAGCATCCTGAACTTCGCGCCCGTAGTGCTTTCTGTACCAGATGGCGTGGATGTCCGTAAAGTCGACCTATCAATAGAACTGCAGATCCTTGCGTTCCATGAGCAGCGCAAAGCAGGGGGGCCACTTATGGCCGTGGACAGTCAATGAGTCTTCTCACCATCGGACTCAGCCACCGGACAGCTCCGGTGGCCATGCTCGAGCGCGTTTCGGTGTCCGGCGAGGCGCTCGTCAAGCTCCTGCACGACGTGCAGCAGGACGTGTGCGTCGCCGAGGCCATGGTGGTCTCGACGTGCAACAGAGTAGAGGTTTACGCGGCCGTCGACCGTTTCCACGGCGCCGTCACCGCGATCAGTCGCTTGCTGGGCGTCCACTCGGGCGTCCCCGTGGAAGAGTTGCAGCCGCACCTCTACGTCCACTACGAAGACCAGGCCGTCGAGCACCTGTTCGCGATGGCCTGCGGCCTCGACTCGATGGTCGTGGGCGAAGGGCAGATCCTCGGCCAGGTTCGCCGGGCGCTCACCCTGGCGCAGAAGCAGGGCACCATCGGCGCCACCCTCAACGAGCTGGTGCAGCAGGCGCTGCGGGTCGGCAAGCGCGCCCACGCCGACACCGACATCGACAAGGCGGGCGCCTCCCTCGTGACCGCCGGACTGGCGCTGGCGGGCGACCTCGCCGGGCGCCGGGCGCTGGTGGTCGGCGCGGGCTCGATGAGCTCGCTGGCCGCCACCACGCTGGCCCGCGCGGGCGTGACCGACATCGTGGTCGCCAACCGCACCTTCGAACGAGGCGTACGCCTGGCGGCGTCCGTAGGCGGCAGGGCGGTGGAGTTCGCCGCGGTTCCCCGAGAGCTCGCGACGGCCGACATCGTCATCTCCTGCACGGGCGGCGGCCGGCACGTCATCACCCCCGACATCGTCTCCCCAGGCGCGTTCCTGCTGGACCTGGCACTGCCGCACGACATCGACCCCGCTGTCCGCGAGGTGCCCGGCGTCACGCTGGTCGACCTGGAGACCATCCAGGAATCGGGCATAGGCTCAAGGGAGGGCGACACCGTCGACTCGGTGCGCAGGCTCGTCGCCGAGGAGCTGGCCGCCTTCCTCACCGCCGAGCGGGCCGCCAAGGTCACTCCGACCGTGGTGGCGCTGCGCAGCAAGGCGGCGTCCGTGGTCGAGGCAGAGCTGGGCCGGCTCCTGATGCGCATGCCCCAGCTCGACGGCAAGGCCAGGGACGAGGTGGCGCAGACTGTGCAGCGGGTCGTCGACAAGCTGCTTCACGAGCCCACCGTGCGTGTCAAACAGCTCGCCACCAGCCCGGGAGGCGATCATTATGCCGAAGCGCTGCGCGAGTTGTTCGACCTGGATCCGAAGATGCCCGAAGCCGTGAGGGAGGTGGAGTTGTGACACTGCGCTTGGGCACCCGGCGCAGCCTGATGGCGACCACGCAGTCGCAGATGGTCGCCGACTCCTACACCGAACGGACCGGGCGCGCCATCGAGCTGGTCGGCGTCACCACGTTCGGTGACGTGACCAAGGCTCAGGTGGCGCAGCTCGGTGGCACGGGCGTGTGGGTCAGCGCGCTGCGTGACAAGCTGATCGAAGGCGAGATCGACTTCGCCGTCCACTCGCTGAAAGACCTGCCGACCAAGCCGGACCCGCGGGTGACACTGGCCGCCATCGCGGCCCGGCACGATCACCGCGACGCGCTGGTCGGCCCGGCGAAGTTCGCCGACCTGCCCACCGGGGCCAGGATCGGCACCGGCTCGCTGCGCCGGATCGCCATGCTCAGGGCGCTGCGTCCCGATCTCGAGTACGTCCCGATCCGCGGCAACGCCGACACCCGGATCGGCAAGATCGCCGCCGGCGAGGTCGACGCGGTCGTGCTCGCCTCGGCGGGCCTGACCAGGATCGGCCGGGACGTGGAGATCGCGCAGATCTTCGAGGTCGAGGAGCTGCTGCCCGCGCCAGGGCAGGGCGCCCTGGCCGTGGAGTGTCTCTCCGACAACGCCGACCTGATCTCCTTCCTCGGTGTGCTCGACGACCCGCGGACGCGCTCCGCGGTGTCGGCCGAGCGCTCCGTCCTGTCCGCTCTCGAGGCCGGCTGCTCATCCCCCGTGGGTGCCTTCGCCGTCGATGACGGACAGACCCTGAACCTCACCGCCATGGTCGTCTCTATCGACGGCCAGCAGGCGGTGCGCAAGTCCGCCGCCGGCTCTCCTTCCGAGTCTGTGAAACTCGGCCAGCTCCTCGCGGCCGAGATGATCTCCGAAGGGGCCGACAGATTGATGGGGGAGCAATCCCGTTGAGCTCCGATAGTCCAACCTCCGGTTTCCTCGCGTTCGTGGGCGCGGGCCCCGGCGATCCGAACCTTCTCACGCTCCGCGGCGCCGAACTACTGGCCAAGGCCGACGCGGTCGCCCTCGACGAGGAGCTGTTCGGCTCGTTCCTGCGCCACTGCCGCGAAGGCGTGGAGATCGCGTCCGGCGACCTCGTCAAGCGCGCCAAGGCCGGGCAGTTCGTCGTACGCCTGTGCGAGGGCGACCCGATGCTGTTCTCCTCGATCGCCCGGTCGATCGAGGAGGAGGTCGCGGCCTGTGCCGCGGCGGAGGTGGACTTCGAGATCGTGCCCGGCGTGCCGCCCGCGACCGCGGTGCTCACCTACGCGGGCATCCCGCCGGCGGCCGACGTGCCGGAGTTCCGGATCGTCGACGCCGCGCACGAGCAGGACTGGGCCGCCCACGCCGCCTGCCAGGGCACGCTGGTCATCTACAACGGCCTCGCCGGGGCCGTGGCGATCGGCAAGGCGCTGGTGGCCGGTGGCAAGCCCGACAGCACGCCCGTGGCGGTCAGCAGTAGCGGCACCACCACCGAGCAGTACACCGTCGTCTCGACGCTGGCCAGGCTGCAGGCCGACATCAAGCACGCGGGCTTCACCGAGCCCGCGCTGATCGTCGTCGGCGACGCGGTCGGGCAACGCGACAAGCTGTCGTGGTTCGAGACCAAGCCGCTGTTCGGCTGGCGGGTGCTGGTGCCGCGCACCAAGGAGCAGTCCGAGAGGCTGTCCGAGCAGCTCACCTCCTACGGCGCCGTGCCGGAAGAGGTGCCGACCATCTCCGTCGAGCCGCCGCGCACGCCGCAGCAGATGGACCGCGCGATCAAGGGCCTGGTCACCGGCCGCTACGAGTGGGTGGCGTTCACCAGCTCCAACGCGGTCAAGGCGGTGCGCGAGAAGTTCGAGGAGTACGGCCTCGACGCCCGCGCCTTCGCCGGGCTGAAGGTGGCCGCCGTGGGCGACGCCACCGCGCGGGCGCTGGTCGAGTTCGGCGTCAAGCCCGACCTGCTGCCCTCGGGCGAGCAGTCGTCGGAGGGCCTGGTGGCCGAGTGGCCGCCGTACGACTCGATGCTCGACCCGATCAACCGAGTGCTTCTGCCGCGGGCGGACATTTCCACAGATACCCTCGTGGCCGGTCTGACAGAGCTAGGCTGGGAGTGCGACGACGTCACGGCCTACCGCACCGTACGAGCCGCACCGCCCCCCGCCCCGATCCGCGAGGCGATCAAGGGCGGCGGGTTCGACGCGGTGCTCTTCACCTCCTCCTCGACCGTCCGCAACCTCGTGGGCATCGCCGGCAAGCCGCACAACGTCACCGTGATCGCGGTGATCGGGCCGCAGACCGCGAAGACCGCCGAGGAGTTCGGGCTGCGCGTCGACGTCATGGCCGACCGGCCGTCGGCGTCCGCCTTGGCCGCCGCGCTGGCCGCGTACGGTGCCAAGCAACGCCAGGCGGCCCTCGCCGCCGGCGACAGCCCGCGGCGGCCGTCGCAGAACCGCAGAGGCGCCAGAAGGAGAGCCAAGTGAGTGCTGACTACCCGGTCGTCCGGCCGCGCAGGCTCCGCCGCAGCCCCGCGATCCGGCGCATGGTGGCGGGCACCAGACTGCACCCCGCGGACCTGATCCTGCCGCTGTTCGTCAAGGAGGGCATCGACCAGCCGCAGCCGGTCGCCTCGATGCCCGGCGTGTTCCAGCACACCCGCGACTCGCTGCGCAAGGCCGCCCACGAGGCCGCCGACGCCGGGGTGTCCGGGGTGATCCTGTTCGGCATCCCCGCCGTCAAGGACGCGCGGGGCTCGGCGGCCGACGACCCCGAGGGCATCCTGCAGGTCGCGCTGCGCGACGTGAGCGCCGAGGTGGGCGACGCGGTGGTGGTCATGGCCGACACCTGCCTCGACGAGTTCACCGACCACGGCCACTGCGGCGTGCTGACCGCCTCCGGCGACGTCGACAACGACGCGACGCTGGAGCGCTACGCGTCGATCGCGGTCGCCCAGGCCAGGGCCGGATCCCAGATGATCGCGCCGAGCGGCATGATGGACGGCCAGGTCGGAGCCATCAGGGCGGCGCTCGACGCCGACGGCTTCAGTGACCTGCCGATCCTCGCCTACACCGCCAAGTACGCCTCCGCCTTCTTCGGCCCCTTCCGCGAGGCCGCAGAGTGCGCGCCGCAGTTCGGCGACCGCAGCACCCACCAGCAGGACCCGGCCGGGCCGCTGGGGGACGCGATGCGCGAGCTACGCCTCGACCTCGCGGAGGGCGCCGACGCCGTCATGGTCAAGCCCGCGATGGCCTATCTGGACGTCATCAGGCGCTTCCGCGACGAGGCCGACGTGCCGGTGGCGGCCTACCAGGTGAGCGGCGAGTACGCGATGATCGAAGCCGCCGCGGCCAATGGCTGGATCGACCGCGACCGGATGATCATGGAGTCGCTGGTCGCGATCAAGCGCGCGGGCGCCGACCTGATCCTGACGTACTGGGCCACCGAGGTGGCGCGCCGCCTGTGAACCAGGGGGTTTCCCGTCGATCGCTGAGGCCTGTGCGTTAGAGTGCAATAACAAGTGCTGGTGTGTCCCGCGTGTGCTTTGCAGCCAGGAGCCGGGGCCTCTTCAGGCGCTTGGATCGACGGGAGACACCATGGTGGGGGTACCACTCGCTCGGCGTACCAAGAAACGGCCGCGCCCGACACGGATCGATACCGTCCTGGGCTATGCCGCTCTCGGCTGGCCGAGCGTGCCGGGTGCCCATCCGCTGCGTCAGGGCGCCCGCTCCTGCTCCTGTGACCGCCTCGGCTGCCCCGACCCGGGCGCGCATCCGCTGTCTCCCGCCTGGCACCTACAGGCCACGACGGACGCCACGCAGCTCACGCGCTGGTGGCGGATGGACCCCGACGCCAATGTGATTCTGCCCACCGGCCGGGTGTTCGACGTCTTCGACGTACCGCTCGACACGGGCCTGTCGGCCCTCACCCGCATCGACGGCGCCTCGGCGCACTCGGGCCCGGTCGCCGCCAACGGTGACCGGGTCCTGTTCTATGTGGCCACCCGTGGCAATCCCGACGACGAGGACGAGTGGTGGTCCTGCCAGCTCGACTGCGAGCCCGGCACCATCGAGGACAATCCGGGCCTGCGCTGGCACTGCCGCGACAGCTACGTCCTGGCCCCGCCCTCCACGCTGCCCACCGGCCAGCCCGTCTCCTGGCTGCGCCCGCCGGACGGCCGTCCGCTGCCCGATCCGCTGCGCATCCTCGACTGGCTCGCCGACTAGACCGCCGTGGCCCAGGACTAACCTGGAGCGCGTGAGCCGTACACAGAACTCCGAGGACCTGTTCGCCCGCGCCCGTGCCATCGTGCCGGGTGGCGTCAACTCCCCGGTCCGCGCGTTCGGCGCGGTCGGCGGCACGCCGCGCTTCATGGCCTCCGGGCAGGGCCCCTATCTCACCGACGTCGACGGCAACCGCTACGTCGACCTGGTCTGCTCGTGGGGGCCGATGATCCTCGGCCACCGCCACCCCGCCGTCGTCGAGGCCGTCTCATCGGCGCTCTCCCACAGCCTCTCGTACGGCACCGCCACGCCGGGCGAGGTCGAGCTGGCCGAGGAGATCGTCGCCAGGGTGGCGCCCGTGGACAAGCTCCGGCTGGTCAGCTCGGGCACCGAGGCGACGATGAGCGCGGTGCGGCTGGCCCGCGGGTTCACCGGGCGGTCGAAGGTGGTCAAGTTCGCCGGGTGCTACCACGGTCACGTGGACGCGCTGCTGGCCTCGGCGGGGTCGGGCGTGGTCACGTTCGGGCTGCCGGACACGCCTGGCGTGACGGGGGCGTCGGCGGCCGACACCATCGTGCTGCCGTACAACGACATCAGCGCGGTGGAGCAGGCGTTCGCGTCCGCTGAGATCGCCTGTGTCATCACCGAGGCGTGCCCGGCCAACATGGGCGTGGTGCCGCCGCTCGCCGGCTTCAACGCCCGCCTGCGCGAGCTGTGCACGGCCAACGGCGCGCTGCTGATCATGGACGAGGTGCTGACGGGCTTCCGGGTCTCGCCCTCGGGCTGGTACGGGCTGGACCCGGTCGACGCCGACCTGATGACCTTCGGCAAGGTCATGGGCGGCGGGTTGCCGGCGGCGGCCTTCGGCGGGCGGGCCGACGTCATGTCCTGCCTGGCACCGGAAGGGCCGGTCTACCAGGCGGGCACACTGTCGGGAAACCCGCTGGCCTGCGCCGCCGGACTTGCCACGCTACGCGCGCTCGACGCCGGCTCCTACGCCAAGGTGGACGCGGCGGCGCTGGCGGTCGGCCAGGCCGCTTCCGACGCCCTCGCCGCGGCGGGTGTGCCGCACCGGTTGCAGCGGGCGGGGAGCCTGTTCTCGGTGTTCTTCACGGATGTGCCGGTGACGGACTTCGACGGTGCGCGGGCCCAGAACACCGCGGCGTACACCGCCTTCTTCCACGCGATGCTGGATCGCGGGGTCTATCTGCCGCCGTCCGCGTACGAGGCCTGGTTCCTCTCGGCCGCTCACGACGACGAGGCGCTCGGTCAGATCGCCGACGCCCTGCCGGCAGCCGCCAAGGCTGCCGCGGCGGTCCTCTGATCGGCTACTTGCTCGGCTACTTGCTCGGTTACTTGACGCTCGGTTACTTGACGCTCGGTTACTTGGCGGCCGGCTTCTGGTAGCGGACGCGCTGGTCCCGAGCCTGCTCGGCGAGGGTCTTGAGGTAGGAGATGGTGGTCGTCTGCTGCTTCTGCGCCTTGTTGTTTCTCATGCATATATTTTCTCCTGCTACAGAGTGAAGGACAAGCGAGACTTTCTACGCTAAACCCTTTAGACTGGCTTACATGTTGGACTTGAACCGTCTCAAGGCCCTTCACGCTGTGCACATCTACGGCTCGGTGGGTGCCGCGGCCGACGCGCTCATGGTGACGCCGTCGGCCGTGTCGCAGCAGATCGCCAAGCTGGAGCGCGAGACCGGTGCCCGGCTCATGGAGCGCAACGGGCGCGGGGTGCGGCTGACAGACGCCGCCGGGCTGCTCGCCGACCACGCCGAGCGGATCCTGGCCCTGGTGGAGACCGCCGAGGCGGACTTCGAGGCGCTGCGCGGCGAGGTCGTGGGGCGGCTGAACATGTCCGCGTTCCCGACGGCGGCGCGCGGGCTGATGCCCTCCGCCCTGACCGCACTCAAGCGGCGCCATCCCGACCTGCACGTTCAGATGCACGAGCGCGAGCCGGAGCGCATCGTGCGCGACGTGGCCAGGGGTGAGCTCGACCTAGGTGTCATCCAGGACTGGCTCAACCGGCCGATCGCCCTGCCCGAAGGGTTGTCCCGGTCCACGCTGCTCGACGACATCGCCGACCTCCTGCTGCCCGCGGACCATCCGTTGGCCGGCAACAAGGAGGTCGAGCTGGCGGCGTTGCCCGCGAACGAGCGGTGGATCAGCTCCTCGCCCGGCACCGTCTGTCACGACTGGCTGGTCTACACGCTGCGTAACGCCCAGCTGGAGCCCGAGATCTCCTGCATGGCCGACGAATATCCGACCCAGATGGCGCTGGTGGCGGCCGGGCTCGGCTGCGCGATCATCCCCCGGCTGGGACGCGACTGCGTGCCCGACGGGGTGGCCGTGGTGCCGCTGCGGCCTCGGCAGTCGCGCCGCATCTACGTCATCTGGCGCAGCGACGCGGCCCGGCGGCCGGCGATCCGGGCCGCGGTCGAGGCGCTCGCCGACGCCAGCCGTACGAAGGAGAACGCCTGGGCGGTCGCCTAGCATCCGGGGCGCCTGAGATCGCGGAACGGGCAGAGCGGGATAGGCTGTGGCACACCATGGCTGAAACCACCGTAGTTCACCTGATGCGCCACGGTGAGGTGCACAATCCCGAAGGCGTCCTGTACGGCAGGCTGCCCGGCTACCACCTGTCCGAGACCGGCCGGCTGATGGCCGAGACGGTGGCCAAGTCGGTGGCGGGCCGTGACATCGTCACCCTTTACAGCTCGCCGCTCGAACGCGCGCAGGAGACCATCGCGCCCCTGGCCGCGCTGCTTGAGCTGCCGGTGCAGACCGACGAGCGGCTGATCGAGGCCGCCAACATGCTCCAGGGCCGCAAGGTCGGCCAGGGCCTGGCGGTCCTGCGTGATCCCAAGAACTACCGCTACTTCTGGAACCCGCTGCGCCCGTCCTGGGGCGAGCCCTATCCGGCGATCGTCAAGCGGATGCGCTCGATCATCGAGGAGGTCAGGGCGGAGGCGCGCGGGCACGAGGCGCTGCTGGTCAGCCACCAGCTGCCGATCTGGTCGATCAGGATGGCGGCCGAGGGTCGCCGGCTCTGGCATGACCCCCGGCGCAGGCAGTGCAATCTGGCCAGCCTCACCACGCTCACCTTCGACGGCGATCGTCTGGTCAGCGTCGGCTACAGCGAGCCCGCCGGATCACTGGCGACGGGCCCCAGCGTGCCGGGCGCCTGACCTCGCCGGTAGAGTTGCAAGCTCTACCGGTCGTAGTACAAGGAGATCTTCCTCCGTGCGCGCCAAATCCATCTCCCTCGTCCTTTCGGCCGTCCTGGTCGCGGGCGGCCTCGCGGGCTGTGCGGGCGCCAACCAGTCAGGCCAGCCGCAGGCGGGCGACACCCGTTTCGTCGCGGGCGACGGGAAGATGCAGGTGTTCGACGTCGCCGACCGCCAGGCCGCCCCCGAGATCGGCGGGCAGACCCTCGACGGCGCGACCGCCTCGCTCGCCGCCCACAAGGGCAAGGTCGTGGTGCTCAACTTCTGGGCGTCGTGGTGCGGCCCGTGCCGGGCGGAGGCGCCGGTGCTGAAGGAGGTCGCCGCCAAGACCAAGGGCCGCGTGGAGTTCCTCGGCGTCGACTTCAAGGACCGCAAGGCCGACGCGCAGGCGTTCGAACGCACCGAGCAGACCGGCTACCCGAGCATCTTCGACCAGCCGGGGCAGGTCGCGCTGCGCTTCCAGGGCACGGTGCCGCCCGCGGCCATCCCGTCCACGCTGATCATCGACGCCCAGGGCAGGATCGCCGCCAGGGCGCTGGGCGCGGTCAAGTACACCGACCTGATGGACGCGGTGACCAAGGTGCGCGATGAATGACGTCGTCGCCTCGGGCTCGCTGCTCCTGGCCGTGCCCATCGCGGTGCTGGCCGGGGTGGTGTCCTTCCTGTCGCCGTGCGTGCTGCCCCTCGTACCGGGCTACCTGTCGTACGTGACGGGCATGAGCGAGGACCCCAAGCGGGGGCGGCTGGTGCTCGGCACGGTGCTGTTCGTGGCCGGCTTCGCGCTGGTGTTCGTGCTCAGCGGCGCGCTGTTCGGCGGCCTCGGCGCGGTCATGCTGGGCAACGCGGAGAAGATCACGCGGGTGCTCGGCGTGCTGACGATCCTGCTGGGCCTGGCCTTCCTGGGCGTGCTGCCCGGCCTGATGCGCGACGTACGCATCCACAAGCTGCCCGCGGCGGGACTGGCCGGGGCGCCGCTGCTGGGCGTGGTGTTCGGGCTGGGCTGGACGCCGTGCATCGGGCCCACGCTGGCCGTCGTGCTCGCGCTCGGACTGAACGAGGGCAGCGCCTCGCGTGGCGCGCTGCTCGCCGTGGCGTACGCGCTGGGCCTCGGACTGCCCTTCGTGGCCGCCGCCCTCGCCTACAGCAAGGCCCTGCGTACGTTCCGCGCGATCCGCAAGCACTCACAGCTGATCACCCGGATCGGCGGCGGCATGATGGTGGCCGTCGGCATCCTGCTGGTGACCGGCCTCTGGGGAGAGATGATCGCGACCATGCAGGGTCTGATCGGCGCCTTCAGGCCGGTGATCTGATGACCGTCGACGAGCTGGAGAAGGAGCGGGCACGGCCCGCCGGCATGGGGCCCGTGGGCTGGCTGCGCTGGGGCTGGCGCACGCTCACCTCGATGAAGACGGCGCTGATCCTGCTGTTCCTGTTCGCGCTGGCGTCCGTGCCCGGCTCGCTGGTGCCGCAGCGCGGCGTCGATCCCGACAAGGTGGCGGCGCTCTTCCAGAACGACCCGACGCTCGCCGAGTGGTACGACCGCTTCCAGCTGTTCGACGTCTTCACCTCGGCCTGGTTCGCCGCGATCTACCTGCTGCTGTTCACCTCGCTGATCGGCTGCGTACTGCCGCGCACCGCCACCTACGTGCGCGAGTTGCGCCGCCGCCCACCGGCCGCGCCGCGCAACCTGTCGCGCCTGCCGCACTTCTCGCGGCTGGACGACCCGCTGACGGTCGAGGAGGCCGCCGGGCGGCTGCGCCGGCTCCGCTTCCGCGTCGAGGTCGGCGACGGCTGGGTGGCCGCGGAGAAGGGCTACCTGCGCGAGACGGGCAACCTGCTCTTCCACGTATCCCTGCTCGCCCTGCTCGTCGCGATCGGGTTCGGTTCCCTGTACGGCTACCGCGGCAACGTGCTGGTGGTCGAGGGCGACGGCTTCGCCAACACGGTCGCCGCCTACGACCGGTTCATCCCGGGCAATCAGGTGTCGGCGGAGTCGCTGGAGCCGTTCTCGTTCACGCTCACGGACTTCCAGACCACCTACCAGGTCGAGGGCCCCAAGAGGGGGCAGGAGCTCGACTACTCCGCCTACATGAAGGTCAACGACGCGCCCGGGGCGCCCATGCGCGACTACACGCTCAAGGTCAACGAGCCGCTGGAGGTCAACGGCACGCAGACCTACCTCCTCGGCCACGGCTACGCGCCCGTGTTCAAGGTCACCGACGGCAAGGGGCAGGTCGCCTTCGAAGGGCCCGTCCCCTGCCTGATCGAGATCAAGCTCACGCTCACCTCGGGCTGCGTGGTCAAGGTGCCCGACGCCCAGCCGTCGCAGCTCGGGTTCCTGCTGCGCTTCCTGCCCACGGGTGACGGCGCGGGGGCCTCTCTGTTCCCCGGCGCGCTCAACCCCCAGGTCCAGCTCCTCGGGGCCTTCTCCGGTGACCTGGGCGTACGCTCCGGGCGGCCGCAGTCCGTCTACGAGCTCGCGCCGCCCGAGGTGATGCGCAAGCTCACCCCGCTGGTCATGGGCACCGGCCAGGCACCACTCGCGGTCGGGGGGTCGCTCCCCCTGCCCAAGGGGGCGGGAAAGCTGGAGTTCACCGGGGTCAAGGAGTGGATGACGCTCCAGATCGCCTACGATCCCGGGCGGCTGCCCGCCCTGATCGCCGCGGGCACGGCCGTGGTCGCCATCGCGCTGTCGCTGATGATCCGCCGCCGCCGGGTGTGGGTGCGGGTCAAGGACGGCGTGGCCGAGGTCGGCGGTCTTACCCGTACCGAAGGGTCCGCGGCGGGCTTCACCGAGGAGTTCGCCGACATCGTCAAGGTCCTATCAGCTGGAGGCAAGGATGCCCGCTGAGCAGCAACTGGCCGGGGTGAGCGACCTCTTCGTCGTCGCCGCCGTCCTGCTCTATCTGGCCGCCATGATCGGGTTCGCGCTGGAGCTGGCCTTCGGTCGCTCCAAGGCCGACTCGGCCGCCGTACCCGCCAGGCAGCCCGTGGGAGCCGGAGTCGGCTCGGCGGGCGGCTCCTCAGACGCCCCTGCCGCTTCGGACGGCCCTGTCGTTCCGGAGACAGTCGTCGAGCCGCCGGCCTGGGCGGGCAAGGCCGGCTGGGCGGCCATGACGCTCGGCTGGCTCGGCTGGGCCGCGAACCTGGCCGCCATCGTCACCCGGGGCCTAGCCGTGGACCGGTGGCCCTGGGGCAACATGTACGAGTTCGTGGTGGCCATCTGCTTCGCCGCGGTCACCGCCTTCCTCGGCACCCAGCTCCGGCAGAACGTCCGCTTCCTCGGTGCCTTCGTCATGGTGACGGCCGCACTGGGGCTCGGCTTCGCGGTCAAGGTCCTCTACACGGCGGCGGGTCCGGTCGTGCCGGCGCTCAACTCGTACTGGGTGGCCATCCACGTGACGGCGGCGATCCTGGCGAGCGGCCTGTTCATCGTGGCCGGTGTGGCGGGCATCCTCTACCTGATCCGCGGCGATGGGATGTCACGGCTGCCGTCGCGGGCCGACCTGGAGCGGGCGGCCCACCGCGCGATCGTCTTCGCCTTCCCGGTGTGGACCTTCGCCGTCATCGCCGGTGCTCTCTGGGCCGACAAGGCTTGGGGCCGTTACTGGGGCTGGGACCCCAAGGAGGTCTGGGCCTTCATCACGTGGGTGGCTTACGCCGCCTACCTCCACGCTCGGGTCACCGCGGGATGGCGTGGGCGCGCGGCGACGATCGTGCAGCTCTTGGCGTTCGGGTGCCTGCTGTTCAACCTGGTGGGAGTCAACATGTTCATCTCGGGGCTGCACAGCTACGCGGATGTGTCGTCGGGGTGATCGTCTGTGCCACGGCCGTCTCCTTTCGTGTGACGGTCCGTGGTGGCTGGGGTCCCTGAGGGGATACCCCCTTCGGGGGCAGGGAAGCGGGCGGCCCCTTGTGGCTGATGGCCCTGTGGGGATGCCCCTTCGGGCGCGGAAGAAGTCGGTCCGTCGTGGTTAGGGCCCCTGGGGGATGCCTCCTCCGGAGGAGGGGGAGAAGACGGTCCGTGGCCCTTGGAGGTTGCCCCGTCCGGGGAGCGGAAGTAGCTGGTCCGTGGTGCTGGGGTTGCTTGGAGGGGTACCGCGTTGTGGCAGGGGCCCCATGGAGGGACGCCCCCGTCATGGGCGACGGAGAGCGGACGGTCGGGGACGCCGCTCTAGCTGTCGTCGCCGCGCATGCGGCGGTCGAGGTCGCGGAGGAATTCGGGGTCGTCGTCCGGGCCCTTGGGGGCCGAGTGGCGGCGGGAGCCCGGTCGCGGGGGGACCGGCCAGGTCTCGCGGGGCTTCTGGGGGCGGCCGCGGATCATCCAGACGGCCCCGCCCACCAGGGGAACCAGCGCGACGACGAGCACCCAGAGCGGTTTTGGTACGTTCCTTACCTCTTCCTCCGGCGTGGTGATGACGTCGAACAACGAGTAGAGCCAGAAGGCCAGCAGCGCCAAGCCGATAACGACACCTACCATGTCCGAACTGTAAGCCATTCGCGTCGTGATCGTGTTTTCCCGTTGTCCCATTTCAGGTGACTCCAGCGAGACCTACGTCGTACGGTGGACTCGATTCAGCGGCGTCCGCCCGCTGGGACCGCCGTTCGGGGCGGCCGGGTGCCATGCGCGCGGGCGTCTCACGGCGTTGAGGGGTGCGATGGCCTTTTCTAACGACAAGGGCCGCCATCGGCGGGGTCGTTGGTGGCGGCGCGGGTCGTATCTCTTCTCCCGCCGCAGTGAGGCGCCCCCCGACGCGGATCGCTCCTTCTGGACGAACGACCGGAGTGCGCCCCCCGGCAGGCCCAGCCCGGCCGGACGGCCGGACCGGGCCCGCGAAGACCGCCCCGGGCGGCTGTCCTGGCCGTGGCGGCCCGGCGCCGGCGGGGACCGGCAGGGATGGCCCGGCAGGGACCAGCGCGGCGGGGACAGGCGCGGGTGGCCCGGTTCCGAGGGTGGGGCCAAGCGCCGCGACCGCCTGGCGTCCGAGCGGCCGGATCACGAGCGGTCGGACCGCGAGTACGTGGAGCGCAAGCGAGCCGATCGGGATTGGCCAGGACGCATGTGGCCGGGCCGGGAGCCCGCCGGGCGGGACTCGATCGGGAGTGAGGGGAGCTTCGCGCTGTTCGGTTGGCGGGGTCGCGAGCAGCGCCAGGCCGGCGGAGACGGTTCCGAGGGGTGGTCCTGGGCGGGGCACCGCCAACAGGAGGACTTCCGCCAGCAGGAAGAGTTCCGCCAGCAGGAGGAGTTCCACCGACAGGAGAGGTTCCGGCAGGCGGAGGAGTTCCGGCAGTGGGACGCCGCCGAAGCCGGGCAGTCGCAGCGTTGGGAGGCCGCTGAAGCCGGAGAACCGCGGCGCTGGGATGCAGCCGAAGCCGGAGAGCCGCGGCGGTGGGAGGCAGGGGAGCGGCTGTCGGCCGCCGTGGTGGACCGCCCCCAGTACACGTGGCACGACTTCGAGCTCGACGACGTGGTGCTCCGGGCGCGACCCAACCGCCCCGACGCTCCCTCGCTCGGCGACGGCCTGCGGCACTGCGGGAAGCTGGAGACCATCCTGCACCGTCAGTGGGACGCCCGGGAGGGGCCGCCGTCGCCGGAGGTGGTGCGGGCCGTCGAGAGTCTGGCCATGCTGCCCGACCTGCTGAAGGAGAAGCTCGCCGCGGGCCTCGAAGGCATCTACGTGGGCCCGGGCGGCGTACCGGATCTGGACGACATGGGCTACCTGCGCGGCGCCCCCCTGCCGTCCGGCCGGGCCTCATGGGACATCTGCGCCGGAGCCTACGGCGACGGGAAGATCGTGGTGGGTGACCGCCCCTCACCCACGCCCGACGTGATGATGCACGAGGTCGGGCACGCCATCGACGACGTCGACTCGGCTTACGGCGATTGGGTTTCCGATTCGCGGGAATTCGCGAAGCTGTACGAGGACATCACGCCGCTCCTGGTCTCCGCGTTCCACCGCCAGGGGGACGGGCTGGGGCGCAAGGAGTTCTTCGCCGACGCGTTCGCCGCGATCGCCTCGCGCCAGCGACCGGCCCTCGTCGACATGCTGGGCGGCGACACCCGCGCGGCGCTCAACGTCATGCTGTTCTTCAACCGGCGCTACGGAATCTAGGTGATGAGCCATGTACGTCATCCGGCTCGCTGACGGGACCCTGCGCGTGCCGCAGAGCCTGACCAGCGAAGACGGGCGTCTCATCGGCAACGCGTACGTGGAACTCGAACCTGGCGACCCCGACTACGACACGTGGCTTCCGGAGTCCCTGACGGAGGAGGAGGCGGCGGATCGCCGGGAGCGCTGGCTGATCGAGAACGACGACCTGGAGCAGGAGTTCTTGGCCTTCAAGGCGGAGCAGGAAGACGCCTAGGCCGGCCCGGGTCAGAGGTCGAGGGGCCGCTGATGACGTTTACAGACAGGGGGAGACGGCGACCCTGCGGGCAGGATCACCGTCTGATGGAACGTCAAACACGCGGGGACTCGCCCGACCTGTCGGCCGTTAGAACGTCCTCGCCTCGAAGAAGGGCATGCACTTCCGACTCGCGGAACCGACGATGCCCCCCGGGGGTGCGGATACTGCTGATGCGACCTGCCGCGGCCCAGCGTGTAACCGTCTTTGGGTCTACCCGGAAGAGGGCGGCAACCTCTCCTGGGGTCAGCAGACGCTCGCTGCTACTCTCCACCAATCTCTCCCCCTCGCATCCCGCTTCCTGCCAGCGGGCGGACAGGTAACCAGTGTGTCGAGCGAAGCCTGATTTATCCGTGGTTTTCGACAAAGATCACGGGTTGTTATCAGCTGACTGCCCGATTGTTATATGATAGAGCCTCTTTGGGGCTCTCGTGGGTGTTTCTTTACGAAACACCCTAACTGGGACACTAGCAGTGCTGGCGCCCGATGCGAAGAGCGACCGTGTCACACAGGGCGAGTAACCTCGATCTGTGCATCCCGTTCTCGTATACACCGCGTCGCGGATCGGCCTGTTTGTCGTGACACTCGGCGTCCTGCGACTGCTTGGCCTGCAAAACCCGATGCTACTGATCATCGTGTCTTTCTTGATCAGCGGCATCGCCAGCTACGTCTTGCTCTCGAAGCAGCGTGACGCTCTTAGCACTCGCATCAGCGACAAGATCGACCGGCCCAAGCCGCAGAGCGACTAGGGCAGGGGGAACATGCCAATCCGGGCATGGTACTCCCGTCCGAGTCTCGTTGTGTCGCTACCAACGAGTAGTCCGCCGCTGTACGCCAGAAATGCCTTGACCCCGATCCCGCGCTCCCTGCCAGGATTCCAAGTCAGCGCCATTCCGGTGACTGGATGAATGGCGGCGATGCCCTCGCGGGGCACCGCTCCAGGCCCGGCCGAGTCGTGGCCCAGCGGATTGTTCAGCCATCGCTGGTGGCCGCCGACGTAGACCGCCGCGCCGGTCACCGCCACTGCGTAGAGTGAGTCTCCGCCGGTCTTGTTGACCCAGGTGGGCGTGATCCGCTCGCCCCTGCTGTACGTCTCGAACCTGGCCGTGCTGTCGCACAGCCGCTTCCCGCGCACCGGTCCGCCGGTGGTGACGACGGCGAAGTAGCTGCCGTCGGGCGCGAAGTCCAGGCCGCGTACGTAGGAGGGGAAGGCGTCCATGCAGGTGGGGACGTACGCCTCGGTACGCCAGTCGGCCACCTTGGCGCCGCCGCCGCGTACGTCGATCAGCCCCAGCTGCGGCCTCGACAGCCCGTCCAGCGTGGTGAAGTTGCCGTCGACCGCGAGCCGTTCGGCGGTCAGGGCCAGTGCGTAGACCCGCAGCGTCGGCGTCAGCGGCGCCCCCGGCGTGATCGCGAACGCCGGGTCGGTCGCGCCGGTCGTCGCGTCGAGCCTGGCCAGCGCCGCGCGCGGCCTGGTGAAGTCGCCGCCCGCGTAGAGCTGCGCGCCACGCCTGGCCAGCGTGGTCACCATCCCGCCGGAGACGCCGGGCCTGAAGTCCCGTACGGCCGAGCCATCGAAGAGGTTGAGCCTGGCCAGCGCCCTGGTCGGCGTCCCGTTGACCGCGGGGAAGTCGCCGCCTACGTAGACCGTGCCGCCGTCGCCGGGGGCCAGGCTGTAGACGGGCCCGCCGACCTGCGGCGCGAAGTAACGCAGGATGTGCCCCGTCGCGAGGCTGTAGGCGAAGACGTTGTCCCGGGTGTAGGTGTGGGTCCGTGAGGCGTCGGCGACCTCGCTGAACGAGCCGCCGACGACGACCGTGCCGCCGACCAGGGTGATGGAGTTGACGATCCCGTCGAGCACGTGCGGAGTGGTGTCGACCGGGTCGGCCGAGACGACGCGCGAATGAGCGACCGGGGTCGTCGCGAGGATCGCCGCAAGGGCGACACGTACCAGCATTCGCAAACTTCTAGCAGACATTGGGTAATCACGCGGCTACTTTCTGTTGATTGTCGCGATGGTCATAGGCTTGGGCCATGACGCGTGCTCAGCTGGACAAGCAGCCGGATCAGGTCGCCGCGATGTTCGATCGCACGGCCCGGCGCTACGACTTGGTCAACGATGTGATCTCCCTGGGACAGGTGCGCTTCTGGCGCAAGGCGGTGGCCGCCGCCGTCGACGCCGGGCCCGGCGAGATCGTGCTCGACCTGGGGGCGGGCACCGGCACCTCCACCGACGCGTTCACCACGCTGGGCGCCCGCGCGATCGCCTCCGACTTCTCCCTCGGCATGCTGCGCACGGGCGTGCGCCGGCACGGCGGCAACGCGCTGAGCGGTGACGGAGTCCCGTTCATCGCGGGTGACGCGCTGCGGCTGCCGTTCGCCGACGACGCCTTCGACGCCGTGACGATCTCGGTGGCGCTGCGTAACGTGCACGACACCTCGCAGGCGCTGCGGGAGATGCTGCGCGTGACGCGGCCGGGCGGGCGGCTGGTGATCCTGGAGTTCTCGCACGTGAAGGTCAACGCCTTCGATCTGGTCTACCGCGAATATCTGATGAAGCTGCTGCCGCGAGTGGCCACGGTCTTCGGGTCCAATGACGACTCCTATGCCTATCTGGCCGAGTCGATCCGGGACTGGCCCGACCAGCCGACACTCGCGCGCACCATCCAGGAGGCCGGCTGGCAGCGGGTCGCCTGGCGCAATCTCACCATGGGGATCGTCGCGATCCACCGGGGATTCAAGCCCGCGTAAGCCCGTTCAGTGCTGCTCGATAGCCCGTTCTGTGCGGCGCGTAACCCCGTTCCGCGCTGCTCGATTAGGCGAGATGCCATTCACGCCGTCAAGTCCGCGATCCGGTCGGGGTTCCGTGTCCGGAGATATCGTTTATCGCGGGAATTATCCGTGAGGGCGGGCCGACCTACGGCGGGTTCGGCAACGCGGCGCTGGGCGAGGATGGTTCTCGACTAATTCCCGGCCGTACTGGTGTAGCGTTTTGCTTACGGAGCGTGACCGCACTGCTGTAACCCGCGTCACATTTCTCGCGATAGGCTCGGATATAACCGTGACGCTACGAAGGAGTCTGCCCGGTGGGCCCGATGCTCTGCTTCACGCCCGATGAGTGGCGCGCCTTCATCGAGGGTGTGCGCCGCCGCGAGTTCGCGGTCTGATCTCCTCGTGGCGACGACGCAGGGCCCTTCGTCTCGGACGGAGGGCTTTCGTTTGTGCGAAGACCGGCCCCCGACTGCCACTTTGTCCAAGAAAAGGGTTAGACTGCGGGCCGACAAGTTTGTGAAGGGGTTCACAAAGGAACGAAGGCGCCACACCCCGAGGCCTTCGAGCGTGTAGGACAGGACAGTCCAGTGACCGAGCCACCAGCCACACAGGCTGACGCCGATGTCATCGTCGTCGGCGCCGGTCCCGCCGGTTCCGCAACCGCTTTTTACCTCGCTCAGGCCGGCCTCGACGTGCTGCTCCTGGAGAAGACCAGGTTCCCCCGGGAGAAGGTCTGCGGCGACGGCCTGACCCCCCGAGCGGTCAAGCAGCTGCTCAACATGGGCGTCGACATTGACGCGCCCGGCTGGATCAGGAACAAGGGCCTGCGGGTCGTGGGGGGCGGGCACCGCTTCGAGCTCGACTGGCCGCAGCTGGAGCGCTTCCCCGACTTCGGCCTCGTGCGCACGCGCAAGGACTTCGACCAGATCGTCGCCGCCAACGCCGTCAAGGCCGGGGCGCGGCTGATGGAAGGCGTGAACGTCACCGGGCCTGTCCTCGACGACCGCAGCGGGCACGTGGTCGGAGTGACGACCAAGGACGGGCCGACCTACCGCAGCCGTCTGGTGGTGGCCGCCGACGGCAACAGCACCCGGCTGGCCCTGGGGATGGGACTCCACAAGCGTGAGGACCGCCCGATGGGCGTGGCCGTACGCACCTACTTCGAGAGCCCGCGTCACGACGACGACTACCTGGAGACGTGGCTGGAGCTGTGGGACGACAACACGCTGCTGCCCGGCTACGGCTGGGTGTTCGGCGTGGGCGACGGCACCGCGAACGTCGGACTGGGCCTGCTCAACACCAGCGACCAGTTCAAGAACATCGACTACCGCGACCTGCTCAAGCGGTGGTGCAAGGCGATGCCCGCCGAGTGGGGCTTCACCGAGGAGAACATGCGGGGCCCGATCCGCGGCGCCGCGCTCCCGATGGCCTTCAACCGCCAGCCTCACTACACCCGCGGCCTCGTCCTCGTCGGTGACTCCGGCGGCGCGATCAACCCGTTCAACGGCGAGGGCATCGCCTACGCCATGGAGACCGGCGAGATCGCCGCCGAGACCATCGTCAAGGCGCTGCGCCAGACCACCCCCGCGCAACAGGAACGCATCCTGCGCACCTATCCTCAGGTGTTGAAGGACGCCTACGGCGGATATTTCACGCTTGGCAGGTGGTTCGTCCAGGCGATTGGGAAGCCGGGAGTCATGAGCTTCGGAACGCGGCATGGGTTGCCACACCCGAGGCTGATGCGCTTCGCGCTCAAACTCCTTGGTAATCTCACCGACCGGCGAGGGGATGCGTCGGACAAGATCATCAATGCACTCTCGAAGGTCGCGCCACCAGCATGAACCTCAGACTCACCCATAGATCAGGCTGCGCGCCCGCGCGCGTGGCGACTCCAGAGGAGGCGTAGCGATGGACCTTTACGTGCCCATCCTGGTGCTCGCCGTTCTCGCGGGGGGCTTCGCGATCTTCTCGGTCGCCATCGCTCCCTTCACCGGTCCCAAGCGCTGGAACCGCGCCAAGCTTGACGCCTACGAATGCGGCATCGAGCCGACGCCCCAGCCGGTCGGTGGCGGACGGTTCCCGCTGAAATACATGATCACCGCGATGCTCTTCATCGTGTTCGACATCGAGATCATTTTCCTTTACCCCTGGGCAGTCTCCTTCGCGCCGCTGAAGAACGACGCGGGCAGCGTGCTCTCCTCGGGCCTCGGGGTGTTCGCGCTTGTCGAGATGCTGCTGTTCATCGTCACCGTGCTCGTCGCCTACGCGTACGTGTGGCGCCGCAAGGGTCTGGACTGGGACTAGAAATGGGACTTGAAGAGAAACTCCCCAGCGGGTTCATCCTCAGCACGGTCGAACAGGCCGCCGGCTGGGCGCGCAAGAACTCCGTATGGCCGGCCACATTCGGCCTCGCCTGTTGCGCCATCGAGCTGATGGCCACCGGCGGCCCCCACTACGACCTGGCGCGCTTCGGCATGGAGCGCGCTTCGGCGTCTCCCCGGCAGGCCGACCTGATGATCGTCGCCGGCCGCGTGTCGCAGAAGATGGCTCCCGTCCTGCGGCAGATCTACGACCAGATGGCCGAGCCCAAGTGGGTCATCTCGATGGGCGTGTGCGCCTCAAGCGGCGGCATGTTCAACAACTACGCCATCGTGCAGGGCGTGGACCACATCGTCCCGGTCGACATCTACCTGCCCGGCTGCCCGCCGCGGCCGGAGATGCTGATCGACGCGATCGTGAAGCTGCACGACAAGATCCAGAACATGAAGTTCGGCGCCCACCGCGCCAAGCAGATCGACGAGCTCGAGCTGCAGGCGCTGCGTACGCTGCCGCTGATCGACCAGGGGGCCGCGAAGTGACCTCGCCCGACAACCTCCCCGAGGTCCCCTCCGCCGAGGTCCCCGAGGTTCCGGCGGTCGTGGAGCCGCCCGTCGCCCGGCGCGGCATGTTCGGCACGACCGACTCGGGTGACACCTCCGGCTACGGCGGTCTCGTCGTACGGCGGGCCCCCCAGCTGTCCACGTCCCGCCCCTACGGCGGCTACTTCGACGAGCTGGTCGACACGCTGGCCCTCGACGACGCCATCGAGCGCGTGGTCGTGGACCGGGGCGAGCTCACCCTGCACGTGAAGCGGGAGCGGCTCGTCGAGGTCTGCCAGAAGCTCCGTGACGAACCGGCCCTGCGCTTCGAGCTCTCGCTCGGCGTCTCCGGGGTGCACTACCCGCACCTGAAGGGTGAGGAGCTGCACGCGGTCATCCACCTCTGCTCGATCACCCACAACCGGCGCGTCCGCGTCGAGGTGAGCGCCCCCGACGAGGACCCGCACATCCCCTCGACCGTCGGCGTCTTCCCGGGCCACGATTGGCACGAGCGCGAGGCGTACGACTTCTTCGGGATCGTCTTCGACGGCCACCCCGGCCTGACCCGCATCATGATGCCGGACGACTGGGAAGGTCACCCGCAGCGCAAGGACTACCCGCTCGGCGGCATCCCGGTCGAATACCGCGGCGCCACGATCCCCGCGCCCGACCAGAGGAGGTCGTACGCGTGAGCGTCATCGAGCTGGGCGTAGACGAACTAAGTGAGGTTCACTCGTGAGCACCGGATATGACGAGGCGACCGAGGGCAAGGTCTACTCGGTCACCGGCGCGGACTGGGACGAGGTCGTCAGCGGCGTCCGTGAGTCCGACGACGAGCGGCTGGTCATCAACATGGGCCCGCAGCACCCGTCCACGCACGGCGTGCTGAGGCTGGTCCTGACCCTCGACGGTGAGACGGTCACCGAGGCGCGTGGCGTCATCGGCTACCTGCACACCGGCATCGAGAAGAACCTCGAATACCGGACGTGGACGCAGGGCACCACGTTCGTCACCCGCATGGACTACCTCTCGCCGATCTTCAACGAGACCGCCTACTGCCTGGGCGTCGAGAAGCTGCTTGGCATCGAGGACCGCGTCCCGGACCGGGCGCAGGCCATCCGCGTGATGATGATGGAGCTCAACCGGATCTCCTCGCACCTGGTGGCGATGGGCACGTTCGGCATGGAGCTCGGCGCGACCACGCCCTTCCTGTTCGGCTACCGCGACCGCGAGCTGATCATGGACCTGTTCGAGTACATCACCGGGCTGCGCATGAACCACGCCTACGTCCGCCCCGGCGGTGTCAGCGTGGACCTGCCGGCGGGTGCGGTCGACAAGATCGGCGAGTTCCTCAAGATCATGCCACAGCGGATCAAGGACATCCGCAAGCTGCTCGACGAGAACCCGGTCTATCTGCGCCGCACCAAGGACGTGGGCTACCTCGACCTGACCGGCTGCATGGCCCTGGGCATCACCGGGCCGATCCTCCGCTCGGCCGGACTGCCGTGGGACCTGCGCAAGTCGCAGCCCTACTGCGGCTACGAGACCTACGACTTCGAGGTGGCGACCGAGCGCGGCTGTGACGTGTTCTCCCGCTACCTGGTCCGGATGCGGGAGATGGAGGAGTCGCTCAAGATCGTCGAGCAGGCTCTCGACCGCATCGCCGGGCCGCTCAAGGGCGACCCCGTGATGATCGAGGACAAGAAGATCGGCTGGCCCGCGCAGCTCGCGCTGGGCCCCGACGGCTTCGGCAACTCGCCCGATCACATCGCGCACATCATGGGCAGCTCCATGGAAGCCCTCATCCACCACTTCAAGCTGGTGACCGAGGGATTCCGGGTGCCGGCCGGGCAGGCGTACGCCTCGATCGAGTCGCCCAAGGGCGAGCTCGGCGCGCACGTGGTGAGCGACGGCGGCACCCGCCCCTACCGCGTCCACTTCCGCGAGCCGTCCTTCTGCAACCTGCAGGGCTTCCCCGCCATGGCGGAGGGCGGCCAGGTCGCGGACGTGATCGCCGCGGTGGCATCTATCGACCCCGTCATGGGAGGTGTGGACCGGTGACTTACTCACCGGAAGTCCGAGAGCGTCTCGAACGAGACGCCAAGGAGATCATCGGACGCTATCCGAAGACGCGGTCGGCACTGCTGCCGCTGCTCCACCTCGTGCAGTCCGAAGACGGTCATGTCTCCGACGACGGGCAGGAGTTCTGCGCGGAGATGCTGGGCCTCAGCAAGGCCGAGGTCGTCGGCGTCGCGACGTTCTACACCATGTACAAGCGCAAGCCGGCCGGTGACTACCACGTCGGCGTCTGCATCAACGCGCTGTGCGCCGTCATGGGCGGCGACCAGATCTGGGAAGAGCTGTCGGAGCACACCGGCGTCGGCCACGAGGAGACCACCGCCGACGGCAAGGTCTCGCTCGAGCGCCTCGAGTGCAACGCGGCCTGCGACTTCGCCCCGGTCATGATGGTCAACTGGGAGTTCTTCGACAACCAGACGCCAGAGTCGGCCAAGCAGCTCGTCGACGACCTGCGCGACGGCAAGGACGTCCGGCCGACCAGGGGGCCGAAGAAGCTCTGCACCTTCAAGGAGGCCTCGCGGGTGCTCGCGGGCCTGCCCGACGACCTGGCGGGCGACGGCCCGTCGGCCGCGGGCCCCTCGCTGGAGGGCCTCAAGGTCGCCAAGGCCAACGGATGGAAGGCCCCAGAGGCATGAGCACGACTCTCACCCCGGTCCTGACCGCGAACTGGGACCAGGCCAACTCCTTCACCCTCGCCGGCTACGGCGAGTATGAGGCGGCCAAGAAGGCGCTGGGGATGGACCCCGACGCGGTCATCCAGGCCGTCAAGGACTCGGGCCTGCGCGGCCGCGGCGGCGCGGGCTTCCCGACCGGCATGAAGTGGGGCTTCATCCCCCAGGGTGACGGCAAGCCGCACTATCTCGTCGTCAACGCCGACGAGTCGGAGCCGGGCACCTGCAAGGACATCCCGCTGATGATGGCCAACCCGCACTCGCTGGTCGAGGGCGTCATCATCACCGCCTACGCGATCCGGGCCAACCACGCCTTCATCTACGTACGGGGCGAGGTGCTGCACGTCATCCGGCGGCTGCACGCGGCCGTGCGCGAGGCGTACGAGAAGGGCTACCTCGGCACCGACATCCTCGGCTCCGGCTACGACCTCGAACTCGTCGTGCACAGCGGCGCCGGGGCGTACATCTGTGGCGAGGAGACGGCGCTGCTCGACTCGCTCGAAGGCTTCAGAGGTCAACCGCGGCTCAAGCCCCCGTTCCCGGCCGTGGCGGGCCTGTATGCCTCGCCTACTGTTGTGAACAACGTGGAGTCTGTGGCCAGTGTTCCCTCAATTGTGACCAACGGGGCCGACTGGTTCGCCGGGATGGGCACCGAGAAGTCCAAGGGCTTCGGCATCTTCTCGCTGAGCGGCCACGTCACCCGGCCCGGCCAGTACGAGGCGCCGCTCGGCATCACGCTGCGCGAGCTGCTCGACATGGCGGGCGGGATCCGCGAGGGCCACGAGATCAAGTTCTGGACCCCGGGCGGCTCGTCCACCCCGATCTTCACCGACGAGCACCTGGACGTGCCGCTCGACTTCGAGTCGGTCGGCGCCAAGGGCTCCATGCTCGGCACCCGCGCGTTGCAGATCTTCGACGAGACGACCTGCGTGGTCCGTACGGTGCTGCGCTGGACGGAGTTCTACGCCCACGAGTCGTGCGGCAAGTGCACGCCGTGCCGCGAGGGCACCTACTGGCTCAAGCAGGTGCTCAAGCGCCTGGAGAAGGGCCAGGGCACCGAGGAGGACCTGTCCACGATCACCGACATCGCGGACAACATCCTGGGCCGCTCGTTCTGCGCGCTCGGTGACGGCGCGACGAGCCCGATCCACTCCTCGGTGAAGTACTTCCGCGACGAGTACCTCAAGCACTTCGAGGTCGGCGGCTGCCCGTTCGACGCGAAGAAGTCCACTCTCTGGGGTGACCAGTGACAACAACCGCCGTAGAGACCAGCCTGGTGACCCTGAGCATCGACGGGTTCCAGGTCAGCGTCCCGAAGGGCACCCTGATCATCAGGGCGGCAGAGCTGCTGGGCATCCAGATCCCGCGCTTCTGCGACCACCCGCTGCTCGACCCGGCGGCCAACTGCCGCCAGTGCCTGGTCGACATCCCCGACGCCGGCAACGGCCGCGGCTTCCCCAAGCCGCAGCCGTCCTGCGCGATCGAGGTCGCCGAGGGCATGGTGGTGCAGACCCAGCTCACCTCGCCGGTCGCCGAGAAGGCGCAGCGCGGGGCGATGGAGCTGCTGCTCATGAACCACCCGCTGGACTGCCCGGTCTGCGACAAGGGCGGCGAGTGCCCCCTGCAGAACCAGGCGATGTCCAACGGCCAGGGCGAGTCCAGGTTCCAGGAGCAGAAGCGGACCTTCCCCAAGCCGCTGCCGCTGTCCTCGCAGGTCCTGCTCGACCGTGAGCGCTGCGTCCAGTGCGCCCGCTGCATCCGCTTCTCCGACCAGATCGCCGGCGACCCGTTCATCGACTTCTTCGAGCGCGGGGCCAAGGAGCAGGTGGGTGTCGCCGACGGCAAGCCGTTCGACTCCTACTTCTCCGGCAACACGGTGCAGATCTGCCCGGTCGGCGCGCTGACCGGCGCCGCCTACCGGTTCCGGGCCAGGCCGTTCGACCTGGTCTCCACGCCGAGCGCGTGCGAGCACTGCGCCTCCGGCTGCAGCCTGCGCACCGACCACCGGCGCGGCCGGGTCACCCGCCGCCTGGCCGGCAACGACCCGCAGGTCAACGAGGAATGGAACTGCGACAAGGGCCGCTGGGCGTTCTCCTACGCCACGCAGCCCGATCGGCTCAAGACGCCGCTGGTACGCAACGAGGACGGCGTGCTCGAACCCGCCTCGTGGCCCGAGGCGCTCAGCGTCGCGGCCCGCGGCCTGGCCGCCGCGCGCGGCAGGGCCGGGGTGCTGGTGGGCGGCCGGGTCACCGTCGAGGACGCCTACGCCTACGCCAAGTTCGCCCGGGTCGCCCTCGGCAGCAACGACATCGATTTCCGCGCCAGGCCGCACTCCGCCGAGGAGGCGCAGTTCCTGGCCCACGCCGTGGCCGGCAGGGGCATCGAGGTCTCCTACAGTGACCTCGAGAGCGCCCCTGCCGTGCTGCTCGTCGGGTTCGAGCCCGAGGACGAGTCGCCGATCGTCTTCCTGCGCCTGCGCAAGGCGTGGATGAAGAAGGGCCTGAAGGTCACGGCGATCGCTCCGTTCGCCACCAACGGCCTGGCCAAGATGGGCGGCACGCTCATCCGCACCGCGCCGGGCGCGGAGGCCGACGCGATCGGCGAGCTGGTCGGCTCGCTGGCCGAGGGCACGATCGTGCTCGCCGGTGAGCGGCTGGCCACTGTTCCGGGTGCCCTGTCCGCCCTCGTACGCCTCAGCACCGCGTCGGGCGCCAAGCTCGCCTGGGTTCCGCGCAGGGCCGGCGAGCGGGGCGCGATCGAGGCGGGCGCGCTGCCGAACCTGCTGCCCATCGGCCGCCCGGTCGGCGACGAGAGCGCCAGGGCCGAGGTCGCCAGGGCGTGGAACGTCGGCTCGCTGCCCGACGCGCCGGGACGCGACACCACGGGCATGCTCCTCGCGGCGCTGGAGGGCAAGCTCGACGCGCTGGTCGTGGCCGGTGTCGACCCCTACGACCTGGCCGATCCCGCCGCGGCGCTGGCCGCGCTGGAGAACACCCCGTTCATCGTCAGCCTGGAGATCCGCGCCAGTGCGGTCACCGACCGGGCCGACGTGGTCCTGCCGGTCGCCGCCGTGCAGGAGAAGGGCGGCACGTTCGTCAACTGGGAAGGCAGGGGCCGCTCGTTCGGGGCCCCGCTCAGGGTGCCCGGCCTGCAGAGCGACCTGGCCGTGATCAGCAACCTGGCCGACCGGATGGACGTCCACCTGGGCCTGCCCGACGCCGCGGCCGCCCGCCGCGAGCTGAGCGCGATGGGCTCCTGGCGCGGCACCCGCGTCGCCGCCCCCAGCACCGCCACCCGCTCGCAGCTCGCGCCGCGGACCGGCGAGGCGCTGCTGGCCAGCTGGCACCTGCTGCTCGACGACGGCCGCCTGCAGGACGGCGAGCCGTACCTCGCGGGCACCGCCCGGCCGGCCGAAGCGCTGGTCTCGGAGGCCACCGCAGCGGAGATCGGCGTCGTCGACGGCGACAAGCTGGTCGTCGGCGGTCAAGGACCCAACGCGGTCACGTTGCCGGTGCGCGTCGCCGACCTGCCGGACCGGGTGGTCTGGGTGCCGGCGAACTCCGGCGGCTGCTCGGTCACGCGCGATCTCGGCGCGGCGGCCGGCGACATCGTCACGATCGGGAGCGCCTCATGATCCCTGTTCTCCTGACTGATCCGACTCTTGCCGATTTCGGCAAGGATCCGCTCTGGATCACCATCATCAAGGCAGTGATGCTGTTCGCCTTCCTGATGCTCTGCATCCTGTTCGGCGTCTGGTTCGAACGGAAGCTGATCTCCAGGATGCAGAACCGCTTCGGCCCCAACCGGGCGGGCAAGTTCGGCCTGCTCCAGTCGGTGGCCGACGGCATCAAGATGGGCCTGAAGGAAGACCTCTTCCCGCGGACCGTCGACAAGCTGCTCTACCTGATGGCCCCGGTCATCATGGTGATCCCGGCCTTCCTGGCCTTCTCGATCACCCCGTTCGGGCCGATGGTCAACCTGTTCGGCGTGCGGACGCCGCTGCAGCTGGTCGACCTGCCGGTGGCCGTGCTGTTCATGCTGGCCATGGGTGCCATCTCGGTCTACGGCGTGGTGCTGGCCGGCTGGTCGTCGCGCTCGCCGTACGCGCTGCTGGGCGGGCTCCGGTCGGCGGCGCAGGTGGTCTCGTACGAGATCGCGATGGGCCTGTCGTTCGTCGGCGTGTTCCTGTTCGCGGGGACGCTGTCGACGTCGGAGATCGTCAAGTCGCAGGCGACCGGCGGCGAGCTGTGGGGCATGTCGATGCCCTCCTGGTACGTCGTCCTGCTGCTGCCGTCGTTCCTGATCTACGTGTTCTGCGCCTTCGGTGAGGCCGCGCGTATCCCGTTCGACCTGCCCGAGGGCGAGGGCGAGCTGGTCGGCGGCTTCCAGACCGAGTACTCCTCGTCGCTGAAGTTCGCGCTGATCATGATGGGCGAATACCTGCACACCTTCGTCGCCTCGGCGATGGCCATCACGCTGTTCCTCGGCGGCTGGCGGGCACCGTTCCCGATCACGTGGTTCTGGGCCGGCGCGAACGAGGGCTGGTGGCCGCTGCTGTGGTTCTTCGTCAAGTTCGTGCTGGTCTTCTGCTTCGTGGTGTGGGTGCGGGCCTCGCTGCCGCGCGTCCGCTACGACCAGCTCATGTCGCTGGGGTGGAAGGTTCTCATCCCGGTCAACCTGGCGTGGATCATGCTGGTCGCCACGATCCGGACCGTCATGTACGTCAAGAACGGCGAAGCCGGCTTCCAGGGCAGCCTGGCACCCGTCATGGTGGTCGCGGTGGTCGTCATCGTCGGCGCGCTCGCCATCTGGGCCCGGTTCGACACCGTGAACCAGCGCCGCAAGGAAGCGAAGAAGGCGGAGGTCGAGGCGGAGTTCGAGGAGCTGTCCAACGAGCCAACGGCCGGTGGCTTCCCTGTGCCGCCGCTCGACCTGCCGCACTACCACGGGGTGCAGCACAAGGAGATTCCCAGTGGGACTAACTGATTGGCTGAACCCCGTCAAGGGCTTCGGGGTCACCTTCCACACGATGTTCAAGAAGCCCGTCACGGTGAACTACCCGGAGGAGAAGAGGCCTACGGCGCCTCGCTTCCACGGGCGGCACCAGCTCAACCGCTGGCCTGACGGGCTGGAGAAGTGCGTCGGCTGCGAGTTGTGCGCCTGGGCGTGCCCGGCCGACGCCATCTACGTGGAAGGTGCCGACAACACCGACGCGGAGCGCTTCTCGCCGGGTGAGCGTTACGGCCGCACCTACCAGATCAACTATCTGCGGTGCATTCTCTGCGGTCTGTGCATCGAGGCGTGCCCGACCCGGGCCCTCACGATGACCAACGAGTACGAGCTGGCCGACACCAACCGCGAGAGCCTCATCTTCACCAAGGAGATGCTTCTCGCGCCCCTGACCCAGGGGATGGAGCAGCCTCCGCACCCCATGCGGCTCGGGGACACCGAAGAGGACTACTACCGGCTGGGACGGACCAATGGGTGAGACCATTACCTTCTGGGTGCTCGCCGTCGTATCCGTCGGTGCGGCACTCGGCATGGTGTTCAACCGGAAGGCCGTCTACTCGGCGCTGATGCTCGGCACCGTGATGCTCTGCCTCGCGGTCCTCTACGCCGTGCAGGACGCGCCCTTCCTGGCCGCGGTGCAGATCATCGTCTACACCGGCGCCGTCATGATGCTCTTCCTGTTCGTGCTCATGCTGGTCGGCGTCGACTCGTCCGACTCGCTGGTGGAGACGCTGCGGGGCCAGCGCTTCTGGGCCGCGATCGCCGCCGTCGGCTTCGCCGCGCTCGTCATCCTGGCCATCGGCAACGCCGTCTTCGCCAAGGAGGCCGGGCTGGCCTCGGCGATCGGGCAGGCCGGTTACATCCGCTCGCTGGCGCTGCTGCTCTTCACGAAGTACGTCTTCGCCTTCGAGATCACCTCGGCGCTGCTGATCACCGCCGCGCTCGGTGCGATGGTGCTGGCACACCGCGAGCGGCTGACCGTACGGCCTTCGCAGAAGGACCTGTCCCGCGCCCGGTTCCTCGGCGATCGCCCGTCGCCGCTGCCCGGACCCGGCACCTACGCCAGGAGCAACGCCATCGACATGCCGGCGCTGCTGCCCGACGGCTCGGTCGCGGAGAGCTCGGTCAACCGCTACATCGCGCGGTTCGACGTCGAGCAGGGTCATCTGCCCGAGGATCCGAAGCTCGCCGAGGCCATCAAGCACAGGGCCGCCGTCGAGTCGGCTGAGGAGGAGTCCAAGTGACCACTCATTACCTCGTCCTGTCGGGCCTGCTGTTCGCCATCGGCGCGATGGGCGTGCTGATCCGGCGCAACGCGATCGTGGTGTTCATGTGCGTCGAGCTCATGCTCAACGCCTGCAACCTCGCGTTCGTCGCCTTCGCCAGGCAGAACGGCAACCTCGAGGGCCAGATCATCGCGTTCTTCGTGATGGTGGTGGCCGCGGCCGAGGTCGTGGTCGGCCTGGCCATCATCGTGACGATCTTCCGAACCCGCAGGTCCGCGTCGGTAGACGACGCCAACCTGCTGAAGTACTAGAGGTGACTGGTGGAATCTCCTGCTGAGATCGTCCAGCACACCGCCGGCGGCATGATCGGGGCCTCTTGGCTGATGATCGCCTTCCCGTTGCTGGGTGCGGCGATCCTGCTGATCCTCGGACGCATGACGAACCGGTGGGGCCATCTGCTGGGCGTGGCCATGTCCCTCGCCTCGTTCGTCGTGGCGGTGCTGACCTTCTTCGAGCTCATCGGCCTACCGGAAGAACAGCGCCGTCAGGCCGTACATCTGTATGAGTTCATTCCCGGCATGGTCGACATGGGGTTGCTGATCGACCCGCTGTCGATCAGCTTCGCGCTGCTGATCACGGGTGTCGGATCGCTGATCCACATCTACTCGATCGGCTACATGTCGCACGATGCCGAGCGGCGCCGGTTCTTCTCCTATCTGAACCTCTTCGTCGCCGCGATGCTCCTGCTGGTGCTGGCCGACAACTACGTCGGGCTGTTCATCGGCTGGGAGGGCGTGGGCCTGGCCTCGTACCTGCTCATCGGGTTCTGGCAGTTCAAGCCCTCGGCGGCCGTCGCGGCCAAGAAGGCGTTCATCGTCAACCGCGTCGGTGACTTCGGCCTCCTGGTCGGCATGTTCATCATTCTGGCCACCTTCCACACGCTGACCTTCAGCGAGCTGGGCAAGCAGATCGCCGAGAACCCGCCGTCCGGCGGCGCGGTCACCGCGATCGGCCTGCTGCTGCTCCTCGGCGCCTGCGGTAAGTCGGCGCAGCTCCCGCTGCAGTCGTGGTTGCTGGACGCGATGGAGGGCCCGACCCCGGTCTCGGCCCTCATCCACGCCGCGACCATGGTCACCGCCGGGGTCTACCTGGTGGTCCGCTCCGGTGCGTTCTTCTTCCCGCCGGACTCAGCGCAGGCGCTCGCAGTCTCGATCGTCGGCGCGGCCACGCTGCTGGCCGGTGCCATCATCGGTTGCGCGAAGGACGACATCAAGAAGGGCCTGGCCGGCTCGACGATGTCGCAGATCGGCTACATGATGCTCGGCGCGGGCCTCGGCCCGGCGGGCTACGCCTTCGCGATCGGTCACCTGATCACGCACGGCTTCTTCAAGGCCGACCTGTTCCTCGGCGCCGGCTCGGTCATGCACGGCATGAACGACGAAGTAAACATGCGGAAGTACGGCGGGCTGCGCAAGCACATGCCGATCACCTTCGCGACGTTCTTCATCGGCTACCTGGCGATCATCGGCTTCCCCCTGCTGTCCGGATATTTCACGAAGGACGGCATCATCGAGACCGCCGTTCACCACCAGCCGATCCTCGGCTGGCTGGCCGTGCTCGGTGCGGGCATCACCGGCTTCTACATGTCGCGGATGGTCTTCATGACCTTCTTCGGCGAGAAGCGCTGGGAGAAGGACGCGCACCCGCACGAGTCGCCCGCCGTGATGACGTGGCCGCTGATGATCCTGTCGCTCGGCGCGCTCTTCCTGGGCGGCTACCTGATCCTGAGCAACAGGCTGTACGACTTCCTCAAGGTCGCCGTGGGCACCGCGGAAGAGCGGCCGGAGTTCGACTTCACCAGCACGGCCGGCCTGGTCACGCTGGCGCTGGTCGCTGTCGGGGCGGGCTTCGCGTGGGTCAGGTACGGCAGGGCCGAGGTGCCCGCCGTGGCGCCGCGCGGCTCCTTCCTCACCACGTTCGCCCGTCGTGACCTCTACGGCGACGCGCTCAACGAGTCCCTGTTCATGCGCCCCGGCCAGTGGCTGACCCGCTTCGCGGTGTACTTCGACAACCGCGGCATCGACGGGCTGGTCAACGGCCTGGCGGCGGGCATCGGCGGGACCTCGGGGCGTCTCAGGCGGATCCAGACGGGCTTCGCCAGATCCTACGCGCTGTCCATCCTGTTCGGTGCTGCCCTCCTGGCAGGCGCCCTGCTCCTCGTTGGGAACATCTGATGTCACCCTGGCTCCCGATACTCATGGCGGTGCCCGTCCTGGGCGCCATCGTGGTGGCCCTGCTTCCCAAGGGCAGTGACAAGCTGGCCAAGCAGGCCACGCTGCTGGTGTCCCTGGTCGTGCTGGTGCTGACGCTCGTGATGGCGGTCCAGTTCAAGACGGGCGGCCCCAGGTTCCAGTTCCAGGCGGTCTACGACTGGATCCCGAGCTTCGGCGTGAAGTTCGGGGTCGGCGTCGACGGCATCGCGCTCGTGCTGATCGCGCTGTCGGCGGTGCTGGTGCCGATCGTGGTGCTCGCCTCCTGGCACGACGCCGACGGCACGCAGAGCGCCGACGGCACGCTGATCACCCCGAAGCGGTCGGTCAAGACGTACTTCTCGCTGCTGCTGGTGCTGGAAGCGATGATGATCGGTGTCTTCGCGGCGACCGACATCTTCCTGTTCTACGTCTTCTTCGAAGCCATGCTGATCCCGATGTACTTCATGATCGGGTCGTACGGCGGCGCGCAGCGGTCGTACGCGGCCGTCAAGTTCCTGCTGTACTCGCTGTTCGGCGGCCTGCTCATGCTGGTCGCGGTCATCGCGCTGTACGTGGTCGCGGGCAAGGGCACGTTCATGTTCCCCGAGCTCGTCGGCGTCATCCAGGACCCCGCGACGCAGAAGTGGCTGTTCGCCGGCTTCTTCATCGCTTTCGCGATCAAGGCGCCGCTCTGGCCGGTGCACACCTGGCTGCCCGACGCGGCCGCGCAGGCTCCGGCCGGCGCCGCCGTGCTGCTCGTGGGCGTGCTCGACAAGGTCGGTACGTTCGGCATGCTCCGCTTCTGCCTGGAGCTGTTCCCCGACGCGGCCAAGGCGTTCACGATGCCCATCGTGGTCCTCGCGGTCATCAGCATCATCTACGGCGCGATCGTGGCCATCGGGCAGACCGACATGAAGCGGCTCATCGCCTACACGTCGATCTCGCACTTCGGCTTCATCGTGATGGGCGTGTTCGCCATGTCACAGGTGTCCCAGTCCGGCGCCGCGCTCTACATGGTCAACCACGGCTTCGCCACCGGCGCGCTGTTCCTGGCCGCCGGGTTCCTCATCGCCCGGCGCGGCTCGCCGCACATCGCCGACTACGGAGGCGTCCAGAAGGTCGCCCCGCTGCTCGCGGGCTTCTTCCTGATCGCCGGTCTGGCCGGGCTCTCGCTGCCGGGGCTGTCGTCGTTCGTCAGCGAGTTCATGGTGATGATCGGCACCTACACCAGCTCTGCCTTCGGGTCCGGCGCGCTCGCGGTCGCGGCGATCGTCTCCGCGCTGGCCGTGATCCTGGCCGCCGTCTACATCCTGTGGATGGTGCAGCGGGCGCTCAACGGGCCGACCGCCGAGCCGGTGAAGGCCTTCAAGGACCTGAACGTGCGCGAGATCGTCGTCCTGGCGCCGCTCATCGCGCTGATCATCGGCTTCGGCTTCTTCCCCAAGCCGCTGCTCGACGTGATCAACCCCACGGTCACCCAGACGCTGGTCAACGTGAAAGTGGACAACCCGGCTATCGCTGAGAAGGGGGCCGGCCAGTGAACGACGCTGTCGTGGCGCCGACCATCGAATACGGCACGCTGGCGCCGATGCTGCTGGTCTTCGGCGCGGCCGTCGTCGGTGTGCTCGTAGAGGCGTTCGCGCCGCGCTACATGCGCAAGTCGATCCACGTACCCCTCACCCTGCTGTCCCTGGCCGGCGCGTTCGCGCTGGTCATCGTGCAGGTGGTCAAGGGCGCCGTGCCGACGGCGCCGGTCGCCATGGGCGCGGTCGCGGTCGACGGACCCTCGCTGTTCATCTGGGGCGTCATCCTCGTCCTGTCGTTCGTCTGCGTGCTGATGATCAACGACGAGGGCCACTTCGTCGCCTCGGCGGCGGCCGTGCCCGGCAGCGCCGACGAGGAGGAGGCCGAGGCCGCCGGTGGCTCGCACACCGAGGTCTACCCGCTGGTCCTGTTCGCGGTGGGCGGCATGCTGCTCTTCCCCGCCTCGCACGACCTGCTGACCATGTTCGTCGGCCTTGAGGTCATGTCGCTGCCGCTGTACCTGCTGTGCGGCCTGGCCCGCCGGCGCCGCCTGCTGTCGCAGGAGGCGTCGATGAAGTACTTCCTGCTCGGCGCGTTCTCCTCGGCCTTCTTCCTGTACGGCACGGCCATGATCTACGGCTACGCCGGGACCGTGTCGTTCACCGGCATCAACAAGGCTCTGGCCACCGGCTCGCTGCTCGACCCGATCCTGCTGCTCGGAGTCTCGCTGCTCGGCGTCGGCCTGCTGTTCAAGATCGGCGCGGCGCCGTTCCAGGCGTGGAAGCCGGACGTCTACCAGGGCGCTCCGACGCCCATCACCGCGCTCATGGCCTCCGGCACGCTGGTCGCGGCCGTGGGCGCCGTGCTGCGGGTGTTCTGGGTGGCGCTGGGCAACCTGGACTGGGACTGGCGTCCGGTCATGTGGGCCGTGGCGGCTCTGACGATGGTGGTCGGCGCGATCCTGGCGATCACGCAGACCGACATCAAGCGCATGCTGGCCTACTCCTCGATCGCGCACGCGGGCTTCCTGCTGATCGGCGTCATGGCCACGTTCGACAAGAGCGCGCAGAACGCCAAGTCGCTGTCGGCGATCATGTTCTACCTGCTCGTCTACAGCATCACCACGGTCGGCGCCTTCGCGGTGGTCACGATGGTCCGCGACCCCGGCGGCGAGGCGGGCCACCTGTCGCGCTGGGCCGGGCTGGGCAAGCGCTCGCCGATCCTGGCGGGCATCTTCGCGTTCTTCCTGCTGGCCTTCGCCGGCATCCCGCTGACCAGCGGCTTCTTCGGCAAGTACGCCGTGTTCGCCGCCGCGCTGGCCAGTGGGTCCGAGGCCGGTGACTCGCTCGGGGGCTGGATGACCGGGCTGGTCGTGCTGGGCGTCGTCGCCTCCGCGATCGCCGCGTTCTTCTACGTGCGCGTCATCGTCCTGATGTTCTTCAGCGACCCGGCGGCCGACGGCCCCTCGATCGCGGTGCCCAGTATGGGGACCGTGGCCGTCATCGCCATCGCGCTGCTGATTACGGTAGGAGTCGGGCTCTTCCCGCAGCCCATGCTCGACCTCGCCAACCAGGCTGCATCCGGCCTGTTCATCAGATAAGGGGATCTGTATGTCCGCGCCTCCCGTGGTTGACCTTCCCATTGAGGACGAACGGTTGGCGCAGGACGTGGCCAACGGACTGGCCGCCGTCGAGAAGCTGCTGCGTTCGTCGGTGGAGAGCGAGGACGCCTTCGTCACGGAGGCGTCCAAGCACCTCATCGAGGCCGGGGGCAAGCGCTTCCGTACGCTGATGGTGCTGCTGGCGGCCCAGTTCGGGGATCCGTCGGCGCCGGGAGTCGTGCCCGGCGCCGTGGTCATCGAGCTGACCCATCTCGGGTCGCTCTACCACGACGACGTCATGGACGAGGCTCCGGTACGCCGGGGCTCGCCGTCGGCCAACGCCCGGTGGGACAACACCGTGGCCATCCTCACCGGTGACTACCTGTTCGCCCAGGCGTCCGACCTCCTGGCCGACCTCGGGCCGGAGCTCATCCGCGTACAGGCCCAGACCTTCTCCCGCCTCGTGCAGGGTCAGATCCGCGAGACCATCGGGCCGCGCGGCGAAGAGGACCCGGTGGCGCACTACATCAGCGTGCTCGCGGACAAGACCGGGTCCCTGATCGCGGCCTCCGGCCGGTTCGGGGCGCTGCTGTCCGGGGCGCCTTCCGACGTCGAGGAGCGGCTCAGCCGGGCGTGCGAGGCCGTCGGGGTGGCCTGGCAGCTGGGGGACGACCTGCTCGACGTGGCGTCCACCTCGACGGAGTCGGGCAAGACGCCGGGGACGGATCTTCGGGAGGGTATCCGGACGCTGCCGGTCCTCTACGCTCTGGCCTCGGACCCGTCCTCGCGGCTGGCGGAGTTGCTGTCGGGGCCGGTGGCCGAGTCGGACCTGGACGAGGCGCTGACGCTGCTGCGGGCGCACCCGGCCATGGGACAGGCGCGGGCCGAGCTGGATGCCTGGGTGAACCGGGCTCGTACCGACCTTTCCAGCCTCCCAGACATCCCCGCCAAGAACGCATTTCTGGCGCTATGTGACTACGTTGTCGAGCGTTCTGGGTGATCTCCGGATCGCGGCCCGTGTGGCGCGGGCCGTACGGATGCTGTCGTAAGTGAAGACGGCCAGGGCCAGCCACACGATCGAGAACCCGATCCAGCGGCTGGCCGGCATCGTCTCCTTCGCCACCAGCACCCCGCACAGGAACTGCAGGACCGGCGCGATGTACTGAAGCAGGCCGATCGTGCTGAGCGGCACCCGGATGGCGGCGGCGGTGAAGCACAGCAGCGGCACCGCCGTGATCACGCCCGCCCCGACCAGGAGCGCCGCGTGGCCGATCCCCTCGGTTCCGAACGTGGACTGCCCGGTCAGGCTGAGATAGAGGATGTAGCCCAGCGCGGGGGTGAGCAGCACCAGGGTCTCGACGGTGAGGCTCTCGGCCGCGCCCACGTTCGCCTGCTTCTTGACCAGCCCGTACAGACCGAAGCTGACGGCCAGCGCGAGCGCGATCCACGGCGGCCGGCCGTAGTCGATGGTCAGCACGAGCACGGCGAGTGTCCCGAACCCCACCGCCACCCACTGCAGCCGCCTGAGGCGCTCCTTGAGCAGCACAACCCCGAACAACACGCTGATCAGCGGATTGATGAAGTACCCCAGGGCGCTCTCGACCACCTGACCGGCGTTGACGGCATAGATGTACACGCCCCAGTTGACGGTGACGATCACGGCGGCCAGCGTCAGCAGCGCGAGCTTCCTGGGCTCCTTGAGCAGCTCTCTCATCCAGGACCAGTGGCGCCGCACGGCCAGCACCACCAGGACCGCGACCAGTGACCAGGCCATGCGGTGCGCGAGGATCTCAACGGCTCCTGACGGCTTGAGCAGCGGCCAGTACAGGGGGAACAATCCCCACATCGTGTAGGCGGCAGCCCCGAACAGCACACCGCGCCTCAGGTCAGGCATGTAGTCCAGTTTCGGGCATTACCACCTTTAAACACAAATGCGTATTGCTGTACGGAAATATTTAGGGCTTCTAAAAGGTGGCATAGCAGTCAGCAGGTGGTGCGATGGGTTGGCTGTTCGGCGGCATCAAGACATCGATGGTCAGTCCGGCGGACGCTCTGACGAGGCGGTCCCGCCAGCGTCGTAGTCCGGTGTCCTGCGTCATGCCGCCAACTTGGACGGACACGTCTCCGGCCGCAGGATCCCGACCGGCCGCCGCTAACTCAGCGCCGTCGACAGCCACTTGCCGCTTACTCGTACGTAGAGGCGTCTGTTGGTCGAGTCGACCGCAAGTGTCCCGTCGACCGGAGTGTGCGTGAATGAGGCGTCGCTGACCGCGCCCGCGACCATCCGCAGCGGCGGGTTCGGCTGGTTCTTGGTTGGGATGGTACCGCCGGCCTGCCCTCCGATGTTCGCGTAGCAGTTCTCCACCCGGAAGTCGCCGGTGCTTGAGGCTTCGTAGTAAATGTGAGTGCCGGTCGGCTTTGTGGAGTAGCGCCCCACGACGTTACGCAGGACGGCGGTCGAGCCGGAGCCGGAGTAGAGATCGATCCCGGAGTTGACGGTCGCCGCCGAGCTGTTGGCGATCAACACGTTCTCCAGGGCGCTGACGCTTCCCGCCCAGGCGATGATGTTCTGCGCAGTGGAATACCCGGAGGCAAAACCACCCGCGTAAGCGTAGATATTGGACGCATAGACATGCCTACAGGACGCGTCGACCTTCAGATGAGGACCGCCCTGCATCCTGGAGGTTTCGAATTTGCAGTCTGTCAGATAGATCCCATTGGGATTATTGTTCTTCGCGGTGCCCTGGGTGATCCACAAGGCACCGGTGCCGAATGCCTCCATGCGGCATCCGATGAAATGGATCTGGTTGACGTTGTCGGCACTGTATCCCCAGCCGGTCATGGCCGAGGAGTTCCGAAGCCACACGTTGGGCTGCGTAGCGCTGTTCGCTGTGCCGGTGCTCTCCTCGATCGCCAGATTGTAGAACCTGGAGTCCCAGAACTCGACGGCGTCGATGCACAGGTCGTTGTTGCTCGACATGAAAACATCACGAAAGTAGGAGTTGTCATTGTAGTAAAGCTCGAGCAGCAACCCGGTCTTGCCATTGCCGTTGAACCCGAGGTTTTCAATCGAACAGTAGCGCCGATGTTTCGACCCGCTCGTGTCGGTTGGGGCTCCGGACATACGCAACAGGATGCCGTTCGCCTTCTTGACCAGCGTGGAGGCCTTGCTGCTCGCGCCGACCAGCCGGATTCCGTTGCCACCGATGGACAAGGCCGGGACGCCGGCCGTCGGGGTGACCGCGTACGCCCCCGCGGGGAAGTACACGGTTCCGCCTCCAGCGGCCACCGCTGCATCGATCGCGGCCTGGATCTTCGGGGTGTCGTCATCGGCCCCGTTGCCGAGCGCCCCGTAGTTCTTGACATTGAACCAGTCCAGCGGGGCCGTCTCCGCCGCCGCAGACGGGGTTTTCGCGATCATGGCGGCACTCGCCAGTCCTGCGGCGGTGCCCCACAACGCTCTACGCCCCATGCTCGGAATCTTCGGCTCCGTCACGCCACAGTCCTCCCTAGAGATCAACTTGAGGATTAAATCAGCTCTAGACCGATCCGCACGCAAAATCAGGACGAACCGGGCGCATTTTCGGCCGTTCTCAGAACTGTCACAACGGACCATAATCGTGAGCCACTGATCGTCGCAGGGTCGTGACCTGTCACGGAGGACGCCAGGCTGTTCTGCCGGATGCGAGCGGCATCATCGGCCGAGCGACCCTGAATGGCGGGTGGACCGGGCGAGCGACGACGAGGCCGGTCTCTGTCAGTCGGCTGCGACTTGTAGGCCGATGGATGCGGTCGTGTCCGAGGAGTCGTTCAGGCCGACGTGCACGAGATAGTCCTCCGCGATCTCGGCCACCTGTGCGCGAATTACCCTGGCCATTCTCGCCCTGGCCTTCCTCGCCGCCATTGCCGCCGCCCAACCGCAAGGCGACGAGGAGCACATCGAACTGACCCTGCCCGAGATCCGCCGACTGCCGGCCGTTCTCATCCTGACCCGCTACCGCACCACCCGGCAGGTTCTGCACTGGTCGCACTGGCGCCGACGGCATCAAGCCACCGTCCGATCGAGGGGCAGGCGCGGACGGATCGCCACGATGGGGTAAGCGCTGGTGATGACCAGCCGCGGAACGGACAGGACGGTCATGGCGTCCATGATGACCTTGGCGACGGCTGCCGTGTGGTGCGGGCCGTGGCGGCCGGGAGGGCCGATGGCGGCGATGACCGCTGCCACACCCGCTATCGCCCGATGAACGGTGTCCGGGTCACGAGCGTCGCCGATCACGACGGCCGGTGGCCCGGCGGCGTAGCGGCGGCTCTTCGTGACAAGATCTTCCAGGGCCTGCGGACGCCGACCGCAGGCGGTGATGTCGTGTCCACGGCTTCGCCTACGACCCGGCTGCCGACGCCGCCCGTCGCCCCGAAAACGGTGATTTTCATGTGTCGTTCCCTACTCGCTGAGATCGGCGAAGACGCGCCGCTTGAGCGGGGGCACCGCGTCGAGCAGGCACAACGCGGTCCTCGTGACAGCGAGGCCGGCGCGGCTGTCCATCGACGTCTGCCGCTTGAGCTCGGCGAGCGAAGCGCGGACGGCGGCGAAGCCGTACTCGGTCATCTGCGCCTCGTACTCGCCGATCACCTCCAGCACCGGCTGTTCCCCGCGAGCGGCGGCAGGAAGGAGGCGGGTGAGCAGCGCGGCGTCGCGCAAGGCGGTGTTGGCACCGGTGCCGCGCGCCGGGGTCATGGCGTGTATGGCGTCGCCGAGCAGGATGATCGCGCTGGGGGACCACCGCGGGACCGGTACGGAGCTGCGGATGGCCGTCGCAGTCACCGTCGCCGAACGGGTACTGCGGAATCGGTGGGACGGGCGTGGCCTGCCCGGTCGGCTTGACGTTGGGTGAGGCCTGAGCAGTCCGTTACGGGACGCCTCAGGGCCCCCGGCGGTCTTCGTCGGCGACCTGGCGTGCGGGCTGGACGGCTCGTGCCGACCTACATCGCCGGTTCCACGCGGGCAGCGGTTACGAGGGCGGTCGTCACCGAGGAGTGCGTCCGGCGATGAGGCCGGGTAACGTGCGCCGTGCTCGCACAGCCGCCGCTCCACCGCCGGTCTGGCCCGCCGGTCGCTGTTCGTGGCGACGCAGGATGTGCACGGACAACCTGGCAGGACAGTGACTCGATCAGTACCAGATCGCCGACGTACCGCCATCAACTATCTCAACAGACACGTGATCCAGATCGTGGTGCGCGATCCTCAGCTCACTGCCTGCTTCACCAGCGTGCTGATCTGCGCCTCCACCTCGACGGTCACCTCGGTCAGGGCGAAACCGGCAGCCCACATCGAGCCGTCGTCCAGGTTCGCCTGGTCGCTGAACCCGAGGGTCGCGTAGCGTGCCTTGAATTTCGCCGCAGGCTGGAAGTGGCAGACGATTTTGCCGTCCAGCGCGTAGGCGGGCATGCCATACCAGAGCTTCGGCGCGAGGGCCGGGGCGCCGGCGGTGATGACGGTATGGATGCGCTCGGCCATGATCCGGTCCGATTCCTGCATCTCGGCGATTTTGGCGAGTACGTCCCACTGATCCTGCGCTGCCTTGTCCGCACGTGAGCTGCGGCGCACTGCCTTCTTCTGCTCTTGGGCGTGCTCCTTCATCGCGGCCCGCTCCTCAGCCGTGAACCTTTGGTAGGCGCTGCTTTCAGTGCTGCTCATGGCGAATCTCCTCCTTGAGGATCTTGATTTCGGAATTTGGATAAGGGCCTCACGGTCCTGCTGCTGAGATGCCCCACCGCGTGTCTCAGGCGGATGCCGTCTCCCATACGAACCCGTCAGGGTCGGTGAAGGGTCCGGCATCGCTGCCGATCACGATCCGGTGTGATCCGGTGCCCTCCTGGGAGACGCCGGTATCCTTGGCGAGGGCGCGGCGCGGGTAGAGCGCCAGCGTGGCGGCCGATGACGGGGTGTCGAACTCGACGTACTTGCCGCCGAAGCTCTTCGCCACACTCAGGCCGCGCTCGACGTAGAACCGCTTGCTCGCCTTGACGTCCGCGACTCCTAGCAGGAGGGCGACCTGGTCGATCTGCCGGGCGGCAGGTTCGGTGTCCTTCTTCTTCGAGGTCGCGATCTTGCAGATCGTCCCGTCAGGGGCGTGTACGACGCCGCCATAGCCCCAGAATCCCTTCGTGGCCGGCTTCAGCGTCGTGGCGCCGGCGTCGAGGGCGGCGCCGAGAAGGGCATCGACGTTGCCCGGCTGGGAGACCACGATGGACAGCGCGAACCCACGGAAGCCGGTCGTCGGTGCATCCGAGGCGCGTACGTTCACGAAGGGCCCAAGCCCGAAGGCCTGATAGAAGGCGTCCGAGGCCGTGGGGTCGTGAACTTCCAGGGTGACGGTTTCGAGGGAGGTCATGGCAGGTCCTTTGAGCGAGATGGGTTTGTCGTGGCGGATGCGGCAGGGACGGGTCCGCTGCTCACCGGTCCTGGATCAGCCCGAGGACGTTTCCGTCGGGGTCGATGACGGTGGCCACGAGGCGGTCGCCGCCGACCTCGTGCGCGGCCTCCTTCACGGTGGCCCCCACGGCGATCACCTCGGCCAGCTTCTCCTCGATGTCCGGCACGTGCCAGTAGGCCACCGGCGAGGTCATGTCCTGCGGTCCACCGCCCGGGACCAGCCCGATGTGCTGGCCCTCGGCATCGAAGCCGACGTAGTAGGGCGAGTCGTGCTGCGGCGGGATGCCGAGCAGCGCCGCATACACCGCTTTGGCCTTGGCCAGGTCGGACACGGGGTGCAGCACGGTCCTGATTCCCCGGGTGGAAGAGCCGATCATGGTCACTCCTGTAGTCGTGGGTCACATCGACCCGTTGTTTGCGGTGTTCCTAGCTTTTCTCCCGGCCTGGCTGGTCCACATCCGTGGTGACCACGGATCCCGGCCACGGATTGACGGCACGGATCGCGCACGGTGGCCACTGCGGATGGGGGATGCGGCAAACTGGGGCGGTGGGAACAGGAGTGGACATCTCGCCGCGGGAAGCCGAGGTGCTGCGACTGGTCGGGGCCCATCTCAGCAATGCCGAGATCGCGGCGAGGCTGGTCATCTCGGTGCGTACCGTCGAGAGCCACGTTTCCTCGCTGCTGCGCAAGCTGGGGGTGCCGGATCGGCGGGCGCTCGCCCAGCGTGCGCCCAAGTCGGCCGACGCTGCCCCGTCGCAGCCGGCAGCGGTTCTGCCGGCCCCGCTGACCTCGTTCGTCGGCCGGGTGAGTGAGCGGGCCGAGCTGGCCGGGATGATCAAGGCATACCGTCAGCTGACCGCGGTCGGTCCCGGCGGAGTGGGCAAGACCCGGCTCGCGTTGACGGTGGCCGCGGAAGTAGCCGGCGAGTACTCCGACGGGGTGTGGTTCGCCGACCTGGTCCCGGTCACCGATCCGGGCATGATCGCCACTGCGGTCGCCGGGGCGCTCGGCCTCGGCGAGCAGCCTGGACGCGACATGACCGACTCCGTGGTCGCCGCGCTGGCCGACCGTCATGCGCTGCTGGTGCTGGACAACTGCGAGCAAGTGGTGAACGGGGTGGCGCTGTTTCTCGAGCGGCTGCTGGCGACGTGCCCTCGGGTGACGGTGCTGGTGACCAGCCGGGCACGGCTGATGGTGCCGTTCGAACGGGTGTATGAGGTTCCGCCACTGTCGCTGCCCGGCGACGGCGAGTCGGACGCGGTTGCGTTGTTCATGGAGCGGGCGGCGGCGGTCGGTCGGCCACTCGACCCTCCACTGCGCGACCAGATCGCCGCGATCTGCGAGCGGCTGGATGGAATGGCGCTGGCGATCGAGCTGGCCGCCGCCCGGTATCCCGCGCTCGGGCTGGACGGCATCACCGCCGCCCTTTCCCATCCGCTGCGGATGCTGACCGGCGGCTCTCGTGCCGATCAGCGGCACCGGTCGGTGCGGGCGGCGCTGGACTGGAGCCATGCCCTCCTGGAGCCGGCCGATCGGGCGCTGCTGCGCCGGGTGTCGGTGTTCGTGGCGCCGTTCACCGCGGCTGCGGCGGCGGAGGTGGCCGGGTCCGAGGAAGGCCTCGTCGCCGACGGACTGGCCCGGCTCGCCGAACAGAGCCTGCTGGTGGTGACCGTGTCGCAGGGCGGGACGGAGTACCGGGCGTTGGAGACCATCCGCCAGTACGGCACGGAGCGGCTCGCCGAGGCCGGTGAACTGGTCGACGCTCGGTCCCGGCACCTTCGCTGGTGCCTGGCCAAGGCCGTCGCCCTGGCGGTGGTACGAGCGGACTGGCGGGCCCGGTTCGACCTGGTGGCCGACGACCTCCGCGCGGCCCTGGCGTGGGCGGCCGACCGGCCGGAGCTGCGCACGGACGCCTGCGATCTTGCCCAGCACCTGGCGGAGCTGACCTTCACCCGTAACCTGACTGGAGAGTCCCAGCGGCGCTATGAGCAGGCGGCCGCGCTCGCGACCGATCCCGCCGCCGGCGCGTCGATGCTTCGGCAGGCCGCGGCCGTGGCCGGCTGCCGGACCATTGGTGATGACATGTACCGCCTCCGCCGCGCGGCCGCGGAGGCCGCCCGCAGCTCCGGTGACGGCGCCGGCGCCGCCGCCGACCTGGCGACCGCCGCCATTATCGCGTTCCGGTTCTCGACCACGTTCGTGCGGCTCCCGCCCCGAGAGGAGGTGCTCGCGCTGATGACCGAGGCGCGGGAGCTGGCCGGCGACGATCCGGCCGCGCAGGCCGCGGTGGCGCTGGCTGAGGCCGCGGTGCTCACCGACGCGTTCGGTGCGGCCCAGGGCCCGCCCGGCAACGCCGTACCGGAGACGATCGCGCGCGCCGAGCACGCGGTCGAGCTCGCCCGCCGGACCGGTGACCCGCTCGCCGAGTCGGCCGCACTCGACGCGCTCACCGGCGCTCAGAGCTGGGCCGGCGACACGTTCGCCACCGCGGCCACGGCCCGGCGCCGGATCACGTTCCTGTCATCTCTGCCGATCTCGCCGGCCGGCACCCACGAGCTGATCGACGCGCTCGGTATGGTCACCGAGGCCTGCCTCGGCGCGGGGGATGTCTCAGGTGCCCGCCGATGGGCACGCCGGCTGGCCGACCATCCATCGCTGGCGGAGGTCGGTCACCGTGCTACGTGCCGGCTGCTGATGGTTGACGCGCTGGCAGGAAACGTTGACGAGGTGCTCACCGGCAGCGTCCGGTTCCTCGATGCGTGGCGGCGGGCAGACCGCCCCGCCCGCTCGCTCCTCCGCCCGGCGGTGGCCGCTGTGGCGATGATCCACGGCCTCCGCGACGACCATGACGCCCGGCGCGAATGGCAGCAGGTCCTGGATCAGCTCGGCACCCCAACAGGGCATACCTACGGCTACAAGGCGGTCTTCGACGCGATACTCCTGCTGCACCGCGGGCAGGCACCGGAGGCGCTGGAGCGGATGACCCTCGAGCCCAGGCAGGTGTGGAAGTGGGTCACCTGGATCTGGCACCACTGGTATGTCGCGCTACGCACCGAGGCCGCCGTACTCGCCGGGAGCCCCGACGCCCGCGACCGTCTGGCCGAGGCCCGAACGATCGTGGCTGGCAACCCGGTCGCCACAGCCTTTGTGGAGCGAGCCGGAGCCCTCCTCGTCGGCGACCAAGAGGCGCTGCTCGCCACGACGGATGCGTTTGACGCCGCCGGCTGCCGCTACCAGTCCGCACGGACCATGGTGCTCGCCGGCGACGACCATGCCGAGCGCGGCGCGGCCGCGCTGGCCGATCTCGGCTTCGCCCCGATCGCCCTGTCCCGGCACCCACGATGACCTCAGAGTGGTACGGGGTTGAGGAACGAGCAGGCAGCCGTTGCGGTGACCCGTCGCGCGTCGGACGGTCATCGGTCCGCGCTGCGGCTCGGGAGCGGTCGCGGTCAGCACTGCCACGCGAGGACCGGCATTTTGCTACTTCGGGTAGTAAACTGAATCCATGAGCATGCCAGAGCGAGAGTTCGCCCCGGGAGAGGGCCCGGCCGCCAAGGTCAGTGTGTCCCTGAGAACGGGCAATATTCGCGCTGTCCGAGAGCGAGTCGGGGCCCGCGGGTTTTCCGCCTACGTCGATGCCGCTGTGGAGCGTCAGATCGAGCGGGATCTCCTGGAGGAGGCCTTGCAGGCGAATGAGGCCGCTTCTGGGCCGATCCCGCGGTCCTTGCGTGATGAGGCGGCGGAGTTGTTCCGCCGTGTGAAGTCGGCGCCCGAACTCCAGGATGAGGACGGATGGCGCGCGCACGAAGCCGGTTGAGCGCGGGCACCGTCGTGCTCGATTGCGAGGGGCTCGTGAAGTGGTGCGAAGCCGACCAGCGAGTGACAGCGTTCGTACGGGAGGCGCAGGACAACGATTTTCGAGTCGTGGTCAGCGCCATGACACCGATCGAGGCGCAAGACGTTCGGGTCAAAAGCGATCGGCTCCGGTGGTATCTGTCCCGGTTGAAGATCGAGCCGGTGACCGAGGACATCTCCTCGCGAGCGATCGAGCTTCTTCGAGATGCCCGCCTGCACGGTCACAAGTACGCCATCGACGCTGTTGTCGCGGCCACAGCACTGCGCTCGGTGCGCCCCGCCGTCATCCTGACGTCTGACGAGGACGACATGAACAAATTGTGCGGCCAAGCAGTGCAGGCAGTCGCTGTCTAGGCTGCTTGAGAGCCGTGCGGGGGTCTCCGGACCTGGTGCAGGAGGTGAACCGTCCGGCCACACCTGCGGCCCTCCGCGGGTCGGTCCCCGCCCACCGCCGAGCCGCCTCGCGGTCAGCCCTCCGTGCGGGCGGGCAGCCGCCATCCCGGACGCGGGAAGTGGCAGGTGTAGCCGTTCGGGTAATGCTGCAGGTAGTCCTGGTGCTCGGGCTCGGCCTCCCAGAAGGGGCCGACCGGCTCCACCTCGGTGACGACCTTGCCCGGCCAGAGCCCGGAGGCGTCCACATCGGCGATCGTGTCCTCGGCGATCCGCTTCTGCTCGTCGTCCACGTAGTAGATCGCCGAACGGTAGCTGAGACCGATGTCGTTGCCCTGGCGATTCTTGGTGCTCGGGTCGTGGATCTGGAAGAAGAACTCCAGGATCGCGCGGTAATCGGTCGTCTCGGGGTCGAAAAGGATCTCGATGGCCTCCGCGTGCGTCCCGTGGTTACGGTACGTCGCGTTCGGCACGTCGCCTCCGGTGTATCCGACCCGGGTCGCCGTCACGCCCGGAAGGCGGCGGATCAGCTCTTCCATCCCCCAGAAGCATCCGCCCGCCAGCACGGCCCTCTGCGTCTGCGTAGCCATTACGGCCCCCTCCCAGATCCGTCAGTTCGGTCGTTCGGGCCGGCACACCACCGGCATCCCATGCCCGCTCTTCTCAACGCGCGAGGGTTCCACGCGATTCCGTGCCCGCGCGGTGGCAAGCCACGGACAAGGAGCCGGCGCGGTGGGTCGCGGCAACGGCAATCCGCACGGTCGCTCCGTCGCGGTGAACGGCCATCCGAAAATTCGCTGGCCGCCTGAGCCGACCGCCCCTCACGCTGTAGACCATGGATCAACCCCAACGCGAAATCCGTGCCGCCTATTCGAACTCAACGATCACCGTCTACCAGGCGTACGACCCGCAAATCGGCCTGCCCGCCGTCCGCGACGGCCGTTTTCCCGCCGCGTGGAAACGGAACAGGATGACGTGGATCAAGCCGTCGTTCCTGTGGATGATGTACCGGTGCGGCTGGGGCGCCAAGGCAGGACAGGAGACCGTTCTCGCCGTCGAGATCAACCGTGACGGCTTCGAATGGGCGCTGCGGCACGCGTGTCTGTCGACCTACGCTCGCGACGTACACCCCGACCGCGAAACCTGGCAGCGTCAGCTGAAGCGCGCCCCCGCCCGCGTGCAGTGGGACCCCGAGCGGGGCCTGCGTTTGCAGCCTCTTCCCTACCGATCCCTGCAACTCGGCCTCTCGGGCGAGGCCGTACGACGCTACGCCGACGAATGGACGGTCGCCATCCGCGACATGACCCCGCTCGCCCACGAGATACACGCCCTCGTCAGCGGCGGTGACCTGGACTCCGCCGCCCGGCTGCTGCCCCAGGAACGCTCATATCCCGTTGGAGACGAGCTTCTTGCTCACCTACGGGGGTGACACCTCCTCGGCGTGCTGATCGCCTCGGGCGACCGGCAGCTGTCCGACCTGCGGATCGAGCGGTTCATGCGCGGGATCATGCTGGCCGCGCGGCCGCGGTGGGCGCGCTGATGGGAGCCGTCCAGGCGACCGGGCTCGCCAGCCACAGCCTGGGCCGGTCAGAGGAGGAGGCTGTGGCTTCCTGGCGTCACGCCATCGACCTGATCATGCGGGGCCTGAAGTCCCTGTGATCACCCATGACACCTGATCCGGCAGGCGGCTGAGAATCTGGACACGGCCCGTTTCCCTCTTCTCGACGTAGGGTTGATGTCGTGCGGTTTCTTCGTGGGGTTATCGCCGCAGTCGTCCTCTACTTCGTCGTCTTCTACGCTGTGGGACTCGTGTTCGGTAGTGATCCGATCTTCATTCTCCTCGTGTGGGCCGCAGCAGTTGGCCTGCTCTTCGCGATCCCACCTGCCAGGAGAATGGTGATTGGTCTGCGGCGCACCTAACTGGGGTCGGTCCAATATGAGTGACGCGTTGGGATATTGCGGCAAAACGGCTACTGCGGGATCGGCGGGACGGGCGTGACCTGCCCCGTCGGTCTGACAATCAGCGACGGGGAGTAATGATTCGCCTTACGCGGCGTGGCAGTGAGACGGAGGCTCTGGCCGGAAGCCTCACTCCCGACGAACGTCAGATGATCAGGGTCCTCGATCTTCAGCGCCTCGCCGTGGAGAAAGAGGGCCGGACGCCCGAACAGGCGGCGCAGACAAGGGATCCAATCTATGGCGTTCTCTCCTCTTTCTCGATATGGGAGGACTTGATCAACGACATGGAGGAGGGGTGGCCAGGCCGGGACTTTGGCTACACGTACCTCAATGACCTGACTGTCCGGGATGGTCTGGAAGAGTATTGCGAGGCTCTGCAAGGAACGGCTCACACGAGGCTCACCCGCACGCTGGATCGCCTCGACGAGCGCTATCGCGCCGTGACGCACGAGGACGGCGGCGCTCAGCTCGCACGGTACTGGCGGCCCCTCGCAGTGGGGAACGAGACCCGATGGTGGTGGACTCGAGCGCCGAACGATCTACCGCCGGGGTGGGTTCGCTAGCAGTTACGGCGACAACCGTCTCGCCGGGTGAGCCGTCCCTCCAGATCCGCCGCCTTGTGTTTCCGGGAGGCCATCCCTCTGGGGCGGCTGCTCAAAATTTCCTGGAAGAATCGCACGCTTGCGGGCAAGCAAGGGTGTGATCACTGCTCCTGGCGTCTTCGAGGCCATCTTCGAAGCCCATTACGAGGAGATCTGGCGCTACATCGGCCGCAGGCTCGCCCTCGACGTAGCCGAAGACCTGGCGGCGGAGACGTTCCTCATCGCCTTCAGACAGCGCGACCGCTTCGACTCGGCCGTAGGCGAGGTCAGGCCGTGGCTGTACGGCATCGCCACCAACCTCATCGGCCGGCATCGGCGTGCCGAGGTGCGGAGGTACCGTGCCATAGCCCGGACGGGGCCGCCACCTGACGACGAAGGACACGATCAGCGGATCGTGGACTGGCTCACCGCGAAGGTGACGGTCGACCGGCTGGCGGGGGCGCTGGCGCGGCTGTCACAGGGGGAGCGCGATGTGGTGCTGCTCATCGCGTACGCCGGGCTGAGGTACGACGAGGTGGCGGCGGCGCTCGGAATCGCCCCGGGGACGGTCGCGTCCCGGTTGAGCAGGGCCAGGACCAAGCTTCGTGAGGGGTTGGAATGAACGAGTTCCAGGTCATCGACTCGCTGATGCCCGACACGCCGACCCCGTCGGCCGGCCAACTGGCGGCGGCGCGGGCGCGGGTATTCGCAGCCGCACCGATTCCTCCTGCGTCCAGGGCACGGGTGCGCAGGAGGCCGTGGACGGGCATGGCGCTCGTGGCGGCGGCCGTGGCGCTCGTGGTCGGCGCCGTGACGGTTCTCGTACCTCGGCCTGCGGTGCAGCCTGTCGCGGTCACGCCCATGCAGAAGCTGGAAGCCGCGGCCGCCAAGCTGGCGGCGACACCGGAGGCGAAGGGTCGTTTCTGGCGACGTGACATCGAGGACGTCATGCGGACGAAGGACGAGTACAACTACAAGGCCGAGGTACGGGCCATACAGGTGGAGACACGGGCCATGGAGGTGCTCGCCTTCGGGCCCAACCGCGAGGTCTACGGCTGGCGCGAGCCGATGTCGTCGAAACCGTACACGGCCGAGAGCCTGAAGACGTGGCGACGGGACGGCTCGCCCAAGCTGTGCCCCGCGCGGGGGTGCGACAAGAACATGCCCGCATACGGCTCGGTGTACCTGGATCAGGGGCTGGAGCTCGCCGATGGGTTGAAGCCGACGATGACGGAACTGCGGGACCTCCCCAAAGAGCCAGCGGCGCTCAGGGCGCGGCTGCTGTCAAGTTACGACCCTCAGGGTGCCGATGAACGCGAGCCATGGCTCGCGGGGGCCGCCAGGCAGCTCATCAACTCACCGGCGACGCCCGGCACCAGGGCTGCCGCTTACCTTCTCCTGGCGAAGGCGCCGGGCTTCAAGGTGGTCGACGAGGTTCCCGGCACGTTCGGGCTCAACGGGCTGGCTCTCCAGTACCAGGGAGGTCAGCTGGTGATCGACTCCAGGTCTGGACAGTTCCTCGGGACGCAAGGGCTGAGTCCCGAGGGTGTTGCGTGGGATGCCAGGATCATCAGGAAGGTGGGCTGGAGCGATGTGCGGCCGGTGGCGCCTCCCAAGTGTCGCGGCTGTACGGGCCGGCTTTAGAACGCGCGCACCGGATGGGTTGCCTTTCGAAGTGATCGTCACACGTGGCTCAGGCCCGAAGGAGCCCAGCGAGGTTAGGAGCCTCCAGGTGCTAGATGCCTGGTCAGACGGCTAAGAGGCCGGCGATCAAATCCCGAGCCTAGAACCGTCTGGTCAGGATAAGCTCGATCGCTTATATCAGAATGTGTTCTGACGTAAACCCAACGAGTGAGCACTAGCCATGCCGACGCAGTGACGTTTTCTGACTTGTCGAGGAATCCCCGAGCGGTCGCCGAGCGCGCGGCACGCCTGGGGCGCGTGCGTGTCACACATCGGGATGCTCCGGACTTCTACCTGACTGCGGCGGACCGTGAAGAGGAGCGCGAACAGACGCTGGCCACCGCGTCCCGGCTGTTCCTTGCCTTGATCAAGCATGATCCCGCCGCGCGTGCGCTGGTCGTAGCAATGCCGGAGGTCTTCCCGTGGGTTCGCCACCTGTCCTCGGACGAACTGCGTGCTTTTCACTCTGGAACTGGTCGAAGCGCTCTCCGACGCGGCCGAGCTGGATGTCGATGCCACTACCCGGGAGGACATCGCGGGATGGCGGGCTATCGCCAGAGTCAAGGCCGACCCTGCGCATTACGTCGAGGCACGCAAACCCACGAGCGGTGACTTCGGGCCGGTGCAGGTTTCGGTATGAGCCCGAAGCGCGGGGATCGGGTTATGGTGCCACCGCTGGATGGCGAGTGGGATGTCCGGTTCGGCACCGGGCCTGTGTCGCTATAAAGACGAAGCGCACACGGCGGCCGAGGCGTATGACGCGGCTCGTCTGGCCTTCCAACTCGGTCGTGCTGTACGGGAGATCGCGGTTGGAGTCAGTGCGAGCTGGCCGAAAGAGCCGACATGACTCAGCCGGCGGTGGCCCGCTTCGATGTCGGTGGGACTGTGCCGACGTTGCCGGTCCTGGAGCGTTTGGCCAAGGCTATGGACGGGAGGACCCGGCGGTCTTGGCGTTTGATACGAGGCCTCGCCCCCCGCGCGGGCTCATCCGACGAGCCGTTTGCGCCAATCCAGGGGTGCGACGGTTATGGCCTGGTCGGGGTGGCCGTTCCACTCCACCGAAAGGCCGGTTTCTGTCAGCGTGGCCACGACCTGCCGGCCGATGGATACGGTCGTGTCCGACGAGTCGTCGAACCCGCCGTACAGGAGTGACAGTCCGTGTCCTGCCGCGGCGGAGTCCGTGCACTGCGTGTGGAAATAGACGAAGCCGCGGGCATCCGTTGTACCTGCCGCTCCGATCTCCGCTTGGCCGCACGAACGGCAACAGGTGAAGTTCTCCCGAGCGGTGATACCTGCGGCTTCCAGGGCCGTGAAGGCTCTGGTGAGTCGTTCCGGGTCCGTCTCGCCTTCCCAGACGGCCTGCTCCTCGACACGCTCCAGCCACATCCGATCGGCCAGTCGCCGTGCCTGCTCGGCAGACACTGGTCGGTGGTCCCCTGACACGAGATAGTCCTCCGCGACCTCGGCTACCTGTGCGCGAGTCGCGTACCCGCCCACGATCACCGTACGGATGCGCGCCTCGAGCTTTTGCCGATCATCTTCGTCAAGTTCAAGCGGAGGTGTGGGCTCCGGGCGGCCCAGGTCCAACTGCGTCCAATCCAGCCCGGAATCCCAGTCGTCCTCCAGACATGCCCAGCCGGTGATGGCCTCGATCACCAGGTCAGACGTGTCGAGCGTTACTTGGTAGTGCTGGTTCGGCGCACCGTCGCGGTGCTCCAACGTGTAGTCGCTTCCCTCCTCGTGCCAGACCTGCACGAAGATGTCGGGCAGGTCGGGAATCCGCTGGACGACCAGAAAACGGTCGCGCTGCTGGCCGAGTCGGCGAACCAGTTCGGCGAGTTCTTCCGCAGCCACCCGGACGTGTCGGCTGCCGTCCTCGGTGCACACTGTGATCGCGAGCATGCCGACCATGTTGACACGGCTCGCGGGGGTGCTGATGAGTATGGGACAGACCTGGAGGTGAGCCGATGGGCACAGCCAGCGGCGGCAGTCGTCGGTTTCAGAAGAGACCCAGATGGCCGATCATCCTGTGGGCCGCTTCGATGATGGATTCGGCGGCGGTCAGAGCCTGGTCTGCTTCCGCCTGGTCCACTGACTCATCGGGAAAGATTGGGGTACTCGAGTTCGTTTCTACGGCGGCGCATACTGCCGAAGGGCTCGAAGGCGGAGCCGAACTGGCGCATCATGGCCTGTTGGATCGCGTAGTGGCCGCCGGTCGTTGTGGAGCGTAGCCCCTGTTGGGCGAGAAGGCCTGCACAGGCAAATCTTGCGGCGTCGTAAGCCAAGGTGTAGGCCGAGTTCGGGTCGGATTCCAGGAGTTCCCGCGCACTTGACAGGACGACGCCAGCCTTTTCCAGCCACCCTGCCCCATCGGCGGCGTCGCCCTGGATGCGCTGAAGTTCCTTTGCGGTGAGCATGCGCTCGATATCTGCTTCGCCGCGCGTCCACCTCATCATTGATCATGCTCCTCTCGATCTGCCCTGGACACGGTGAGATCAATGGTGGGACTCGCCTTGATCTGGCGGATCAATGCGTCGGACGCCGCCTCCCAGCGTCGGTTGGACGCCAGGACTGGGTTGACCGGCATGCCGAGACGCCCTTGAGCGCGGTCCGCTGCGGCATAGACCTTTGCTCGATCTGCGTCCCCGACCACCAGTACGTCGATGTCATGTGGTGGCGGCCCTGTCTGTCCGTGGTGGCGGGCTGCCCAGGAGCCGAAGATGAACAACAGTTCGGTCTTCGGGATGGAACCGAATTCTTCCGCGATAACGACCTGAGGGCCGTAGAGGTAGCTCAGGATTTCCGTCAATGGTCTCGTGACGGGGTGACTTTGATCGATGCTCAGCACTCGCGCTCGGCCGACTGCCGTAGCGGTGAGGAGCCCGGCTTCTTCCAGGCGGCGGACTTCCGGGTGCAGGGTCGACGCCCCGACACCCAACTCGCGGGCGAGGTCAGCCAGTGTCCAGCTTCGATCGGGGCGAAGGTACAGGGCTGCCAGGAAGCGTGCTTGGGTCTCGGTACGGAAGATGGGCAGCGCCGGTGGCCTGACACTTCGCATGTTCCGAATATATCTTCGTGATTATCGAATCGTCCACTGAGCGCACTTGATCCATCGCTCACTGTGGCAGATCCCACGCCTCGGGGTATCGGTGATTACAGGGGGCAGTGCTGCCAGCTGTGATCACTCCGGGCGCAGAGGAAACGCTGTCGTCAGCATCGCCTATGCGACTGGAGGCATGTGATCCAGCGGTGTCGCCTGCCCGGCGGCTGTGGCGCGTGTCACACCGATCGCATGTCACGGATCGACGGGCTGCTTGCATCCCGTGGTTGTCCGTACCAAGCGAAAGGTACAAAGATGACCACACAGCGCAAGGCAGGCACAACGACCCCCCACCGCGTTCTGATCCTGGGGGCGGGGTATGCGGGTATGGCCGCGGCGATCCAGCTAGCAGCTCGGACCAAGGGCCGCGAGGACGTACAGGTGACCCTGGTGAGTCCGCAGGAGCGGTTCACCGAGCGGTTGCGGCTGCACATCTCGGCGACCGGGCAACAGGTCGCCGAGATGAACATCCCGGAGTTGCTGGAGGGCACGGGCGCGCGGTTCGTGCGCGGCTGGGTGACGGCGATCGAGGCAGACGCCAAGGTCGTGCGGATCGACGACGACCGCGTGCTGCGCTACGACACGCTGGTGTACGGGCTGGGGAGCGTGGCCGACACGGTGACGGTGCCGGGTGTGGAGGAGTACGCGTACACCCTCAACAGCGCCCACGACGCCGAGGTGCTGGCCGAGCGGCTGGCTCGGCTCGGTCGCGGTACGGTCGTGGTCGGCGGCAGCGGGTTGACCGGTGTCGAGTCGGCCGCGGAGATCGCTGAGCGGCACCCCGAGCTGACCGTCGTGCTGCTGGGCCGGCAGGAGCCCGGCGCGGCCATGAGCCCCAAGCCGAAGGCATATCTTCAGTCCGCGCTCACGCGCCTGGGTGTCCAAGTGCGTAGCGGGATCGAGGTGGCGAAGGTGCTGCCCGACTCCGTCGAACTGGCGGGCGGGGAGAGCGTCGCCGCCGACGTCGTCCTGTGGACGAGCGGTACGCGAGTGTCGCCGCTGGCGGCCGCCGCCGGTCTGACCGTCGACGAGCGCGGCCGTATCGTCACCGACGCGACGCTACGGTCGGTGTCGCACCCGGATGTGTACGCCGTGGGCGACGCGGCCGCGATTCGCCAGGGCTACGGCGTCATGCATGGCACCTGCCAGGGCGGCATGCCGACCGGTGTACACGCTGCGGTGTCGATCGTCCGTGCGTTGGACGGGAAGCGGACCAGGCCGTTCCGCTTCGGCTACTACCACACGCCGGTGAGCCTGGGACGGCACGATGCGGTCGTCCAGTTCACCCACCCCGACGACAGCCCTCGACGGGTGCATCTGACCGGCCGCATGGCGGCACGGTATAAGGAGGCGGTGACCGCTTCGCCCTGGCCGACGTACGGCCGTATGAAGAAGATGCCGGCCTCAGGTGCGTTCTGGCCCCGTGGCGGCCGCTTCACCCGTGTCCGAGGTGTGCGATGACCAGCCCGTACGGGGAGCACGACCAGCAGGTGTTCAACCAGCATCGCAATCTGCTGTTCTCGGTGGCCTATCGCGTCCTCGGTACCGTGGCCGACGCCGAGGACGCGGTACAGGATGCCTGGATCAAGTGGTCGGCCGACGACCGTTCGCAGGTGGCCGACCCCAAGGCCTATCTGGCACGGATCGTGTCGAATCTGGCCCTGCAACGGCTGCGCTCGACCCGGTACCAGCGCGAGACCTATGTGGGGCCGTGGCTGCCCGAGCCGATCCTCACCAGCGGCGACACCGCCGATGACATCACGGGCGCCGAGTCGGTGTCGACGGCGATGCTGGTGGTGCTGGAAACCCTGAGTCCGCTTGAGCGCGCGGTGTTCGTACTGAAGGAGGTCTTCGACTTCAGTCATGCCGAGATCGCGCAGGCGGTGGAGCGTTCCGAGACGGCGGTACGCCAGGCCGCGCACCGCGCTCGCGAGCACGTACGGGCCCGGCGGCCGCGCTTCACCGCCGACCGGTCGCGGCAGCGCGACGTCACGGAGCGCTTTCTCGCCGCCGCGACCGGAGGCGACATCAACACCCTTATGGAACTGCTGTCTCCGGACGTCACGCTGTGGACCGACGGGGGAGGCAAGGTCCGGCAGGCTCTGCTTCCGGTCGTGGGCGCCCAGACGGTCGCCGCCTGGTTCGGCGCCATCGGCAAGGCCACGTACCAGGGTGTCGCGCCCGGCGACATGAACGCCGAACTGGTCGAGATCAACGGCGGGCCGGGCATGGTGTTCAGCGGTCTGGGACGCGTCATCGCCACTGTCACCTTTGATTTCGACGCTGACGGCCGCATCACCGCCATCCATAACATCGCCAACCCGGACAAACTTCGGGCCATCGCTGAGGGGGCCATTCGCACGCTCTGAGGTCCGCGCCGGATCGCGCTATCCGAGGTCACGTCGGCGGAGCGCGGCCAGCCCCACGGCGGTGAGCGAGGTGGCGACGACGGTCAGCAGGATCAGCGGCGTCATGGTGAATTCGGCGACCGGGAGCCCGGGGGTCTGCGCGTACGGCGACACCGTCAAGATCGACGGGTCGGCGTGCAGCAGTTCCACCGCGAACTCGAGCACGAAACACAACCCGAGCGCGACATAGGCGACGATCGCGGCGAGCCGCGGCAGCAGGCCGTACACCAGCACCGGAACGGCGGCCAGCACCAGGACCGAAGGAAGGCGTGTCAGGCTCGCCCCCAGCAGCCGGGCGATCTCGCCGCCCGCGTCTCCCGTGGAGAGCCCATAGACCAGACCCATCCCGAGGCCGAGCCCGGCGAGCACGATCGCCGACCCGGCCGCGACGACGGCCAGGTGACCGCCTGCCCAGCGCAGCCTGCCGATCGGGCCGGTCAGGATGACGTCGGCATGGCCGGAGGTCTCCTCCGCCCGCAAGCGCAGGGTCGCCTGAATCGCGTAGACCGTGATGACCTGGCTCATCAGGTAGATGACGAAGGCGAAGAAGCCGTCGGCGGGACGGCCGCCGCCACCCATCCGCTCGATCAGGCCCCTGAGAGCCTCGCTCGCGTTCAGTTGCTCGGCGGCGCTCCGCGCCACGCCGCCCAAACCGGCGCCGAACGCGGTGGACGCGACGGCCCAGGACAGCAGCGTGCCCCGCTGCAGCCGCCAGGCCAGGGCAAACGAGGTACGCAGGCCCGGCGCCGCCTCGGCGGGACCGAGCCGGGATGGGAGGATGCCGGCCCCCAGGTCCCGGCGTGCGGACATCCGGTACGCGCCGGCCACCAGCAGCAGGGTCAGACCGATGACCGGCAGCAGCGGCCAGTAGTGGTCACCGGCGAAGGGACGCATGCGCTGGGTCCAGCCGAACGGCGACAGCCAGGACACCCAGGAACTCTGCTCGAGGTCCGCGACCGCGCGCACCGCGTACAGGATGGCCATCGCGGTGGCGGCGAGGCCGGCGGCGGTACGAGCGCTTTCGGTCAGCTGGGCCGCCAGGCCCGCGAGCGCGGCGAAGACCCAGCCGACGGCGGCGACCGACAGCCCCATCACCAGGGCGCCCTGTGCAGGCAGCCCCTGGCCCATGAGCCCCAGTGCCACGACAAGGGCGGTGATCAGCCCGGCGGCGAACGCCACGGTCAGCGCGGCCGTCAGTGCCGCGTGCCTGCCGACCACGGTCGAGCCCAGCAGTTCGCTACGGCCCGCTTCCTCCTCTCCGCGAGTGCTGCGGATCACCAGGAACAGGCTCGCCAGTGCGATCAGCAGGGCGGCCTGCCCCCGTACTCGCCACGCGGCGAGCCCTGCGGCGGACGAGTCATAGATCGGGCCGATCATCATGAGCTGTGTCGGGTCGCCGTTGGTCGTGTGGAGGAACGCCTGGCGCGCCTCCTCCGTGGGAAACGCGGCGGCCACCGAGCCGGCCACGCCGATCACGAGCAGCGCCACGAGCCCGTACCAGACCGGTAACCGCACCCGGTCGCGCCGCAGGATGAGCCGGATCAGTCCGCCGGTGCCGGTGAGAGTGTTCATCGCTGTGCCACCGCGTGCTTTCCGTTCGAGCCCGCGCCGGACAGATCGTCTTCGTAGTGGCGCAGGAACATCTCCTCCAGCGTCGGTGGCTGGCTGACCAGGCTCCGCACACCTACCTTCACCAGCTCGCGCAGCAGCGCGTCCAGCGCGTCGCCGTCGACCTGGCAGCGCAGCCGGTTGCCCTGCGTCCACAGGCTGTGTACGCCCGCCGAGCCGGCGAGTTGGGGAACGGGCCCGGCGAGCTCGGCCGCGATTGAGGTGCGGGTGAGGTGGCGCAGCTCGCTGAGGGTGCCCGTTTCCACCGTGCGGCCGTGCCGGATGATGCTCACCCTGTCGCACAGGGCCTCGACCTCGGCGAGGATGTGGCTGGACAGCAGCACGGTACGGCCCTTGCGCCGCTCTTCCTGGATGCTCTCCTGGAAGACCGCCTCCATCAGCGGGTCGAGGCCGGAAGTGGGCTCGTCCAGGATGAGCAGGTCGGCATCCGAGGACAGCGCCGCGACCAGGGCCACCTTCTGCCGGTTGCCCTTGGAGTAGGCCCGCCCCTTCTTGCGTGGATCCAGTTCGAAGCGGTCGAGCAGTTCGGCCCGGCGCCGGGGATCGATCCGGCCGCGCATCCGGCCGAGCAGGTCGATCGCCTCGCCACCGGACAGGGTCGGCCACAGGGTCACATCACCGGGTACGTACGCCAGCCGCCGGTGCAAGGCGGTCGCGTCTCGCCACGGATCGCCGTCCAGCAGCCGAGCGGTCCCGGAGTCCTGACGCAGTAGGCCGAGCAGGATCCGGATGGTCGTGGACTTACCTGCCCCGTTCGGCCCGAGGAATCCGTGCACCTCACCGGTCCGGACCGTCAGGTCCAGACCGTCGAGTGCCCGAGTCCGGCCGAAGGTCTTGACCAGACCGGACGCGGAGATCATGTTTGCCATACTTCGGACACTACATGAATTTCACGAAATTCGTGAAACATCAGTTAGTCTGTAGCCTGTGGCCATCAGAGCCGACGCGCAGAGGGTGTGCATGACCGAGAGAGCCGACGACGAGATCGGCATGACCAAGAGAACCGGGGACGTGCGCACGGCCGACGCGCTGCGGTTCCTCGAACGGTTCGCCGTGATCATGTCCGACTCGGGTTACCCGCGTATGGCGGCCCGCGTGCTCGCGGCGCTGCTCATCGCCGACGACGGCCGGCGCACCGCCGGCGAACTCGCCGACGTACTGCACGTCGGCCCGTCGGCGGTCTCGGGCGCGGTGAAATATCTGATGCGGGTCGGGATGGTGACCCGCGAGCGGGACCCCGGTGAGCGCCGTGATCATTACCGCGTCGACCAGGCGGCGTGGTACAGGGCGGCGGCCTCGAGTGACGAGGTGTTCCGTCGTTTCGAGGAGGGCGCGCGCGACGGAGCCGAGGTGCTCGGTACGGACACGCCCGCGGGCGCCCGGATGGACGAGACTCGGCGTTTTTTCGCGTTTCTCCGGAGCGAGGTCCCCCAGCTGCTGCACAAGTGGAACGAGTTGAACGCTCAGCCTGCAGAACGATCAGGCGGCTCGGCCCGGTCCGGCTCCTGACGCGCACTTGATCGTCGGCCTGGTTGGCCGATCGGCCTGCGACCACGCGGCAAGCTACGACGCGAATGTGCTGTACGGCAACACGATGAGGTGCGGCCCGCGCCGATGGCGAAACGCGGGACCACCTCCGCATGCCGACCGATCATTTCAGCGCGCTGAACTGCGGGGAGATCTCGGACTTCTTGCCGAGCTTGAGCAGCGTCTCGGTCACCCGGCCCTTCAGGTCGATGATTCCGATGCCTGCCGCGGTGGAGATGAGCAGGTGCTTCTCGTCGTACCAGCCGAGAGTGGTCGGCCGCGCGCCCGCGACGACGGGCAGTCTCGTCACGGCCTTGCCGGTCGACGCGTCCCACACGCAGGCGGCCTTCTCCAGTGGCAGGCAGGCGGTGACGAACCGCTTGCCGGAGGGGGAGAAGACGCCGCGTCCGTTACCGCCCGGCCGGCCTCGTACCTGGTATTCCTTGGTGGCCTTGCCCTGCAGGTCGTACAGGCGGACGGTCGTGCTGCCGAGCCTGCCGTGCCTGACCAGGAAGCGGGTACCGTCGTTGTTCCACTCGAAACCGCCGACGGTGACCAGCGCCTTGTGGATCTTGATGAAGCGGGGCGTGAAGTCGGGCAGGTCGACGATCAGGACTCCTGCCGAGCGGTCGTCCTGGCGGGCCAAGGAGACGGTGAACAGCAGCTTCTTGCCGTCCGGCGACCACCTGGGCCAGCGCATCCGGGGATACTGGGTGCCGCCGTTATCGGTCTCGGCGGGGGTGTAGTCCGTGAGCTGGATCGCGACGTCCCGGCTCTTGCCGGTGGACCGGTCGAGGATCCGCAGGCGGCTCTTGCCCGGCTCTTCCCGCGACTGCAGTCGCGCGACCGTCCAGCGTCCGTCGGGGGAGACCGCGAAATCCCCGTAGTCGCTCTTGATGAACCGCCGTCGGTCCGGCTGCCATGTCCACAGCGTGAACGGGCCCCCGTGGTTTCGCATGTCGACGGTGGTGTAGGACGTGAGCTGGATGGGGCGGCCGTTCAGGTCGGCGACGACCGCGGCCTGACCCTTGCCGAACTGGCCATCTCCTGTCCGTTCCGTTACGCCAGGTAACGAGCCCCGGGTCGGCTGGGGCGGGGGTGTGGCGGCGGTGGCTGTGGCGGTGGTGAGCACCAGTGCGCCCACCAGGCCGGACACGAAACGGCCGATCATGTGATCTCTCCTGGCTGTCGGAAGGAAGCCTTACCAAGATCAGAATAGGGTCCGCCCCGACCCGCCGTGGCGGCTCATTGCGAACTCCGCCACCAAGCCCCGCATGGATGTCCTCGGGCCGAGCTGTCGAGCGTGCGGGTGGTGTGTCAGTGGTCGCGTCAGGACGGCGACGGCCCGGTATCAGCACGGTCGGCGATGCTCAATCCCATGAACGGTCCAGCGCTTGCGAACTGGGCCACACCGAACTCAGATTCAGCAGGAGCACACACAATGCAGAAGTTCGACACCCCCGCCGCGATCACCACCGTCCTGGACATCCCCGCCGGGCGCGTCCAGTTCATCGCGGCCGACCGGGCCGACACCACCGTCGAGGTGCTGCCCGCCAACGCCTCCAAGGGCCGTGACGTCAAGGCCGCCGAGCAGACCACGGTCGAATACGCCGACGGCGTCCTGCGGATCGAGACCGCGCAGAAGAACCAGTACCTTGGCCCCACCGGAGCCATCGAGGTGACGGTCCAGCTGCCCACCGGTTCCCGCGTCGAGGCGAAGTCGGGCAGCGCCGAACTGCGGACCGTCGGCCGCCTCGGCGACGTCACCTTCGAAGGCGCGTACCACCAGATCAAGCTGGACGAGACCGCAAGCCTGCGCCTCACCGCGACCGACGGCGACGTCGAGGTCGGCCGGCTGGGCGGCGCCGCGGAGATCAGCACCGCGCGGGGCGACATCCGGATCGCCGAGGCCACCGGCGGCAAGGTCGTGCTCCGCACCGAGTCCGGCGACATCTCGATCAGCGCCGCCGCCGGCGTCTCGGCCTCCCTGGACGCCGGTACCACCCACGGCCGCATCGCCAACACCCTCAAGAACGACGGCACCGCCGAGCTCGACATCCACGCCACCACCTCCAGCGGCGACATCACCGCCCGCAGCCTCTGACTGAGAGTTCTGGACGCTTCCCCGGCCCCGAGGTCGCACCCCACGCCCCTCGCGTGGCCTGGGGGAAGCGCGTATTACGCCTGGATTGGCTATTCCGGTCGGGCCCAGTACGTTGATCTTCCTCATCGTCAAGGTGAGCGATGTTCACGATCCGGGGGTCGCCGAATGCTTCTCAAACGCCTTGTCCTCTATGTCGCGGCGGGGGTTCTCGTCGCCAACGGGCTCGATGCCCGTCCCGTGGCGGCGGAATCGCTCGATCCATGTTCCGGTACGGCGGTGTCGTCCGAGCCGCTGAGCTGCGGCGCGCCATCGGACCTCTTCCCCGGCGCGCGGCTCGGGTTACGGACGGGTCCCCAGGCGAACGGGGCCCGGCTCACGGCGGACCAGGCCGACGCGGCGGCGGAGGCGGCGACGGCCAAGGTCCTCTGCGATGGCGACGGGGAGAGTGGCAAGCGCGTCGAGGTCCTGTACGTCCGCGAGTCCAGCATGCCCGACCGTTTCACCCAGCTCATGCCGATGTTCCAGGCGTGGCTCGCCAACGCCGACGACGCGTACAACGACGCCGCCGCGGAGGGCGGCCAGAGCCGGCACATCCGCTATGTGACGGAGGCGGTCTCCGGGGGTTGCCAGGTCGCGGTACGCCAGGTCACGGTGCCCGCCGACTCGCTGGCCACCTTCGACAGTGGCATCACCGCGGTGAAGGCGCTGGGATACGACAAGGCGGACCGCAAGTACCTCATGCTCACCGAGGCGACCGTCGAATGCGGGCGGGGCGGGCGGTACAACGACGATCGTCCCGACGCCGCCAACTACAACAATCGCACCACCTACGCGCGGGTCGACGCGATACCCAACTGTTTCGGCGCCAACGCGATCGCCCACGAGCTGGGCCACACGTTCGGCGCGGTGCAGCCGAGCGCGCCGCACTCCTACAGCGGGCACTGCACGGACCAGTTCGACCTCATGTGCTACGGCGGTACGCCGTCCTGGGACTGCGTGGAGTGGAACGACTACCGGGTTCCCGACTGCAACCGCGACGACTACTTCAACGTCAGCCCGGAGGCGGACAGCTATCTAGCCACCCATTGGAACAGCGCGGACAGCGACTTCCTCATCAAGGGCGCCGCCGCCGACGTCGTAGGCCATCCCACGGTCGGCTTCACGTACGCGATCACCAGCGTGTCCACCGGCGGGGCCATCGAGCCGATCGACGGCTCCACGACCGGACTGGTCAGGCTCAGTCAGCGCGCCCGGACCAACGGGGCGAGCCAGAAGTGGATCATGGGTTACAAGACCGGCCTGCAGTTCATCAACGCGAACAGCCGGATGTGCGTGGACAGCGCCTACAGCGGCACCACCTCGGGAACCCAGGTCCTGCAGTACGGCTGCAACGGCCAGGACGGCATGCGGTGGGCGTACCTGCCGCAGGCGGACGGCAGCTATGCGATCATCAACTGGCTGTCCGGTCTGGCCCTGACGGTCACGGGCGCGTACCCGGCCCCGCTGGAGCAGCGGCCCTACACCGGGGCGACCAACCAGCGGTGGAAGTTCAACCGGATCACGGATCCCGGCCCGCAGGACGGCGCGAAGTACTACCTGACAGGCATCGGCAACCGCGAGAACGCCGAGGTGCTCAACGGCGCGCTGACCTCCGGAGCGGTGGTCACGCATAAGGCGCACTCCGGCGCCACGCGTCAGCAGTGGACGTTGCGCAAGGCCGCCTCGGACACCTTCCCCGCCCGCCTCGTCAACGTCAACAGCGGCCTGTGCCTGGACCTGAAGACGCCGAGCGACGCGGCCGGAACTCAGATCGTCCAGTCGACCTGCACTGCGAGCAACACGCAGATGTGGACTGTACGGCGTGCGGCTGACGGCACGTACGTCCTCGTCAACGTCCACAGCCAACGCGTGCTCAACATGACGACCGGTACGTCGTCCGCCCTGGACCAGCAGGTCCTGGCCGGCAACAACGCCAACCACTTCTGGGCGCTCAAGCCGATCTAGCCTGGTCCGCCCGGTCCTTGGAAGCCCAGGTCAGCGGTGTGACCTGGGCTTCCCGTGGGCGAAGACAGCAAAGGACCTGATTTGCGAAGATTTCCAGATGGGAATCGACATGAGCGCACAGGGGCCTCTGGCGGGCAGGGTAGCGGTGGTGACCGGAGTGAGTCGCCGGGCCGGGATCGGCTTCGCCCTGGCCCGTGAACTGCTGAGCGCCGGGGCGAAGGTGGTGGCGCAGTCGTGGACCCCACACGATGCCGATCAGCAAGGGTGCGATCCATCAGATGACGGCCAGTCTCTCCGACGCGCTCGCTGATCGGGGCATCACCGTCAACACGGTCAACCCTGGGCCGGTGGACACCGGCTGGGCCGGTCCCGAGCTCGCCCGGCACATTGGCCGTGCCCTGCCTTCGGGCCGGTGGGGGAGGCCAGATGAAGTCGCCAAGGTGGTCCGTTGGCTCGCCTCGGACGATGCCGCCTGGATCACCGGCCAGGTGATCAATTCTGAGGGCGGGTTTCGACGTTGGGTGGAGTGAGGGCTGTCGGCCGAAATGTCGTCGACAAGGCCGTTGCCGACCGCCTATGGTGCGGACCGTGACAGACAGCCCCAGCATGCGCCAGTGCGACTGCGGTGCGAGTGCCGGCCCGCTGGGTGTGTGCGTCGACTACTACCACGCGATCCTGGCTGAAGAGCAGGCCGATCCGCAGATGTACAGGTGGCACGCGCCCGTGGTGTGCGCGTACCTCCTGCAGCATCCTTCCAGAGCCAATGAGAAGTACCTGGACGGCCAGTTCCGCCAGCTGCAGTTGTACGTGGACAAGGGCCTCGACGCGCTGCTTCGCGTCGCGGCTCATCAGGTGGCGCGGAACAAGCATGGGGTACGGTCGGGCTACGACATGGCGCCGCTCGAGGAGTACGCGCCGCTCCCGCAGGCCGGATCTCCCGGGCGCTTCCGCGCTACGTTCTGCGGCTTGCCCGTCAAGGGTGGCAGCTTCGTGTCCGATGGGCATCTGGCGTACGGACGCCACATCGAAGCCATCGCCGAAGCGACTGTGGAGTCCTGGAGATCCGTCCAGACCTGACGGACAGCCCGCAAGATCAACCCATCCCATGCCCAGATCCGGGACGTACGAGAAGTGATTCATGAAGCGCTACATCCTGACCGGCACGCCTGGAGCCGGGAAGACCGCCATCCTGCGTTGGCTGGAGTGCGACGGCTACACCGTCGTCGAGGAGGCGGCGACAGATGTCATCGCCCTGCGGCAGGCCCAGGGCGAGTCCGAGCCGTGGACGAAGCCGTCCTTCGTTGAGGCGATCGTCACCTTGCAGCGCCGACGGCAGGAACAGGCCGCGGCCCTCCCCGGCGAGGTGCAGATCTACGATCGATCGCCGGTCTGCACCTACGCCCTGGCCACTTATCTCGGCCACTCCGTCTCGCCGGCGCTGACCCGCGAACTGGAACGCATCGAAGCGCAGCAGATCTACGAGAAGAAGGTGCTCTTCGTACAGAACCTCGGATTCGTCACGCCGACCGACGCGCGGCTGATCACGTTCGAGGAGTCGCTGCGGTTCGAGCGGGTCCATCAGGACGCCTATGCCTCACTCGGGTACGAGTGTGTGCTGATCGCTCCGGGCGTGCTGCCGGACCGGGTGGCGGCGGTCAAGAAGCAGTTCGGTTCCTAGCGCCAAGGATCAAGGGCGTGCTTGCCACGGGTCCGGCCTGCTTCGAGTTCCTGAAGCACCGCCGGCCCGTCGCCCAGGGGGTGGACCTGGGGGGTGCCGGGCGGGTACACGCCGTGGGCGATGAGCGCCCCGATCTCCGTGAACAGCGATCGGTAGATCGATGGGGCGGCGCTCGCCAGCGCACCGATGTGCAAGCCCTTCACCTGCGCGTGGTGGGTGAAGACCAGGTCGTGCGTGGTCAGACTGGCGTCGCCGGAAGCGGCGCCGAACACGACGACGCGCCCGATGAAGGGTTTGGCGACCGACAGACTGGTCTTGAACGTGGCCTGTCCTACCGATTCAAGGACCAGGTCGACTCCGCCGGTCAGACGGGTGATCTCCTCGGCCAGGTCCGGGCGCGTACTGTCCAGAACCTCCTCGGCGTCGAGCGCTCGAACGACGTCGTGCTTGGCCGGTGAGGCTGTGGCGATCACCCGCGCACCGTAGTGGCGGGCGAGGCGCACCGCGGCCTGCCCCACTCCTCCTGCCGCCGCGTGGATGAGTACCGTGTCACCTGGCTTGATCTCACCCAGCGGCCTCAGCGCCGCCAAAGCGGTCGCCCAGTTCAGCACCATGCCGAGGGCTTCGGCGTCCGTCCAGCCGGACGGGACGGGCAGCACCTCTGCGGCCGGCAGCGCCATGTACTGCGCGAAGGCGCCAGGGCCGGCTCCGATGACGTGGGTACCGAGCGGAAGTGGGGCCTCGACGTCAGGTCCGACGCCCACGATCTCACCGGCGGCCTCGAATCCCGCGACGTAGGGCGCCTGAGGCCCTCCTCCGTAGGTTCCACGGGTCTGCATGACGTCGGCGAAGTTGACCCCGGCCGCGCCGACTCGGATCAAGTACTCGCCCGGGCCCGGGGTGGGGCGATGACGGTCGCTGGTGAGGATCAGATCCTTCGGCCCGCGGTGCGACCGCTGAAGCAGTGCCCGCATCGTCTGGTGGTTGGTCTCCATACGCCGAAACGTAGGAGCCTCACACTGGCGTGAGGGTCAAGCCATGGTCACCGGCGGGCCTCGCGCAGGTAGGCGTCGAGTGCCGACTGCTGGGCGGTGAGAGCGGCGATGCGAGCGGTGAGCCGATCACGATAGCTCTCCACCTCATGCAGGAAAAGCGGATCCGGGTCAGCTTCCGGTCCGTCGGTGAGGTGGGGCAGGGCTGCCTTGACCAGCCGTACGGGCAGCCCGGACTCCAGCAGCGAGCGAATAGCGTGGACCCGGTCGATGGTCGACTGGCAGTAGTCGCGGTATCCGTTACTGCACCGACCAGGGACGATCAAGCCTTCATCCTCGTAGTACCGCAACGACCGCACACTCACGCCGCTGGCGCTGGCGGCTTCGCCGATCTGCATGTCTCAGACAACGTGCCGACGCTCCGCGAGCTTCCGTGAGCGTTTCACCGGCATCGCGTGGCTCACCGGCCGGGCCTTCACAGCGGCGAGCCGAGGCTTGACCGGGGGTCAGCGGCCGCTGCCCGCTACGAGGCCGGAGTAGTTGGCGAGCACCTTGACCTGGTCTGGTTTGCCGCTCTTCGCGGGGATGTGGGCGGCGACCTGGAACAGATCGGTGATCGTCATGTACGTGTAGTACTTGCCGCGCAGGATTCCGCTGTCCTTCTGGAAGACGTAGTTACGCTCCGGGCCCTGCCGCACGTCGTAGCGGATCGTGCGCTCGATCGTGGTGAAGGTCAGCGCTCCGCCGTCGGTGGTGCGCAGCGTGTACGACGGATAGCGGGTGGCCGGGCGGGCGGTGGACGAGATGCGCGCGTACTGGTTCATCCTCTGGCGAGTCTTCGCCGCCCCGGTGGTGATGCTGTCGGCGGCGAAGAGGCTCTTGTCGGCGGCGGTGCCCTTGCTGACCATGTGGGCGGCGTACTTCTTCGCGAAGTCGGCGGGCGACATCAGCAGGCCGGTTCCGTCCGTGGGGCCGACCGCCGTGGCGACCCCCGAGGCGTCAGCGGCGATCGCGGGCAGTTCATCGGTGGTGGTGCCGTCGAAGGTGTCGGGGGAGTACATCTGCCGCCAGCCGTCCCCCTGCCGGGCGAAGAGCAGGTACGTCGGCTCCTTCGAGGTCGTCGGCTTGCGCTGCCAGTGGGCCGTGGCCAGGAACCAGGGCTGCTGCCCGGCGGCCGGCGCGCGGAACGCGGCGCCCGTGTAGCCGAACGGCTGGTACTTGATGGTCTTGCGCAGGATGCGGCTGGAGGCGTAGCTGGCCTTGTCGATGGCGAAGCTGGAGCCGCCCTCGTAGCCGGCCAGGAGTTCGTCGCTCCGGGCCTTGTTGGCGGCGTTGTTGCGCTTGACGTAGTCCGCGAGGACCGAGGTGGCCTCCTGGTCCGAGACGGCCCGAGCCGGCTTCGGGGCACTGCTCGCACTGGGTTTGCCCGTCGCGGCAGGGTCCGCCTTCGTGCCGCCCATGCCCGGCAGGGCGGGCAGGGCGGAGCATCCTGCGAGCAGACACCCTGCCGTGACTGCGCTGATCGTCCAGCAGTACCGTCGCACTTTCCGTACCTCTAACCACTATGGGACTAAAGGGCACAAAAGTAGCAGTAGTGATGTCGGGTGCACGATTGGGGACCGCAGTTCGGGCAACCCGTCACGGCTCCTTCGCGGGGCGTGAGCGCTCACAAGAGGCTGTTGGCCGGGCGGATGGGGACTCTATAGAGTCTGGCCAGAGATGAGCACGACTCCGGTCCGGAGGAGGGGGATGTCCATCAAGCCGCTGTCCCTGCCGCAGCCACCTCAGAAGGCGCCGGAGTTCGGGCGGGACGCGCTGATCGTCTGCGAGAGCCTGGTGCGGATCTACCAGTCCGGGTCGGTCGAGGTGCAGGCGTTACAAGGGCTGGACCTGCTCGTTGACAGTGGCGAGATGGTCGCCGTCGTCGGGGCGTCGGGGTCGGGCAAGTCGACGTTGCTGTCCATCCTCGCCGGGGTCGACGCCCCCACCGCCGGGCGGGCGCGCGTCGACCGGTGGAACCTGCTGGCGATGTCCCGGGCCGATCGTGTGCACTACCGGCGGCGTACCGTCGGATTCGTCCGGCAGCAGACGGCCAGCAACCTCGTGCCCTACCTGACCGCGCGGCAGATGGTCGACCTGCCGATGACGGCGGCCCGCACACCGGCCCGCAGGCGCCGGGCCCGCGCCGCCGAACTGCTGAGCGCCCTCGGCGTCGCCGACTGCGCCGACCGGCGTCCCGCGCAGCTGTCCGGCGGGCAGCAGATGCGGGTCGCCATCGCGGTGGCCCTCGCCAACGAGCCGCGCGTCCTGCTGGCCGACGAGCCGACCGGCGAGCTGGACACCGCCACCTCCGCCGAGGTCTTCGGGACGTTACGAGAGGTCAACCGCCGGCTCGGCGTCACCGTCGTCATCGTGACCCATGACTCCGCGGTCAGCGGCCAGGTCGAGCGGACCGTGGCGATCCGCGATGGACGCACCAGCAGCGAGGTACTACGCCGCACCGCCACCGGCGCCGATGGCGACACGCACATGATCGCCGAGGAGTACGCCGTGATGGACCGTGCCGGACGGGTCCAGGTGCCACGCGACTATCGGGAGGCGCTGGCGCTGACCAGACGGGTCCGACTGGCGCTGGAGGCCGATCATGTCGCGATCCGCCCCGACTTCGACGGACCCGATCGCGATGTGGTCCGCCCCGACCTCGACGCGGCCGATCGTGATGTAATCCGCCCTGATCTCGACGCGGCCGATCACGTCGCGATCCGCCCTGACCTCGATGGATCCGCGTGAGCGCCGGTCCGGCCGACAGGCCGCTGCTCGCCGTGCGTGGCGTCCATCGGCGCTTCGGCAGCGGGCCGACCGCCGTCCACGCTCTGCGGGACGTGTCGTTCGACCTCGCCGCGGGCACCATGGTGGCCCTCATCGGCCGGTCCGGATCCGGGAAGACCACATTGCTGAACGTCATCGGCGGTCTGGACCGTCCGGACTCCGGGACCGTACTCGTCGACGATACCGACGTGACAGCCCTCGATGAGGACGGCCTGTCCCGGTTACGGCGGGAGAAGGTCTCCTACGTGTTCCAGACGTTCGGCCTGATCCCGGTGCTGTCGGCCGCGGAGAACGTCGGCGCCCCATTACGGCTGGCGCGCCTCCCGGCGGCGGAACGCGAGCGTCGGGTCGAGCTGTTGCTGGAGCTGGTGGGCCTGGCCGACCACGCCCAGCAGCGTCCGGGTGAGCTGTCCGGCGGCCAGCAGCAGCGGGTGGCGATCGCCCGGGCCCTGGCCGCCTCTCCCCGGCTGCTGATCGCCGACGAGCCGACCGGGCAGCTGGACGCCGAGACGGGTCTGTCGGTGATGGCGCTGTTGCGCGGAGTCGTGGAGTCCGAGGGCGTGACGGCGCTGGTGTCCACGCACGACCCGACGATGCTCGCGCTGGCGGACCGGGTGATCCAGATCAACGACGGGCGGCTGGACGGGCGGGACGCCTCATGATCGTCCAGAGCCGCACGTGCTGAGGCTGCTCGCCCACCGAGCCCGCGCGCAGTGGCCGCTGCTGGCCGCCCTCCTGGCGGTCGCCATGGTGGGCCCCACGCTGCTGGGCGCCTGCGCACTCCTCGTCACCCGCACCGCCGAGCAGGCGCTGGAGGCCGCCGCGTCCCGCGCCACTCCCGACCAGGTCGACGTCACCGCCTACACCGTCACCATCCGCGGACCGGACGCGCGATCCGTCGCCGCCGACACCCGCCGCGTGCTGACCTCGGCGCTGGCTCCGTTCGCCGCGACGACGGCCGCGCGCGCGTCGTCGGTGATGCGGTCGCTGCCGACGACGCGCGCGGGTGGCGACGGCGTGCCCGCTGAGACCTACCTGTCGAGCGTGGAGGATCTGCCGGCTCGCGCCGCGTTGGTCACGGGACGCTGGCCGCGGGGCGCGGCCGACGCGGCGCACCCCGCCGTGCCGCCGAAGGCCGACGCGGTCCGCCGTGCCGTGCCGCTGGAGGCCGTCGTGCTTGAGCCCACCGCGCGGCTGCTCGGCCTCACCCCCGGCAGACGCGTCCGCCTCGGCGCGGAGCTGGGCGACGACCCCGCCCGGACGGTCGACGTAACCATCGTCGGCGTCGTACGCCCGCTGCCGGGTACCGGCTGGGACCGCGACCCTCTCGCCGCCACCGGCTACGACCTCGCCTACCGCGACGGTCGCTCCGTGCGGCCGGTCCACGCGTACGGGCCGTTCATCGTCGATCTCGCCGCCCTGCTCGCCGGCGGCTCCACCATCGACCGGCTGGAGATCACCGCCCATCCCGACCTGTCCGCCCCCACCCGCCGCGGCCTCGACACCGTCGCCGAGGCCGTGCTCGGCGCCGACCGCATATTGGCGCGTACTCTCGGCGACCGGGTGCGGATCGAACGCGTCGCCTCCCGGTTGCCGTCGACCCTGCTGTCCGCCCGCGACCAGCAGCAGGTCACCGCTGCGGCCGTACTCACCGTCGCTGTCCTCGGCATCGTCCTGACCGCGACCGCCCTCGCCCTCGCCGGGCGGCTCACCGCCGGCGTGCGCGCTGACGAGACCGCTCTGCTGTCGGCGCTGGGCGTCAGCCGCGGGCAGTTCGCCGCCGCCGCCGTCGTCGAGGCCGGCGCACTTGCCGTTCTGGCCGCCGCGCTCGCGATCCCCGCCTCTTCTGTCCTGCACGCCGGTCTGACTCACCTGCCGCCGCTGGCGGAGGCCGGGCTCGCCGTCCATCCGGTCGTGACCGGCGTCCATGTGCTCGCGGTCGCCGGTGGCGCGCTGGCGCTCGCGGCGGTGCTCGTCGCTCTCTCGGTGCGGCCCACGCCCGTGGTCGGCGACCGTCGCCACCGGCGCGAACTGCTGGCCCGCTCCGGGGCCGATGTGCTGCTCGTGGCGTTCGCGGTCGCCGGCTGGTGGCAGCTGCGCGATCAGCCCACCGGCTCCGGGTCCTCCGTCGACGCCATCCGCGTGCTCACTCCCGCGCTGCTGCTCACCGCCGGCTCCGCGCTGGCGCTGCGCCTGGTGGTGCCCGCGCTGCGCGGCGTCGAGCGGCTGGCGCGCCGCGCCCGTGGGCTGACGCTCCCGCTGGCCGCGTTCGAAGCCGCCCGTCGGCCGCAGGCGGTGGCCGCGGGGCTGCTGATCGGCCTGGCCTGCGCGGCCGCCACGTTCGGGGTCGGCTTCGACGCCACGTGGCAGCGCTCCCAGCATGACCAGGCCGACTTGGCCGTCGGCACCGATCTCGCTCTCACCCTCTCCGCGCAGCCGGAGGCCGGACAGGGCGCGGCTGTCGGCGCGGCCACCGGAGGCGCGGTGAGCCCGGCCACCAACCGTGGCGTCGCGGTCGGGCAGTGGCTCGGCAACGCCGGCGACGTACCGCGGCTGGTCGCCGTCGACACCACCCGCGCCGAGTACTTGCTGCGCGGTCGGCTGAACGATGGCCGCAGGTGGACTGACGTGGGCGCCGCGCTCGCGCCGCCGACCCGCGCCACCGGCGTCCCCGTCCCGAAAGGCGCCGTGCTCACCCTCGCCGGAAAGGCGACCGGCGGTGGGAAGGCGACCGGCACTGGAAAGGCGACCGGCACTGGAAAGGCGACCGGCACGACCCCGCTCACCGTCACCCCGCGGCTGCTGCTGCAGGACGCCACCGGCTTACGGACACCCTGCGACGGCGCGCCCATCCCGCTCGACGGCAAGGCGCATCAGCTGCCGGCCTGCGCGACCATCGAAGGGCTGCGACTGGTCGCGGTGTCCCTCCCGTTCGCGCCCGATCTGGGGAACGTCGGCTTCGGCTACTCCGATGCCTTGGCCGAGCTGCCGGCCGGGGCCGGCGACAGCCGCGTCGCCGTCACCCTCACCGTGCCCGAGGCCCCAGCCTCCACCGGTGTGGCGTCCGGGTCACCGTGGAGCGTCACCTCCGTCGAGCCCGCCCCAGGCCAACTCGGCGATCCGGCCGTCGCCCTCGCCCGTACCCCGGCCGGTGTTCAGCTGAAAATGACGACCACCGTCGGACTCAAAGGCCCCCCGGACGCCGCCCGAACCCTGGTCGCCACCGCCTTCCCGGCCACGGGGCCGGTGCCCGTCGCCGTCTCCACCCGTTTCGCCGACGAGGTCGGTGCCCGTCGCGGCTCCCGGCTCAATCTCACCGTCGGACTCACCCCCGTCCCGGTCAGGGTGACCGAGGTGCTGCCCACGGTTCCAGCCGCCCCGGGCGCCGCGGCGATCCTGGCCGACTCGGACGTCCTCTCCCGCGCCCTCGTCGTCAGCGGCAACCTCGACTTCCCCGTGGACGCCTGGTGGGTCGGCAACCCCACCCGGGCCGATGCCGCCGTACGCGTCGCCGCCCTCCGCCTCGGCGCCGTCATCACGCGCGCGTCCGAGACCGCCCGCCTCACCGGGGGCCCCCTGCGCGCCGGACTGCCGGCCGCGCTGCGGCTGCTCGTCCCGGCCACGGTCCTGTTGCTGCTCGCCGGCGTCGTCCTGCATGTTACTTTCGACCTCCGGACCCGCGCGCTCGAGGTGGCGCGGCTGCGGGGCCTGGGGATGACCCGGCGCGAGGTACGTGCCGTACTGCTCGGCCAGCACGTCGGCGTCCTGCTGCCCCTGCTCGCGGCAGGCGCGGCCGTCGGCGCACTCGCCACCCGCGTCGTCGCGCCTCTGCTCGTCCGCTCCGAGACAGGCGCCGTCCCCGTGCCTGCCGCCCTGCCCGTCTGGCCGTGGGTCGCCGAGGCCGGCTTGCTCGCCCTCCTGCTGGCCGGGTGCACGCTCGCGGTGACCGCCGTGGTGGTCGTACAGGCCCGCCGCGTCGACGTCGCGTACCTGCGGGTGGTGTCATGAGGCGCATGCGGGCACGGCCTCGGGAGGCATCCGCGAGTGGTGCCGTGGGGTGGCGCGCCGGCCTGTGGCCGGTCGGTCGCTGGTGGCCGCCCGCCCTGCACTGGCCCAGCGTCCGTGGGCGTGCCCGTGCCGACATCGGGTCGCTGCTCCTGGCCGCCGCGGTCGTGGCGGCCGTCACTCTGCTCGCCGGCGTCGTACCGCCGCTGCTGCGCGCGACCGCCGACGAGGCCGTTCAGGACGGGGTCCGCCGCGCCGGCGGCGACGGCGACGTCCTTGTTGAGGCCCGTATGGAACGCGATGACGGGCCCAACGGCGGACGCGTCCGCGCTCCCCGGCTCGCCGAGGAGGTCGGCGACTTCCGCGACAGGGCGACGGACGAACTCGGACCCGGCCTGCGGGCCGCGCTGCGTCCGCCCGTCGCCACCGTCATCAGCCCTACGCTCAAGATCACTGATGGCAGCGTGCTGCGCACCTTCCAGCTCGCCTACCTGGCGAAGGGCGGTGGCGCCGACGGCGGCCCGCACCGGAACGGCATCGGCGGCGGGCCGCAGGTGACCTGGATCGCGGGCGGTCCGCCCCGGTCCGTCGTCCGCGAGGCGGACAACCACGCCGAGGTTCCCGTCACGGGGGCGCCCTGGCCGGTGCAGGTCGGTCTCTCGGAAGCGGACGCCGACGCGCTCAAGCTGCGTCCCGGCGCGCGCATCCCACTCAAGGACGACGCGGGAGCCGTCAAGAAGGTCCTGGTCAGCGGCATCTTCCGGGCGACGGACAGCACCGATCCCGCCTGGCGGACGGCTCCCGCGCTGCTGCGTCCCGTCTCCGGCGCGGATGGTGTGGGCTCCACCCGATTCGCCGGCCTGTTGTCACCCGAATCCCTGCCCGACGCCCGCCTCGCCTTCGACCAGGACGCGCTACGGCGCGTCGTCCGGTTCACCCCCGACCCGAACCGGATCACCTGGGACTCCGCCCAGGCGGTCTCCGCGAAGGTGGTCGCGCTCAAGGCGACCTCCGGCTCCTCCGGCGCCCTCGACGGCTCCCTGAAGTGGGAGACGGGGCTCGACGGCGTACTGCGGAACATCCGAACCCAGGTCGGCGCCGCGTCCGCGCAGGCGTCGGTCCTGCTCACCGGCGTGCTGGCCGTCGCGGTCCTGGTCCTGCTGCTCGCCGCCGACCTGCTGGTGCGCCGCCGCGCCCCGGCACTGGAGGCCGCACGGCAACGGGGGGCGGCCCTGCCGACGCTCGGTGCCGAGCTGCTGGTCGAGTCCGCCGTGGTGGCGCTGACGGCCGCCGCGTCCGGGCTCGCGCTGTCCCGCGCGGTCGTCCCGGGCGCCTCCTGGGAGTGGGTGGTCCCCGTGGTGCTCACCGCCGTCGTCGCCGGCCCGGGGTTCGGTACGCTCGCCGCCGCCCGCGCCACCCGCGACCGGCGGGTCCCGGCCAACCGGACCGCGCGCCGCTGGGCCCGTCACACCGTCCAACTGCGCCGCGCCGCCCTTGAGGCCGCGGTACTGATCGCCGCGGTGGCCGCCTTCGTGGCGCTGCACCAGCGCGGGATCCTCCCGGCCGCCCCCGCTCCCGGCGGCGACGTGGCCGGTCCGGGGCTCGGGCTGGGGGATGGCGGGCCGCTGCCCGCGAGCGCGCCCGTTCTTGGCGTTCTCGCCGGCACGCTCGTCCTGCTGCGGCTGCTCCCCGCAGGGCTGGGCCTGGTGCTCAAGCGGGCCTTGCGCTCACGCCGTCCGTTGGCGGTGTTCGGCACCGCGCGGGCGGTCGCGACGTCCGCGCGTACGCTGCCGCTTCTGGTCCTGGTGACCTCCGCCGCCTTGGCGTCGTTCGCGTTCACCCTGGACGCCACCGCCGGCGACGGCCTGGCCGAGGGCGCGTGGCGTACCGTCGGCGCCGATGCCCGCCTCGACGTCGTCCCCGCCGCGGCGGCCTCCACGCCCGCCCTGTCCCGGCGCATCGCCGCCGCTCCGGGAGTCCGGCAGGCCGTCGCCGCGCAGGTCACCGACCGGGCGCGGGTCGTCGCCGACTCACTGGTCGTCGCTCCGCGTCTGGTGATCGTGGACGCCTCCGCGTTCCGGCGGCTGCTCGCCGCCACCCCGCTGCCGGACGCGCCGGCGCTCGCCCGGCTCGGGGCGACCGGTCACGGGGACGTGCCCGCCCTGGTGCGCTCCGGCGACGGCGGTCTGCGGCCAGGCATGCGGCTGGAATTGCTCCGGGACGGTGCTCCGGCCATCCGGCTCACCGCCGTCGGTACGGCACCCGCCATCGGCGACGCCGGTGACGTCGTCCTCGTGGACGCCGCTACCCTCCAGGCCGCGGGCATGCCCTCCGTACCGAACACGGTGTGGGTGACCGGCCCGGGAGCGGCGCGGGCGGTCGCCGCGAGCGGCGTCGACGCGGACACCGTGCTGCGCGAGGACGTGCTGCGCGCCCGCCGCGCGGCGCCGCTGACGTCAGGGCTGCTGGCGTTGGCGTGGGTCTCGGCCGCGACCCTGCTGGCCCTGGGGCTGCTGGGTCTGGCTCTCGGCGCTTCCGCGAGCGCGCCGGAGCGATGGCAGACCCTGACCCGGCTGCGCACCCTCGGTCTGCGGCCACGGGACGCCCGGTGGATCGCCGCGGGGGAGTTGCTGCCGCCGGTTATGGTCGCCGCCGTGGCCGGTCCACTGCTCGGGGTGCTGCTCGCCCGCCTGATGCTCGGCTCGCTCGCGCTGCGGCTGCTCACGGGGCAGGCTGCCGACCCGGCCCTGGTGTTGCCGTGGTGGCGGCTCGGCCTGGTGGCCATGGCGTTGCTGGTGGCGGTCGCCGTCGTGGTGCCCATCGAGTCGGCGCTGCGGCGCCGTCGGCGGCTGAGCGAGGTGCTGCGCGCGGGCGACGGATAGCCGGCGCCCGCAGTCTGGCAGGACGTCCTTTGCCAGACGAGTTCGGCGGAGGGGCAAGGTCGCGAAGCTCAGGTGAGGGGAGCCAGTTGCCGGCTGAGTCTGAGGACGGCCTGGACTGTCCGGGGGTCGCGGCTGGCGCGGAAGGGGGCGACGGGTCGGGTGTCGGGTCCGATCACCAGGCCTGTCTGCCCGTCTAGTGAGGCGTCGGTCGCGGCGAGGATCGATGGCCGGGCCGCCACGGACGCGGGGCCGGAGGTGGCGCGTTCGAAGGTGCGGCGGACCAGCGGCCAGAGCAGGCGCAGGCCCGGCGAGACGATCTTGGGTGAGCTCATGGTGCCGTCGGTCATGTCGGTGGCGGCGCCGCCGGGGTCGGCCGCGAAGACCGAGACGCCCGTGCCTCGCAGTCGCTCGGCCAGATCCAGCGTGTACGCGAGGTTGGCGAGCTTCGCCCGGCCGTACCAGTGAAAGCCGTAGTAGCCGCCAGGCGGCTCGACCGCCGCGAAGGTGCGCTTGGCGACCCTGATCGAGCCGGAGGTGACGTTCACGATTCGGCTCGGCCCGCCGGCCTGGAGTGGTGCCAGCAGCAGCTCGGTCAGCAGGTAGGGGGAGAGGTGGTTGACGGCGAACGTCGCTTCGATCCGGTCCGTCGTCTGCTGCCGGTCGGCGAACATCGCCCCGACGTTGTTGATCAGAACGCTCAGCGGTCCCTCCGCCGCCAGTCGGGCGGCGAGCGCTCGTACGGCGTCGAGCGATGCGAGGTCGGCCGCCACGAACCTCGCCTCCGCTCCGGGCGCCGCGGCGCCGATTCGCTTGATCGCTTGGGCGCCGCGCTCGGCGCTCCGGCCGACCATCGTGACCGTGTAACCGGCCGCCGCCAGCCCGATCGCGGTTTCCAAGCCGATTCCGCCGGTCCCCGCCGTCACTACCGCCCGTCGGTCCACGGTCCCACCCCTCATCGCCTAATCGGATAGCTATCCGGTTCTCTTCGCGTACCGTAGCACAAACGGATAGTTATCCGATTAGGGGAGGGGAACGGGCCGTCAGCGTGACGGGCGCAGGCCCTGGAGGAGGACGTCGAGGTAGAGCTCGGCGTACTTGGGGTCGCCGTCACCGGAGCGGACCGCGTGCTGGACGCCGCAGAGCAGGCGGCGGATGTCGTCCGCCGCCAGGCCATGCCGGACGGCGCCGGCGGCGCGGGCGCGATCGAGCAGTTCCTCAAGGGCCCGGTCAAGCTCGATCTTCATCTCCGAGGTCTGTGCTCCGGCGTCGCCGGCGGATTCGAGCACGGCCGCGAACCCGGCGTCGTCCAGCGCGCGTCCAAGAGTGAACCGCAGCAAGCGGTGCAGGCCTGCGAGGACATCCTCGTCGGCCGCCGCGTTCTGCGCTTCGGTGACGAGTTGCTGGAAGCGTTCGGCCGACAGCGCCTCCAGCAGCGCGTGCCGGTTGGGGAAATGCCGGTACACGGTCCCGACGCCCACCCCCGCGAGCCGGGCGATGGTGTTGAGCTGAAGTGAGTCGTCACCTGCGGCCAGTTGCTCGCGGGCGACTCGCAGCACCCGTGCGCGATTGCGCGCGGCGTCCGCGCGCAACGCTGTCCCCTGTCCGGCGGCCTTCGGTGTCACACGGTCAGCCTAATGAGCTTCGGCCGGATCAGCTGTCGGACGGTGACTCGGCGGAAGGCGTGAGGTCGAGAAGGCGGTCGAGCAGCTGGTGCATGTGAGCGCGGAAGCGCCGCAGTGCGTCGGGGTCGTCGGGGTGGCGGCGTTGTCCTGTCGTGTCGAGGATCCCGCTCACTGAGAACCCCTGGATGCACCAGACCATCGTGTACATGGTGAGCTGCGCGTCGGCGTGCACGGGCGCCGCCAGGGCGGTGATGCTGTCGACGGCGTACTGGGCCAGCGGCTGAGCGGAGAGTGACTCCAGCTCTTCGATGTCGCTGGCGTCGGAGAGCCATCGGTGCATCCACAGCGCGGGAACCTCGGGATGCTCGACGCACAGGTCGATGTAACCGTCGATGAACCGGTGGAGGGCGGCCGGCCGCTCCTCGGGTGCGGCGGCCTTCAGCTCGCCGGCTCTCTTGTAGATGACGGCCGAGAGGAGCTGCTGAGCGCGCTCCATGACCGCCAGATAGAGGTGGCGTTTGGTGGGGAAAAGCGGGGTGATGGCGGCCGTGGTCAGCCCGGCGGCCTCACCGATTTGACCGATGGAGACGCCGTCGTGGCCGAGCGCGGCGAACAGCCTGGTCGCCACCCGCAGGATCAGCTCCCGCTCGTTCTCTTCAGGAGAGGCCATGGACGCGACCATAGGACCGCGCTGTCGCCCGGCCTACCGCTCGATCGGCAAGCGCGGGTAAAAGTCCGAGCTGCGGAGCGGGGCGCCCGCCGTACAGGCATTTAAGGGACGCCAGGGGATATTTCGGGAAACTTCGTGTTGATTTTGAAAGAAGTGTGAAGAGGAGGCGGGGCTTCGGCGGAATAGAGGTGTACCCCACAGAAGGGACACCATGCGAATGGCCGCTCCCCCGGACGTGCCCGTGACAGACGATGACGCCGCGCTCATCGAGCGGTCATGGCACCACCCGGAAGCGTTCGCCGTGCTCTACGACCGCTACTTCGAAGAGATACACCGGTACGTCTCCGGACGGCTCGGCACTCAGATCGCGGATGATCTGGCCGCCGAGACGTTCCTGGTGGCGTTCAGGAAACGGCAGACGTTCGACTCCGCTCGCGGTGCCGTACGGCCTTGGCTGTACGGGATCGCCACCAACCTGCTCGCTCAGCATCGAAGGAGCGAAACGCGCAGGCTGGAGGCTTTTCAGCGGGCACCTGCCGGCGAAGTGGCAGACGACGGGCACGAGGACAGGGTGACGGCGAGAGTGGCCGCCGCGAACGCACAGGGGCGGCTCGCGACGGCGCTTGGACGTCTCTCCGCCGGTGACCGCGACGTGCTCCTCCTCGTCGCGCTCGCTGACCTCACCTATGAGGAGGTCGCGCAGACGCTCGACATTCCGTTCGGGACCGTCGGCTCTCGGCTCAACCGGGTGCGTAAGAAGCTCCGCAGAGCCCTGGGCGGCGTCAATCCGATGATCGGAGGGTTCGATGGATGAGCTGAACGACCGCCCGGATGAGCTGGCCGCCGTACGCGATCTCCTTTCGATGCCCGGGCCTTCCTCCGAGGTCGTCGACTCGGGCCGGGCCAGGCTGCAGGCGGCGCTGGCCGCGCCACCTCAAGCCCCTCAGCGCGTACCGGAAGCTCCGCAACGCCTACCGGTTCGAACTACGCGAAGAGCAGGACGGTCGCGGTGGTGGGCGCCGGTCCGTAACGGGTTGATCGGGGCGGCGTCGGCGGTCGCGCTGGCGCTCGCCGTGGCCGTGCCTTCGAACTCGCTGATCGACCTCTCGCCCGTTCCCGCCGTGTCCGCCTCCGCTCCGCCGACCGCCAGGCAGATCCTGCTCGCCGCCGCGATCGCGATGGCCACGGCACCCTCCGACGGCGCCTACTGGCGCACCAGCGTCGTGACCGGGCAGCTGATCCTCTCTCCCGATCGCCGGTACGTCGTCAAGCGCCAGTCCACCCGTCAGACCTGGCTCACCAGGAAGAACAGCGCGCAGGATCGCTGGACCGGCCGGTACCTCGGCGCGCGACCGGCGACACCCCAGGACGAGGCCGCGTGGCGAACCGCCGGGTCGCCGAGCCGCTGGCAATACCCGGCGGACGTGACCGGTCTGGGCCGCGTCTCCCCCCAGGCATTGGTGGAGGCGGCGCCCGGTCCGCCGCAGGGCGGACCGCACCGCGTCGGGTGGCGGAACGCGGACGGCATCCTGACCAAGCAACTGGTCAGCTGGACGGCCCTGAGTACGATCCCGAGCGACCCCACGGCGCTGCGCGCCTTCCTCGTGACCCACATCGCCCGGGAGAACGGCGCGTATGTCGGGCGCGAGATGGAGGCCGAGCTGCGCGAGAGCTGCCTGGAGATCATCACCGGGCTGCCGGTCTCGCCCGAGGTGCGCGCCTCGGCGTACCAGATCCTGGCCTCGATGCCCGGCATGAAGCCGGAGGGCGCGGTCACCGACCCGCTCGGCCGGGCCGGTCAGGCCCTGAGCTACCAGGTGATGAGGGACGGCCGCCTCAGCGACGAACGGCTCGTCATCGACGCGGAGAGCGGGCTGCCGCTGGCCACGGAGACGAGGAGCGTCAGCCGGGTGGCCGACGGCCGGGACGTCGAAATTGGCTCTTTCATCGCATATCAGCAAATCGGATGGACAGACGAAGGGCCCGCACAGTGACAACCTTCACTTTGGACGACGTGCGCACGCTGACCTACAAGGCGCGGGACGCCTGGTGGACGGTGTTCCTGGTCGATCCGCTCGCCGGTCGTCTGGTGGTCGGCCTGGCGAACCGTACCGCCATCACGCCGAACCAGATCACCTGGGGCGCCTTCTTACTCGGGCTCGGCTCGGCGGGCTGCTTCCTGATGGCCGACGGTTGGGCATGGCTGGCCGCCGGCGCCGTCCTGTATCACCTGAGCTTCGTGCTGGACTGCGTGGACGGCAAGATCGCCCGGCTCAAGGGCACCGGCACCGTGCTGGGCGGCTGGCTCGACTACGTCTTCGACCGCATCCGGGTGCTCACCTGCGCCCTGGCGCTCATGTGGGGGCGCTTCGAGAGCACCGGCGAGGAGTTCTACCTCGTCCTCGGCATGCTCGTCGTCTTCCTCGACATGCTCCGGTACGTTGACGCGCTCCAGATCGCGAAGGTACGCCGCCAGATGCGCCGCAAACTGGACGACGCGATCGAGCAGGTCACCGGCGTCCCGGCCGTCCGCTTGGAGAGTCCGGACCTGGAGGAGACGGGTCTCGAATCGGGAGAGATCCGCTCCGCCGACTCGGTCGACCTGCAGCAGAACTTCCGCGCGCACTTCGCCTGGTACATCCGCATCCGCGACTGGCTGCGCGACCACCGCGTCCGAGCTCATCTGATCAGCGGCATCGAGTTCCAGATGGCGGTGTTCATCGTCGGCCCGCTCACCGGGTGGATCGTGCCGGTGACCGTCGGCACGGCGGCCCTCCTACTGGTCTTCGAGGCCGCGATCATGTTCAAGCTCTACCTGTCCTCGCGGGACCTCACCCGGGCACTGGCGAAGATCCGCTCTCGGCCCACAACGCCGGTGGCTCAGCCGCAGGGCTAGCGCGTGAACCCCCGCCCCCGATCGCCCGATGCCGGTGTCCCTCGGTCGGCGTCGACTCGTCTGTGCGGCATGGGATGTGGGCCGCGTGGGATGCCGCCGGTTGGGGCATCCGTGGACGGAGTCGACACCTCGGTCGGGACACTCGATCGGGCAGTTATCGGGTGCGGGGGGAGGTGCGGGCCGTGGGATGAACCGGCCCGCTCAGAAAGGGGTACGGCGGCGCGGGGCTCGTAGGTTCATCCAGCCACCGGAAAAGTCGGAAAGTGCCGGTTCGGGGGCGGCGATGCGGAAGGCGGGGCATCCCTTCCACCACGGAATCATGATTCGGCCAGTGCGACCGCCCTTTCCAGGACGCGCCGGGCATCCTGCGGCGAACGTCTGCCCAGGCCACAGGCGGGGGAGACGTCCACCGTACGAGACAGGATGCTCTCCACCATGCGGAGGATCTTCCGCTGGTCGTCCACTTCCTGAGCCTCGTGGACGAGGCCGGCGGCGAACCTGGTGTCCGGAGGCAACGCGGCGAGGGATTCCAGATCTTGGTAGAAGCCAGGTTCCAGCGGCGGCGGCTGGTCGCCCGCCGCGAGCGGGACGTGGACGTACTCCAGCGGGCGGCCTTGCGGCCAGGCCCGTAGAAGCGCGTTGAGTATGGACACCACCGGCGTCACGGTGGGTAATCGCTTCAGCGCCTTGTTGTTGAGGTCGCCGACGCACAGGTGGACGCCGAAGCGAGCGTTAGGCGGCGCGGTAGCGACCTGCTTCACCATGCCGTGGACCAGCGAGCGCGCGGTCGCCGTCCGCAGCGGCTTCGGAACGCCCGCCACCATGACCAGCTCCACGGGCACCTCAAGCTGGAACAGTACGTCGTGGCCGCCCCACCCGGTGATCTCCCGGATCTCACGGGCGAGCGCCTCCCGGAAAGGCCGGCGGCGGGTGAACGCCCTCGCCGGGCCGAAGGCGAAGAGCGCGAGGTCCAGGTCGCCGGGGATCCCGACCTGGAACGACACACCGTCAAGACGGTGTGACGCGCGGATCTCCTTGAACACCTCGTAGCCTTCCCCAGCGGCGGCCGCGTGGCCGAGGCGCATAGAGCCGGAGGTGAGCCGGTGTCCGCGCTTCACCCTGAAGACAGGGCGGTTGTCGTAGCCGGACCAGTTGCCGTCGGTCCGCAGTTCGATGTCCGGATGCTCGCGGAGGCCGTCGATGATGTGCGTGATCCAGTTGCGGCGGGCACCGACCTCCCCGTCCGCCAACGCCCGTAGATACGGGCCCGCCACGTCCGCCACGATCGTCATGGCCTGGCGCGTGTCGGCTGCCGGATAGCTGCCGACGAGATGGATGTGGCGGCTTGGCATGCGTCTCTCCTCACCGGCGCCGCCATGGGGCAGCGGCCTCGAAACCGTGTTCCACGTCAGAGCGCGCACCCCGAGTGTGATGAGTATCGACCGTCCGGTCGAGTGGCAGCCGGTCGACGGCTGAGAGCGCCTTACCGGCAGGTCGGTCAGGGCGCGCTCACCCGAACGTCCAGGAACACCGGCCGCTTGTCCGGGAACAGCTCCTGGCCCTGCGCATCGGTCATCTTCCAGTAGATGCGGCAGTTGCCGGGTTTGTCCGGAGCGCGGACCTGTACCGAGATGTCCGCGGTTTGGCCCGGTGCGGTCGGCGGGATGGGCACCGTTTCGGGGGATCGGCAGGGCCCGGTGTTGATACGAGCCAGACGCCTGCCCGCCCAGGACGTGGTCCCGATGTTGCGGATCCGCCATACCTTCTTGAACGACGAGCCCGGCCGCACTTCCGAGCCGTCCGGGTACGTGATGTCACCCACGAATGCGGAGTCATCCTTCGCGGGCGTGCGCGCCGGGGGATCATCCTGGCCCGTGGTCGTCGCCAGGTAGAAGCCGGTCAGGCCGACCAAGATGATCGCAGCCGCGATCATGGCACTGACGAGGACGCGGTTCCGCCGCGCGGACGGCGCCGGAGCTTTGACGGCTTCGGCTGCGGTGGTCGGCGGCGCTGGCGCGGGCTCGTCGTTGTGCGCTGTGCCAGCCATTGCTCCGTCGTCGTCCGCCGTGCCGACCGTCGCTCCGTCGTCGTGCGCCGTGCCGGCCTCCGCTGTGTCGTCGTGCGCCATGGGGGCCGCCGCTCCGTCGACGGTGTCGGTGTCGGTGTCGTCAGGCGAAGGGACCGCCTTCGCGCGCTCCCAGAGCTCCCGCCACTCCCGTTCGGTCTCCTCGGGATCACGCCCCAGTCGATCAACCGCGAGGACCCGGACGAACTCCCACGCGGTCTCCCAACTCGGCAACTTCCGCCCCTGGGCCGCGCTGGCCAGCGACGACTTCGAGGCCGCCGCGCCGAGCCGAGCGGACATCTCGGCGTACGAGGGATCGCCGGCTTCCTCTTTCAGCTTCAGGAGCCGGTCGGCGAAGGCGCCCACCGCACCCGAATCCGGATCAGGACGTATCGGCTGCCGTCCTCGACGCTTACGATCCTGAGCCTGCACCCCGGCCCCACTTCCCCCCGTTCACTCTTCCCTCCGTTCACTCGTGACACTGCCGATTCCTCCGCATCTGGCAGTGCCCTCCCAAATTATCTGACGCGACAAGTCAACGATCAGTTCAGATCACCGCAGGTCGACGTCCGGGCGTGATTTGTCCAATGTCCAGCGTCGGCCCCGTGGAGCAGCCTTGGACAAAGATCGCTGGCTGGCCCCGTCCCCCTGATGGCATCGTGGCGGAGGTTCCTCGGCGAACACACCCGCGCGGCACCGGCGCCCCCCAAGCGCATCTCTCCTAAGCGCGTCGTCCTCAGCTGCCTCGCCTCAGCGAAGTGACCGCATCACTCCAGAGGAGGAGATTTCTCATGTCCACCAGTTCTCGTATGGCGAGCCTGCGTACCCGAGTCGCCGTCGTCGCCGCCTCATCCGTCGTCGTCGCCGGACTCGGCGTCGGCCTTGGCGCCGCTCCGGCTGCGGCGGACGTCCATCGCGGTGTCAGTGGCTGCTTCGCCTGGTCCTGGGGAGACGGCAACACCTCCGTGACGGTGTACTGGCACAACCGGTGCGGCAACAAGCGCAAGTTGAAGATCAAGTACAGCCTCGGCTGGACATACAAGAACTACACAGCGGTGGTCAAGTCCGATGGGAAGGGCCACAAGAGGTTCCAGACCGCTTCGATCGTGTCCATCAAGGACGGGGGCCGCGCCTAGCCTGCGGGGGCAGGCGCTTGGGGGTGCGGCGCGGACACGTGCCGCACCCCGGGCCCGCCAATCAGCCGAAAGTACGCCTGATTTCCGGACGATCGGCCAGCTCAGAACGGGCCGTTCTATCGATGAGCCGCCACCGCCTCAGTCCGCACAATCGGGGTTATGAGCGACGAGATCACGACGGTACGCCCCCCGTTCCGGCAATCCTCTCAAGGCAGCAGGCCGACGGATGATCGGCGCAGAGCCAGGCGGGCAGGATGGCTCGTGCCCGCCGGGCTGATCTTGCTCAGCGCCATTCCCATAGCCGCCGGTGCCTTCCGCCTGACCCAGTTGGCCGGCGGTGCGGCGATCACATCGGAGAACGCTCGGTTCTTCGCGATGCCCCTGCCCGTGGTGCTGCACATCATCAGCGTCAGTGTGTACAGCCTTCTGGGGGCTTTCCAGTTCGCCTCCGGGTTCCGCCGCCGGAGGCCGGGATGGCATCGCGTCGCCGGGCGGGTGCTGGTGCCATGCGGATTCGTCGTAGCGCTGACGGGCCTGTGGATGACCCTGTTCTATCCCCGCCCTGCGGGGGATGGCGATCTCGTCACCGGCTTCCGGCTCGTGTTCGGCACGGCCATGTTCCTGTGCCTCAGCCTCGGCCTCGCCGCGATCCGGCGGCGGGACTTCGCCCGGCACCGCGCCTGGATGATACGCGGGTATGCGATCGCCCTGGGCGCGGGGACGCAGGTGCTGACCCACTTGCCGTGGTTCCTGTTCTTCGGCACACCTGGCGAGCTGCCCAGAGGGCTGCTCATGGGCGCTGGGTGGGTGATCAACGTCGCCGTGGCCGAATGGATCATCCGTAGGCGACCGGCCGATCCACGCCGAGTTAGTTCTTGATGCGGTTGGTCTCATACGCCCACATGGCGATCTCGACGCGATTGCGGGCGCCGAGTTTGGCCATCAGGCTAGCGATGTGGGATTTGACGGTGCTGAGGGAAATATGCAGCTGGTCGGCGATCTCGCTGTTGGTCCGGCCACGTGCCACGGTGGTCAGGATCTGTTCTTCTCGCTCGGTGAGCGCCTCGATGGGGTGGACCGGTGGTGCGGCGGGCCCGGCGCGGGTGAAGGCTCCGAGCAGTCGTGCGGTGATGCTCGGGGCGATGAGCGCGTCGCCGTTGGCGGCGGCGTGAACGGCCTGGGAGAGCAGGTCGGCGCCGGCGTTCTTGAGCAGAAAACCCCGGGCACCGGCTCTCAGGGCGGCGTAGACGTACTCGTCCAGGTCGAACGTGGTGATGACGACGACCGCCAGGGGGTCCTCGACGGTCGGGCCGGCCAGGGACCGGGTGGCTTCGATGCCGTCAAGGACGGGCATGCGGATGTCGAACAAGCACACGTCAGGGCGTAGGCGCCGGGCGAGCTCGACGGCTCGCCGCCCGTCGGCGGCCTGGCCGATGACCTCGATGTCCGGCTGGGCGTCGAGGATCATCATGAGGCCGGTGCGGACGATCTCCTGGTCGTCGGCGACGATCACGCGGATGCTCATGGGGCCGATCCGGTTCGAGGGAGTACGGCGGTCACGCTCCAGCCCCGATCGGGGTTCGGGCCGGCGACGCAGGTGCCGCCGAGCAGGTCGGCGCGTTCGATCATGCCGATGAGTCCGTAACCCGGCGACGCGGCCGGGCGGATGAGGCTGCCGTCGCCGTCGTCGCTGACGCGCAGGTGCACCGAGGTGTCGTCGGCGGTCAGGCGGACCTGGATGCGGGTGGCGTGACGCGCGTGGCGCCGGGCGTTGGTGACCGACTCCTGGGCCAGGCGGTAGATCGCGGCACCGACCGAGGGGGGCAGATCGTCGACATCGCCCGAGATCTCCACGTCAACGGAGGGACCGGAGCCGCCTTGGCCGGCGAGCTGTCGGAGATCGGCGACGCGCCGCCCGGGCGCCAGGCCGGCCGGCTGGTCGCGGCGTAAGACGCGCACCATGGCGCTCATCTCGGCCAAGGCGCGCGCCGCCTCCGCCTCGATCACCTGCAGCGCCTCGGTCGCGGCGCTCGGCCGCGACGCCGAGGTGGCCAGGCCGGCCTGCGCGCGGATGGCCATCGCCGAGACGTGATGAGCGATGGTGTCGTGCAGGTCGCGGGCCAGCTGTTCGCGTTCGAGCAGCTTGACCTGGTCGAGCTCGCGCATCCTGGCCTTGGCCCGATAGCGGAAGGCCACGCCCAGGGCGCCGACCAGGAACACCACGGTGACCCCGCCGACGGCATCGCTGGGACCGGGGTAGTCGGAGACCATCGAGAAGCAGATCTTGACCAGGATGATCGTCGACCCGATCACCGCCTCGCGTCCGGACCCCCACCGGAACAACGAGTAGGCCAGCAACAGCAGAAACGCCATGGTGTACGTCTCTGGCGAGTAGCCGCCCGTCAGTAAGGGGACCGGGGTCATGGCACCGAAAGCGATCACGATCGTCAGCAACGGTCTGCTGCGGCGCCACAACAACGTCGTCGCCAGCCCGACAGTGACGATCACCGAGAGGGCCCGCCACGGAAGATCCGGCCGCAGCACTCCTTCGAGCACCGCGACCGCCACCAACACCCCTACCAGCGCCCAGTCCCGCCACCCCCGCGGCGCGGGGTTGGGAGGGCGGGGCTCGTCCCACACCGAACGAATGAGACCGCGCACAGGGTCATGGTACGAGAGCCGGTGCCACTCCGGATCAGCCCCAGGTACGACAAGCACATGTCGCGACGTCGTGCCCGCAGGTGAGTTGTCTTGGCGAGGGCTTGGTCAATCCTCGTCTGCGGGGAGGGCGAAGAGGCGGATGTACAGAGGGCGGGCGTCTGGGGGTGCGTCCTCGGCGCGGTGGCTGTACCTCAGGAGCAGGGCTATGTACTCCTCGTAGAACTCGGCGAATTCCTGCTTCGTCATTCGGCCCAGGCCGCGTGATGCCTTCGCCCAGTCCGGGTCGCGTTGGTAGGCGGCGGGGAAGCGTTCGAAGAGCACGCGGTCCTCGTCCATGCCGATCCGGTGGAATTCGGCCAGCACCGGGCGGTCCTCGGGGGCGAGTTGGTCCGAAGTGGGCACGCGCATGTCCCTCGGGGCGTCGGGGGCGCGGCGCCACCAGCGCTCCCGGCCGGTCGAGCGTTCGGGGATCTCCTCGATGAAGCCGTACTTCTCCAGCTGGCGCAGGTGGTAGCTGGTCGTGCCGGTCTTGGCGTCGAGGAGCTCGCCGAGGGTGGTCGAGGTGGCGGGGCCGTGCACGTTGAGGTGGCGCAGCATGAGCCGGCGCATCGGATGGGCGAGGGCCTTGAGCCTCGCCGGGTCGTCGAGCGTGAACGCCTCGTCATCCTTCATGAGGAGCAGCCTATCCTCCTGCCGAACGATATCTGCAGAGAAACCTTTGCCGAGATGTCTCTGCAGAGTAGATTCGGCATATGAGACGGATTCTTGCTGGAGCGGCGGCAGCGGCCATGGCCCTGTGCCTGCTCGTCCCGCCGGCTGTCGCGGTGGCCGAACCATCCCCGCTCGCCGTACCCCCTGATCTGAGCGCGGCCGAGGTGAGCTTCCGGGGTGGCGGCGGGCTCGCCTTGCACGGCACGGTGCTGACCCCGGCTGGGGCGAAGGCCGACCGGCCGGGGATCGTGCTGGTGCACGGCGCGGGCACCGGAACGCCCCGCAAGCAGCTCCTGGGTGAGGCGGTCGAGTTCGCCCGCCGGGGGCTGTCCGTGCTGATCTACGACAAGCGGTCCGAGGGCTACTCGCTCTTCACCCGGTCCTACTCGCAGTTGGCCGACGACGCGCTCGGCGCCGTGGCCGCGCTGCGTACGCGGCCGGGTGTGGATCCGGCGAAAGTCGGGCTGTGGGGGCTCAGCGAGGGCGGCTGGGTGGTGCCGATCGCGGCCTCTCGCTCGAAGGAGGTCGCCTTCATCGTGCTCGTGGGCGCCAACGGGCTGGCGCCGTTGCGGCAGCAGACCTGGGCGGTGGCGGCCGGGCTGCGGAAGGCGGGGGTGTCGGGGTCGCTCGTCGAGCGGGCCGAGCCCAAGCTGTACACGGTGATCGCCGACGGCGGCATGTTTCCCGAGCCCTACTACGATCCCGCGCCGACCATCGCCAAGGTAGGCCAGCCCGTCCTCGGCATCTGGGGCACGAACGACCTGCTGACCCCGCCCAAGGAGACCCCGCCGGTGTTCGCCAGGGCGCTCGAAGCGGGCGGGAATCGGCACTACACCTTCCAGTTCTTCCCCGATGCCGATCATGCCGCCCACCAGACCCCTGACGGCGGCGTCACCCGGCTGAAGGAGCTCGCCCCCGGCTACGCCGATCTGGTCGGCTCCTGGATAAAGGACGTGACCGGCGGCAAGCTGCCCACAGCTCAGACGAATGGACCAGCCCCCACGCAGGCGTCGCTGACCATTCCGATGGATCCTCCGGCCTGGTGGGAGTCGGCCTTTATGCAGGTCGTGGCCTTGCTGGTATTCCTGGTCGGGTTCGGCGCCTATCCGGTGGTCGCGCTGGTGCGGCGGCTTCGCCGGGCTTCCCAGGCGCCGGTCTCCAGGGCCGCCCGGCTGGTGAGCGCGGGCGGGTTCGGGGTGGTGCTCGGGGCGTTCTCCTACCTGTTCTACGTGGTCATGACCGGTGGCAAGCTGGCCGCTCCCGGGCCCATGGTCGCGGGTCACCCGGTGATCTGGCTGGTGCTGCAGCTTCTCGCGGTGGCCTGCGTGGTCGCCACCGTCCGTACGGCGCTGGCCTGGCGCCGGGCCCGCGCCACTGTGGCGAGAGGAGAGAGGGTACGGCTCGGACTCCTGCTCGCCGGTGGGGCGGTGTTCCTCCCGTGGGCCCTCTACTGGGGGCTGCTGCTTCCGTGAGGGGCGGTTCGCCATTCGATGTCCTGTTCCGCACCGCGTACCCAGGTCACGTAAAGCGATGGGCGGCCGGGCCGGGTCACCTCGAACAGATAGGCGTCCGGCACGTCGACCCGCCGGACGCTCTCCGCTCCGTCGAGGCGTGCGGCCAGCTCGGCGAAGGCGTCCGCGCTCGGATGACGGGCACCGAGCGTCTCGCCGTCGGACTCCAGCAGCACGAACTTCGAGAACATCAACTGCAGCAACTCGAGATGGTCCGCGGGCTCGTACGGGTCGGGGCCGAGCTGCCAGCAGACCGTGCGCCGCACGCCGCAGGACATCGCCAGGAGGTTGCGCACCACGAGGTCCCGCGCGTTGATCCGATGCCGCTCGGCCTCCAGCTCCGGCGGGCAGCCCGTCATGAACATCTGCAGGGTGGGCGGCAGTTCGCTCATCCGCGCGTACAGCCGCTCCATCGCCTCACGGGCGGGCGCGGCCGACACCCGGCCTGACCTGAAGTCCTCGGTCGTGAACGTGTGCCAAGGGGTCATGGCGCCGGAGTTCATGACGTCGGCCAGGTGCTCCATCACCTCCGGATATTGGAGGAGGAGGGGGCCGTTGTACTCGCCGGCCAGGATGGGCTTCTCGGGGCCGTACGAGCGCATCACGGTGCGGATGTCGTCGATGGTGTCGGGAATCAGGTACGGGTCGCCGTACAGATGGATGTCGAAGACGTCGTAAGCGCCCTCGGCGACGAGCCGCAGGAAGAAGTCCCGCTCCTCGTCGGGGGTCTCGGGGGCGGGGAAGACGCCGGGCGGGCAGCCGCCGAGCACGACGTCGGCCCGTGGGTCGGCGCTCTTGACCGCCCGGTGGAAGAGGGCCAGCAGGTCGAGATATTCGGTGGCGGTGCCGCCCCAGAACAGCGGGATGCACGGCTCGTTCTCGCACTGCCAATAGCGCACGCGGCCCGCGCAGTGCGTCACCAGGGCGCGCAGCATCGCCTCGTACGCGGCGGGGTCGGCGGGCGGTGAGCCGGGGAGCAGGTCGGTCGATCTGGTCGAGCCCCAGGGTGAGGCCGCGCAGAGCATGAACCACAGCTCGGTGTCGTTGTCGACCTGGTCCAGGACCGCGTCCACCGCGCTCCAGTCGTACTGGCCCGGTTCGGGTTCGAGCTGGGACCAGTAGAAGAACACGCGCAGCAGTCCGGCGCCGAGGTCGCGGGCCTGCGGGGCGAACGTGTCGGGCTTGGCGACCAGGCCGTACTGGATGCTGCGGACCACGCCCATCCGGATGCTGTCGGTCGATGTCATGAGCTGTCCTTTCGGAGGAAGTCGTCCTCCGACGATGGCCCCGCCCGCTGGTAGGTCGCTGTTGTCCCGCTGTCACGTCACTGGTGGCGGGCCCGCGGCCGGGCTTCGGACCCGGCCGCAGGTCGTGCGGTCAGGCGGAAGAGACGTTCAACGCCGTACGCAGGAACTCCAGCTGGTGCCGCAGCAGCCCCTCCACAGCCGCCTCGGCGGTCGGCATGTGCGTGGCCCCCGACAGCGGGAGCACCTGGTGCGGGCGGCCCGCCGCCAGCAGCGCCGCCGACATCCGCAGGGTGTGCGCGGCCACCACGTTGTCGTCCGCCAGGCCGTGCACCAGCAGCAACGGGCGGCGCAGCCGGGCCGCGTCGCCGATGGGCGAGGAGCGCTCGTAGTTCTCCGGTTCCTTGTCCGGGTGGCCCAGGAACCGCTCCCGCCAGTGGGTGTCGTACAGCCGCTGGTCGCTCGGCGCCGCCCCCGAGACGGCGGCGTGGAACACCTCCGGCATGCGCAACACGGCCGCCGCCGCGAGCGTGCCACCGTAGCTCCAGCCGCGGATGCCCACCCGGCCCAGGTCGAGGTCGGGGCAGTGCTCGGCGGCCGCCCGCAGCGCCACGACCTGGTCTTCGAGCGGCGCGGTGAGCGTGTCGCCGTGGACGGTCTTGTCCCAGGCGGGACCGCGTCCCGGAGTGCCACGGCCGTCCGCCGTCACCACCGCGAACCCGTGCTCGGCGAACCACTGCGACTCGGCCAGCCACCAGTGCCGGGCCCGGGTCACCAACTGCATCGCCGGTCCCGCGTACGGCGCCATCAGCACCGGCAGCGGACCGGAGCCCGGCCGGTGCCAGGAGGGCAGCAGCAACGCGGTACGGATCTCCCGCTCACCCGCCCGCAACCACGTGACGCGCGGGACGATCAGCGGCTCGGCCTGGAGCGAGGCGATCTCCACGTCGGGCCGCCCGTCACGCACCACGCGGAACGAGTGACCGGCCTCGGTATGGGAAGCGAGCACCAGCGCGCCGCCCGTCTCCACACCGGCCGGCGCGCCGCTCGCCCGCCGGCCGGTGTGCAGCCCTGGCCCGTCGCTCAGCCGTACGGGACCGCGCTCCGCGTCATACGTCCACAGGTGTTGTTCGGTGGGCTCGTCATTCGCGGTGAAGAGCATAGATTCGCCGGAGACGTCCACGACCGAGCGGATCTGCAGCCCTTCGGGGGTGACCGGACGGCCGTCCACGAGCAGCCGCCGGGTCCCGTCCAGGTCGGCGGTGTGCACCAGCGCGCCGGACGCCGTCCGTGCGGGAGTGCCCGCGATGAGCTGGACCCAGGCGGCATCGCGCTGCTCGTGGAGCGGCTTCGTCCGGCCCGTGTCCGGATCGGCGGCCAGCACCAGCAGCGTGCGCTGGTCCCGGCTCTGCACGCCGATCAGCGGGCCGTGCGCGTCCCAGCCGGCGGTGGCCACGTACTCGTACGCGGCCCGGTCCCAGCACACCTCCACGGAGCCGCCGTCGAGATCGAGCACGTGCAGCGTGACCTCGGCGTTGGCCGTACCGGCCGCCGGGTAGGCGATCTCGCGCGGCGGCCGGGACGGGTTGGCGGGATCGGCGATCCACCATCGCTGTACGGGACGGTTGTCGACCCTGGCGGCCAGCAGCCGGGTGCCGTCGGGCGACCACCAGTAGCCGCGCGTCCTGTTCATTGATTCGGCCGCCACATGCTCGGCCAGCCCCCAGACCACCTCCGGGTGCTCGGGTACGGCCAGCCGCCGGTCACGCCCGTCGGCCAGTTCGACGACGTGCAGCGCGCCACCGGTCACGTAGGCGACCCGGCTCCCGGTGGGGTCGGGCCGGGGATCGACCACCGGCCCGGCGGTGGGCACGGGCCGCGCCTCGCCGCCGTCGATGTGCACCGCCCACAGCCGCCCGTCAACGGCGAAGGCGATGGTACGTACGGCGGCATCGGCCGCATAGGCGACGACCCCGGTCGCCCGCTCCCGAGCCCGTTCCCGCCGAATCCGCTCCGCCTCCGGAACGGCCCCGTCCGCGCCGAGCGTCTCCGGCGCCACGACCAGCCGCTCACCCGTCTCGTCGGCGACCCACAGACAGCTGCCCCGATCCTCACCCCCGCGAGTCCGGAGGAACACGACCCGACGGCCATCGGGCGACAGAGTGAAGGCCCGGGGCACCCCGAGCGAGAACCGCTGGGTACGGGCGAATTGACGTGGAAATCCCTTGGTATCCATAAAAGGGACTCTGCACCGGACTACCAGGAACAGTGGGGGAGTGAAGTGCGCGGGGAGACTCACCGGCGCCGGGGATCGATCGATCCAGTAGATACTTTAGCAGGCGGGATCCAGGTCAGGCGTTGACGGAGAGCTCCCACAGACGCGCCGCGGCCGCCGGGTCGAGGGCATAGGAGGCGACTCCGTGGCGGGCCGAGTGCGTGTCGTTCGGCAGCGCCTCGTTGCAGTCCTCGAAGTAGCGGCCGGTGACGCCGTCGAGCAGCGGCGACGCGGCGGCGAGCACCGAGGTGGCCGCCCCCTGCTCCGTCGTCTTCCACGTGACGTCCGCGCCGGAGGTAGCGGCGGCGGCGCGCAGCCGGTCGAGCTCCTCGTCGGAGACGTACCGCTGGAGGTTCGTGCGGATGCCGCCCGGCATCAGCGCGTTGACGGTGATCCCGTCGTCCGCCCAGCGCCGCGCCGCCTCCACCGCGAACAGCACGTTCGCCGTCTTGGACTGCCCGTACGCCGACCACGGCTCATAGGCGCGCTCACGGAAGTTGATGTCCTCGAAGACGACCGGGGAGCGCAGGTGCGCGGTGGAGCTGACCGAGACCACCCGGGCGCCGTCGGCCGCCGCGAGCGCGGCGTGCAGGCCGGTGGCCAGGGCGAAGTGGCCGAGATGGTTCGTGGCGAACTGGAGCTCCCAGCCGTCCGGGGTGTGCGCCTCGGGGCAGGCCATCACGCCGGCGTTGTTGACCAGCATGTGCAGCGGGCCTTCCCAGGCGGTCACGAACGACGTGACCGTGGCGCGGTCGGCGAGGTCCAGCGGGGCGACGAAGATCTGCTTGTTGCCGGTGGTCGCGGTGATGTCGGCGGCGGTCGCGGCGCCCGCGTCGAGGTTACGCACGGCGAGGGTCACCTCCGCGCCCGCCGCGGCGAGCGCGCGGGCGGTCTCGACGCCGATGCCGGACGCCCCGCCGGTGACGATGGCCCGCCGGCCGCTGAGATCGACGCCTTCCAGCACCTCGGCCGCGGTGGATCGGGCGGTGAACGGGGTGGTGATGCGGGTGTTCGCAGTCATGATTCCCAGTCCTGTCAGGGATGCGGTAGGAGAGCCCCAAACGGTAAGATGTGAAACGGAGGAGCCTCCAATTAACTCCGACTGTATTCGGAGTCTCCTCCGTTTGGCAAATCTCGCCCCCGAAAATCCACAGGAGTCACCGTGCAGGCCGGATCCCGACCGCTGCGCGCCGACGCGCGCCGCAACCGCGATCGGCTGCTCGACGCCGCCGTACGCGCCTTCTCGAATGAAGGCCCCGAGGTGACGCTCGACGCGATCGCCAAGGACGCGGGCGTCGGCATCGGTACGCTTTACCGGCATTTCCCCACCCGCGAGGCGCTCGTCGAGGCCGCGTACCGCAACGAGCTCACCAGGCTGTGCGAGGCCGCGGCGAGCCTGCTGCGTACGATGCCGCCCGACCAGGCGACCCGCGCCTGGATGGATCGCTTCGTCGACTACATGACGACCAAGCGCGGCATGGCCGACGCGCTGCGCGCGGTCATCGCGTCCGGCGGCAACCCGTTCTCGGAGAGCCGTGACCGGATGGTCGGCGCGATCGGGTCGCTGCTGGCCGCCGGGGCCGCCGCGGGGACCGTGCGTTCGGACGTCGAGCCGGACGACGTGCTCGCCAGCCTGGGCGGCGTGGCGCTGGTCGTTGGCGAGCACGAGCAGCGCGACCGGACGGGCCGCCTGCTCGACCTGCTGATGGACGGCCTGCGCTACCGCCGCTAGGGGCTTGCTATTTCACGCTGATCTTCGTCATCATTCCCATCGCGCGGTGATTGTCCACCGGGCACCACAGGTCGTACGTTCCCTTCTTCAGCGTGACGGAGAGCTTCGTCGTCTTTCCGGCTGGGACGATGCTGGAGGTCGAGTCGACCCCGGGCCCCTTGATCGACAGGCCATGCGAAGCGGTCCCCGCATTGTGGATCGTGAAGGTGTAGGCCCCTGCCTTGAAGTCGGTCGTCGAGAGCGTGAGAGAGAACTCCCGCTCGGTCACGGTGACAGACGTATCGCGAGCCGCAGTCGTACCCGCGCCGACCGTTGTCAGCGTCAGCGCGGCGGCCACGAGCCCGATCACCAGACGGGGCGCACTTCTGGAACGAATCGCAGCGGACATGATCGCCAACCCTTCATCGCGGCATCGATGTCAGCCATGGCAGTCTCCGTATTCCCGGACCCGCGTAACGCCAGACCCGCGGGCGTGCCGCCATCATTTGACCTTGTCACCAGCGTCAACGTTTATCGTCGATCCCCGACCGCCGACGAACGGACGCCTCGCATGAGCACGGACCGCGACACTCTTCTCGAGTACGACCAGAGCTTCTTCGACGCCTTGGTGGCCAACGACCTCGACCGGCTGACGGAGTTGCTGGCGGACGACTTCCTCCTGGTGGGGGTCGAAGATGGGGCGGTCGCCACCAAGCAGGTCATCCTCGACCTGGTGGCGTCCGGTTCCGTCCGGTTTCCGCGGATCGACTCGTTTCCCGGCGAGGCGATCGTCCGTTTCCATGGGGAGGTGGGCATCGTCGTCGGACGTACCGGCATGAACTTCACCAGCCCCGAAGGCGCCACGTTCAGTGCCGGGAGCCGCTACACCCACGTGTACGCCACCGACTCCCACGGTTCCTGGCGCCTCACCTCCGCCCAGGGCACCGCGATCAAGGGCTGACCCGGCTACCCCACAAGCGTGGCGGCGCAGCTGGTGACGAGGTCCTCCGCGTAGGCGGGAATCGGGCGGCCCGAGCTCTGGTGGCGGCGGACCGTGGCGTACGGCAGGTCGACCGTGGCCAGGAACAACTGCTCGACCTCCTGCGGCTCGCGCCTGTCCAGCCGTTCGGCCAGGGCGCGGACGGCGTTGCGGACCCGGCGGTCGCTGCGTTCCAGACGTTCGCGGGCCTCCGACGGCCAGTTGGGTTCGTCGAAGTCCGCCGGGCCGTACAGCAGGATGTGAGCTTCGTGCGGATGCGCCCGGCTCCAGGCGACCACGTGGCGCGCGGCGGCGGGGGCGGCCCGCGCGGCGGGCTCGGTGTTGAGCGCGGACAGGAAGCCGTCCTGGAAGCGGTCGACCGTGCGCAGCCACAGGGTGGCGAGCATGGAGGAGCGGCTGGGGAAGCGGTGGTAGATCGAGCCGCTCGGCGCGCGGGCGGCACGGGCGACCGCCGCCACGGTCACGGTGCTCGGGCCGCTCGCGGCCACCAGTTCGGCGGCCGCGTCGAGCAATCGGTCAACGTCATGGCGAGGCGGTCGTCCCATGCCGTCGAGCGTATAGGGACAGACTGAAGGGTTTCTGGACGGTTAATCAGCTTCTGTCTTGGTCATCGCCCTGATGGTCTCGGCCATGTGCGTCCGCAGCTGGGCCAGCCGCCCCTCGATGATGGCGCTCGCGTCCCCCGGATTGTTGAGTACGGCCTGACGCAGCCCACTGTTCCCGTACGCGTGGACGAACGTGTGCTTGATGATGGTTTGTCCGGAGTCGGGGGTCAGGTCGTAGCTCCACAACGAGGCCCGCCACCCCTCACCGTCGAGCACCGCCCAGGCGAACCGCCTGCCCGGCTCCACCTCCGTGACCTCGCACGTCACAACCCCCGTCTGGCCGTTGGGGAACCGGTTACGCCCCTCGAACCTCCTCCCGACCGCGGGGCCGTCCCCGTCGTCGAGCCAGGTCGCGCCCGTGCATTCCGGGCTCCACTCGCCGATGCGCGAGACGTCCGTGATCAGCTCCCACACCTCCTCAGGCGAGTTGTCGACCCGGACCACGACCTCCGTGGTGGCTCCCGTCACGGCGTAATCGGCCTGGAACGCCCGCACTTCCACGGTCCCGAACCTGGCCGCCGGATGCTTGGCCGCCACTTCCACCGCCTCCTCCAGGCTCGCGCACTCGAGGATGTCGAAGCCGCCGACCTGCTCCTTCGTCTCCACGAACGGCCCGTCGCCGACGAGTACGCGCCCATCGCGCACGCGTACGGACCGCCCTTCCGAAGCGGGCCGCAGCGCGTGTCCTTCCAGCCGGATCCGGCGCCGGTCCATCTCCTCGACCCACTCTTCGGCCCCGCCCTCGTCCGCGCTCACCTCGATGGACGGATCCGCGCAGATCAGCAGCAGATATTTCACCAGATGACTCCTTCTGCTCGTCGTTTTCACCCCACCGACGAACGGCTCTCTCACAAACCGACAAGTGGACAGCGATATAGCGGGCAACTCATATTGGACGGGGTTAACATCCCCCACACCGGAGGTCTGTATGGACGTGCGTCTGGACCATCTCGTCTGCTGGGTCTCGGACCAGCTTCGCGCGCTCGACTTCTACGAGCAGGTCATCGGCCTGCCGGGGGTACGTGCTGAGGAGTTCAGGGACGGCAAGGCGCCGTTCCCCAGCGTACGGGTCTCCGGTGACACGATCATCGACCTGATGCCCCAGAACGCGGCGAACCGCGTCGACGAGGGCACCGGCGTCAGCGGCAGCGCCGGTCATCCCATCAACCACTTCTGCCTGGCGCTCGGCCGGGACGACTTCGACGCGCTCGAAGCCAGGCTGACCCGCAACGGCGTGGAGGTCACCGGCACCGGCTCCAACTCGTTCGGCGCCAGGGGCATCGCGCCGGGCGTGATCTACTTCTCCGACCTCGACGGGAACGTGATCGAAGCCCGCTACTACAACTGAGGCTAGGACGGGACCGGGCGCAAACTGTCGGCGCGATTTGCTACACAAGACGGCATGGGTGTGAGCGTCGACGAGTTCCTCAAGCTGCTGGACCGGTTGCCCGAGGCGCGCTTGGGCGATCACGGTGGCACCTGGGTCAGCCTCAAGGTGCGTGACAAGGGCTTCGGTTATCTGTGGGAAGAGACCGAGACCGTTGGGCTCAAGGCGACGATCGAGGAGCAGATGGCGCTCGTCGCCGAACGGCCCGATGTGTTCGAGATCCAGTTCACCGCCGGCCGGTTCGGGTGGGTGGTGGTGCACCTGAAGCGGATCGACGCTGACGAGCTGTTCGAGCTGGTCGCCGAGGCATGGTGCTTGACGGCACCCAAGGAACTGGTCGCCCCCTTCGAGGCTGCTCATAAAATCGGGCAATAGGGCGTAAAACAGTTGGAAGTCGCGGTTAGGATCAGGCACCGTGACAGATATGGACATCGAGCTGCGCGAGTGGTGCGCGGACGACGCTCCTATCGTGCTGCGCGCGTTCCAGGCGCCGGACATGGCCGGTCAGGCGTCGTGGCCGATCGTCTCACTCCAGGACGCGGTGGGCTGGATCGCGTCCTGGCCCGGTGCGGGCCACGCGTTCGCCGTCACGCTCTCCGGCCAGGTCGTGGGCAACGTCGCGGTGACGGGCATCGACGGCCACGACAACGGCTGGGTCTCCTACTGGACAGTGCCCGAGGCCAGGGGTCGTGGTGTCGCGGCGGCGGCTGTGGTCGAGCTGACTCGCTGGGCCTTCCGCGAGCGCGGCCTCTACCGGCTGGAGCTGGGCCACCGCATCAACAACCCGGCCTCATGCCGCGTGGCCACCAAGGCGGGCTTCCGTCCGGAGGGCATCGAACGCCAGAAGCTCCGCTATGACGGCCGCCGCTACGACGTCGAACGCCACGCCCGCCTCGCCACCGACTGACCTCCCGCCAACGCCGATGCGGTACGGTCGCTGACCTGTTGCGGGACTGACCTGCCAACTGACTGTCTGCCATCACCCATTGCGGACGGCTGGGTATGTGGGACGGAGAGTGCCGAACAGCTCGCGCCTGGTCATGGGTGGGCGAGCTGATCTAGGCTCGGGGGGTGGACAGCGAGAGCTCGGCCGCGGCCGGCCTGCTGGCGGCACTGAGCCGGGCGGCGGAGATTCTCGCCGATTTACAGCACCCGTTCGTCCGGAGCCAGCCCTTCTCCTATTTCTTTCCGCCCGCCGGCGTACGTACCGGGACCGCGTTCACCCTCCCCGACGGCCGTGAGCTCAGCTTCGCCGTCTCCATCTCCGCCGCCAACGGCGAGTTCCACGTCGACGGGGTGATCTCCGTCGAGGGTGACGTACTGCTGGGGCTGCCGCGCAAGACCACGTCCAGCATCCACGACGGGCTCGCCGTGCTCGACGACTATGCGGGCGAGCTGGCCGCCCCGGCCGGGCAGCTCATCGACCAGCAGTTGGACAATATTGTCTAACTGTCTGACAATGATAGGCATGAAGAACGGACCTTTCGCCGTCATCGGTGCCTCCGTGCTCTGGGGGACGGCCGGTACGGCGGGGCTGCTCGTCTCGGCCGACTCGATCGCCTTGGCCGCCGCCCGGCTGGTCATCGGCGGCACAGCGCTCGCCCTGGTCGGCCTCTTCGCCGGATCGGGAGCCGGATCGGGAGTTGGGCGGGGCCCGTTGGTCACCCCCAGGCTGCCTCTGGCCCTCAGGTTTCCGGTGACTCCCGCGTTGCCGGCCGCCGCCGTTGCCGTCGCCATGTACCAGTTGTGCTTCTTCGCCGCGGTCGCCCGCACCGGCGTGGCCATCGGCACAGTCGTCGCGATCGGCAGCGGGCCCGTCTTCACCGGGGTGCTCTCCTGGTTGCTGCACGGTGAGCGGCCGAGCCGGCGGTGGGCCATGGCCACCGCCGCCGCGGTCTGCGGGTGCGCCGCCCTGATCGTGGGTGGTGGTGCGCAGGCGGGTGGGCAGATGGTGTCCGGGGTGCTGTTCGCGCTGCTCGGTGGGCTGCTGTACGCGTTCTACGCCGTCACCGCCGCTCGGGCGATCAGCACGGGCTCCTCGTCGAACGCGGTCATGGGCGTGCTGTTCGGCGGCGCCGCCGTCATCATGGTGCCGGTCCTGCTCTGGCGGGGTACCGAGTGGTTGGCCGAGCCGCGCGGGCTGCTCGCCGCCCTGTATCTCGGCGTCGGCGCCACCGCTCTGTCCTACTTCCTGTACGGCCGAGGACTGCGCACCACACCCGTGGCCACGGCCGCCACGCTCGCCCTGGCCGAGCCGGCGGTCGCCGCGCTGCTCGGGCTGGTGGTGCTCGGTGAGCGACTGACCCCGGTGTCCATCGCCGGTCTCGTCCTGCTGGCGATCAGTCTGGTGGTCGTGGCCGTACCAGAAAAGCGGCCATCCGAAAGGCCGCTCGCGGAGAGGTCGGCGTCTGAGGAGGCGCGGGCGGTCGCGGGGGGAAACGGTGTGTCCCGATGAGGCGTTAGAGTCGCAGCCGTGACGTTGCCGCTCAGACCCGTCTCCGCGGTCGGCGCGCTCGCCGACGCGCTGCGCCGCAGGGTGCTCTCCGGCGAGATCGGGCCGGGTACGGCGCTGCCCGAGCAGGAGCTCGCCGCCACCTACGGGGTGGCCAGGCCCACGGTCCGGGAGGCCCTGGCTGTGCTGGTGCACGAAGGGCTGCTCAGGCGTGAGCGTAATCGCAGCGCCTATGTCCCCGAGGTGACGATCGCGGACCTCGACGATCTCATGTACGTACGCCGGCCGCTGGAGGGTCTGATGGCCACGGCGGTGGCGGGGCGGCGGGTGCCGGAGGCGGAGGCGGCGCTGGCCCGGATGGACGCGCTGCCCGCCGACGCCCCGTGGTCGGAGTCGGTGGCCGAGCACATGGCGCTGCACCAGGCGCTGATCGAGGCCGTGGGCAGCCCGCGGCTCGAACGGCTCTACGGCGCGCTGGCCGCGGAGACCCGGCTCGGCCTCGTCCGGCTGCGTGAGGTCTACGAGGACAGGGACGTGCTCGTACACGAGCATCGGGAGCTGCTTGACGCCATCGCCGACGGCCCGGCCGATGCGGCGCGGGCCGCGGTGGCCGCCCACCTCGGCCACACGTGGGGCGGCGACGCATCCCCCCGAGCCGAGACCGACCGCCCGTAACGAGACCGCTCCCGAGCCCCTCCTGACCCTCTGCCGCGCCGATCTCGCGATGGAGATCCGCACCCAATATCGCGAACCCTTGCGGCGGGACCCCAGGAGTCGCAAGAATCGCGGCCATGCACGGCAACCCGATGCCGGACTCCTACGTGTACGTCACGGAAGAGGGCGTGACCCGTCACTATGCGGACGGGAGCGTCGAAGCCCTTGCCTGGGAGGACGTGGTCGAGGTCCGTGTGGTGACCGAGTCAGGAGAGGACGTCCTCTATATCCTGCTCGACCGCGACGGCGAAGGCTGCGTGGTACCCAGGTCGGCCACCGACGCCACGTTTCTGGCGCGTCTGCGCTATCTGCCCGACTTCGACCTCGACCGGTTGCACATCGCCGCCGAGTCGGCACATGACGGAGTCGTGGTCGTCTGGCGGAGCCCCGACCCGCCATCCGCACTGCCGGATCTGGAATATGACTAGCGGCGTAATATTCCGGCAACCTGCTGAAATGTTGCCATAAACCTCACATTTGCCGACATGTCGATCAGCACTTTTGGATCGTTCCGTCAACCCCTTCCCCGCCCCGAGTTCCGTCCGGTTGTGGACATTTAACGGTATATCGCTTGTCGGAGTGGATCTTTACTCTTTAGTGGGGGCCGCCGCCCTTGATTGTGCATGGGGGACTTGTCAACCCATGAGGTTCAAGGAACGTCATGTTCTTGCGGTGCACAAAAGTTTTCAGGGTGGTGCTATGAGGGTGGGGACTGAGGAGTCCGATGTCGTACTCCTCAAGGCTGTACCACGTCACGCGTCAAGTATCTGGACGCGTGCGTACTTACGGCTTCTGTGGGGTGGCGACACGGCGTGCGCGCTGGTCGCGTGCGTTTGCGTGCTGGGCATCCGCCTTTTGTCCGGCGCGTACGTTCCGTTGGCCGAATTCGTTCTAGGAGTGAGCCTGGTCATCGCCTGGCCCTTCGCGTTGGCGATGGGTGGCGCGTACCGGCAGCGCGCGCACGGCGAGGGCACTGAGGAGTTCAGGGCCGTCTTCAACGGTGGCGCCGGGTTGATGGCCACGGTCGCGATCGGCGCCTACGCCACGCAGACCGTCGTCGCGCGCAGCTTCGTGATGGCGATGCTGCCGCTGGCGCTTCTGTCCGCGTTGTACTTCCGCTACAAGCTGCGAAAACGGCTGCACAGCCGGAGAGTGGTCGGCGACTACATGCGCGAGGTCATCGCCGTCGGCCATCGCGAATCCATCCTCGACCTGGTCATGCAGTTCCGCCGTCAGCCGTACCACGGCATGCGGGTCATAGGCGCCTGCCTGCCGCCGGACCGGATGGACGTCGACCTCGACGGCATCCCGGTGCTGGGCTCGTTCGGTGACGTCGCCGAGGTGGTGTACCGGATGGGAGCCGACGCGGTCGCCGTCACGGCCTGCCCGGAGTTCGACGGGTCGGCGCTGCGGCGGCTGGCGTGGAGCCTGGAGACCGCGCGCACCGACCTGTTCGTCGCGCCCGCGCTCATGGAGGTCGCCGGCCCGCGGATCAGCATCAGGCCGGTGGCGGGGATGCCGCTCCTGCACGTGGGGCATCCCGAGTTCGACGGTGCCAGGCAGATCGTCAAGACCGTCTTCGACCGGCTCGTAGCGGGAGCCGCGTTGCTGCTCATGGCCGTGCCGCTGCTGGCGATCGTGCTGCTGATCCGCCTCACCAGTCCGGGCCCCGCGCTGTTCACCCAGACCCGGGTCGGTAAACGCGGCAAAGAGTTCCGTGTCCTGAAATTTCGGACCATGGTGGAGGACGCCGAGAAGCTCAGAGGCGCGCTCCTCGATGCCAACGAACTGGACGGGGTGCTCTTCAAAATTAGGAACGATCCAAGGATCACGCCGGTAGGCGCTTTCCTCCGCAAATACTCGCTGGACGAGCTCCCCCAACTGGTCAATGTCATGCGCGGCGACATGTCGCTCGTCGGCCCCCGGCCGCCGCTCCCGGAGGAGGTCGCCAAGTACGGCAGCGACGTCCGCCGCCGCCTGGTCGTCAAGCCGGGCATGACGGGACTCTGGCAGGTCAGCGGTCGCTCGAACCTGAGCTGGGAAGAGTCTGTACGCCTCGACCTGAGGTACGTAGAGAACTGGTCCCTCATCCTCGACCTCCAGATCCTCTGGAAGACCTGGTCCGTCGTCACCCGTGGAGAAGGGGCTTATTAGCGGTGAAAGCACTCGTGCTGGCCGGAGGGTCGGGCACACGGCTACGGCCCATCACCCACACCTCGGCCAAGCAACTCGTGCCCGTCGCCAACAAGCCGGTGCTGTTCTACGGCCTGGAGGCGATCGCCGAGGCGGGGATCAGGGAGCTCGGACTGGTCGTGGGCGACACGCAGGCCGAGATCGAGGCGGCCGTCGGCGACGGCTCGGCGTTCGGGCTGCAGGTGACCTACCTGCGCCAGGAGGCGCCGCTGGGCCTGGCCCACGGCGTGCTGATCGCCCGCGACTTCCTCGGTGACGACGACTTCGTCATGTACCTGGGCGACAACTTCATCGTGGGCGGCATCAACGGCCTGGTGGACCGGTTCGCCAGGGAGCGGCCCACCGCCCAGATCATGCTCACCAGGGTCGGCGATCCGCGCCAGTTCGGGGTCGCCGAGCTCGACGCCGCCGGCCGGGTGGTCGGCCTGGAGGAGAAGCCCGACTGGCCCAAGAGCGATCTCGCGCTGGTCGGCGTCTATCTCTTCAGCCCGGCCATCCATGCCGCCGTGGCCGAGCTCAAGCCGTCAGGGCGCGGCGAGCTGGAGATCACCGACGCGATCCAATGGCTGATCGAGGCGGGGCTGCGCGTCGAGTCCTCGGTGATCTCCGGCTACTGGAAGGACACCGGCAACGTCACCGACATGCTGGAGGTGAACAGGCTCGTGCTGGAGTCGCTCGACCGTCGGGTGAGTGGTCAGGTCGACCAGGCCAGCGAGCTGATCGGGCGGGTCGTGGTGGAGCCGGGCGCCGTGGTCGAACGCTCGCGCGTCGTGGGCCCGGTGATCATCGGCCCCGGCGCGCGGGTACAGGACAGCTATGTCGGCCCGTTCACCTCGATCGGCGCCGACTGCGCGATCGGCCGCAGCGAGATCGAATACTCGATCGTGCTGCCCCGAGCCTCCATCCAGGGTGTCGGCCGGATCGAGTCGTCGCTCATCGGCCACGACGTCGAGGTGACCCCCGCTCCGGACACCCCCAAAGCCCACCGCCTCGTGCTGGGCGATCACAGCAAGGTGCAGATCAGTTCATGACAAGGATTCTGGTGACGGGTGGGGCCGGCTTCATCGGCTCGCACTTCGTCCACGGGCTGGCCGACGCGGACGTGACCGTGCTCGACAAGCTCACCTATGCCGGCAACCGGGCCAACCTTGAAGGGAGGCCGCACACCTTCGTCCACGGTGACATCTGCGACGCCGAGCTGCTCGGCGAGGTGGTGCCTGGCCACGACCTGGTGGTCAACTTCGCCGCCGAGTCGCACGTCGACCGGTCGATCGGCGGCCCGGCCGAGTTCACGCGCACCAACGTGCTCGGCACCCAGACGCTCTTGCAGGCGTGCCTGGAGGCCGGGGTGCCGAAGGTGGTGCACGTGTCGACCGACGAGGTCTATGGCTCCATCGACCACGGCTCATGGGACGAGTCCGCGCCGATCCTGCCGCGCTCCCCGTACGCCGCGTCGAAGGCGGGCGGCGACCTGGTCGCCCGCGCGTACGCGATCACGTACGGCCTCGACGTGTCGATCACCCGGTGCGGCAACAACTACGGCCCGAGGCAGTACCCGGAGAAGGTCATCCCGCTGTTCGTCACGAACCTGCTGCGCGGCGAGCGGGTCCCGCTCTACGGCGACGGCGGGAACGTCCGCGACTGGATCCACGTCGGCGACCACTGCGCGGGCATCCGCCTGGTGGCCGAGAAGGGCGCGCCGGGCGAGGTCTACCACATCGCGGGCACCGCCGAGCTGACCAACAGGGAGCTGACCGAGCGGCTTCTTGAGGCGTGCGGCCGGGACTGGAGCATGGTCGAGCCCGTCGAGGACCGCAAGGGCCATGACCGCCGCTACTCGCTCGACGACACCAAGCTGCGCGCGCTCGGCTACCGGCCGGAGATCCCGTTCGAGCAGGGGCTCAAGGACACCGTCAGCTGGTACGCGAGCAACGCGGCGTGGTGGAGAGCTTGAAGCAGAACACCTTGCTCACCTCCGCGCTCTGGGCACTGCTGTCGCCGTTCGCCGGCTGGGCGGTGCTCCGCGTGGCCGGTTGGGAGCCCAAGCTCAGGTGGTCCCAGCTCGTGTCGTTCACCCCCTACGCCGCCGCGGGTTCGCTGGTGCCGCTGGCGCTCGCTCTGGCGCTGCGCAACCGGCCCGCCACGTACGCCGCGCTGGTGGTGGGCGGGCTGCTGGCCTCGGTGGTGCTGCCGCGCGCGGTGCCGAAGGGCGCGCCCGAAGCGGAGGGGCAGCCGCTGCGCGTGATGACCGCGAACCTGCGCGTGGGCTCGGTGCCCGCCGAGGCCCTGATCGGCGCGGTCGAGCGGAGCCGCCCCGACGTGCTCACCCTCCAGGAGCTCACGCCGGACCTCGCTGCGCGACTCGACCGGGGCGGCCTGCGCGCTCTGCTGCCGTACCACCTGGAACAGCTGGGCACGGCCGTCTACTCGCGCTTCCCGCTGCGTCCGGGGCTCGGCTTCGCGGCGGGCCAGTGGCAGCACGTCGGCGGCCTGCTGACGCTGCCCGACGGTTCGGAGGTGGACGTCGTCGGCGTGCACGCCTGCGCGCCGGCCGGCGGCTGGCTGGCGGGGTGCTGGGCGCAGAGCATCCGGGTCCTGCCGCCTGCGGTGGCCAAGCGGCCGCGCGTCCTGGCCGGCGACTTCAACTCCACGCTCGACCACGCGGTGCTGAGGGAGCTGATCGCCACCGGCTATCAGGACGCCGCGTCCGTCACCGGGAAGGGACTTGTCATGACCTGGCCGTACTACGGGCGCTCCGCCCTCGTCCCCAAGGTCGCCATCGACCACGTGCTGGCCTCCGAGGGGGTGGCCGTGCGCTCGTTCGAGACGCTCGCCCTCCCGCGGACCGACCATCGCGCCACGGTCACCGACCTGGTGTTGAGGCGGCGCGCATGAGGTGGGTGATCACGGGTGCGGGCGGCATGCTCGGCACCGACCTGACGGAGCTGCTGCGGACCATGCCGGGCATGCGGGTCCGCCCGTTCACCCGGTCCGAGCTGGACCTGTGCGACGCCGGTGCCGTCGCCTGGGTGCTGCGCGCGGCCAGGCCCGACGTGGTGGTCAACTGTGCCGCGTGGACGGCCGTCGACGACGCCGAGACGCGCGAGGAGGAGGCCCTGGCGATCAACGGGACGGCCGTGTCCGTCCTCGCCCGGGTCGCCGCCGATCTGGGTGCCCGGCTGATCCAGCTCTCCACCGACTACGTCTTCGACGGTGCCGGGGTCGGGCCGTACCGGGAGAACGCCCCGACCGGGCCCATCAACGCCTACGGCAGGACCAAGCTCGCGGGCGAGCTCGCCGCCCTGGAGCACGGTCACCACGTGGTGCGTACGGCCTGGCTCTACGGCGCCCACGGCCGCAGCTTCGCCCGCACGATGGTCGGCCTCGAAGCCTCCCGGACGACCGTCTCCGTGGTCGACGACCAGTTCGGCCAGCCCACCTGGACCGGTGACCTGGCCGAGCGGATCGTCCAGCTCGGCCGGGCGGACGCCCCGCCCGGCGTCTACCACGGGACGAGCGCCGGGCGGACCAGCTGGTATGACTACGCGAGAGAGCTCTTCTCCCTGCTCGGGGCCGATCCCGGCCGGGTCGAGCCCATCCCGAGCACGGCCCTGCGCCGGCCCGCCCCACGCCCCGCCAACAGCGTGCTGGCGCACGGGAACTGGCAGGCCGCCGGGCTGCCGCCGATGCGGGAGTGGTCCATCGCCCTACACGCGGCCTGGCCGGCTCTGCTGAGCGCCTGGGGAGCTCGCGTAGTGGGCCAGGCAGTCGGCGTAGGAGGGGAGTAGACCTTGTTCGGTGGCTTCCGCCAGCGTGGGTGCCGCGGCGTCCTTGTCCGAGAGGATCGGCTCGATGCCCTCCGGCCAGACGATGCCGAGGGCCGGGTCCAGCGGGTGGATGCCGTGCTCGCGCCGCGGGGCGTACGAGGTGGAGCACAGGTAGATCACGGTGGCCGACTCGCTGAGCGTGAAGAACGCGTGGCCGAGCCCTTCGGCCACGTAGACCGCCTGCCGCGAGACGTCGTCCAGTTGCACCGCCGCCCACTGGCCGAAGGTGGGCGAGCCGGTTCTGAGGTCCACCGCGACGTCGAGGACGCTGCCGGAGACACAGGTGACGTACTTGGCCTGACCGGGCGGCACGTCCGCGTAGTGGAGGCCGCGCAGCACGCCCCTGGCCGAGACCGAGCAGTTGGCCTGGGCGAGGTCCAGCGGGCGGTCGAGCTCGTCGCTCCTGAACCACTCCAGGAACTGCCCGCGACCGTCCTTGTGGATACGCGGGCTGAACAACCAGGCGCCGTCGAAACCGAGGGGATCCATGAGCCGGATCCTGACATAGCAGGAACGTTCCCACCAGAGCGTGTAACGCGGGATATGGCAGTCGCGAAATGCCAGTTGATTGAGGCAGGTGATCCCGAGCGGGGTCAGGATCACCGTCCCCATCAGTACGTTTCCGGGAGCCTGCAACCCATCCCGCCCCACGCACGGCCTCGCAAGACCTACGAGGGGAGATCGGTTCGACTCGCACCATGCACGTGTAAGGGGCAAGCCCAGATGACCACGGTATTCACCGGCAGCACGATGAACGACGAGGCGCGACGCGAGAGGATCTTCCAGGGCGACGTCTTCGTCTACACGGCCTCGCCCGCGTCCCGCGAGCTCGTGTCCTTCGCCCGCGAACTGGTCGCCGAGACCTTCGGCGGCGCCGATCCCACGACCGCCCAGCACAGCATGCCGGTCGAGCGGTTCGCCGCGCTGCTGGCCGACGTCAAGCCGCGCTTCATCCATCATCCGAGGTGCAAGGAGCTCATCGCCGTCCTGCTGGACGAGCTGGGATTCGCGCCGGACGAGACCTACTTCGACGTGCCGCGGTTACGGACCTCGACCTCCGACGGCTACCTCGACTCGGGCATCTCCTACGCCTACCACGCCCACCGCGACTGCTGGTACTCGGCGCCGTTCAACCAGGTGAACTGGTGGATCCCCGTCTACGACGTGGTGCCGGAGAACGTCTTCGCCCTGCACCCGGAGTACTTCACCCAGGCCGTGCGCAACGGCAGCGGCCGCTACGACTACGCCTCGTGGGTCAGGACGGAGCGCCCGTCGGCCGCCCAGCACATCTACAGCGACACGCGCGAGCAGCCGAAGCCGGAAGAGGACCTCGATCTGTCCGGCGAGCTCAGGTTCGTCATGGAGCCGGGCGGGGTGCTCCTCTTCTCGGGCGCCCAGCTGCACTCGACCGTACGCAACACCTCGGGCGTGACGCGCTTCAGCATCGACTTCCGCACCGTCCACATCGACGACGTCAGATCACGCAAGGGCGCGCCCAACGTGGACGCGGCGTGCCTGGGCACCACTCTGCGCGACTTCATGCGCGCCGGGGACCTGGCACGCATCCCGGAGGAGCTGTCGGCGGAGTACGAGAAGGAGGCCGTGGCTCACGTGGAGCGAGCCAACGGTAGTTCGTACTGAATTTCACACATCGGGAGGGGACCATGGCTCGTTGGTTACAGCGCGGAAGAGGCCGAGGCCGGTGACCGTCTGCCGGCTCTGCGGCTCGGGCGAACTGGCGAGCGTGGTCGACCTCGGTGCCACGCCGCCCTGCGAGCTGTTCCTCACCAGGGAGCGGCTCGACGAGCCCGAGCTCACCTACCCCCTGCACCTGCGGGTCTGCACGAGCTGCTGGCTCGCCCAGATACCGCCGCTGATCCAGCCGGAGGAGACCTTCACGGAGTACGCGTACTTCTCCTCCTTCTCCACCTCCTGGGTGGAGCACGCCCGGGAGTTCGTGGCGGCGGCCGTGGACCGGTTCGCGCCGGGCTTCGTGGTCGAGGTGGCCAGCAATGACGGCTACCTGCTGCAGCACGTGGCGGAAAGAGGGGTGCGCTGCCTGGGCATCGAGCCCTCGGCCAACGTGGGCCAGGCGGCCAGGGACAAGGGCATCGCCACGCTTACGGCCTTCCTCGACCCGGAGACCGGGGCGGCGGTCCGCGCCGAGCACGGGCCGGCCGATCTGGTCGTGGCCAACAACGTGTACGCGCACATCCCCGACGTCGTCGGCTTCACCCGAGGGCTGCGCGCGCTCGTCGCCGACGACGGGTGGGTCTCCATCGAGGTGCAGCACCTGCTCACGCTCGTGGAGCTGAACCAGTACGACACGATCTACCACGAGCACTTCCAGTACTACACGGTCGCCTCCGCGCGGCGGGCCCTGGCCACCGGCGGCCTGGCCCTGGTCGACGTGGAGCTGCTGCCGACGCACGGCGGCTCGATCCGGCTCTGGGCCCGGCCCGAGGAGGCGGGCGGCGAGCCCACCGAGCGGGTGGCCGACGTGCTGGCCAGGGAGAAGGGGGCGGGGCTCGACGAGCTGGCCGGGTACGCGGAGTTCGCCGCCCGGGTGGCCAAGGTCCGCCGCGACCTGCTCCGCTTCCTCATCGACGCGGCCGAGGCGGGCAAGACCGTGGCCGGCTACGGCGCTCCGGGGAAGGGCAACACGCTGCTCAACCACTGTGGGATACGCGAGGACCTGCTGGCGTACACGGTGGACCGCAACCCGTACAAGCACGGCAGGTTCACGCCGGGCACCCGGATCCCCATCCTGCCGCCCGAGCGCCTGGCCGAGGACCGGCCGGACTACGTCCTGGTGCTGCCGTGGAACCTGCGAGAGGAACTCACCGAACAGCTCTCCTACGTCCGCGAATGGGGCGGGCAGCTGGTCTTTCCCATCCCGAGTCTGGAGATCGTGCCATGAAGGTCGTGCTCTTCTGCGGTGGGTACGGCACGCGGATGCGCACCGGAGCGCCGGGCGAGGTACCCAAGCCCATGCAGCTCGTCGGTCCCCGGCCGCTTATCTGGCATGTGATGCGCTACTACGCCCACTTCGGGCACACCGAGTTCATCCTCTGCCTCGGTTACGGCGCCCAGCACATCACGGAGTTCTTCCTGGACTACAAGGAGACCGCCTCCAACGACTTCCGGCTGCGCGGCGGCGAGGTGGAGCTGCTGTCGCAGGACATCTCGGACTGGTCGATCTCCTTCGTGCAGACCGGCGTCCAGTCGCCGATCGGCGAGCGGTTGCGCCGGGTCCGCGACCATCTGGACGGCGAGGAGGTGTTCCTGGCCAACTACGCCGACGTGCTCACCGACGCGCCGCTGCCGGAGATCGTCGACCGCTTCACGGCCGCCGACGTGGGGGCGTCCATGATGGTCGTGCCGCCGCCCGGCACCTTCCACTGCATCGACATCGACGACGACGGGCTGGCGAGGGACATCGCGCCGGTCACCCAGATGCCGATCTGGGTCAACGGCGGATATTTCGTGCTCCGTCAGGAAATTTTCGATCACATTCCGGAAAATGGGGATCTGGTGGGGGATGGCTGTGTGGAGCTGACCAAGCGCGGCCGGCTCATGACCTACCGGCACCGCGGCTACTGGCGGCCGACCGACACCGTCAACCAGCGGATCGAGCTGGACGACGCGTACTCGCGCGGCGACAGGCCCTGGGCGCTGTGGGAGGCATGATCCGCCTGACGGCCGCCCGGTTGGGCCGGATCGTCGCGCTGGGCGCGCACTGCGACGACATCGCGATCGGGGCGGGCGGCACGCTGCTCACCCTCTGCGCGGGCCGGCCCGGGCTCCAGGTCGACGCGCTGGTCCTGTCCGGCGGCGGCACCGAGCGAGAGGACGAGGAGCACGCGGCGCTCACCGCCTTCTGTCCCGGGGCCGATCTGCGGCTGACCGTGCTCAAGCTGCCCGACGGCCGGCTGCCCGCGCACTGGGAGCAGGCCAAGGAGGCGCTGGAGCTGTTGCGGGCCAGGACCGATCCCGACCTGATCCTCGGCCCGCATCCGGGAGACGCCCACCAGGACCACCGGGGCCTGGCCGAGCTCGTACCCACGGCCTTCCGCGACCACCTGACGCTCGGCTACGAGATCGTCAAGTGGGACGGCGACCTCGGCCGCCCCACCGCCTACCAGCCGCTGCGGCCGGAGGTGGCGGCGGAGAAGGTCGCCCTGCTGCGGCGGCACTACCCCTCGCAGCTCCGGCGTACCTGGTTCGACGACGAGGCCTTCCTCGGGCTCGCCCGCATCCGCGGGATCGAGTGCGGCGACAGGTACGCCGAAGCCTTCCACACCCGCAAACTGACCCTCGACCTCGCAGGAGACTAGCCGGATATGCGTGTACTGCTGACCGGGCACCAGGGCTACCTGGGCACCGTCATGTCCCCCGTACTCGCCGAAGCGGGACACGAGGTGACCGGCCTCGACTCGGGGCTGTTCGCCGACTGCGTTCTCGGGCCGCAGCCCGACGACCCCCAGGGGCTCGCCGTGGACCTGCGCGAGGTCCCGGCCGAGGCGCTGGCCGGATTCGACGCGGTCGTGCACCTGGCCGCCCTGTCCAACGACCCGCTCGGCTCGCTGGCGCCCGAGCTGACCTACGACATCAACTACCACGCCTCCGTACGGCTGGCCCGGCTGGCCCGAGAGGCAGGGGTGCGGCGCTTCCTGTACGCCTCCACCTGCTCGGTCTACGGAGCCGCCGGCGGGGACGACCTGGTCACGGAGGAGGCGCCCCTGCGTCCCGTGACCCCCTACGCCGAGTCCAAGGTACGCGTGGAGGACGAGGTGCTGAAGCTGGCCGACGCCGACTTCACGCCGGTCTTCCTGCGCAACGCGACGGCCTTCGGCTTCTCGCCCCGGCTGCGCGCGGACATCGTGCTCAACAACCTGGTGGGGCACGCGCATCTGTCGGGCGAGGTGCGCGTGCTGTCCGACGGCACGCCGTGGCGGCCCCTGGTGCACGCGCTGGACATCGCGGACGCGTTCGCCGCCGCCCTGGTCGCGCCGCGCGAGGCCGTACACGCCGAGGCGTTCAACGTGGGCACCGAGCAGAACAACGTCACCGTGGCCGGGATCGCGGCGACCGTGGTGGAGGCGGTGCCCGGCGCCACGCTGGCCATCACGGGGGAGACGGGCGCCGACCCGCGCTCCTACCGGGTCGACTTCTCGCGGATCCGCGCCGCGCTGCCCGGATACGAGGCGCGCCGCTCGGTGAAGGAGGGCGCGCTCGAACTCATCGACGCCTACCGGCGGCACGGGCTGACCAGGGAGGGCTTCGAGCGCCGCTTCACCCGCCTGGCCCGCCTGTCGGACCGGCAGGCCGCGGGCACGGTCGACGGGCGGCTGATGCCCTCGTGACCGGCTCAGGAAAGGAGATGCACGAGCTCGTCGAGCGTCTCTACCCGCTGTGCCGGAGCATCACGGGAGACGGCGTCCGCCGCACCCTGGAGATCGTCGGCGAGCACCTCGCGCTGAACGTGCACGAGGTGCCCACCGGCACGCAGGTGCTCGACTGGAACGTGCCCAAAGAGTGGAACATCCGCGACGCCTACATCAAGGACCCCACGGGCGCCAAGGTCGTCGACTTCGCCGAGTCCAACCTGCACGTGGTCGGCTACAGCGTGCCGGTGTCGGCCCGGATGCCGCTGGCCGAGCTCCGCGGCCACCTGCACACGCTCCCGGACCAGCCGGGGCTCATCCCGTACCGGACCAGTTACTACGCCGAGGACTGGGGGTTCTGCCTGCGTCACGAGACGCTGGAGGGCCTCCGGGAGGGCGAGTACGAGGTCGTGGTGGACTCCACGCTGGCGGACGGCCACCTCACGTACGCCGAGCACGTCGTGCCCGGCCGGACGAACGAAGAGGTGCTGATCTCCTGCCACACCTGCCACCCGTCGCTGGCCAACGACAACCTGGCGGGCATCGCGGTGGCCGTCCAGCTGGCCCGGCGGCTGGCGGCGGCGTCGCCGCGCTACACCTACCGCTTCCTGTTCGCGCCCGGCACGATCGGGTCGATCACCTGGCTGGCCCGCAACCGGGACGCGGTCGAGCGGGTCAGGCACGGGCTGGTGCTCGCGTGCGCGGGGGACGGCGGCGCGCTCACGTACAAGCGAAGCAGGCGCGGCGACACGGAGATCGACCGGGCGGTGGGGCACGTGCTGCGCTCCTCCGGGCGCCCGCACCGCACGCTCGACTTCTCCCCGTACGGCTACGACGAGCGGCAGTACTGCTCGCCCGGCTTCGACCTGCCGGTCGGCTGCCTGACCAGATCGACGTACGCGGGCTATCCGGAGTACCACACCTCGGGGGACGACCCGGCGTTCGTGCTCCCCGAGGCAATGGAGGACACCCTGGAGACCTGCTGGGAGGTGACCCGGGTGCTGGAGGGAGACCGGCGCCTGGAGAACCTCAGCCCCTACGGCGAGCCGCAGCTGGGCCGGCGCGGCCTGTACGGGGCGCTGGGCGGCAGGAGCGACACCAAGCAGGCCCAGATGGCCATGCTCTGGGTGCTGAACCTCTCGGACGGCACGCACTCACTCCTGGACATCGCCGAACGGGCCGGCCTCCCGTTCCAGGCAGTGGCGGAAGCGGCGGCGAGCCTCGAAGACGCCGATTTGGTGAGGGAAGCGGAGTTGGTGAGGGAATGGAAACCATGAGCTTGCGGGTCGGCGACCTGGTGGAGATCCGTAGCGAGGCCGAGATCCTGGCCACGCTGGACGAGCGCGGTGAGCTGGACGGCCTGCCGTTCATGCCGGAGATGCTGAAGTTCTGCGGTCAGCGTCTCACCGTGCACAAGGTGGCGCACAAGCTGTGCGACACGCTGACCAAGACGGGCCTGCGGCGTATGGACAGCGCCGTGCACCTGCTCGGCGCCCGGTGCGACGGCTCGGCGCACGGCGGCTGCCAGACGGCCTGCTCCATGTACTGGAAACAGGCGTGGATCAAGCGCGTCGCGGCGGACGAGCTGCCCCCGAACGCCGTGCCGGACTCCCGGCTGCTGCCGCTGCTGGAGATCAACAGCCGCAAGCCGCCGGGCGAGGACGGCACCGAACGCTACTCCTGCCAGGCCACCGAGCTGCTGAGAGCGGCGCCCGTACCGCTGCCGATGGCCGATCTGGGACAGTTCGTGGCCGACGTACGGACACGGAACGTCGGCGTGCTCAGGACCCTGAAGGCCACCGGAATCGGGCTGTACAACCGGTTCCAGCACCTGAGCAGGAGAAAGCTGCCCCGCGCGCTGCGCATCAAGGGCGGCCGGCCGTGGGGCACGATGAAGGGCCAGGTCAGAGGCCGCACGCCGGTCCAGACGCTCGACCTCCAGCCGGGCGAGCTGGTCCGCGTACGGTCCAAGCAGGAGATCCTGGCCACCGTCAACGAGGACCTGTCCAACCGCGGCATGAACTTCGACGCCGAGCTGGCCCGCCACTGCGGCCGCACCGCGCGGGTCCGCGCCCGGGTGGACCGCTGCATCGACGAGCCCACGGGACGGATGCTGGAGATGAAGACGCCCTGCATCGTGCTGCAGGACGTGGTGTGCGAGGGCGTCCACTCGCTGAACTGCCCCCGCGAGTTCTTCCCCTTCTGGCGCGAGATCTGGCTCGAACGGGTGCCGGACGGTGAGTGAACCGGTAGTGAGCGAGCCCGTCAGCGATCATCGGGCCGGATCGGCGGGCAGGGGACTGCGTTGGGGGCTGCTGGCGCGGGGCGGGTCGAAGGTGGCCACCTTCACCCTGAGCCTCGTGCTGGCCCGCCTGCTCGCCCCGGAGGACTTCGGGTTGTACGCGGTCGCGCTGGCCGCCAACCAGTTCCTCTTCTACATCAACGACGCCGGCATCGTGGCGGCCGTCGTGCAGTGGCGGGGCAAGCTGGAGGACATGGTGGTCACCGCGACCACCGTGGTCCTCACCCTCAGCGTAACCATCTACGCCGCGTTCTGGGTGGCGGCGCCCTACTTCACCGGGCTGGCGGGCAATGTCTCCGCCACGCCGGTGGTGCGGCTGCTCACCGTGATCATCGTGATCGACGGATTCGTCAACGTACGCAGCGCGGTCATGCTCCGTGCCTTCCAGCAGGACAAGATAGCCAAGGCGAACATGGCCGGCATCGCCGTCCAGGTGCCGGTGGCGATCACGCTGGCGGTCATGGGCGCGGGCGTCTACAGCTTCGTCATCGGCGCGGTCGCCAACTCCCTGGTGAGCGGCATCCTGGTCTTCATCTGGGCCAAGATGCCGCTGCGGCTGGGCTTCGAGCGGGCCATCGCCCGCAAGCTGCTGGGCTTCGGCGTGCCCCTGGCGGTCAGCCTGGCCATCGAGGCGCTGGTGCTCAACGCCGACGCGATCATCATCGGCCGGCTCCTGGGCGCGACCACGCTCGGCTTCTACATGATCGCGCTGAACGTGTCGAGCTGGGTGCCGGGGTTGGTCGGCGAGGCCCTGCGCCACGTCACGCTGCCCGGCTTCTCACGGGTGGCCGAGGAGCGCCCGGAGGCGTTCTCCGCGCGCGTCCAGCAGATCGTGCCGATGCTGATCACGCTGGTGCTGCCCGTCGCGGTTCTCTTCGGCGTGCTGGCGCCCCTGGTGGTGCCCTTCCTGTACGGCGAGCGCTGGCTGCCCGCCGCCCAGGCGCTGTCCTTCCTCATGGCGCTGATGGTGGTGCGGATGCTCACCGCGCTGGCCTTCGACATCCTGACCTCGCTCGGCGCGACCAGGCTCGTCGTCTGGATGAACCTGAGCTGGGCCCTGGCCCTGCTGCCCGCCCTGTACGCGGGCGCCCGCCTGGACGGCATCCGGGGCGTGGCCATCGCGCACGCGGCCGTCGCGCTGCTGATCGCCCTGCCCGTGACGGCGCTGCAACTGCGCCGCTCGGGCGTCGTGCTCGGACCGGTCCTGCCCGGGATCCTCCGGCTGCTCCTCGGCGGCCTGCTGGCCGGCCTGGCCGCCTGGCTGGTGTCCAGGCTGACCGAGGGCGCCTTCGACGTCGTCCGGCTCTGCGCCGCCGGAGGAGCCGGGCTGATCGTGTACGTGGTGACCGGGCTCTCGCGAGACCGGATCAGGAAGATTCGCGAGGTGGTGACGAGCTGAGCGGCCCCCGCATGCCGCGGGCCACGTCGATGGCCGAGTGGGCGACGTTGCGGGCCATGGGCACGGCGTTGCGCCGCAGCCAGGGCCGCAGCGCCGCGTAGGCGCGCAGCCGCTGGCCGCGGGTCAATGGAGCGTTCCTGATGACCCGCAGCAGCGCGCGGCCCTCCTCCACGTTGGGCAGGAAGAAGCGCTGGTCTCCGGGCATCTCGCGGGCGCGGAAGGCCCGCGCGTGGTTGACCTGGCTGTTGCTGCCCGGGTGGTTGCGGTGCCGCAGCAGCAGCTCGTCCACCACGACCAGCGGCCCGAGCAGCGCCAGGCCCGAGATCATCACCCGGTCGGCCGGCAGGATGGCCTCCAGCGGCCGGGCCCGCAGCAGCGTCTCCCTGCGCATGAGCCCGTAGAAGTGCATGGTCTCGTCGTAGTTGTCCAGCCGGTGGCGCAGACGCGTCACCGGGTCGGGCTGGTCGGTGGGGGCGGTGTCGCGCCAGGTGCCGATGGTCTGTCCCGTCTCGTCGATCTCCTCGACGCCCGAGACGGCCGCCGCCGCCGACGGGTGGCGGCGCAGCGCCGCCGAGAGCAGGGCCAGGCGGTCCTCGTGGTACTCGTCGTCGGAGGTGGCGTAGGAGAAGAACTCACCGCGGGTCTCGTGGACGACCTTGTTGTGGTTGGCCGTGATGCCGACGTTGCGCTCGCGCCGCAGGTAGCGGACGCGGGGATCGGTCCTGGCCAGCTCGCGGCAGAGCTCCTCGGTGCCGTCCGTCGAGCAGTTGTCGGCGATCACCAGCTCGAAGTCGACCCCCTTCTGGGAGAGGACCGAGCGCAGGGCGCCCTCCAGGTACGGCTCGCCGTTGTAGACGGGCATGCCGACCCCGATGGGTGGTTCGGCGCGGCCGACGAGTGAAGCGGAGGAGCGTACATTCGGTGATCTGGACGTCATCCGGGCAGCCCTTCTAGCGGAAGCTGAGGTGAGGCTGAGGTACGGTCGCGCCGATGTTCTCGCGAAGTAGGGCGAACGGCAACCAAGTCCGGTGATTCGTAACATCGACTCGGCCGGTCACGATAAGCAATCTGTACCATTTTTTATGGCCAGGGCATTGGCCCATACTGGCGGGGGCTTGGGCGGGTAAATATGGCTTTTTGGAACGATCTGTTAGGCCTTATCCGAAACAAGCGTGTTGGACCTCCCATCATCGCCCTCGCCCTCCTCCTGGCGTTGGTGGCGTTCTTCGTGGGGTCACCGCGTTACGAGACCGAGTCGTCGCTCATCCTGACCGCGCCGCCGTCCGGTGGCACCCTGTCGATGGATCCCACCAAGCCGGTCGGCCTGACCAACCCGCTGCTGCAGTACAACGACGGGCTGCGGACGGTCGCGGGCATCCTCATCCTCGCGCTCAACAGCAAGGACGAGCTGCGCAAGCTCGGGATCGAGGAGAACGGCAGCACCGAGATCGTCATCGACGACGGCCGGTCCAACGCGGACCTGCTGGGCGTCGTGACGCAGGGCCCGTTCATCCACATCAAGGTCGTGAGCCGGACGGCGGAGACGGCGAAGGGCATCCTCGAACGGGCCGAGCGGCGCCTGCGTGAGGAGCTGACCAGCTACCAGACCTCGCTGGGCGCGCCGAAGAGCACGTTCATCGCGGTCAACAATGTGGCGCTGATCCCGGTCGAGTACGACGGCGGGGGCAAGCTCCAGCTGGCCGTGGAGGTGCTGGTCGTCGCCCTGCTCTTCGGCTTCGGCGCCGCCTACCTGATGTGGATCCGCCGCGTCCGTGGCCGTACCGCCCCGGCGGAGCCGGCCAAGGACGAAGCGGACGTCCCCGAACCCGCCGCCGAGCCGGAAGCGGCGAAGCCCCTTAATGGCCGCCCAACGGTCATGTCTTCCGGAGGATCCGACGACGACCCGTCCACGGACCGCGACAACGACGGCCCCCCGACGGAGGAGTTCGCCCGGATCAACGGCGAGTTCCTGGGGATCGCCCCCGACCCGCGAAAGCCCGACCAGGACGGCCGCGCGGGCTAGGCAACCGGGTTCGCCAATCGGGTCAGGCGACCCGGTTGGCGACCTCGGCGCAGCGCTCGATGGCCGCCTGCCGCACCTCTCGCGGGGTGCCCGACTTGGCGGAGATCATCATCCCGATCGCCCCGTCCCCGAGCCGATCGGCGAAGGCCAGGGCGGTCGGCAGGTCCATCGGCGACTCGTCGGGGGTCTTGTGGCACAGGCCGGTGTCCGACGGCGGGCGCCCGTCCGGCGCGCTGAGCACTTCGTCCACGAACAGGCCGTAGAGCATGAACTCCGACACGTGCAGCCGGGAGCCGAAGGCGTCGGCCCAGTGCCGGCCGGTGTTCTCGGTGAGCCGCCGCTGGAGCCCGCGCACGATGGCGGGATCCCAGAAGGTGAGCGGGCTCATGTAGTCGGGCAGCGGCGGCTCGGGCGCCGGTGGCAGTTTCAGCAGCTCGCGGGCGACCTGGTGCCACAGCACGTGCCGCGTCATGAGCGGGTGCACCCCGTCCTCCAGCCGGTGCAGCAGCGGCCGGCCGCCGACCAGGGAGCGCTGGGCGGTCGTCGGCCGGACGAGCACCACGTCGGAGTCGGCCACCAGGACCACGTCCGCGTCCATCGCCGCCGTGGCCGCCAGCTTGACGATCTGCTGCATCACCCAGCCGCGTACGGGCGGCCACGGGCGCAGGGCGTTGACCCACATGCCCAGCCGGGGCACCTTGACGTAGCGCTTCGGCAGCAGCTCTCCCACGGTCCTGACCCGGCAGCGGGGCCCTTCGTGGGCGGCGAACAGACGCCGGTCGGCGCGCGGCACGAAGACGTGGTGGACGGTGTCTTCTGGGGTGTACTCCAGTACGGAGCGGTGCAGATCGGCGAACTGATCCGCGTCGGGTCCATAGCTGGGGGTGACGACAGCAAGCGAGGCCATGGGCTTGGTCACTCACCCTCATCGGAGTGAAGCTTTGGCACGTTACACGTGATAAGTAACGCTGGTCGCAGCCTCGCCGATGCTCTGAAGTACGGCTGGAACATGCCTGGGGGGCTGTGTTGGACTTCTGGAGCGCGATCACCGTCCTCCTGCGTCGCTGGTACATCGCGGCTCCCGCGTTCCTGCTGACGCTGACCGCCGCCTACGGCGTCTACACCCAGATCCCCGTCCAGTACTCCTCGACGACGGTCATGGTGCTCACGGTGCCGCCGAGCGGGTCGTACCGGCCGCCGAACCCCAAGAACCCCAACCCGATCATCAACCCGCTGCTCAACTTCGACGGCGGGCTGAACATGTCGGCCTCCATCCTGGTGCAGATACTCAACACCGCGGAGGTGGCCGGCCAGATGGGCATCCGGCCGGACGGCAAGACCACCTACAAGGTCAACAACGGCCACCCCAATCCCGAGCTGCTCATCAGCGCGCCCTTCGTGGTCATCGAGGGCAAGAGCCTGGCGCCCCAGGACGCGCGGGCGATCGTGGTCCGGGTGGCCGAGCGGGCCAAGGTCGAGCTGAAACGGCGCCAGGAAGTGCTGAAGGCCCCGCCGGAGACGTACATCAACCTGAACGAGATGGTCTCCCCGACCGAGCCGCAGCCGGAGCGCGGCGGGAAGATCCGCAGCGCCGCGGCCGTGTTCGCGCTGGGCGTGGCCGCCGCGCTCGGCGCCTCCTTCTGCGCCGAGAGCGTCATGACCGGGCTGCGGCGCAGGAGGGACGAGCGGGACGGGCCGGAACCGGCGCCCGAGGCGGACGTCAGGACCGAGGAAGCGGTGTTGCAGCGTTGAACGTGGCCATCGAGCGGTCCATCGTCCGGCCGGTGCCCCACCGGGCCGACGCCGCCACCCTGTGCGCGATCTTCACCGTGGTCCTCATGCTGGTGCCCGCCCGTCAGGTGATCGGCGGCCTGCCGTTCGACCTCACCTACGCGGAGGCCATCGGGCTGTTCGCCGCCGTCTGGTGGTTCTGCGCGCACCTCACCAGTACGCTCGGCGCGGCCAAGGGGCCGTCGGCGGTGCGGTACGCGATCTACTTCTACGCGCTCGCCTTCCTCGCGACCTACGCCTACGCCTCCGCCGGGTGGCTGCCCTCGTACGAGCAGGACCTGTCCGACCACGTGCTGGTCATCGCGGTCGCGATGGTGGGCATCGCGCTGATCGGCGTGGACGGCGTGCCCAGCCGCGAGCGGATCGACCTGGTGCTGAAGACGCTGGTGGTGGTCGGCGCCATCATGGGGGTGATCGGCGCGATCCAGTTCCTGCTGTCGTTCGACGTGACCCAGTACATGCAGATCCCCGGCAGCCGCCTGCGGGCGGTGGAAGTGACGATCCTGGAGCGCAACGGGCTCAACCGGGTGGCCTCGACCGCGGGACACCCCATCGAGTTCGGCGTCGTGTCCGCGATGGTGCTGCCGGTCGCCCTCCACTACGCTTTCGGCGCGCGCGAACACGGTGAGCCGCAGCGGCGCTGGTGGACCCTGGTAGCGCTGATCGCCTGCGGGATGGCCTTCTCCGCCTCACGCTCGACGGTGCTGGGCCTGGCCGCCTCCGGGGCGGTGCTGTTCCTCGGCTGGCCCAACGCCCGGCGCGTCAGGGCGGCCGTCGCGCTCGCCGGTTTCCTGGTCGTCATGAAGCTGCTCGTCCCCGGCCTGATCGGGGCCATCGCCGGGCTGTTCACCAATCTGGACAACGACGAGAGCCTGCGCTGGCGGACCAACGACTACACCACGGCGATCTCGGAGTTCTCGCAGCATCCCCTGCTGGGCCGGGGCAACGGCACCTGGTTCCCGCCGCACCACCCGGTCTTCGACAACCAGTATCTGCTGACGGCCGTGCAGGGCGGCGCGATCGGCGTGCTGGCGTTCGTCGGCCTGTTCGTCGTCGGGATGTGGTCGGCGGTTCGGGTCAGGAGCATCAGCGTGGACGACCGCACCCGTGACCTCGGGCTGACGCTGGCCGCCTGCCTGATCGTGCCGGTGGTGGGCTCGGCCACGTTCGACCTGAACTCCTTCAGCACCGCCACCGCGCTGTCGTTCCTGCTCATCGGCCTGGCCGGGGCGTTGATGCGGGCCGCGCGCCGGGAGGTGCGGGCGCGCGGGGACGCTGAAAGGGCAGTCGCGCGCCGCGAGGTCAGCTCTCCAGTCGCCGCCGTGCCTCTTTCCACGAGCCGGCCGCCAGATCCCGCGCGCTGATCGCCGATACCGGGAGCGGCCAGTCGATCGCCAGGTCGGGGTCGTCGTAGCGGACGGAGATGTCCTCGGCCGGGTCGTGCGGCCGGTCGATCCGGTAGCAGACGTCGGCGTCGCTGAGCGCCTGGTAGCCGTGGAGCAGGCCGGGCGGCACGTACAGGTGCGTGAAGGTCTCGTCGTCGAGGAGCACCGACATTTGCTCGCCGAAGGTGGGCGAGCCGGGCCGGGCGTCCACGAGGACGTCGTACACCGCGCCGCGCGCGCACCTGACGAGCTTGGCCTCGCCCCGGCCGGAGCGGCCGTGCATGGCCCTGATCGCGCCCTTGACCGTGCGGGACTGGCTGTCCTGGACGAACGCCGCAGGGTCCAGGCCGTGCTCGGCCGCGATCTCGGCGTCGAACGTCCTGGTGAACAGGCCGCGCTCGTCACTGTGCGGGCTCGGGACGAACAGCAAGGTCCCCGCGAGCGCGCCTTGTTCGACTCTCATGGAGCCCATCCTGGCGGGTGTCTCCTCCGGTCGGCCACCGTGTAACGGATATAGCCCGATACCGATGTCCAAAGGGTGAGTCGGCTGACGGGGGGTGCGGCATTCCGATGGACCACTCGTCGGATGAGAACGGTCCAAAGAACCGCGCCTTACCCCTCGCGCCCCGCGCGCGGGTGGGCGCCGTCGGGATCGACGCCATCACCGAGCCGGAGGTCGCCGAGCACCTCGCGCGGGCCTGGCACGACGGCCTGGGCGGCATGATCGTGACCGCCAACGTGGACATCGTCCGCGCCGCCACCCGCGACCCCGAGCTCGCCGGGCTCGTGGCGGGCGCCGAACTCGTGGTCGCGGACGGCATGCCGGTGGTGTGGGCCGCCCGCCTCTGCGGACTGCGCGTATCCGACCGCGTCACCGGGGCCTCCCTGATCTTCACCCTCAGCGAGGTCGCCGCCCGCGAGGGACGGTCGGTGTTCCTGCTCGGCGGCGAGCCGGGGGTGGCGGAGGCCGCCGGTGAGGTATTGGTCCGGCGTTATCCCGGTTTACGGATCGCCGGAGTGTACGCACCGCCCTTCGGCTTCGAGCGGCTGGCCGGCGGGATGGGGGAGACCGTGGAGAAGGTCCGCGCGGCCGCGCCCGACCTCGTCTTCGTCGGCCTGGGCTTCCCCAAGCAGGAACGCGTCATAGCCGCGCTCCGCCCCGAACTCCCGCACGCCTGGTACATCGGCTGCGGCGCCGCCATCCCGATGGCCGCCGGGCAGTTCCGGCGGGCTCCGGACGGGATCCAGCGGGTGGGCGGCGAATGGCTGTTCAGGCTGGCCCTCGAGCCCCGTCGACTCATCCGCCGGTACCTACGTGACGACCTGCCCTTCGCGCTCAGGCTGCTGGCCGGGGCCGCGTGGCACCGGCTGGCCGCGGGCCGGCGCTCCTGATCCCCACAGATTGGTGCCTGATGACTGTTCCCGAGCGGTCGCCGCTTGCCATCGTGATCGTCACCTACCAGAGCGGGCAGGTCATCGAGGAGTGCCTGCACTCTTTGGACACCGTGCTGAGCGAAGGGGAGCCGGCCCGGATCATCGTCGTGGACAACGACTCCCCCGACGACACGGTGGAGCGGGTGCTCGCGACCGGAGTACCCGTCGAGCTGGTAGAGACCGGCCGCAACGGCGGGTTCTCGGCCGGCGTCAACGCGGGCATCGCCGCCGCCCCCGGCTGTGACGTCCTCATCCTCAACGCCGACATCCGGCTCAAACCCGACTCGGTGCGCCTGTTGCGCGAGGCGCTGGCCGTGCCCGGCACGGGCATCGCGGTGCCCCGGCTGCTGGGCGCCGACGGCATGCTGCAGCTGTCCCTGCGCCGGCGCCCCACAGTCCTGCGGGCCGTGGGAGAGGCGCTGCTCGGCGGGCTCAGAGCGGGCCGCCACGCACCGCTGGGTGAGCTCGTCGTCGACCCGCGCGCCTACGAGCGGCCGGGCACGCCCGACTGGGCGACGGGCGCCGCCTGGCTGGTCTCGCGCGCCTGCCTGGACGCCGTGGGACCGCTCGACGAGCGCTACTTCCTGTACTCGGAGGAGACCGAGTACATGCTCAAGATCCGCGATCACGGCTTCTCGATCCGCTACGAGCCAAGGGCGGTGGCCGTCCACCTCGGCGGCGAGCAGGCCAACTCCGCCCCGCTGTGGACACTCGCCGCCGCCAACCGGGTGCGGCTGCACCGGCAGCGGTACGGCAGGCCCCGCGCGCTGCTCATGCGCCTGGCGGTCGCCCTGAACGAGGCGCTGCGCGCCGTCACCCGTGGCCGGCGGGCAGGGGAGCGGCACCGGGCGGCGTTGCGCGAACTCGCGACGATGGACGAGTGGCCGACACCGCCGGGCGGTCGCCCGTTATCGCCGCCCGCGTACGTCTGCTTCTCCGCCCAGGACTGGTGGTACCACAATCGGGCCCACTCCGACTTCCAGCTCATGCGCCACCTCGCGGGATCGCGCAAGGTGCTGATCGTCAACAGCATCGGCATGCGGATGCCGCTGCCCGGCCGCTCCACCTTCGTGCTGCGGCGCATCGCCAGGAAGCTGCGCAGCGTGGCCAAGTTCGTCAGGCGGGTGGAGCCGAACCTGTGGGTGATGTCGCCGCTCCCGCTCCCCCTCTACGGCTCGCGCCTGGGCCGCGGGCTGAACGCCTGGCTGGTCAGGACGCAGGTACGGGCGGTCTGCGGGTGGCTGGGCCTGAAGGTGCCGGTGATCGTGGTGACCATCCCCACCGCCTGGGACGTGGTACGCCCGATGCGCCGCCGGGCGCTGATCTTCAACCGCTCGGACCGCCACTCCGCCTTCCCCGAGTCCGACACGAGGACGATCGAGACCCTCGAACGTGACCTTCTGGAACGTGCCGACCACGTGGTGTACGCCAGCCGAGGGCTCATGGCCGAGGAACGCCCGCTCGCGGGCACGCGGGCCCGCTTCCTCGACCACGGGGTCGACCTGGAGCACTTCAGCCGCGTACCGGCCGACCGGCAGCCCGCCGACCTGCGGGCCGTACCGGGGCCCAGGATCGGCTTCTTCGGTGCCCTGGACGACTTCGTGGTGGACTTCGACCTGCTGGAACGGGTCGCGCTCGGCCTGCCCGAGGCGTCGCTCGTGCTCGTCGGCGACGCGAACGGGCAGATCGAACGGCTCACCAAGCACCCCAACGTGCACTGGCTGGGCCTGCGCCCCTATTCGGTGATCCCCGCCTACGGCTCGGGCTTCGACGTGGCGATCATGCCGTGGCTGGACAACGAGTGGATCAAGCACGCGAACCCGATCAAGCTGAAGGAGTTCCTGGCGCTCGGCCTGCCCGTGGTCAGCACCGAGTTCGACGAGCTGGCCCATTACGCCGACCGCGTCAGGACCGCGACCACCCCTGAGCAGTTCATCGAGGCCATCCGCGTCTGCCTGGCCGAAGGCGGCCCGCAGTCGCCGGAGCGGCTGCGCGGCTCGCTGGCCGGCGCCTCCTGGTCGGCGCGGGCGGCCGACCTCATGGCGCTGGCCGAGCAGACACCCGACGCACGGAGTTGAAGAGGGCGGGCGTGAGAATACTGACAGTCACGCGGTGGGCGGCGCTGCTCACCGCCGCGACGGTGGCCGTCGGGGGCGGGCTGTGGCTGCGGTCCGTCCCGCCGAAGCCCGTCGCGAGCACGCTGCCCGCACCGGCGATGGCCTTGCGGGCGGTGCCCTGGGAAGGCGGGCCCGCCGCTTACCAGGGCTCGGCCGCCAGGGCGGGCTGGACCCGTCCCGGGTTCTTCCCCGTGGGGCTCTGGTTCGCCTCGGCGCGGACCGGCTGGGAGGTCGCGCTGGACCGGGCGGCGGGCATCAACACCTACGTCGAACTGGCCGACGGCAGCCGTCCTGAGCTGCTCAGGAAGTCCGGCATGACCGCGCTGACCAGCCGCCCGCTGCCCGGCGCGGGCGCCGAGACCGTGGGCTGGCTGATCGCCGACAAGGCCGACGTGTGGGCGGGACCGGGCAACGGGCGCTGGACGGGCGCCCGCGGTTTCACCAGCAAACCCGTCTGCGTCCCCGTACTCGTCACCTGCGGCTACACCGTCATGCGCACGCTCGCCGAGCGCCTGCCCAAGGGCGACCGGCTGCGGTACGCCTCCTTCGGCAAGGGCGTGGCCTACTGGGAGGAGGAGGCGCTGGCCGCCAAGTTCGTCAACGGCTACTCGGACGTGGTCGCGGCCGACGTCTCCTGGTACGGCGACCCCAACGTCTGCGCCGAGGCCACCCGGTGGCTGCAGCTGCCGGCGGCCCAGTGCCGCCTGGCGGCCAACTACGGCGCGACCGTCGAGCGGCTGCGCACCCTGGACGCCGCCGACGGCCGCCGGCAGCCGGTGTACGCGATCATCTCGCTCTCCGGCCTCACCCCCGAGCAGGTGGGCGGCGCGGCGATGAGCGCCCTGATCCACGGCGCCAGGGGGATCGTCTATGACGCGCACGGCACGGACCCCGCCTGCAAGGTGGACAACGTGCTCCGGCGCGCCTGCGGGAAGGCGGTCAGGCGCGGGGTCGCCGAGCTCGACCGCCGGATCGCGCGGCTCGCGCCGGTGCTCAACACCCAGTCATACGCCTACGACTTCGCGCCCGAGCTGGACACCATGCTGAAGCGCCACGACGGCGCCTACTACCTGTTCACGATGCTCGGCCGGGGCCAGGCTCCGGGGCCGCGCGTGCTGACCGTACCCAGCGATCTTTCGGCGGCGGGCCACATCGAGGAGATCTTCGAAGACCGGAGCATCCCGGTCGACAGGGAGGGACACTTCACCGAGACCTTCGACGCGGAGCACAGCTATCACGTCTACCGGATCGCCCCGTAGCTGGGAGGGCAATGACTTCTCGAACGACGAACAGACGGATCTTGCTCATCGCGGTCACCGCTCTGTTGGTGATCGCCGTGGGCTGGGTGTTCGCGCAGGCCAAGTCGACCCGTGACGACCTCGGCCTGCCGCGCGTCCCCTGGGAGGGCGGCCCGGCCTATTACGCCAAGTTCAGCGCCCCGGCCGCCGCGGGCTGGACCGCTCCATCGTTCTTCCCCATCGGAGTCTGGTTCGAGTCCGTGGTCGAGGAACGCGACGTGCGGATGGATAAGGAGGCCGGGCTCAACACCTACGTCGAGCTGACGGCCAACAGCGACATGAGCCTGATCCGCGCCAACGGAATGTCGGCGATCACCAGCAAGCCGCTGGCGGGGTCGGGCAGCGAGACGGTCGGCTGGATGATCGCCGACGAGCCCGACATGTTCGCCGGGCCGGGTGACGGCGTCTGGAGCGGCAAGTACGGCGGCGAAGGCCAGGTGTGCCTGCCCGACAAGCCGCCCTGCGGCTACACGGCGATGCGCACACTGAAGGACAAGCTACCCAAGAACGACGGCCGCCTGCACTACGCCAACTACGGCAAGGGCATCGCCATGTGGGAGTCCGACGACGAGGCGAAGAAGTTCGTCAACAGCTACACCGACGTCATGTCCACCGACGTGTACTGGTACACCGACACCGGCATCTGCCCGGAGGCCGAGAACTTCATCAAGCTGCCGACCGACCGCTGCCCGCGGGCCGCCAACTACGGCATGGTCGTCGACCGGGGCAGAAAGCTCGACGCTCTGGACGGCAAGAGGCAACCGATCTACGCGTTCGTGGAGCTCGGCTGGCCGGGTTCCAACGGCCTGCGCGCGATCACCGGCGACGAGCTGGCCGGCGCGGTGATGAACTCCCTCATCCACGAGGCACGCGGCGTCATCTACTTCAACCACAGCTTCGCCGGGCCCTGCCCGAGCCAGCACGTGCTGCGCGAGCCGTGCGCCCAGGCGACGCGGACGGCCGTGACGGAGCTGAACCGGCGGATCCGCACCCTCGCGCCCGTCCTGAACACCCAGTCCTACGTCCACACCTTCGCGCCGGGACTCGACACCATGCTCAAGGACCTCGACGGCTCCTCCTACGTCTTCGCCATGCCCAAGGCGGGCGTCCAGCCGGGGCGCCAGACGCTGAAACTGCCCAAGGCGCTGGACTCGGCCTCCAGCGTGGAGGTCCTGTTCGAGAACAGGACACTCCCCGTGAAGGACGGCGGCTTCACCGACACCTTCGAGCGGGAGAACACCTACCACGTCTACAAGGTCACGGCATGAGCGCGCCGGTGAACGTGGGCCTGGTCGGCGCCGGGCCCTGGGCGCGCGACTTCCACGCCCCCGTCTTCGCCGCCGGGCCAGAGACCCGGCTGGCGGGCGTCTGGAGCAGGCGCGCCCCGGCCGCCCAGGCGCTGGCCGAGCGATTCGGCGTGCCCGCCTTCACCTCCTACGAACGGCTGCTGGAGCGGTGCGAGGCCGTGGTCTTCGCCGTCCCGCCCGACGTCCAGGCGGCCATGGCCGTCCAGGCGGCACGTCAGGGCCGGGCGCTGCTGCTGGAGAAGCCGATCGCGCTGACCGTACGCGACGCGCAGGCGCTCGCCGACGAGGTGGACGCCACGGGCGTGGCCACGCAACTCGTGCTGACCAACCGCTACCGTCCCGCCGTACGCGAGTTCCTCAAGCGGGCCCGCGACTTCCCGGCCATCGGTGCCCGCGCCATGCAGCTCACCGGCGAATTCCTGGACGACACCTTCGCCGACAGCCCGTGGCGCTCCCGCGCGGGCGTGCTCTACAACACCGGGCCGCACGGCCTGGACCTGCTCGACGCGGCGCTGGGCCGCATCACGGAGGTCAGGCCGGCCGGCAACCGGGCCGGCTTCCTGGCGCTGACCTGCCTGCACGAGAACGAGGTGATCAGCCAGCTGACGATCTGCGGCCGGGTCCCGCAGCGCCGCAGGACTCGCTATGAGCTGTACGGCCCGGAGGGCACGCTGGTGCTCGACTCCGAACACCTGCCGGAGGACTCGACGGAGACCAGAGCGACCCTGCGCTCCGAGTTCGCCACCGCCGTACGGACCGGCCGCTCACACGAGATCGACGTGCACCGGGGCCTGCACCTGCAGCGGCTCCTGGCGCAGGCGGAGCCGCGCTAAGAGGTCTCCGGCACCGCGACCGCGACCGGGGCGGGCTTGCGCTGCCGCAGGCGCAGCGCGGGCCGTTCGACCAGCCGCCAGCTGAGCGCGGCCAGCGGCAGCACGATGCCGACCGTGGCCAGCAACACGAGCGCGGGCGTCCGGAGCCCGTACTGGACCAGCACCTGCTGGGCGGGGAAGGCCAGCAGGTAGGTCCCGTACGACAGGTCGTAGGAGCCGGTGGGCCGGTGCAGCCACGTCGGCGCGCGGAAGGCGATGAGGAACGTGAGGCAGGTGACCGCCGCGATGGCCCCCAGATTGGCCACCGGCGTGCCCCACAGCAGCCACCACGCGAGCACCACGGGGACCGTCAGCCAGAGCGGCGGGACCCAGCGCAGCTCCCTGATCAGCATGCCGAGCGCGAAGAACGCCACGGGCTGCGCGGCGTACGCCGACACGACCAGGGGGATGAGCGGACCGGAGTAGCCGGTGAGGTGGATGACCGAGGCGGCGGCCAGCGCGAGCAGCACCAGCCCGACCAGGACCGTCCGGCGGCGCAGCAGCCCCAGCAGGCCCATGACCGCCACACCGACGTAGCAGAGCACCTCCACCCAGATCGTCCAGAGCGACCCGTTGACCGCGTCCGGATAGGGGAGCCCCTGGAAGACGCCGGGCAGCGCGTAGCTCACCGGCTGGATGAGCAGCCCTCTGGCGATGTAGCCCCAGGCACCGGAGCCGGAGAAGTACGAGGCGGCGGGCAGCGTACTCACCAAGGGCCCGAGCAGCAGGGCCGTGGCGACGACGACGAGCGCGTACGCGGGATAGATGCGCAATGCCCTGCGGAGCGTGTAGCGGCGGACCGACGGGTCGGACAGCCAGCTCGTGCTGATCAGGTAGCCGCTGATGAGGAAGAAGACCCCGACGCCTATGCCGCCGACCCCTATCCCGCTGTCGGGGGTCAGGGGTGTCCCGTGCCCGGTCAGCACCCAGCTGTGCTCGACGATGACCGCCAGCGCGCCCAGGAGGCGCAGCAGGTTGAAGGCGTTCAGCCGGGATTGACCAGGCCCGTTTTGCGCTTCGGCCACTCCGCAGCTCCCCCGCGAGTCCGATGCATCGGAGGTGTATCGGTTCGCGAAGGAGCTGCGTTACCCCACGGTTTCAGCCGATGCGCCAGGTGTCTCCACCCATGAGCAGATCGCTGAGGTCGCCGGCGCCCTTCTGCGCCACGGCCTCCTCCATCTGCTCGGCCATCAGCACGTCGTACGCGGGCCGGTCGATCGAGCGGAAGATGCCGATCGGCACGTGCTCGAACGCGGGCTCGTCCAGCCGTGACAGCGCGAAGGCCAGCGACGGGTCGGGGTGGTGCGCGTCGTGCACCAGGATCTGGTCGGCGCTCACCGAGGCGCGGTCGGCCACCTCGATGCCGCCGTTGGCCGCCCTGACGACCGCCTTCGACGCCGACACGATCGGCTGCCCGTGCTCCAGCCGCAGCGTGATGTCGTCGCGGATCTCCGGATCCTTGAGCTGTTCGAAGGCGTTGTCGTTGAAGATGTTGCAGTTCTGGTAGATCTCCACCAGCGAGGTGCCGCGGTGGGCGGTGGCCTCGCGCAGCACCGACTGCAGGTGCTTGCGGTCGGAGTCGATCGTCCTGGCCACGAACGACGCCTCGGCGCCGATGGCCAGCGAGATCGGGTTGAACGGCTTGTCCAGCGAGCCCATCGGCGTCGACTTGGTGATCTTGCCGACTTCCGAGGTGGGGGAGTACTGGCCCTTGGTCAGACCGTAGATCCTGTTGTTGAACAGCAGGATGTTGAGGTTGACGTTGCGGCGCAGCGCGTGGATCAGGTGGTTGCCGCCGATCGACAGCGCGTCGCCGTCACCCGTGATCACCCACACCGACAGGTCGGGCCGGCTCGCGGCGAGCCCGGTCGCGATCGCCGGCGCGCGGCCGTGGATCGAGTGGAAGCCGTAGGTGTTGAGGTAGTACGGGAAGCGGGAGGAGCAGCCGATCCCGGAGACGAACACGATGTTCTCGCGCTTGAGCCCGAGCTCCGGCAGGAAGCTCTGCACGGCGGCCAGGATCGCGTAGTCACCGCAACCGGGGCACCAGCGCACCTCCTGGTCGGACTTGAAGTCCTTCAGGCCCTGCTTGGTGTCCGTCTTGGGGACGAGCGAGAGGCCCTTCCCATTGATCAGCTCAGTCACTGTCGATCACGTCCTGGATGACTCCGGCCAGCTCCTCGGCCTTGAACGGAAGCCCGCGCACACGGTTGTAGCTGATGATGTCGACGAGGTAGCGCGCCCGCAGCAGCAGCGCGAGCTGGCCCAGGTTGATCTCGGGCAGCAGCACCTTGTCGTAGCTCTTGAGGATCTCGCCGGTGTTGGCGGGCAGGGGGTTGAGGTGGCGCAGGTGCGCCTGCGCGACCTTGCCGCCGCTCTTCCTGATGCGGCGTACGGCCGCCGCGATCGGGCCGTAGGTCGAACCCCAGCCCAGCACCAGCACCTTGGCGTCGCCGTCGGCGTCGTCGACCTGCAGGTCGGGCACGTCGACGCCGGCGATCTTGGCGGCCCGGGTCCTGACCATCAGGTCGTGGTTGTTCGGGTCGTAGCTGATGTTGCCCGTGCCGTCGGCCTTCTCGATGCCGCCGATCCGGTGCTCCAGGCCCGGCGTGCCGGGGATGGCCCACGGGCGGGCGAGCGTGTCGGTGTCGCGCTTGAACGGCAGGAACTCGCCGTCATCACCGTTGGGCGCCGTGGTGAATTCCTGGGAGATGTCGGGTAGTTCGGACACCTCCGGCAGGCGCCACGGCTCGGAGCCGTTGGCCAGGTAGCCGTCCGACAGCAGCATGACCGGAGTGCGGTACTTGACCGCGATCCGCGCCGCCTCGATGGCGGCGTCGAAGCAGTCGCTCGGCGACATCGGCGCCACGATCGGCAGCGGAGACTCGCCGTTGCGGCCGAACATGGCCATCAGCAGGTCGGTCTGCTCGGTCTTGGTCGGCATGCCGGTGCTCGGACCGGCCCGCTGCACGTCGACGATGAGCAGCGGCAGCTCCGTGGTGACCGCGAGGCCGACGGTCTCGGCCTTCAGCGCCACACCGGGCCCCGACGTCGTGGTCACGCCCAGCGCGCCGCCGAACGCCGCGCCCAGCGCCGCGCCGACACCCGCGATCTCGTCCTCCGCCTGGAAGGTGCGGACGCCGAACCGCTTGTGCTTGGACAGCTCGTGCAGGATGTCACTGGCCGGCGTGATCGGGTAGGAGCCGAGGAACAGCGGCAGCTTCGACTGCACGCTCGCGGCGATGAGGCCGTAGGCCAGGGCCTGGTTGCCCGAGATGTTGCGGTAGACACCGGGCGCCAGCTGGGCCGGCTTCACCTCATAGGAGACCGAGAACGCCTCGGTGGTCTCGCCGTAGTTCCAGCCCGCCTGGAAGGCCGCGATGTTGGCCTTGGCGATCTCCGGCTTCTTGGCGAACTTCTGCTCAAGGAACTTGATTGTGTGCTCGGTCGGCCGGTGGTACAGCCACGAGAGCAGGCCCAGCGCGAACATGTTCTTCGAACGCTCGGCGTCCTTCTTGGACAGGTCGAAGCCTTCGAGCGCCTTGACCGTCAGCGAGGTCAGCGCCACCGCGTGGACGCGCCACTCGTTGAGCGAGTCGTCCTCCAGCGGGTTGGCCGCGTAGCCGACCTTCTGCAGGTTGCGCTTGGTGAACTCGTCGATGTTGGCGATGATGTCGGCGCCACGGGGCAGGTCGCCCAGGTTGGCCTTGAGCGCCGCCGGGTTCATCGCGACGAGCACGTTGGGGGCGTCACCCGGCGTCAGGATGTCGTGGTCGGCGAAGTGCAGCTGAAAGCTCGACACACCGGGGAGGGTGCCTGCGGGGGCGCGGATCTCGGCGGGGAAGTTGGGCAGCGTCGACAGGTCGTTGCCGAACTCCGCGGTGCCCGCGGTGAAGCGGTCGCCCGTGAGCTGCATGCCGTCACCGGAGTCCCCGGCGAATCGGATGATCACGCGGTCGAGTTGCTGGACCTGCTTCGTCACAGCTCAGTCCTCCTCGACGCGCCGGTGGCTGTGGGCGCGTTCTCAGTTTCCATGCTAGATCCTCGCGAGGTTCAACACGTTTCCTCGCCACATAATGCGGGTAAACGCGGAGGCAATCAGGGGCTACCGGAGAACCACTAGGGGTGACACAGGCCGCCGGCGATTGTGCACAGGTCTACGTGCAGCCGTGCGAAGAGGACTGTTCGGGTCACGAGCGCCAACTATACGTCCCCCCAGGGCGTGGACTACGTCTGGGGGCGCTCTGGCGTGCTCGCCGACCCCGGCCGGTATAGGCGTCCTGCCTGCATCCTCGCTGTTCCATACAACTCTGGAACGGTGACGAGGGTGTAACCCTTCCCGCGCAATCTTTTGACGATGTCCGGGACCGCGTCCACGATCGTCTTGTTGACGTTGTGCATGAGCACGATGCTCCCGGCCCGCACCCGGCGGGTCACCCGGTCGGTGATCGTCTTGGCGTCGTCCACGCGCCCGTCGCCCGCGTCGACGTCCCAGCCGACGATGGCCAGGCCCATCTCTCCCGCCACGTCCGTGACGTCCTCGTTCACCATTCCGTAGGGAGCGCGCATCAGCGTGGGGCGCTCGCCGATGGTGGTCGTTATGGCGTCCTGGGTACGGCCGAGCGAATCGGCGATCTTGCTGGTCGGCAGCTGCGACAGGTCCCGGTGCGCCCAGGTGTGGTTGGCCACCAGGTGCCCCTCGGCACTCATCCTGCGCACCAGGTCCGGCCGGGCGGCGGCGTTGATACCGATGGTGAAGAAGGTGGCTCGCGCCTTTGCCTTGAGCAGCACGTCGAGCAGCCGGGGTGTGGCGGGGCCTGGACCGTCGTTGAAGGTCAGCGCGACGCACTTGGTCTGGGCGCAGTCGACCGAGCCCGCCTGGTTGCTGGCGGCCTCCGGGCTGGGCGTCGGGACCGTCTTCGGCACGGTCGCGGACGTCTGCTCGGCGGCCGTCCGTACGGCATGCTGAGCGGCCCGTCCGGTCGGCGACAGCAGGGGCTCCACCTGCCGGGCGGGTACGGCCACGGCCACGCGGCCGAGGGAACATGGCCCGACCTGGCAGTCGTCGAACTCCACCACCAGGTCCCCGTCATGGTTGAAGGCCATCGAGTCGAACTGCTCGCCGGTCAGCTCGTGGGCGGTCGTCGGGGTGCCGCGCTTGGCGAGCTGGCTCCTGACCAGGCGCGTGAGGTCATACAGCGCGCTCTGCGCGGCGAGCAGGCCCGTCGAGCCGGTCGCCTGGCCGGTCTTGCGGTCGTACCAGAGGGTCCGGGTGGAGTTGCTCCAGCCGTCGCCGAGGGACTCGCCGGTGCGCAGCCGTACCCCGACGATCTCGCCGGAGGCGGCGGTGAGCTGCCAGTCCATGTTCAGCTCGGGGCGGGGGCGCGGCGCGTCGAACCTGGTGGCCTCGCGGAAGCCGCGCAGCACCCGCTCGGCCTCGCCGCGCAGGGCCGCGTTGAGGCGGGGGGCGTCCGGCAGCTGGGGGTAGGTGATGTGCACATAGCGACCCGCGTTCTCGCCCTCGTCGCCGCCCAGGTTTCTGGTCCCCAGACCGTCCACGGTCGCCGGGTCGACGAAGTCGATCATGGTCGGCTCCGCCGGGACCATGACGTCGTGCTCGTGCTCAGGCTCGGGGGAGGCGGTTGCCAGCCCACCACCTGCCGCGGAGAGGACTAGCAGCGCGATTCCTCCGAAGAATCGCTTTTTGTGCATGGCCGACAGGCTATGGGGGAGATCGCGTGGTTTACCCCGTTTTGGGGTGATAGGGACGGAGCTTTGACTGGGTTACGATCAGGACATGGACGGCTACTTCGGGTCCTACGTGCTGGTCGCCGCGCTGCTGCTGATCGGCGTGGCCATCGTGGCCGGGGCCCTCCTGGCCAACCGCCTCCTGCGCCCGACCAGGCCGACGGCCGAGAAGCTGACCACGTACGAGTGCGGCGTCGACCCCGTCGGCGACGGCTGGGCCCAGTCGCAGGTGCGTTACTACGTCTTCACCTACCTGTACGTGGTCTTCGCCGTGGACGCCGTCTTCCTCTTCCCGTGGGCCACGGTCTTCGACGCGCCGGGATACGGGCTGACGACGCTCGTGGAGATGTTCGTCTTCCTGGGGTTCATCGCGCTCGGCATCCTCTATGCCTGGCGGAAGCGCGTACTCGCCTGGACTTAGGTTGTTTTTCGGTCGATCACCCGGGGACTCTCTACTCCTGGGGGAGATCGCGAGGGACAATGGTCGTATGGCAGCCACGGATCTCCCGATGCCCACAGTGGGGCCGATCTCGCGCTTGGCGCCCAAGCCGATGCGCTTCGTGCTCAACTGGGGGCGGCGATATTCGCTGTGGGTGTTCAACTTCGGGCTCGCCTGCTGCGCGATCGAGTTCATCGCGACCTCGATGAGCCGGCACGATTTCATCCGGTTCGGGGTGATCCCTTTCGCCAACGGGCCGCGCCAGGCCGACCTGATGATCGTCTCGGGCACCGTCACCGACAAGATGGCTCCCGCTGTGAAGCGTCTCTATGAGCAGATGCCCGATCCGAAGTACGTGATCTCGTTCGGTGCCTGCTCCAACACCGGCGGGCCCTATTGGGACTCCTACTGCGTCACCAATGGTGTCGACCAGATCATTCCCGTGGACGTCTATGTGCCCGGGTGCCCGCCCAGGCCGGAGGCGCTGCTGCACGGGATCATGAAGCTGCAGGAGAAGATCGCGGCGGAGCGGCTCAGCGACCGCTACGTGTGGTCCCGCTCGCACGAGGGAGAGTTGTGACCCTGGAAGAGCGGTTCGGTGAGCGAGTCTCGGTCTCCACCTCCTTCGGTGAGACCACCGTCGACGTCGCCACGGCGGACTGGATCGAGGTCCTGACCTTCCTCAGGGACTCCGGCCACACCTTCTTCGACTGGCTGACCGGGGTCGACGATCCGCCCGACGGGTTCTTCGTGGTCGCCCACGTCTACGACCCCGACTCGTGCGAACGCGTGCTCGTCCGCACCCGGGTGCCGCGCGCCGACCCGCGCCTGCCCTCGGCCGTGGGCGTCTACCGGGGTGCCAACTGGCACGAGCGCGAGACGTACGAGATGTTCGGGGTGCTCTTCGACGGCCACCCCTACCTGGTGCCGCTGTTGCTGCCCGACGGCTTCGAGGGGCATCCGCTGCGCAAGGACTTCATCCTCGCCGCCCGGGTGGCCAAGCCCTGGCCGGGAGCCAAGGAGCCGGGCGAATCGGGGCACGGCTCGCCGAGCCGGCGCAAGACGCTGCCGCCCGGCGTACCCGCCGACTGGGGGACACCCGATGCCTGACGTGGTGCTGCGCTTCGCCGCCATTCTCGTCGTGTTCCTCGTGCTGCCGCTGATCGTCGGGCAGACCGAGCACAAGGTCATGGCGCACATGCAGTCGCGCCTCGGGCCGATGTACGCGGGCGGCTTCCACGGCTGGGCGCAGCTCATCGCCGACGGGGTGAAGTTCGCGCAGAAGGAGGACGTCATCCCGGCCGCGGCCGACCGGCGCATCTTCATGATCGCCCCAGGTGTCGCGCTGGTGCCGTACCTGCTCGTACTGATCGCCATCCCCGTCGACCAGGGCCTCGTCGGCGTGGACCTCGACCTCGGGCTGTTCTTCGTACTCGCGGTGATGGGCATCGGGGTGCTCGGCTCGATCATGGCGGGGTGGGCGTCGGCCAACAAATACTCGGTGCTCGGCGGCATGCGGGCGGCCGCCCAGCTCATGTCGTACGAGCTGCCGCTGGTGCTGGCGGCCTCCTCGGTCGCGATGGCGGCGGGCACGCTGTCCATCCCGGGGATCGTGTCGGCGTGGCAGTGGTGGTGGCTGCCGTGGCAGGCCATCGGCGGCGTGGTGTTCTTCCTGGCCGGCCTGGCCGAGCTGCGCCGCCCGCCCTTCGACATGCCGATCGCCGAGTCCGAGATCATCATGGGCCCGATGACCGAATACACCGGGATGCGGTTCGCCCTGTTCATGCTCTCGGAGTATGTGGGGATCGTCGTGCTGTCGTTCCTGACCGCAGTGCTGTTTTTGGGCGGCTGGCACGGGCCGTTGCTGGCCGGGTGGGTGTGGACGCTGGTCAAGGTCTTCGTGCTGGCCTTTTTGGTGATTTGGCTGCGGGTGAGCTTTCCCCGGCTGCGCGAGGACCAACTGCAGAAGCTGGCCTGGGTGGTGCTGGTGCCGCTGGCGCTGGCGCAACTGGCGCTGACGGGTGTGGTGAAGGTCCTCACTTAGTGGGGCGGTGTCCACAAAGGTTTGCCGGGCATCGTTCTTCCGCTTCTCGAAGCGGTGTCCTTCTATCGGGCCTCTGCTCACGACGGTCGTGTGACGAAACACCCGGGGACCATTGTGGTCGCCGGATTAGTCGTTTGGGGCCGTCACGTGGGCGTTTCCCGTGCTCGAAACTTTACCTCCGACTTATCCGTCTTATGTGAATAGGGGGCTAGGGGGAGGACGACGATCGTCATGGACGTTCAGCTTCGACCGGTAGCGGGGGCGCACCCCGGAGCACGCTGTCCCAAGACCGCCATCTCGTGGGACGGTGACGCACTGGCGGTCACCGACGCCGCATCCGGCCAATCCTTACAGCTGAGGCCTGCGACGCTCTACTGCTACAGCTACGACCAGGCGTTCCTCGTGTCGTCCAAAAAGCCCAAGACCCACGCGGTCCAGGGCTTGGCCGCGCTCGACGAAGACGGCCTGGTGCTCCTCGACCTGCCGGGCGAATGGTACTTCCCACACTTGACCGACTTCGTGGTGAGGACCGGCATCCCGCTGGTCGACGCCCGCCACCACCCCTCGGAGCGGGTACGCGCCGTGCTCGCCGCCCGCGCCCCCGGCTGGCGTCGCCTCCACGGCCAGCCTCCACCAGCGCTGCTCAGGTACCGCAAACCGGTGAGCATCGGCGTCGGCGTCGCCGGACTGGCCGCGATGGTGTACCTCGCGTCGACCGGCATGTGGATGGCCTGGCGCGGCATCTCGGCGGTCGGCCGGATGCTCTTGGACGTCGTGGAGGCCAAGTGGCTGGCGGTGGGCTTCAGCCCCCTACTGCTCGTCGTACGTCCGGTGTCGGCTCGCATTCAGCGCTGGCGTGCTGATCGTGGCCTGATCCTCGGCTCCGGCACGGGGGCGTACATCAGTGTTACGCCATACGAGAAGCTGGAGATCCACCAGGGTAAAGCTCAGCTGCCGAAGATACGGATCGGTGAGGGGCTGGCGGACGCGGTGAGCTTGCTGCTCTACCACTACGACGGTTTGTCAGGCCTTGTAATCCTGAATAAGCGGGAAGACGCTGTGCACCATCTCCCAGGGTCATGGCTGCCCGACGCGGCCAATCGTTTCGCGCGCCGGCACGGGCTGAGGCTGGCTGTGCATGCGGTGTCGCGTGAGGAGTACATCGCCCTGACCCTCAACTCCCGGGACGCGACACCCTGATCATGTCGGCGGCCCATGCCTCACATGCCCCGGAAGTCGTCTTCGCCCGCTCGGCCCTGTTCGTCCCTGGTGGAGGCGGGTCAGGCCCAGGCGGATCGGGTCAGTGGACGATGGCCAGCATCACGTCGGACGCGGACGGTCGGTCGTCGGGGCTCTTGTGGAGGCAGGCGCCCGCGATGGCGCGGAGGGCGGGCGGTAACGGCGACAGGTCCGGATGGAAGGTGAGCACCCGGTTGAACACCGCGGGCACCGTGTCCTCCCCGAACGCCGGCCGTCCCGTCGCCGCGAACATCATCGTCACAGCCCAGCTGAACACGTCGGACGGCGGCCCCACCGGTGCCCCCGACAGTTGCTCGGGCGACATGTAAGGCGGGGTGCCGACCATCTTGCCCGAGGTCACCGTCATCTGGTCGAGCGCCCGCGCGATCCCGAAGTCGATCACTCGCGGTCCGTCCGATCCGATCAGTACGTTGCTCGGCTTGAAGTCGCGGTGGACAACCCCCGCCTTGTGGATGGCGGCGAGTGCCCCGGCTGTGGATAACGCCAGCCGCGTAAGGCTGTCCTCGTCGCGCGGGCCGTACTTGCGTACGAGATGTTCGAGCGACGGACCCTCGACGTATTCGCTGACGATGTAGGCGTGCTGACCCGTGATGCTGACGTCGAGCACCCGGGCCGTGGAGAACGTCGCCACCCGCCGCGCCGCGTCCACCTCCCTGGCGAACCTGGCCCGCGCCACCTCGTCCACGAGGTCGTGCAGGACCTTGACCGCGACGCGTACGCCGTTGGGCGCCATCGCCAGATAGACCGCGCCCTGCCCGCCCCGCCCGAGCGGCTGGAGCACCCGGTAGTGCCCGATCCACTCGGGCTCGTGCGGTCGGCGCTGGTGGCTCGGGGCGGTGGTGCGCTGGTGCAGATCGAAGGGCGGGGGAGTGTTCCGGTGCAGGTGGGGAGGCTGGTAGACAGGTCTGTTGAGGCGGGCCCTGACCATCTTGGGTACGAGGATGCCCGAGTGGATGACCCCGCCCAGCCAGCTGATCACCAGCCCGAACGAGACCAACCCCGACAGCGGGTCAGGGATCTCGTCGAACTCCGCGTAGCTCATGGCCGCCAGCAAGAACGAGCCGATGCAGATGGCATAGAAGCCCGCCGCGACGACGTGCCACGTGCTCCGCAGCCAGTAGGCCGCGAACCCGATCGTGAACGGCGTCGCCAGCCCACACGTCAGCAGCGGCAGCACCGCCCACACGATGGCCGCCGCCCACGCTCCGCCGCTGGGACGAGGCGGCTGGCTGTACGACATGGCGGGAAGACTATCGCGCAGGACTTTCACATATCGGGTGTGGACACATCTTGTGGATAACCTCCGGTCTGCCTGTGGATAGCTGTGGAAAACTTGGGGACAACGGGCCTGGAGCGTTCACCTGCGCGGTCAAGTGCGACATGATGTTGATATGGCGCGGATACCGGGAGTCGGCCTCGCGAAGGGCCTATCGGTCACTCTTCGTCACATGCTGCGCAAATCCGTGACCCAGCAGTATCCCGAGGTCAAGCCCGCCCTCCCGCCGCGCAGCCGTGGCGTCATCGCCCTGGTCGAGGAGAACTGCACCTCCTGCATGCTCTGCGCGCGCGAGTGCCCCGACTGGTGCATCTACATCGACTCGCACAAGGAGACCCTCCCGGCCCCTGAGGGTGGACGTCCCCGCCAGCGGAACGTACTCGACCGGTTCGCCATCGACTTCGCCCTGTGCATGTACTGCGGGATCTGCATCGAGGTGTGCCCGTTCGACGCGCTGTTCTGGTCGCCCGAGTTCGAGTACGCCGAGGGTGACATTCGGAACCTTCTGCACGAGAAGGATCGGCTCTCGACCTGGGCTCCCACGGTTCCGCCTCCTCCTGCCCACGACCCTGGCGCCGAGCCACCGAAGGAACTCACCGCTGCCCGCCGCCCGGCCCGTGACCCGTCCGCCGCCCGCCCTGGCACGGCGGGCCCGGCCGCGGACCGCACCGATAAAGCTTCTGGCCCCGCATCTGGCGTAGGTTCTGGCCCCGCATCCGGAGCGGCTTCTGGCGCTGCTTCCAGTACCGCTGCTTCCAGTACCGCATCCGGACCTGCCGCCGATACCGCCTCCGGACCGGCTCCCGGCGCTGAATCCGGCGTCGAATCCGGCCCGTCATCCACAGGTCGGCCATCTGCCGAAGAGTTTTCCACAGGCACGGGCCAACCGTCGTCGCCGCCCGGCCGCGGGGAGCAGACTTCTGGCACGAGCCGACGCGGGCGCAGGATGGCCGATCCTCGATCCATCCGCCCGCCCGGGCGGCTCGACCCTGAAAAGACAAGGGAGTCCGAGGAGGATTCGTGACCGAGGCGGTGCCCTCCTATCTGTCACCCACCGGGCAAGAGATCGTCTTCTTGCTGCTGGGTGCGGTGGCGGTCGGATCCGCGCTGCTCGTCGTCACGACCAGGCAACTGGTCCACGCCGCCCTCTGGCTGGTCGTCTCGTTCGGCGCCCTCGCCGGCGGCTACCTGGTGCTGACCGCCGAGTTCGTGGCCTGGGTCCAGGTGCTCATCTATGTGGGCGCGGTGGTGGTCCTGCTGCTGTTCGGGATCATGCTGACCCGTGCTCCGATCGGCCGCTCCGCCGATCTCGACAGCGGCAACCGGTGGGTGGCGGCCGTGGTGGCGGTGGCGACGGCGGCCGTCCTGGTCACCGTGGTGATCGACGGCTTCCGTACGGCGTACACACCGCTGAAACCCGGCGCCGGCGCGGCGAAGGAACTGGGCGCCAGCGTGTTCAGCACGTGGGTGCTGCCTTTCGAGGCGCTCTCGGTGCTGTTGCTGGCCGCGCTGATCGGTGCCATCGTGCTGTCCCGCACGGATATACCCGGGGGTCCGCCACCTGAGCAGACCGGGGGTTCTTAGTGCACATCGTCTACCCGGCGGTCGTCTCCGCGCTTCTGTTCTCCGTCGGCGTCTACGGGGTGCTCGCCCGGCGCAACACGATCCTCGTGCTGATGTCGGTCGAGCTGATGCTCAACGCCGTCAACCTCAACCTGGTCGCGTTCGACGTGTGGCTGGGCGATCGATTGCACAGCGGCCAGGTGCTCACGCTGTTCATCATCGTGATCGCCGCCGCCGAGGTCGGGCTGGGGCTCGCGATCGTGCTGTCCCTCTACCGCAACCGCCGTACGGTCGACATCGACCAGCTCCGCGACCTGTCCGAACCCGGCACGTCGGACACCCCGGCGGACCCGGGGGGTAGGTCGGGCGACCAAGCAGACTCCGGCATGCCGGGCGATCCCGCAGATCCCAGCACGTCGGATGACCCGCCGACACGTCGGCTGGGTGAGCCCGCGGTGGCGGAGGACCCGACCACGACACCAGAGCCTGCGGCGGCGGGGGACTCGGCCACGAAAGCCGAGCCCGCCAAGCGAGGGGGCGCGTCGTGACGGTCTTCCCGCTCCTGGCCGTCGTCCTGCCGTTCGTCGCGGCCTTCGCCGGCCTGCTGCTTTCGCGCTGGCCGCGCCGGCGCCCGGAAAGCAGACCGGGTTCAGGGGGCTCAGCGGCCAACACGCGGGCGGCGTGCATCGCGGTGCTGCCCACGGCCGCCGCCGCGGTCTTGGCGCTCTGGCTGGCCTGGGCACCCGGCTTCGCCTTCCTCGAAGGCGCGACACCGGGTCCGGCCGTCGGCCGCACCTACGGCACCATCGGCACCGGCGCCGTCCCGATCTCGCTGACCCTCCAGGCCGACGACCTGTCCGCCATCCTCGGCGTTCTGGTGACCCTCGTGGCGCTGGCCGTACAGGTCTATTCGGTCGGCTACCTCCACGACGACCCGCGCTATCCCTCCTACAGCGCCTTCATCAGCCTGTTCACCAGCGCGATGCTGCTGGTCGTCTACGCCGGCGACCTCCTCGTCCTCTACGTGGGCTGGGAGATCATGGGCCTGTGCTCCTACCTGCTCATCGGCCACTGGTGGGAGGACAAGAGCAACTCGCGGGCGGCCATCAAGGCGTTCCTGGTCACCCGGCTCGGCGACGTCGGCTTCCTGTTCGGCATCTTCGTGCTCGGTGGCGCCGCGGGCAGCTTCCGGATATCGGAGGTGCTGGCGAAGGTGCCCGAGATGTCCACGGGCACGCTGGTGACCGCCACCATGCTGCTGCTGGCCGGGGTGGCGGGCAAGAGCGCACAGGTTCCGCTGCACACCTGGCTGCCTGACGCGATGGCGGGCCCGACCCCCATCAGCGCGCTGATCCACGCCGCCACCATGGTGGCCGCCGGGATCTTCATCGTGGCGCGGCTCTTCCCCGCGTTCCAGGGCGCCCGTCCCACGCTCGACGTGCTGGCCGTCATGGCCGCCCTCGGCATGCTGGGCGCCGCCCTGGCCGCGCTCGCACAGGACGACCTGAAACGCGTGCTCGCCTACTCGACGATCAGCCAGCTCTCCTACATGGCCGGCGGGCTGGCGGCGGGCTCCGGCAGCGCGGCGATCTTCCACCTCCTCACGCACGGCGCGTTCAAGGCGCTGCTGTTCCTGTGCGCCGGCGCGGTCATCCACCACGTCGGCTCCAACCTGATGAGCCAGATGGGCGGGCTGAGACGGGCGCTGCCGGTCACGTTCGTCACGATGACGATCGGGTTCGCCGCCCTCGCGGGGCTGCCTCCGGCCAGCGGCTTCTTCAGCAAGGACGAGCTCCTGCTGGCCATGGACCCCGCGCTGCCGGGTAGCGGTCTGACGGATGCCGCCGCCCTGCTGCTGTACGGCTGCGCGCTCGCGACCGTCGCCGTCACCGGGGCATACGCGACCAGAGCCTGGCTACGCACCTTCTTCGGCGCGGCGAGAGTCGTGGCGCTCCCCGAGCCCGAGCCCGGCACGGCCCACGTGATCGACATCCGCGAGGCGCCGCGGACCATGCTCGTGCCCATCGTGCTCCTCTCGGTTCCCGCCGTGCTTCTCGGGTTCGCCGGTGGGCTTCATGTGGAGCTCGGCGTGGCGGCCGTCAGCGTCGTGCTCGCGCTGCTCGGCGGCGGGGTGGTGTACGCGTTCTGGCGCAGCGACCCCCTCGCCGACCCGGCCCGGCTGCTCGGCCCCCTGCGCGTGCCGTGCGAGCGGGCGTTCTACGTGGACGGCGTCTACGCCGCCCTGTTCGTCCGGCCTGTCCTGGCGCTGGCCAGGCTCGTGGTCAGGACGGACGACGTGGTCGTGGACGGGGCGGTGCGCGGCTCGGGGCGGTCCGCGCGAGGGCTGTCCGGGCTGCTGCGGCTCGCCCAGAACGGCAACGTCCAGCTCTATGTGAGCGGCGTGCTCGCCGGGGTCCTCCTGATCGTAGTGGGGGCGGTGGTGTTCACATGATGAGCTGGCTCCCTGTCGTGCTGCTGGCGGTGCCTCTGCTCGGCGCGTTGCTCCTGCTGGTGTCGCCCACCGTGTTGCGTCCCTGGCTGCGGGTCTACGGGCTGGTCGTGTCGGGTGTCGCGCTGGTGCTGGCCGTGGTGATGGTGGCGACGTTCGACTACGGGCAGGCGGCGCGGCCGCAGTTCGCCGTCGACCGGGAATGGATCTCCGGGCTGGGGCTCCACTTCCACCTGGCCGTCGACGGCATCTCGTTGCCGCTGATCGCGCTGACCGCGCTCCTGACGTTCCTCTGCTTCGTCTACCTGAGCTGGGGAGACGCGCGCGGCCCCGGCCAGCTGCTGCGACCGAGAGCCGGGGGTGCGCGGCCGCGGGCGCTGGTGTTCACGCTGCTCGTGCTCGAAGTCGGCATGATCGGTACGTTCCTCGCGCTCGACCTGCTGCTGTTCTTCGTGTTCTTCGAGATCGTGCTGATCCCGATGTACTTCCTGATCGCCATCTGGGGCGGCAAGGGCCGCCGGGGCGCGTCGATCAAGTTCATCCTCTACACGCTGCTCGGCTCGGTCGTGATGCTGCTCGGCCTGCTGCTCGTCTGGGCGCGCACCGGCACGCTCGACATCGTCGCCCTCGGCCAGGCACACGGCGCGGGCATGCCCAGAGCCGTACAGATCCTCGCGTTCGTGGCGATCGGCGTCGGGCTGGCGGTCAAGACGCCTATGTGGCCGCTGCACACCTGGCTCCCCGACGCGCACACCGAAGCGCCCACCGTCGGCTCGGTGCTGCTGGCCGGCGTGCTACTGAAGATGGGCACGTACGGCTTCGCCAGGATCGCCATCCCCGTCCTGCCCGAAGGGGCGGCGGCGGTGGCGCCGTGGCTGGGGGCGTTCGCCGTCGTCGGCATCGTCTACGGTGCCCTGGCCTGCCTCGCGCAGCGCGATCTCAAGCGCATGATCGCCTACTCCTCCGTGGGCCACATGGGCTTCGTCCTGCTGGGCTTCGCCACGCTGACCACCGTGGGCATCAACGGCGCCCTGTTCGCGAACGTCGCCCACGGCCTCATCACCGGCCTGCTGTTCTTCCTCGCCGGCGCGATCAAGGAGCGCTACGGCACGGCCGACATGCGCGCACTCGGCGGCGGCATACTGGCCACACTTCCCCACCTGGGGTCGGTGCTGACCTTCGCGGCCATCGCCTCGCTCGGGGTGCCGGGTCTGGCCGGGTTCTGGGGGGAGATGCTGTCCCTCTTCGGCGCCTTCCAGCCGGCGGGCGGGTTGCCTCGGGGGCTGTTCCTGACGTTCATGGTGATCGGCGGGCTGGGCGCGGTGCTGACGGCGGCGTACTTCCTCGTCATGCTGTCCCGGGTGACACACGGGCGCCCCGAACGCGCCCAGGCGGTCCCGGCCGCCGCCCCCTCGGGCGCTTCTGGCGTGGGCGGCCGGCCATCCGACGCGTCTGCGTGGCCGGACAGCGAGCGGTCTGGGTGGGCGGGTGAGTCGCCCGACAGTGAGCAGGCTGCATGGGCAGGCGAGTCGCCGGATAGTAAGCGGGTCGCGGGGGCGATCAAGGGCGAGGGTGGCGTCGGCGGGCGGGTGTCGCGGGACATCCAGGGGTACGAGTTCGCCGCCTGGGTGCCGTTGATCGTGCTGATCCTGCTGTTCGGGCTCTGGCCGAAACTGCTCCTCTCGCTCACCACACCTGCCGTACAGACCCTGCTGGGGGCCCTGTCATGATCCAGCAGATCGACTACTCGGTCATCGCGGTGCCCCTGGTCCTCGCGCTGGTGGCCGGGCTTGTGCTGATGCTCGACGCGTTCCTCCCCAGCGGGGGACGTACCAGGACCGGGCTCGGTCTGGTCAGTCTGGCGGGCGTCGTCGTCGCCCTGGGGTTCGTCGTGGCGCAGGCCGTACGAGGTGACGGCGCACGGGCGACCTTCTGCGTTCCCGACAGCCTCGCCACCGCGGCGGGCCCCGGAAGTGAGCCGGCGTGCTCGTTCGTGGTCGACCGGTTCACGCTGATCTTCGCCGGGCTGGTGCTGGTCGCGGGCGTCGTGGTCGTGCTGATGTCGATGACCCAGCTGGCCGGGGGCGGCATTCCGGCGGGTGAGTGGTATTTCCTGCTGCTCTGTACGCTGGTCGGCGCGGTGTCCCTGCCCGCCTCGCGTGACCTGATCATGCTGGTGGTGGCACTGGAGCTGGTCTCGCTGCCGGTCTTCGCCCTCACCGCGCTCAAACGCTACGACGGGCGCTCCTCCGAGGCGGCGGTCAAGCTCTTCCTGGTCTCGGTCGTGTCGACGGCCGTGATGCTGTTCGGGGTCTCGCTGCTGTACGGGATCGCGGGGACGGTCTACCTGTCCCGTCTCGCCTCGGTGTTCAGCGGGAAGGCCCCCGCGCCGGGTGTGGGTGCGCCGGAGACATACTCGTCGCTGCTGGCGGCCGGTCACGGGCTACCGGGCGTGGTCACGGTCGGGCTGGTGCTCGTCGTGGCGGGCTTCGCGTTCAAGATCGCTGTGGTGCCGTTCCACGCCTGGGCGGCGGACGTCTACCAGGGCGCGCCGATCCCGGTCGCCGCGCTGCTCTCGGTGATCTCGAAGGCGGCCGGGTTCGCGGGCCTGATCCTCGTTCTGGTCACGGCGCTGCCCGGCCAGGCGTCGACCTGGTCGCCCATCATCGCGGTCGTCGCGGCGCTCACCATGACGGTCGGCAACCTCCTGGCCATGCGCCAACGCTCCGCCGTACGTCTGCTTGCCTGGTCCTCGGTCGCCCAGTCGGGCTACATCCTGGCCCCGCTCGCGGTGACGGCCCAGACCGGGGCGATGACCGCCGCCTCTAGCCTTACCGTCGGTGCGGGTGCGGCGGGTGCGGCGGGTGCGGCGGGTGCGGCGGGTGCGGCGGGTGCGGCTGGCACTGCCGGTGATGTCGCCGGGGCGGTCGGGGCATCCGTGGCGTACCTCGTCATCTACGCGGCCATGAACCTGGGCGCCTTCGCGGTCGTCATGCTGATGTCGCGGACGACCGCGCGCAACGAGCTGGACGACTACCGTGGCCTCGCCTTCCGCAGTCCGGTGGCGGCGATCGCGCTGGCGTTCTGCCTGATCTGCCTGGCCGGTCTGCCACCGGGGCTGGCGGGGCTGTTCGCCAAGGTGGTGGTGTTCCGGGAGATCATCGAGGGTGGGGCCGGGTGGCTCGCGGTGGTCATGGCCGTCAACACCGTGATCGGTCTGTACTACTACGTGGTCTGGACGGCCCGGCTGTTCACCCCGGCCGAACCCGCGCCCTCCGGGGTTCGCAGGGCGCTTCCCGCCGCCTGGGTGGCCGTCGGGATCGCTGTGGTGGTGGCGCTGCTGTTCTCGGTCGCACCGCAGCTGGTGCTGGGGATGACGTCGCTGTCCGCCTCCGGGTGAGCATGCGGGTGGGACACATCCGCCTCCGGGTGAGCCAGCGGATGGGGCGCATCTCCCTCCGGAAGAGCTGGCGGATGGGGCGCATCTCCCTCCGGAAGAGCAGGCGGACGGGGCGTAGTTCCGACGCGCTGAGCCAGCGGATGGGGCGCGGTTCTGACGCGCTGAGCCAGCGGATAGGGCGCATCCCCCTTCGGAAGAGTTGGCGGATGGGGGCGGTTCCGACCCTCTGAGCTGGCGGTTCGGTCGTGCTGTGCCCTGCGGCGGGCACCACAGGGAACGATGAACCGGGGGATCGTCGTTGGACCAGGTGAACCCACACCGCGAAGGGGGGAACCTTGCACCACAACGGTCTGCGCACCGCCATTCTGCTGGGCGGCCTATCTGCGTTGATACTCGCGGTGGGAGGGTGGCTGGGCGGCGGCACCGGGCTGCAGCTAGCGTTCGTGCTCGCCATGGCGAGCAGCGGTATCGCCTACTTCTTCTCCGACCGGATCGCCCTGTCGGCGATGCGGGCGCGGCAGGTCAGCGAAGTCGAGCAGCCGATGCTGTACCGGATCGTACGGGAGCTCTCCAACGAAGCCCGGCAGCCGATGCCGCGCCTGTACATCTCGCCCACCGTGCAGCCGAACGCCTTCGCGACCGGCCGGAGCCCGCGCCAGGCGGCGGTCTGCGTGACGTACGGGCTCACGCAGCTGCTCAACCCGGACGAGATGCGCGGAGTCCTTGGCCACGAGCTGTCCCATGTGTACAACCGAGACATCCTGGTCTCGTCGGTAGCCGGCGCCCTGGCCACGATGATCACTTGGCTCAGCTACGTGGCCGTGTTCTTCGGCGGGTCCGATGACGATGAGGGGCCCGGGTTCGTGGGGGCGCTGCTCATGATGGTTCTCGGACCGGTGGCGGCGGGGATGGTGCAGATGGCGATCTCCAGGACGCGGGAGTTCCAGGCGGACGAGTCCGGCGCTCGGCTGACGGGCGATCCGCTGGCGCTGGCTTCGGCGCTGCGCAAGATCGAGATGGGCGCGCGCCGACTGCCGCTGCCGGAGAACAGCCGCCTCACCTCGGCTTCCCACATGATGATCGCCAACCCGTTCAGCGGGTCCGGGTTCGGGCGGCTGTTCTCCACCCACCCGCCCACTTCCGAGCGGGTCGCCCGGTTGGAGCGCATGGCGGGCTACCGCCGCTAATCCGCCGCACCGAGGGCTAATCCGCCACACCGATGGCTCGTACAGCTGGGCGGACCACAGGGACTCGTACAGCTGGACGGCAGGGGTGTGACTACGCCGTCACGTCGGACTCGGACAGTTGGATCGCGGCGGCCGGGCACACGCTCGCCGCCTCCCGTACGGCCTGATGCAGGCGCGCATCCGGCGTGTCGTCGAGCAGCAGGACGACCCCGTCATCCTCATCCTGGTCGAACACCTCCGGCGCGATCATCGCGCACTGCCCCGCTCCGCAGCACTTGTCCCGATCCACCGCCACCCTCATGATCATCCCCCGGTCACCACCTGACGGGCACCTGCTGAAGCCCGCCGATGAGCAGCCCTTCGCGGCGGGCCAGCTCCCGAGCGGGAACCGCCAGCTCCAGCGACGGCAGCCGCCGCAGCAGCACGGCCAGAACGGTCTGCAACTCGGTACGCGCCAGCGCCTGCCCCAAGCAGGAGTACGGCCCGACGCCGAAGGCCAGATGGACGTTGGGCGAGCGACCCAGGTCCATGTCGCCGGCCTGCGCGAAGGCGTCCTCGTCGTGGTTGGCCGAGGCCAGGCTGCAGACCACCGTGGTCCCGGCCGGCAGCGTCGTACCGGCGACCTCGACCTCCTCGGTGAGGTAGCGCGGCATCCCGAAACCAGGGTTCGCGTCGAAGCGCAGGATCTCCTCGACCGCCGAGCGGATGAGGGACGGGTCCGCCAGCAGGCGTTCCCACTGCCGCCGGTCGGCCAGGAGCATGGCCACCATTTTGCCGATCATGTTCGCGGTGGTCTCGTGCCCGGCGACCAGCAGGCCCTGGCAGGTGCCCAGGACGACGGGTTCCGTCATCAGGCCGTCCTCCTCGACGAGGGCCAGGAGGGCGCTGATCAGATCGTCGCCCGGCTCGGCCTTCTTGGCGGCGATGTGCGCCGTGAGGTACTCGTTGAAGTCGGCCTGCGCGGCGTCGATCTCCTTCTGCTCGAACTTCGTCATGTTAAGGAGCGTGTCGGACCAGTACGGGAACCGGAAACGATCCTCATCGGGCACCCCGAGCAGGTCGCAGATCACCCATACCGGAAGCGGGAACCCCAGCCCGGAGACAAGATCGGCCGGCGCCCCCTGCTCCACCATCGCGTCGATCAACTGCTCGCTCATCGCCACCATCCGCGGCTGCATGGCCATGACGCGCTTGACCGTGAACGCCTTGCCGACCAGCCGCCGCCACTGCTGGTGCCCCTCGCCGACCGAGGTGGCCATGCCCGTCCTGCGCTTGGCGAACGATCCGCCGGAGGCGTCGGCGCTGACCCTGGCGGCGTCGGGAGCGTCCAGGTGCCGGGTGAACCGCGGGTCTGACAGCACCTGCTTGACGTCCTCGTAGCGAGTGAGCAGCGTCGCCTCATCGCCGCTGGCCAGCCGGACCCGGGCTACCGGGCAGCCCTCGCGCATGCTCGCCCATTCCTCAGGCGGCTCCAGAGCGGTGGGATTGCGGAACGGGTAATCGGGCGCGCCACTCACGGTGACCTCCTGATGGCCGATATGACCGCATTTAAAACAATTGCCTTATGGTCGTCAAGCAGCCGAGTTGATCTTGCGCAGGATGGTGGCGAGGTCCTCGGGGAAGAAGACCTCGTCAGTGGCCTCCAGTTCCTCGGGGCTCCACCAGCGGTGACCCAGCGTGGTGGCCTTCTCGATCTCCTCCATGTGCTCGTACGAGATGTCCGTGCCCTCGGCCACCCGGACCGCGAAGAACGTCTGGTCCTGGGTGACGGCGTACTCGGCGAAGAAGAACTCGATCGTGCTCGTGCCGTACGGACCGGTGAGCCGGTCGGCCCCGGCCCGGATCCCGACCTCCTCGTGCAGCTCGCGCAGAGCGGCCTCCTGGAGCGTCTCCCCGTCCTCGGCGGCGCCACCGATGGTGAACCAGAACGGCTCATCGGGCCGGGCGGGATCGAACCCGTGGAGCAGGAGCACCCTGCCCTGTTCGTCGATGGGCAGGGCACGGGCCGTGAACCGGCGCAGGGGGATTTTCGTCACGTCATTGGAGCCTATGCGGGCGTTCTCCGGCTTGCGGTGGGCCGGCGCTTCACTCGGAGTCGCCAGATGGCTGTTCGAGAGGGAAGAAGAGGGGGCTGAGCAGGTATTGCGCGCGGTCCGGCGTCGGCTGGTTGGCCAGCAGGGGCAGGAGTACGCGACGCAGCCCGCTGATCATCTCTTCCAGTTCGTCGCGGTTGAGCCAGATGGCGTGCTGCCGGTAGCCGACGAGATCCGCGACCGGGTCGGCGTTCTCGCGGTCGAGGTAGGCGTTGAACTCGGCGACCAGGACCGCCATCGAGGTGGCGAAGACGCGCCGGTGGTCGTCGGGCGACAGCGCCGCGAGCGCGTCGGCGTCGACGGTGACCCGGTCGAGGCGTAGGCGGTAGTGGCGTTCCACCGCGCCACGCACCCTCCTCTCGTCGGCCACCTCCAGGATTCCGCCGGACGCGAGCAGGTCGACGTGCCGATAGACCATGGCTTTCGAGACGTCGGGGATCCGGGCGCACAGCTGAGTGGTGGTGAGTGAGCGCCCGCCGCGCATCGCGTGCACGATCCGCAGTCGTACCGGATGTGCCAGTAGCTCCAAGGATTCCATCCGCACAACGATCTCATGCTGTGCTACCGTTCGCAAAACAGTAGAAAGGTTGGTGTCGTGATGATGGTGGAAATGGGCCCGGCGGCCGCCGCCACGGCGGTCGTCGAAATGGCGGAGAATGGGCACTTCGCGGACATCGAGCGGTTATTTGCCCCGCCGCTGCGAGCGGTGGTGTCCGCTGAGGCGCTGCGCGCCGAGTGGGAGGGCCTGATCTCCAGGATCGGGCCGATCTCGGCGTTGGGGACACCGGTGAGCGAGCCGGTCAAGGCGGGGCTGACCCGGGTGAGCGTGCCGGTGACGTGCGAGCGGGGCGGGTTGACGGTGGTCATGTCGGTCGACGAGACCGGCCTGCTGCAGGGTCTGCGGCTCGCGCCCCCGCTCACCGAGCAATGGACGCCGCCGCCGTACGCGCGTCGTAAGAGTTTCGACGAGCACGAGGTCACCGTGGGCTCCGACGCGCTGGCCGTACCCGGGACATTGAGCCTGCCGCGCGGGCGCGGCCCCTGGCCCGGCGTGGTGCTGCTCAGCGGCGGCGGACCGTTCGACCGGGACGAGACCAGCGGCCCCAACAAACCGCTCAAGGACCTGGCCTGGGGGCTGGCCAGTCGTGGCGTGGCGGTGCTGCGCTTCGACAAGGTGACCTACACCCACGCCGGTCAGTCCGACTTCACGATGACCGACGAGTACGTCCCGCACGCCGTCGCCGCCATCCACCTGCTGCAGCGCCACTCGAACGTGGATGCCGCCCGGGTGTACGTCGCCGGCCACAGCATGGGCGGCAAGGTAGCCCCGCGAGTCGCGGCCGCCGAGCCGTCCGTGGCCGGTCTGGTGCTGCTGGCCGGTGACGCCCAGCCGATGCACCAGGCCGCCGTGCGCGTCGTCAGTTACCTCGCCTCCCTGGACCCCGGCGCGCAGGCCGCCGCCGAGATGATCACGCGGCAGGCCGCGATGGTCGACAGCCCCGACCTGTCGCCCGACACGCCCGCCGCCGACCTGCCGTTCGGCTTTTCGGGGGCGTACTGGCTGGATCTGCGCGGCTATGACCCGGTGGCGACCGCGGCGGCGTTGAACAAGCCGATGCTCATCCTGCAGGGCGGCCGCGACTACCAGGTGACCGTCGCCGACGACCTCGCCCGCTGGCAAGCAGGCCTCGCCCACCGGGCGGACGTCACGATCCGCGTCCACGACGCCGACAACCACCTGTTCTTCTCCGGCTCAGGCCCGTCCACTCCCGCGGAATACGAGTCGCCGCAGCACGTCGACGCGGCCGTCGTCGCCGACATCGCCGATTGGCTGGCACCTCGCGCTGACCACACCGACTCGACATTTGGACGAGGGGCACGGCAATGATCGAAGAAACCGCGGCGGATACTTCCTCCAAGACCGCCGAAGAACAGCTGAACTGGCTGCTGGGCGCGTCAGCCCGAGCTCCGCTGCCGGACGATGAGATCCGTCAGCGCCTGGCACCGGCCCTGCTGGACGCGAGCGGCGGGCCGGACGGACTCAACGCCGCGCTGGCCGGGGTGGGCAGGCTCGCGGCAGGCCAGATCCGCACGACGCGACCGGATCTGGCCCAGGCGGAGGTGCGTGGTCCTACTGCCGACTACCTCCTCACGGTGCATGTGGACGGGGCAGGGCTCGTGGACAACCTCCGCCTGACCCCGGACGAAGGCGAGCCGACCTCGTGGACGCAGATCGATACGCGGCTGGCCGAGCTGGGAACACGCGTGTCCTTCGCCGCTGCGGAGATCGAGCCGGACGGACAGTGCCGGATCGCCCACGGCCTCGCCGCCGACACGCAACGGCCGATCGGCTCGGCGTTCAAGCTGTACGTACTGGGCGCGCTCGCCCAAGCCGTCGCAGAGAAGCGAGCCGCGTGGGACGAAGAGCTGGCGATCCGCGAGGACTGGAAGAGCCTGCCCTCGGGCACACTGCAGGACCGCCCGGCCGGCACCACCCTCCCGCTGGCGGCGTTCGCCGACCACATGATCTCGATCAGCGACAACACCGCCACCGACCACCTGATCCACCACCTGGGCAGGGAGGCTGTGGTGCGCCAGCTGTCGCTGTTCGGCCACCGGCAGCCCCAGGAGAACATCCCGTTCCTCACCACCAAGGCGCTCTTCCAGCTCAAGGCCGCCCCGGATGCGGCTCGGGCACAGCAGTACCTGGCCCTGCCGCGACACGAGCGCGCCGCCGCGTTACGGGAATTGGAACGGCGGCCCCTGCCCGACATACGAAAGACCTGGCCCCAACCGAACAACATCGACCAGATCGAATGGTTCGCCTCGCCGGCCGACATCTGCCACGCGTACGCGGGCCTGCTGCGGCTTGACCAGCCCGAGATCCACCACGCGCTGTCACTCAACGACGACGGGCTCAACCTGGACGCGGCCCAGTTCCCGGCAGTGTGGTACAAGGGCGGTAGCGAGCCTGGCGTCGTGACCATGCACTACCTCGCCCGCACGGCCGACGGCCGCGCTCTGGCCACCAGCCTCATGGTGTCCGACCCCACCACCGCACCCGACACGATGGACGTGGCGACCAAAGGCCAGTCCATCATCCGAGGCGCGTTCCACCTCCTGTCCCTGGCACGGTGAACACCTCTCCCGCAGAGATCCCGTCATGCCCACCGCTCACCGCACGGATGCCGCTGCGCCGCATTGATCGCGTGTTCTTGGCCGCGGTGATGTGAACGAGCATGGTCATGGTGACGCCCCTGACGAGTCGGCCGGCCGATGACCAGCTATTGGCACTTCCCCTTGAGCCACGCGCTGAGCTGGGAGGTGTAGTCGGTCGCCACCCGCTTGGTCGACCGATCGAGCGCGGCCTGCCACGCGCTCTCGTTCAGCTTCCACGAGGGCGGCGGTTCCTCCCATTTGGTCACCTCCGGCCAAATGGGCCCGCCGGTCAGCACCCGCGCCAGGCCCGCGGCGGTGACGCGTCTCTTGAGCTCGGCCGCGATACCGGCATCATGGGAGTACAGGATGATCTCCTGCGACCCGTATCGCTCCTTGACCGGATCCAGGACTTCGGCCCACGCCCGCGACTTGATCGTGGCGTCGGCGCCGAGCAGGAACTGCCGCGTCTCGGGCTTGATCTCGACCAGCCCGATCATGCCGTCGGTCTTCATGGCGGCCAGCCACTCGCGGAAGGTGGAGACGGTCTCACCTTTGAAGATGCCCCGGTTGATCGTCCGCCCCTTGAGCGCGGTGTCGCCGGCGGCCCACCAGATGTCGGTGATGTTCTTCTTGGCGCCGCTCAGGCCCCAGGTGGAGGTGTTGTGCCACATGACGGCCTTCGTACCGTCTTTGGTGAGCTGCAGATCCGCCTCGACCCCTGCCGCACCCCAGCCCTTGTACTTCCGGATGGCGGTGGGGTTGTTGGGCTGGCGTACCTGATCCCGGTTCCAGGTATCGGCGCCGTTAGCGCCGCTGGGGTAGCCGCCATGCCCGAATATCTGCGGACACGGCGGTAACGCGGCGCTCGCCTGGGCGGCGGGACTGCCCGCAGGAAGTACGGCGGCCAGCACACCCACAGCCAGACCGGCCACAACACGCGATAACGCCAAGACCCTCACCTTTCGCTCGCCCAATTACGCCAACCCTGGCATATCTGGATCACTGCGAGGCCTCGGATACGGCGCCCGGCGGCCTGGCGAGGCGGTGAGTCGGGCATCGAGCGTCGTCGGGGCCCGCCAGCACTGGTAGACCTCCACCACGTCACCAGGGCGCTTCAGCGCAGACCGTGCGGCTCACCCTCGCTCAGCACACATGTAGGGGCGGCGTTTATGGAGGGCGGAGGCCCGAGGCACAGGAGAAAACGCGTGCCCTTGTGGACAGCGCGCTCGGCCGTGTGCCCCGGATATGCCCTGCGCGATCTCTGACGTACAGCGGGGCGCCCGCTACCGGTAGTTCACGAACTGCAGGGCGATGTCCAGATCCTTGCCCTTGAGCAGGGACATGACCTCCTGGAGATCGTCCTTCTTCTTCGAACTGACCCGAAGTTCCTCACCCTGGATCTGCGCCTTGACACCCTTGGGTCCCTCGTCGCGGATCAGCTTGGAAATCTTCTTGGCGTTCTCCTGGTCGATGCCCTCCTTGAGCGAGACCAGCATGCGATATTCCTTGCCGGACAGCTTGGGCTCGTCCGCGTCGATGATCTTCAGGGAGAGGCCTCGCTTGACCACCTTCTCCTTGAACACGTCGAGCGCGGCCCCGGCCCGCTCCTCGCTGTTGGCCTTGATCTCGATACTCTGCCCGGACCAGCTGATGCTGGCCCCGGTGCCCTTGAAGTCGAAGCGGTGTCCGATCTCCTTGACCGTCTGGTTCAGCGCGTTGTCGACCTCCTGGCGGTCGATCTTGCTGACGATGTCGAAAGATGAATCGGCCAAAACGCACATCCTCTCGCTGCGTAAGCATTAGGCGGTATCCGGTTCCAGATCTTGCGGACCTCGAAAACGCGCCCTCTGCGAACGCGGACCCCAGCGTACGAGCCTAGCCAGCATCGGCGCGTCGTGCAGGGCGCCGGGCCTTGATCCACCCGCCATACCGAAGGATCATCGGCGTCGCCTCCCGATTAGGGCGCTTTTCGATGGTGTTGATGGGGATTGCGCGGGTGCCTGGGGCCGGCGCCGACTGTCACCTACTGGCGCGCGAAGCTCATCCACACCGTACGAGCCCTGGGAGCGCTGGCTGGCCAGCACGAACGTGACCACATTCAAACAGACGAGCCGCAGCACGACCGGATCGGGCCGGACCCTCCGCCTTCTCGAAACCCGTTTGCTCAGGTCAGAGACATCATTCCGGGTGATCACCTGCTCGTCTTCGAGGTAGGCCAGAGCCAGACCCCGCTCTGCGACCTCCTCGGCGCCTGGCAAGCCGTTACCGCAGGTCAAGGACGCGGTCCCGCTCAAAGGGACGGTTCGGTCGATGGTGGGGCGAATACCGTTTCGGTGGAGCAGGTAGGCGGGATCCGGCGTGGGACAAACCGGTGTCACGTGTACCTCGGAAGTCCGCTATTCTTCTGATGTCGCCGCGAGAGCGGATGGCACGGCAGGTTGCCCGAGTGGCCAAAGGGAGCGGTCTGTAAAACCGTCGGCTCAGCCTACGCAAGTTCGAACCTTGCACCTGCCACACCAGCGGGAAGAGGCCCGTCACCAGCGCAAACGCGGTGACGGGCCTCTCGCTTTGTGTCCGGCTGTCCGCGGGTGACACCGGCGCTCTACGGTTGATCGTTCTCTAGCGATCTTGGTTGATGGGTCGCAGCGCCTGGGATGTGTCTGCGGCGACACTGGCTCCCTCGACGCGCGCGTCTACCGTCAGAAGGAACGTCACAGAGCCCTCAGGAAACGACTCAAGCACCTTGGGACGGCAGCGCAGCTACTCCGACAGCACAGTCGCCGCCCTCTACGCGCTGGCGGAGGGTACGTGCTACTGGCCTGACCCTCCGTGCGATCAGCGAATCGTGAAGATGATCGATGGCATTCCGAACTCAACGTAGAGAAAGCCCACATCTACGCAGCTAATCCCGGCGGTCCTTGGGAGCATGACGACCTGGGCCCGGAAGAGCTGGATGACTTCCCCAACATCATCCTGATGCCGCCCACACCACCGAAGGATCGACGGGCGCAGACGAGATCTCTATCCGCCGCAGGTGTTGCAGGAATGGAAGCGCCGGCGGGAGGGCCTGGGACTGATGGTTCTGGAAGGCTTGGGGAGGCTTACGCAGGAGCGGCTGCCGGACGTCGCTGATGGAGAGTTGGGCGGTGGCCGCGGCCGGACTGCTGCTGGGTCTGCTGGCTGCCGCCGGGGCGCTTACGGCCGCGCTGACCGTCACCAGCAGCATCACCGGAGTCGCGACGGTGGCCGTTTTCTGGCCGCTGGCGGGCACGATGGTGGCGGGTGTCTTCCTGACGGCCGGGGTGACGAACGTGCTCACGACCCGTGCGGCGCTGCGTCGACCCGGAGTTGTTCGGCGTCCAGCCGGGATTGCAAGCGACGTAGGACGATGTCGTCGATGTGGCGGCGATCGCGGAGCTGGATCAGGGTGGCGCGCTGGACCTGGAGCAGGGCGAGCTTCAGCTGCCGGGCGTGCTCCGCCGCTTTCGCCTGGCCGTGGCGTCCGGGACCGGCGAGCTCGCGGGCGAGCGCGTCGGCGATGTGGGCGGGTGTGCCGAGGCGGGCGGCCTGCTCGGGAAGGGCGGTCAGGGCCGCGCGGGTGATCTCGCGGACGGCCAGGCGCTCCTCCTGGGCCTGGGTGGGGTCGGCGGGCAGGCGGGCCCAGCGGATGAGGGCGGGCAGCGGCGGTCCGAGCAGGACCAGGCTGGTCAGGATGACGATGGTGGTGATGAACACGATGGCGTCGCGGTCTTGAACGGGTAGTCCTTGCGCGGTGAGGGCGGGCACCGACAGGGCTGCGGCCAGGGAGATGGCGCCGCGCATGCCGGCCCAGGCGAGCGGCAGCCGGTGCCGGGCCGCGATGCGTCGTTCGCGCTGGCTGGGCCGCCGGTCGAGGAGCCGTACCAGGTAGGGGACGGTGTAGAACCACAGCAGCCGCACGCCGATGACCACGGCGCTCACCGCCAGGGCGAGCAGGAGCGCGTGCGGCAGCGCGAAGGACGACAGGCCGCGCACCGCGGCCGGGAGCTGCATGCCGACCAGGACGAACAGCGCTCCGTTGATGAGGAACGTGGTGACCTCCCAGAAGGAGACGGCCTGCAGCCGGGCGGCCGGCGGGATGAGCCGGGGGCCGGCCTGGCTGAGGGCCAGGCCGCAGGTGACGACCGCCAGGACGCCGGAGGCGTGTAGGAGTTCGGCGGGAAGGAAGGCGGCGTAGGGGGTCAGGACGCTCAGGCCGCTGTTGAGCATGGGGTCGCGCCAGCGGCGGCGGATGACAACGATGACCCCGGCGACGGCGAGCCCGGCGGCGATGCCGCCAGCGTAGGAGACGATGACGCGCAGCGTGGTGCCGCTCCAGGAGAACGGCACACCTTCCACGGCCGCTTCGAGCGCGACCGCGAGCAGCACCAGCGCGGTGGCGTCGTTGATCAGGGATTCGGCGCGCAGCATGGTGACCGTACGGCGGGGCAGACCGCGGGCCACCGCCGCCACGGCCACCGCGTCGGTGGGGCCGAGCACCGCGCCCAGCACGAACGCCAGGGGCCAGGACAGACCGGCGGCGTGGGCCAGAACCGCCACCGCCGCGGTGGTGAGCACGACCAGGCCGGTGGCCTGCAGGGTGATGGAGCGCAAATTGGCCCGGATCTCGCGCAGCGAGGTCGTCAAGGACTCGTAGTACAGCAGGGCCGGCAGGAACAGGAACAGCACGACCTCCGGCGGCAGCGGGATGTCGCCGAAGTGGGGCAGCAGCCCGATCAGGGCCCCGCCGGCCAGCAGCAGCATGGGCTCGCTGAGCCGCAATCTCCTGGCGATCCAGGTCAGGGCCAGCACGGCCGTCACCACGACGACCACGATCTCGATGCTTCGGTGGCTCATCGGCGGGGTTTCCTCAAGGGTTGCTACTGGAAGGGCATAAGACGGACGAGGCGGCCGGGAATGGCGTCCTCCACGTACCAGACGCTGCCGTCGCCGGCCACGGCGACGTCCCGGATCCGGCTGCCCATGGCCCAGCGTTCGGCTTCGCGGTACGGGTCGGGCGCGGTCAGGTTTCGCGGTAGAGCACCAGGTGCTCGTGGTAGAGCACGCCGTCTCGCACGTCGCCGGTGGCGGTGAAGCCCAGGTCGTCGTGGTAGTCGAGGTGGGTGCCGGTGACGGTGTAGCGGCCGGTGTAGGCAAGCTTGCGGCCGTCGCGTTCCTCTTCGTAGCGGCCGGTGGCGAGGAGTTCCTGGCGGATCCGGCCGTCGGCGGTGACCCACATGCCGACGTACGGGTGAGGGGCGGATTTCGAGCGGCCGTCGCTCGCGGCGGCGCAGGCGAGCAGCGTAGTGAACAGTCCGAGGAGGTGCAGGGTGTTTCTGAACACGGACGGGCTCCTTGCCAGTGAGAGGTGATGGGCATGGCGGGCCGGCCGAGGCGAGCGGCCGGGGCCGGTGACGGGGGAGGGCGGTTGCCGGCGCGTGCGGGCCGGCTGGGCAGGCCAGGCCGATCCCGCTGATCGCGCCGGCGACGGTGCGGCCGGGTCAGGGCCGGTCGGCGGAGCCGGAGGCGCGCAGGACGCGGTCGCGGGAGGCGCGCACGTCCTCGCGCAGCGCGGCCAGGTCGACGTCGAGGACGGCGCCGGCCCACTTGCGGACCTGACCGGCGATGAAGACGCCGTCGATGTTGCGGGCGTCGGAGCCGAGGACGAGAGTGCCGATGGGGTCGTTGAGCGGCATGTTATTGAGGTCGTCGGCGCGTACGACGAGCACGTCGGCCTGCTTGCCCGGGGTGAGGGAGCCGGTGACGCCGCCCAGGCCGATGCTGGCGGCGCCCTGCAGGGTGGCGAAGTCGAGCACGTCGGCCACGCCGATCCGGGCGGGCTGGTCGCCGGTGCCATAGGCGGCGTTGACGGCGCGCATGCGCTGGATGGCGTGCAGGGCGCGCATCTGCGTGAACATGTCGCTGGCGAGCGCGACTTCGACGTCGATGCTCAACCCCGGCCGGATGCCGACCGCGAGCGCCTCGTCGATGGCCGGGATCGCGCTCTCCAGGCCGATCTGGGCGTCGGAGGTGGGGGCGAGCGCGACGTTGGCGCCGGTGTCGGCCATCGCCTGCCAGGCTTGCGGGGTCAGGCCGGTGCAGTGGATGAGGGAGATGTCCGGGCTGAGCAGGCCCTGCTTGGCCCAGCCGAGGATGGCCTCGGAGGAGGACTGGCCGAAGACGGCGTCGATGCTGACGCCGATGCCGAGGTCGCGGGCGGTGCGGGCGAGGTGTTCGCCGTAGGCGAGGTCGGGGCCGGCGACCTCGTCGGTGGCCAGGGCGGCCAGGCGCAGGGTGAGCAGCCCGCCGACGGCGAAGTAGGTGTCGTGCAGGCGGGTCAGGTCGGCGGGCCACTGGCCGTCCCAGTCGCCGAAGTGGGGGCGCATTGAGGCGTGCACGCCGCGGATGCCGGTGTCGGCCAGCGCGCGGATGGCGGCGTCAGAGTGGGCGGCGGTGCGGGAGTTGTGGGAGAAGTCGAGCATGGTGGTGATGCCGCTGTCGATGGCGGTCAGCGCGGCCAGGCGAGTGCCGATGTACATGTCCTGCGGCTGGTAGGCGGGGGCGATGCCGGCCAGGGTGGAAGTGACGTACTCACCGAGGTCGTTGACGTCCGGCATGATGCGGCGCAGCTGCGCCTCCCAGGCGTGGCGGTGGGTGTCGACGAAACCGGGGGCCAGGACGGCGCCGGTGACGTCGATGACCAGCGCGTCGCCGGCCTGCAGGTCCACGCCGACGGCGGCGATCCGGTCGCCTTCGATGAGCAGGTCGGCGCGGGGCAGGACGCCCAGCTCCGGGTCCATGGTGACGATGGCGGCTCCGGTGAGCAGGATGCGGCGGCCGGGGTCGGCGCTGCGCAGCTGGTCCAGGGTGGCGTTCATGGGGCTTCCTTCGAGGTGGGAAGGGTCAGTCGTGGGTGAGGTACTGCCACTTGGTCATGCGGTGGCGCAGGTCCACGGTGGCGGCGTTGGCGGAGAAGGTGCCGTCGCCGCGGTGGTGGAACTCGCCCGCGCCGCGCCGGCCCGGATCGATCCAGGCCCGCTCGGCGCGCAGGATCCACAGGTGGTGGTCGTCGGCGAGCCGGTCGTCGGCGACCGTGCATTCGAGGTTGGCGAAGCACTCGGCCACCAGTGGCGCGTCCACGGTGGCGGCGGGCACGGGAGTGAAGCCGAAGCGGCTCCACTTGTCGGCGTCGCGGCCGGAGGTGTTGCCGACGTCGACCACCTGCTCGGCCAGGTCGATGGACGGGATTGCCAGCACGCACTGCCCGCTCTCGCGCAGGGCGGTGTAACTGTGGTCCCACGGGCCGACGATGAGGCCGATGAGCGGCGGCTCGTGCGAGACGGGCATGTTGAAGCCGTTGGTCATCAAGTTGGCCCGCCGGCCGTCGAAGGTGGACACGAGCAGGACGGGCCCGGGTTCGATGAGCCGGTGCACCTGCTCCAGCGGATACGGGATCAAGTCGGCGCGATTCATGACGTGCTCCTTGGGCTCCTTGGGGAGAGGCCGGCCCGGCTCCTCGCAGGGAGCCGGGCAGGAGGCCAGGTCAGACGGCCTGCGCGGTGGGCAGGATGGTGATCTCGGTGAGGTTCACGTGGCGGGGCGAGGCGGCGATGAACGCCACCGTCTCGGCCACATCCGCCGACTGCAGCGGGTCGATCTCGGTGAGCAGCCCCTCCATGAGGGCGCTGGCGTCGGGGTCGGTGACGTGGCTGGGCAACTCGGTGTCGACCATGCCGGGCTCGATGGTGGCCACCCGGATGTTCTTGGGGCCGAGTTCGACGCGCAGCAGCCGGGTGAGGTGGCTGATGTACGCCTTGGTGCCGGAGTAGACGGAGAACTTCTCCAGGATCCGGGTGGCCGCGATCGAGGAGGTGGTGATCAGGTCCGCGGACCGGCCGGCCTCGGCGGCGGCGGTAAGGTGCGGCAGGAAGGCGCCGATGACGTTCATGACGCCGGTGATGTTCAGGTCGATCTGGCGCTGCCAGTCATCCTGGCGCAGGTCGGTGATCGGCGAGATGAGCTGGACGCCGGCGTTGTTGACCACCAGGTCGGCGGTGCCGAGCCGGTGGGCGACCTGCGCGGCCGCGTTCGCGACGGCTTCCCGGCTGGTGACGTCGACGGCGATGGCGATCGCGGTGCCGCCGGCGGCGCTGATGGCGGCGGTCAGGTCGTCGAGCTTGTCCTTGCGCCGGGCCAGCACGGCCACGCTCGCGCCGAGTTCGGCCAGGCGCAGGGCGGTGGCGGCGCCGATGCCGCTGGAGGCGCCCGAGACGACGGCCACGCGGCCGGCCAGCGGGGTTCCGGTGAGCAGAGCAGCAGTAGACATGGCAAAGGCTTCTTTCGTGTGCGTGTGTGCGGTGCCCGCGGTCAGCGGCGGGCCAGAAGATGTGCGGGTAAGGAGGGCAGGCGCCAGCGCCGGCGCCGTTCGCAGGATCCCTCCGCGAAGGTGGAGCCGCGGTCGCCTGTAGCGGCGGGCTGTTGGTCAGGCTGCGGCGTCGTCGTGGGCGGTGGCGGCGGACTTGGCTCGCCAGGGGGCCACGTCCCGCTCGATCTGGTCCAGCTTGACCTGCAGCCGCTCCAGCGTGTCGGGGCCCAGGTACAGGTGCGAGGGCAAGCTGTCCTGGCCGGTGACCTCGTAGATCAGTGCCGCGCCCTTGACCGGGTCGCCGAGCTGGGTGTGGTTGGCGGTGCCCGCCCAGTCGAGGGTCACATGGGCCGGGGTGCCGTCGTAGGCGTCGATCCGTCCGGCGGCGACTGACAGGGAGCTGGCGTCCAGGAAGTCGGTGCGCAGGACGCCCGGCTCGACCACCATCGATTGGATGCCGAACGGCTCCAGCTCCTTCGACAGCGCCTCGCTGACGCCCGCCACGGCGAACTTCGAGGCGCTGTACAGGCTCACCCCAGGCTCGCCCTCGAACCCCGATCGCGAGCCGATGTGCAAGAGCTTGCCGGAGCCCTGGCGGCGCATGACGGGCAGGACGGCGCGGGTCATGTCGATGAGGGCGAAGACGTTCAGGTCGAACAGCGAACGTGCCTCGGCGTCGCTGATCTCCTCCAGCGCGCCGAGCAGGCCGCGGCCGGCGTTGTTGACCAGCACGTCGATCCGGCCGAATCGGTCGACGGCGGCCTGGACGGCGGCCGGGATGGCCGCGCTGTCGGTGACGTCCAGGGCGACGGTGAGTACGTTGCCGGCCTTGGCGAGGTCGTCCGGCACGCGGGCCGGGTTGCGGACCGCGATGACGACGTTGTCGCCCTTGGCGAGGGCGGTGCGGGCGATCTCGGCGCCGAGCCCGCGGGATGCTCCGGTGATGAACCAGGTGGCCATGACGGTGTCCTTCGTTCCGTTCCGTTTGGCTGACATGTAAAGTTTGCCCAGGTCAGCGAGGTGGAAGAAGGTCGCGGAATTCCTGGGAGTGTCATACCTAGGAACCGCGCCGTGCGGCGTAACGGCCGCGCACGGAAAGAGGCCGGGGCGTGGCCCCGGCCTCTTGGCATGGTCGTGTCGTGGTGGGTCAGTCGGCTCGTGCTGTCAGCGCCTGATCCGCGTCCTGCATCGCCCTGGACAGTGCGTCGTCGGCGCGGGCACGCAGCCGTTCGAACGCCTGTGCGGTGGGCGAGGCGGGCTCGGCCTGATACACGACGAGCTGCTGGTGCGGCGCCCCGTTGACGGTGAACGCCGAGAACAGGATGTGCAGGTCGCCCACGACCGGATGGCGCAGGTGCTTGCCCTCCTGGGTCTTGGGCTTGACGTCATGACGGCCCCACAGCTCGGCGAACTCGTCACTGGCGGCCGACAGGTCCGCCACGACCTCGGCGATGCGCGGATTGTCGGGGTCATGGCCGTAGGCGGCGCGGATCTCCGCCACGCACGAGTGCGCCGCCCGCTCCCACTCCTGGTAGAACTCCCGTCCGGCCGGGTCGGCGAACACCATGCGGGCCAGGTTGTCGGGCGGGTGAAAGCCCTCGTGCAGGGCGGCGGCCATGGGGTTGCAGGCCAGGATGTCCAGCGCGGGGCCGAGCGCGAAGGCGGGCGAGGTGGACCAGCCGTCCATCAGCTGCAGCAGTTGCGGACTGACGGTGGTGTCCTGCGCGCGCCGCCAGCTACGCGCCTCCGGCGGCTGCACCAGCCGCCACAGGTGTTCGGTGGCGGCCGCGTCCAGGCGCAGCGCCTGCGCGACCGCGTCGACGACCTGCGGGGAAGGGCTGGACTCGCGGCCCTGCTCCAGCCGCACGTAGTAGTCGCTGCTCATGCCGGCCAGCATCGCCACCTCCTCGCGGCGCAGGCCCTTGACCCGGCGGCGGCCGTACTCGGGCAAGCCGATGTCCTGCGGCTTGAGCGCTTCGCGGCGGGCGCGCAGGAAGTCGCCCAGCGGGGTCCCGGTCACGCCGCGTCCCCGGCCGGAGCCTTGATCGGGCTCTTGATCGGCGCGGCCTGCATGACCGTACCGAGCGTGCTCGTGCGGGCTGTCATGTCCGTCCTTTCAACGTGCGGAACCGTCAGAAGGTGATGGTCACCTTCCCCTGGCTGTGCTGCGTGGCCAAGTCGATGAGCGCCTGGGGGGCGTCGGCGAACTCGTAGGTGGCACCGATCACGACCCGCAGAGCGCCGCGTGCCGCCTGCTCGGCGAGGGCGTCCAGCCTTCCTGGCACGGGGACGGTGCCGGTGTAGATGGCCTGCACGCCGCGGGCAAAGCTGGACGGGCCGCCGAGTGGAGACACCAGCCGGCCACCCACGCGGGCGGCGTCAGCGCTGCGTTCGAGCCGGGGCCCGGCGTTGGCGAGGTCGATCACGACGTCGGCGCCGTCCGGGAACAGGTTCAGCAGTTGAGGCGCGACCTCCGCCGCAGTGTGGTCGATCACCGCGCCGGCGCCGAGGCCACGCAGGAAGGCGAACTGCCCGGCGCGACCGGTGGCGATGACGCGGGCTCCGGCCTGCGTGGCCAGTTGGACGGCGTAGGAGCCGAGGCCGCCGGCGGCGCCGACGATGAGAACGGTCATGCCCGGGCCGAGCGCGGCGGCCTCGATGAGAGCCGCGGCCGTCAACGCGCCCGTCGGCAGCGCCGCCGCCCGCTGCGGGTCGAGGCCGTCGGGCCGTCGCGCGCTGGCGGGCCCGGTGTCGACGATGACGTATTCGGCTAGCGCGCCGGAGCGGACGCCGTTCCAGGCCAGGACGGGCTCGCCGACCGCGAACCGGGTGGCCCCCTCGCCCAGCCGGGTCACCACGCCCGTGATGTCGACGCCGGGCACGAACGGGTGCGTGACCGGGATGGCCGCACGCATCGCGCCCGTGACCAGCTTGACGTCGATCGGATTCAGCGCCGCGGCCTCGGCGCGGACGAGCACCTGTCCCGGCTCCGGGACCGGAACGGGCACATCGGCGAAGGACAACTCCTCAAGAGGCCCGTACGCGCGGGAGACTAGCGCCCTCACCTGCTGCTCCTGTCCTTCGCCGTCACCGCTACAGCCTCTCTGACCAGGGGCGATACCGGCATCGGCGAGAATTACTCATATAGCGATGAACGCCGCATTCGTTGAGTAACTTCCGCCGAGGCGGGCGCCGGGCGCGCCGCGCAATCCTGATCTCCCGATCCACCCCCTGTTGGGAGGCCCCCATGCCCGGTGATGCCTGCCGCGTCACGCCACGATGGCGGCGCCCGGCGAGAGGACCCATCGTGATGAACGGAGACGTGCGCGTGCCCCGAGCAGTCAGATTCAGCAGCTACGGCGGCCCGGAGGTGCTGGAGGTCGTCCAGGTGCCCCGGCCGTCGCCAGGCCCCGGCCAGGTGCTGGTCCAGGTGAACGTCGCCCCCGTCAACCCCGGCGAGATCGGCATCCGCGAGGGTGTCTTCGCGGACCTGTGGCCGGCGGCATTCCCCGAAGGGCAGGGCAACGACCTGGCCGGCCAGGTCGTGGAGGTGGGCCAGGACGTGACGGGCTTCGCGCCAGGTGATGAGGTCATCGGCTACGCCCCGCGCCGCGCCCAGGCCGACTACGTGGTCCACGACGCCGCCACCCTGGCCCGCAAGCCCGCAGTGCTGTGCTGGGAGGAGGCGGCCCCGCTCTCGGCGGTGGGCGTGACCGCCTGGGCGGGCGTCGAAGCCGTGCGGCCCCAGTCGGGAGAGACCGTGGTGGTCTCGGCCGCGGCGGGTGGCGTCGGCGTCCTGGCCGCCCAGCTGGCCCGCCTGCGCGGCGCCACCGTGGTCGGCACCGTGGGTCCGCACAACCTCGACTTCGCCCGATCGCTGGGCATCACACCGGTGCTGCACGGCCCCGGTCTGGCCGAACGGCTGCGCGCGGCGGCCCCGAACGGGGTGGACGCCTTCATCGACACCTTCGGCGCGGGCAACGTGCAGGTCGCCATCGACCTCGGCGTGCCGCCGCAGCGCATCAACACCATCGCCGACGGCGCGGCTGTGCGCCGTTACGGCGTGCGCAGCCAGGCCCAGGAGGACGCCTTCTCACCCGGGCTGGTGGAACGGCTCGCGGCCCTGGTCGCCGAGCGGCGGCTCAGCGTGCCGATCCACGCCGTCTACCCGTTGGAACGGGTCCGCGACGCTTACGTCGAGCTGGCCCGGCGGCACACGCGCGGCAAGATCGTCCTTAGCCTCGTCCTGTCCCCGGAAGGCCACCCGTAGGCTGACTGAGCTGCTCACACAACACGAACGACACAGGCATGTGACAAGGGCGGGTAAACCCGCGGGTAGGGTCGGCCTCGATGAACGACCCGAGCCCCACTCGCGCCGCCCCGGTGCTGTACGGACGCCGGCACGAGAGCGAGAAGCTCGACCGGCTGCTGGAGCACGCCCGCGGCGGTCGTGGTGGCGCGGTCCTGCTGTACGGGCCCGCGGGGGTTGGCAAGAGCGCCCTGCTGGGGCACCTGCGGACTCGGGCCGTGGGCTTTCGCGTCCTGCAGGCCGCCGGTGCCGAGTCCGAGAGCCGTCTGCGTTTCGCCGCAGTCCATCAGCTGTTCGCCCCGCTGCTGAGCGACCTCGGCCGGATGCCGCCGTACCTGCGCGCCACCGTCGAGGCCGCCTTCGCCGCCGGCGACGGGGAAGGCGAGCCCGCCTGGTTCACGATGGGGCTCGCCCTGCGCGCGCTCGCGCAGCAGAGCACCGCGGGCCGGCCGCTGCTGTGCTTGGTGGACGACGCTCACTGGCTCGACCGGCCCTCCGCCCAGGCCCTCGACCTGATGGCGCGGGGACTGTCATCGGCCGGTGTCGCCGTAACGCTCGCGCTGCGCGAGCCGGCGGATCGGCCCGAGATCGAGGAGCTACCCCGGCTGCGCCTCGGCCCCCTGACCGAGAGCACGGCAGGCGCGCTGTTCGATGCTCACACCCTGGTACCCGTCGACAGGCGGGTGCGCCGCAGGATCCTCGCCGAGGCCAGGGGCATCCCGCGCGCGCTGTTGCAGGCCCCGTCCCCGGCGGTCACGGCGGGCGGTTTCATGCCCGTCGCACATCCGGCCGTGGGCAATGACCGCGACTTGCCTGCCGCTGTCACGGCGCTGAGCGCGGCCGGCCGCATGCTGCTGCTGGTCGCGGCGGCCGACCCCACCGGCGATCGAGCGCTGCTGTGGCGCGCCGCCGGCGAGCTGGGCCTGGATGTGGCCGACGGCCAGGAGGTGCAGGACACGGGGCTGCTGGAGCTGTCGAACCCGGTGCGATTCGCGGACCCGGCTCTACGCGCCGCGGTCTATCGCGGCGCGGACGCGCCGGCCAGGCGCCGGGCGCATCACGCCCTCGCCGAGGCCACCGGCTCTCGCGCGGACGCCGACCGCCGGGCCTGGCACCGAGCCTTGGGTGCACTTGGCCCTGACGAGCAGGTCGCCACAGAACTGCAGGCCCGCGCTGGGCAGGCGGGATGCAACGGCGGCGCGGCGGCCGCCGCCGCGTTCCTGGAACTGTCCGCCTCGCTCACCGCCGACCCGCGCCGCCGCGCGGGTCGCGCGCTGGCCGCCGCCGAGGCCAAGCGGGAGATCGGCGCCGACGACGAGGCGCTGGCGCTGGCGAGCCTGCTGGACGCGGGCCCGGCGGAGCGGATCCGCGCCACGACTGTGCGCGCCCGGATCCGATATGCGGCCGATCGGGGCGAGGCCACCCTCGACACGCTCCTGGGCGCCGTCGCCGCCGATCTGCCCCAAGCGCGCGCCTGCCTGCTCGAAGCGCTCGCCGTGACGATCATGATCGGCCGCGACGCCTCAGTGCGCCAGCGCCGAGCCGTGGCTGAGGCCGTCGCGGTGCTGCCCGCCCCGCCGCAGCCCATCGACGAGTTCCTGGCAGCGATCGCCGCCCTGCTCGTGGCTGGTTCCGACCAGGCCATGCCCCTGCTGCGGCACGCGCTGGAGGCAGGCCCGGCAGTGCGGGGGCCACTGCCGGCGATCGCGACGGTGGAGGTCTGGGACTTCCCACGCTGGCAGCAGATCGCAGAGGCCCGGGTGCGCGCCGCCACCAGCAGCGGTGCGCTGGCCGAGCTGCGCTCGGCGCTGGACGACCTCGCGGTGGCCCGCCTCTACACCGGGGACCTGGCCGTCGCCGACCGGTACGTCCGCGACGGTCAGGCCATCGCCGCGGCCATCGGCGCCGTCTCGATCACGCCAGGAGCGCTGCTGTGTGCCGCGTGGCGCGGGGACGAGTCCGCCCTGACGCGTCTGCGACGACGCATCTCGGCCGAGGACGTCCCGGCCAAGGACGGCAGGCGGGGCGCGTTCGCCGAACTCGCGCATGCGGTGCTGCTGAACGGCCAATGCCACTACGACATGGCCTGCCAGGCGCTGACCGCTGCCATTGAGCAGACCGAGCCCGGCCTGTGGCCGCTGGCGGCGATGGAGTTCGTCGAAGCGACCGCCAGGGGTGGCCGGCCGGACCTGGCGGCGCCGGCAGCCAGCCGCGTCCGCGAGCACGCCGCTGCGGCGGGCACCGGCTGGGCAGTCGGGCTGACGTCGTGGTGCCAGGCGTTGCTGAGTGACGGCTCCGCCGCCGAGCCTTCCTATCGGGACGCCGTCCGGGCGTTGTCCTCCGACGGGCCGCACCCGTCCGCCTTCCTGGCGCGCGCCCACTTGTCGTACGGCGAATGGCTGCGCAGGCAGGGCCGCAGGACCGACGCCGGCGAGCAACTGCGCACCGCCCACGCCCTGTTCACCTCGATGGGCGCCGAGGCCTTCGCCGGGCGCGCGGAACGGGAGCTGGCCGCGGGCAGCGCGCCCCCGCCCGGGCACGGTCTGGTCCTGCTGACACCGCAGGAGGAGAGCATCGCCCGGCTGGCCGCCGCGGGCACCACGTCGAAGGAGATCGGCCGGCGGCTGTTCCTCAGCCCGCGCACCGTGGACGCCCACCTGCGCAGCGTCTTCACCAAGCTCGACATCACCTCCCGCAGACAGCTGAGGGAGACGGCGTTCGGAGCAGGGCACCCCCCGCAGCAGTAATTCAATCTTGAACTACTATCGGGTTCGATGAGCGAGTACACCACGCATACCGGTCCTGACCTGCCGTTTTTTCGCCTGGCGCGCCGTGAGATGCCGCACGTGTCCCGGCTACTGGAGCAGGCGCGGCAAGGCGCCGGCACGGCACTGGTCGTCCACGGAGAGGCCGGGCTGGGCAAGACCGTTCTGCTGGACAGCGTGGTGCCGGCCGCCGTGCCGGGCAGCACGATCCTGCGCGCCGCGGGCGCGGAGTTCGAGCAGGAGCTGGCCTTCACCGCGCTGCACCGGCTCTGCCTGCCCCTGCTCGGCCTGACCGGCCGACTGCCCACACCGCAGCGGGCGGCGCTGCAGGCGGCATTCGACCTGGGTGAAGGGTCGGCTCCGGAGCCGCTCGTCATCGGGCTCGCCGTGCTCGGCCTGCTGGCGGAGGCGGCCACCAGCGCACCGGTGGTCTGCGTCCTGGACGACGCCCAGTGGCTGGACGCGGGCTCGGCCCAGGCGCTGGCCTTCGTCGCCCGCCGCGTTCAGGCCGAGCCCGTTACCCTGCTGTTCGCCATGCGCGACCCGGACGCCGTACCCGCCTTGGCCGCCCTTCCCCGCCTGCCGCTGTCCCCGCTCACCGAGCAGGAGGCCGCCTCCCTGCTGGCCGCATTGCCGCACGCCCCGCTGGACGCGGAAATCCGCCGCCGGCTCATCGCCGAAGCGCGCGGCAACCCGCTCGCCCTGCTGGAGCTGCCCCGAGACCTCGACCCCGCCGGCTACCCCAGCTACCTCGACGCGCCCGTGACCGACCTGGTCGAGCAGAGCTTCCAGCACCGCTTCAGCACGCTGCCCGAGCGCACCAGGCGGCTGCTGATGCTGGCCGCCGCCGAACCCCTCGGCGACACCGGCGTGCTGCGGCGCGCCGCGGAGTCGGACGGGCTCACCCTGTCCGACGTCGAACCCGCCGAAAGCACCGAGCTGGTGCAGGTCGGTGCGGATGTCCGCTTCCGCCACCCGCTGGTCCGATCGGCGATCTATCGGCTCGCCACCGAAACCCAGCGCCGCCACGCCCATCGCGCCCTGGCCCGCGCGTTCGACCCCGAACACCGCCCCGACCGGCGCATCTGGCATCTGGCCCATGCCGCGGACAAGCCCGACGAACACCTTGCCGGTGAGCTGGAGCGCTTGGCCGGCCGGGCCCGGCGCCGTGGCGGTGTGGCGGCCGCCGCCGCGTTCCTCGAACGCGCCACCGAGCTGACCCCGGATCCCGCCGCACGAGCCGAGCGCGCGCTGGCCGCCGCCCAGGCCAAACACGAGGCAGGGGCCTCCGAGCAGACCGGCGCTCTCCTCACGGTCGCCGACGCCGGCCCCCTTACCGACGCCGGGCGGGCCCGCCTGTTGCGGCTGCGCGGACAGATCGCCTTCTCGCTGCGCCGCGACGACGACGCCCCCGTGCTGCTGTTGGAAGCGGCCGAGCAGATGGCGCCGCTGGACGCGGCCCTGGCCAGGCATACCGCGCTGGACGCTCTGTGGGCCGCCACCGGAGCCGAACGCAACGGCGACGCGCACGGCATCAAGGCCGTGGCCGCCGCCGTGCTGCATGGCCCCGCCGCACCGCCGATGCCACAACCCGCCGACCTGCTGCTGGACGGCCTGGCCACGTTGTTCACCCAGGGCCAGCGCGCCGCCGGGCCGCTGCTGCGCGCGGCCGTCGACGGCTTCCGCCAAGCCGATGATCCGGGCTGGCTGCCTGTCGCCTGTCGCGCGGCCTGGGACCTGTGGGACGAGGTCGCGCTCGACGATCTGGCGACCCGCTGCGTCGAGCTCGCGCGGGAGGCGGGGGCGCTGACGTTCCTGCCGCTGGCGCTCAACTTCCAGGCTGTGGCGGCCACCTACGCCGGTCGCTTCACCGCCGCCTCGGCCATGACCGAGCAGGCGCACGCCCTCACCGAGGCCATCGCCGGAGCTTTCGTCCCCTACGCGGCCATCGTGCTGGCCGCCCACCAGGGCGACCGAGGCCGAGCCCGCGCGCTGTTCGAGCAGAGCATGCGCGCGGCCGCCGACGGCGCCGGCGGGTTCGTCACGATCGTCGAGTACGCCACCTCCGTCCTGCACAACGGGCTCGGCGAACACGCAGCGGCGCTCGCACCCGCCCGCCAGGCCGCCGGCCGCACCCGCCTGTTCTGGAGCGCCGCCGCGCTGCCCGAGCTGATCGAGGCCGCCGCCCGCACCGGACGGCTCGATCTGGCCGGACCCGCCCTGGACGAGCTCGCTGAGCTGACCGAGGCCGCCGGAACCGGCTGGGGGCTCGGCGTGCTGGCCCGCTGCCGCGCCCTGCTCAGCGACACCCCGGACAAGCTGTACGAGGAGGCCATCGACCGCCTCGCCGGCACCCGGGTCGCCGTCCAGCTGGCCCGTACGCACCTGCTGCACGGCGAGTGGCTCGCCCGCTCCGGCGCACGGCCACGAGCCCGCGCGAGCCTGCATGAGGCTCACCGCATGTTCGACGGTATGGGCGCCACCGCCTTCGCCACGCGCGCCGCCCGGGCGCTGCGCGACCTCGGGGATCGGCCGGTCAGCTCCGCCAGCTCCCCCCTGGACGCCCTGACCTCGCAGGAGGCCCACATCGCCCGTCTCGTGGCCACCGGCAGAACCTCCCGTGAAGTGGCCGCCGACCTGTTCCTCAGCCCGCGCACGATCGACAACCACCTGCGCAACATCTACCGCAAACTCGGCATCGGCTCCCGCCGTCATCTGCGTGAGCTCGACCTCAGCACCTGACCGGCGCGGCTCGCGTCGTTCATCTGGGGTCGTTCACCGGGGGTCGTTCAACCTGGGAGTGATGCACCCAGGCAGCCGGTCCAGCGTTTGCCTAACCTCGGATGTCATGGACAGTGATCGCAACGACCCGCTGGGGAGGTTTCTGCGAGAGCGCCGCGCGCTCGTGCGGCCCGAGCAGGCCGGTCTGCCCGCGGACGGCCGCCGGCAGGTTCCCGGGCTGCGCCGGGACGAGGTCGCCCACCTGGCCGGCCTCAGCGTCGGCTACTACGCCCGGCTCGAACAGGGCCGCGAGCACCCCACCCGCCAGACGGTGGAAAGCCTGGCCCGGGCGCTGCGCCTGGACGAGCATGCCCTAGTGGAGCTGTATCGGCTGGCCCGGCCCACCGCCGGGCGCCGCCGGCCCAGCCGCGTCGAGCGCGTCGCACCCGAGGTGCTGGCCCTGCTCAACGACTGGACGGTGGCCCCGGCCTTCATCCTGGGCTGGTCCGGCGACGTGCTGGTCCGCAACCCGCTGGCGAACGTGCTGCACAACCGCTTCGTCCTCGGCGACAACCTGCTGCGCATGATCTTCCTCGACCCGGCAGGACGGCAGTTCTTCCGTGACTGGACCAGCACCGCCCGGGCGGCCGTCCACGACCTGCGCCAAGTGGCCCGTCAGACCCCGGACGACCACCACCTGCGTGAACTCGTCGGCGAGCTGGCGATCATCAGCCACGACTTCCGCCGGCTGTGGGCCGCCCCCGAGCCGCGCGGCGCGCTCACCCCCGGCACCCGCTTCCACCACCCCGACGTCGGCGACCTGCACCTGCGCACCGAGATTTTCCCCATCGCCAGCAGGCCCGGCCTGCGGCTCATCGCCCACCCGGCCGAGCCGGACTCGCCCTCGGCCCAAGCCCTGGCCCTGCTGGGCACGCTGGCCACCTGATGGGCACCTCGGACGTCTCCCCGCGGGCCGCCCGCCTCGGCGATCGTCGTGCGCCGCCCCGACCGGCTGGCCGCTAACCCGCTGCTCCGTACTCGGCTCCTCGCCGAGACGGGGACAGGCGAGGACACCGATCGGCTGAGGCGCCTGCTGACCAGCGCGATCGACGCGCTGGCCGACGACCCACACACCACCGAACTGCACCGTGCGCTGGCCACCGCGTACCTGCACGCCGCCCCCACCAAGGGGCCGGCGCCGAACCGCTGCCTGCAAGCCGTACTCCGTGACCCGCGTCGCGCGCTGCAGTTGAGCCGGTCGGCCGTGTCCAGCGGAGGCATGGTCACGGTGCCTCACGATCGCTCCTCGTGCCCTGAAGGGCCATGCGTACAGCAGTCATGTGCCCCCAGATGCATGTCCACGGGATACGCGGGATGGATCTTCAGGTGGATCCTGAGACGATAGCCGTATGGCCAAGTCAGAGGCATGACGCGGGCGAGAACATCGGTCCGCTGTAAAACCGTCGGCTCAGCCTGCGCAAGGCGGATGGCCGCAGCGCACGCGATCTGCGGCCTGAGTAGGCGCCTCGCCCACTCAGGCGGTTGGGCGTCGGTGGCTAGGAGGAGAAGAACCTCCAGCGCCTCTCGGAGACGACCTCGACGGTGCCGTCGGTCACCTTGATGGCCGTCTGGTCGTCGATGGCGTACGCCGGACCCGCGATGTCGGCGGCCCATCTCTCGGCGTCGGCCATGGTGTTTCCCGGCATGAGCTCGTGTCCCAGGTGCGGGAAGATCGAGAAGTCGACGACCCCTAGGGTGCGGTCGCTTCCGGTGGGCGGCGTCCATTCGACGAAGTAGTCACCGATCCGGGGGGTCATCACCATGCTTCCGGCGCTCACCCCCACCCAGACCGTCTCGGACAGCGATGGCAGGAGATCCGCCAGCCCGGACTGCCGCATCCAGTGGCACAGGTACGTCGCCTCGCCACCGTCCACCAAGAGGACGTCGGCCTCCTGGACCCAGGGGACCCAGCGGTCCTTGCCGATACTGGGCAGTGCGGTGAGCTCGAGGACGCCCACCGACTTCCAGCCCAGGTCGCACATGGGTGCCGGGGTTTGTCCGGCGATGAAGCGCCAGGCTGAGGCCGGCGTGCACATGGGGTGGCCATACTCCGCCGTAGGGATGCAGAGGGCGCTGGAGTCGGCGATCGGCTTGCCCAGCAGATCGACCAGCGCATCGCGGATGCCCGCGTTCGTGACGCCTCCGGAGGTGAGAAGAAGCTTCAAGATGTCTCCCGATTCGAGTGCGATGGAGCGGTGTGACGTGTAGACGTGGGACCACCGCGAGACTCATCGCTGCTGGGAGCAAACGCCTGGTAGATCAGTCTCCAACCCTTCGCTCTCCAGGTCCTCACAGCCTGGACGGCGCTGGCGACAAGCTGCTTGACGGGCTGACAACCTCGATTTTACAGAGTATTGGGATGGCCGATACGGTTGATTCGGTCAAGATCTTTGCTCTTATGAGGTTGAAGCATGAAGAAGCTCACATCCGTTCTGCTTGGCTCCGCCGCCGCGACGGCCATGCTGCTGACACCGGCGACCGCAGGCTCCGCGCAGGCAGGCACCGCACGGACGAGTACGGAGACCGCCAGTACGAAGGCCATCGCCGCGTCGGCTCAAGCCGGGGTCGAGCGCGACAGCATCAGTTGCTCCCGGCCCAGAGGCAAGTGGGCCAACTACTCGTGGGGTGAGGGCAACACGAGCGTGACCATCTACTTCAACAACCACTGCAGCCACAAGGTCAGCGCCAAGATCATGTTCGTGAGGAAGGGCTCGGTCGGCGACAAGGCGGCCAAGTACCGTTGCATGACGGTCAACGCCCACACCAAGGGCAAGAAGAAGTTCTACGCCGCTGCCTACAAGCCGTATTCCGTGACCCGCGTCGCCCGCTGCAGCTGAGCCGGCCGCCCGCGTCCAGCGGGGCATGACAGAGCCATGCTCACGGCGCCTTAGTCTACGCAATTTCGAACCTTGCACCTGCCACGCGCAGTTCAGAGGCCCTACGGGGCCTCTTCTGCGTTTCAGGGGCGGGCAGCTCTGAGCGGCTGTTCGTCGCTGATTCCGGCTGAACGCCTCGATCTACGACCAAGTGGCGGCCCTCTTGCTTCCGTTACCGGCGATTCACTCACGCTCGGTTGACCCTGGCGGCGCCGGCGGCTCCCGCCTCGCGTACTGCCTGGTGGGACTGGATGGGATGCGCCTCGGTCAATGGTTAGCTCTACGATCGGTACGGAGTGGTCGCGGCCGGGGGCGCACTTCATACGCCGTCGCATCAGCTTCTGCGCCAGGGCCTAAAGCAGTCAGTTGCGCCGGGTGCCAACTAGATCGGCCAACACTTCGATGTACATGTAATCGTCGTCCGACGTATCTTCGTTGCACAGCGCGATGATGAGGCCCTGCTCAACCAGGGCGCAGCCAACGCCGTCACTTTCGCTTTCTTCCAGGCCGCTGACCACGAACTGTGGGAAAAGGAAACAGAGCCACTGACTGGGCACACTCCCTGTACGGTGGTGCCGCGCTAAGATCGCGTCCCGTGCTTTCGGTTAATTTATGGCGGATTATCAGGATTGGATTAGTCGGTCTGGTCCTTGCGGCGGCTGTCGCGGGCCTAGTGCTCGGCGACGCCTGGCTTTGGGCGGCAGTCGAATGGTCGCCGCCGGCCTACGCGGAGTTCTACATGCGCGGCGGGTTCGACACCCCGACGACTGTGGTGCTGCTCGTGGCCGCCCTGGTGAAGGCCGCGCTCCTGTGGCTGATCCTGCGTGCCCCCGCACCCGGACCGCTGAACCGCCGGGCAAAGGCGCTGCGCCGGCTGCTGTATCTCGCGGTCGCGTACAGCCTCGTGCTGTGGTTCCCGATCGCGCTGCTCCCCGACGCGGTCAACATGGCATTCCAGCTCGCGCTGTGGACCGCGATCGACGTCCTCTACCTGCTCGTTATCCGCTGGCGGTCCCGCATGCTGCGGGCGGCGGCCGGAGCGATGTTCGCGGTTGAGTTGGCGGGGATGGCCAACGTACTGCTCGACGATCTCGACCTCCCCGAGCTTGGATCGGGCGGCGTCTTCGAACTGGGCTTGATGCTGAGCGGAGTGGCGGCGACCATCATCACGATTGTCGGGCAGCGGCGCGACGGCCGGTGGAGCCGCGGCACGCAGGTCGCCGGGTTGTTGTCGCTGGGTGTCTACACGCAGGCGATGCCGTTCAACGTACTCGCCGGCGGCAATATAGCGTTGCCGATCATGATGGACGCGGTGGGGCTCGTCAGCACCGTGTGGATCGCGGCGACCGCCCGTGAACTGCCCGCTGAGGACCGCCTGGCAGACCCTCCGGCCGCACGGCAGCGCGTGATCCGCGTCGCGGTGGCGGCCGTGACCGTACTGCCGATCATCGCACTGATCCAGCCGGAGCAGGCCGCGCACCTCACCTACACCGGCCGGTCGATGGGCTGCTACGACCGGCCGAGCTTCGGCGACCTGAAACCCGCGGAACGCGACGCCGCGTTCCTGTGCCGAGCGCGGAGCAGAGACGGCGGAGTCCCGCCCATGTTCCCTGACAGCGTGCCGGATCAGGCGATCCTCGCGTACGGGCGGGCTCTGTGCCGTACAGAGGACCGCGACGAGCAGAAGGCGATTCTGACGCGGGCCGGGAGCGCGCGGCCCGCCTGGGGCGTGGACCCGTGGGACCTCGTCTACGTGTGCCCGGAGATCGTCGGTGCGACAAATCCCGAGCTGCTGCGGTCGACCACGGAGACGGAGGCGGCGAACGCCGCCTACATCGCCGAGAAGAACGCGAAGTGCCGCGACCCGTGGCCTCGGACGAAGGGTGTCGTCCAGGGTACGGCCAACTACTTCCTGTTCGTCGACGGCGATCCCGGCTATCTGGTCCAAGATCCCAAAGACGCAGCGGCCGAGGAGGCGGCGGAGCAGGCGATGGACAAGGTCTACGACGACGACAGCAACCTCATCGGGGTGGCCGGCAGCGCGGTGCTCATCGGGCACGTCGAAGACGTCTCTGACCTGTGCCTTACCGTGAAGGCCTTCCGCACCGCACCGCCGCAGCGGACGGCCGGGTGGGATCAGGTCAGCGAGGTGCCGATCGTCAGCCGCAGCGGCCGGCTCACTGTGCCGTATATGGGCGAGGGCGGAGAGGTGGGCGCGGGCGCCCCGATGCCGAACCTGGCGATCGCGGGGAAGGGCCGCTACCGGCTCCGTGTCTACGTGCGGGTCGAAGATGCGGGGGAGGAGCAGCACCTGGTCGTCGTGTTCCCGGGTGCGTCGAAGAAGAGGCTTGAGCTGAAGCCGTGAGCGGTGGCGGGGCGCACACTCTCCTCGGTCGGAGCTTCATGCCGCCTGACCGGGGCTGCTACCCGAACGAGCCGTCCTCGCGGTCGACGAACCGCACGCAGCCGTCATGCTCGAAACGCACCCGCCCGTCAAACGACGAGGCGGGGTTGGTGCAGGCCCCATAGTCCAAACCGAGCTGACCGCTCAACGCGATCCAGAAACGGCATCCTCCGCACTGGGAGTAGTACCACTCGTCCAGGTAATCGGCCTGGGCGGTGGAGCGATTCAACGAGGCACCCCATCGCGCATGGCACTGATCATTGTGATCTGGATCGTTACCCGTCCAAGGCTCACCAGCGGCCATTCTCGGTGCCTCCGTCTAAATCCGAGACCGTCAGCTCCGGCGATTGCCCGGGGGCTCGTATTCTTCCAGCTGCAATAGGGAGAGCGTTTCTACGGGCACCCTACCGAGCGAAGGGATCAGCGAGTTGACGCTGTCGACAGCCGACCTCACTGCATCGGATCATGAAGCCATGTCAGAACAGATCCCCGCCCACCTTGACGGCATCGGCCAGGGCTGGCATCCGCTGCTGCAACGCCTGCACGAGGAACTGCTGGCCGTAAGCCCCGGCTACAGCGTCCAACGCCCCTGGATCAAAACCCTGTGCGACGATTGCGACGCCTGTCGCTGAGACTGTGAGCGTTTTCGCGGCAGCCACCCCTGCCATTACGAGGGCTTCGTCAGGTCCAGCACGCCGACCGTCTGGCCCCCGCTCTTCTCACCTGTGAGCTGAAACCCGAGCTTCTGGTAGAAGCCTTCGGGGCTGCCCGCTCCCGGTTCCCACGTCACATACATCTGCGTGCCACCACGACGCCTGACTTCGCCCGCCACTGATTCGACGGCGAAGCGGCCGACTCCCTGCCCTTGTGCGTCGGGTGTGACGTTGAGGCGCCACAAGCCGGACCGGAAGTCGACTCCCTTGCCGTCCCAGTCGATATCGAAGAAGGCCATGAGGAAGCCGACCGGACGGTCGCCGTCGAGGATGAGGCGTGGCCAGGCCACGTTCGGGTGGACGTACGCCTCGGCCAGCGACTTCACCACAGGTGAGACGAAGTGTTCTTGTTCGGGGCGGACTTTCACGGCAATGGCCGTCTCAAAGTTGGCGGGGGTGATAGGCGCGAGGCGGAGGCTTTTAGGCATGCGAGAACCATATGAGTTGGTCACGCATGAAGAGTTAGGATTCGGGCCATGCCTCTAACGGTGATTGACGTGGACCGGTTCGAGCTGTCGAGGCCCCGTCTGGAGGCTATCGCCTACCGTCTCCTCGGCTCCGCTGACGAGGCAGAGGACGCCGTGCAGGAGACCTTCCTGCGCTGGCAGGCCGCCGACGTCGACCGCGTCGAGGTCCCCGAGGCTTGGCTGACGAAGGTGCTCACCAACCTGTGTCTCAACCAACTCACCTCCGCGCGGGCGCGCCGCGAGACCTACGTGGGCCAATGGCTTCCCGAGCCGCTGCTCGCCGGGGACCGGATGCTCGGCCCGGCCGACACCGCCGAGCAGCGCGAATCGGTCTCGTACGCGGTCCTCACCCTCATGGAGCGCCTGTCCCCCAACGAACGGGCCGTGTACGTGCTGCGGGAGGCCTTCGACTACCCGCACCGGGAGATCGCCGAGATCCTCGACATCACCGAGGCGGCCAGCCAGCAGATCTTTCACCGCGCCAAGAAGCATGTCGCGTACGGCAAAGCCCGCACCGAGATCGACGAGGCCGCCGCCCGGCGGATCGTCGAGGAGTTCCTCGCGGCCGCCACCAGTGGTCAGACCGATGAGCTCGTACGCCTGCTCACCAAGGACGCCATCTCCATCGGCGACGGCGGAGGGAAGGTTCCGGCACGTACCAAGGCGTTCGAGGGAGCCGTCGCGGTCGCGAAGTTCGTGTGGGGCCTGTTCAAGCCCGCCGAGGCCAAGCGCGCCGTCGTCGGCGGCTCGCCCGAGATATACGCCTGGACCGCCAATGGCGAACCCGCCGTTGTGGCCGTCGTGGAAGGCCGGGTCGTCGCCATCATGTGCCTGGAGGTCACCGCCGAGGGCATCACCGCCTGCCGTACCCAGGCGAACCCCGACAAGCTCGAACGCGCGACCGAGCAATGGGCGGCGGCCGGCCACGGGGAGCCCCTGCTCGTGATGTGACGTGTCTCACAACGCGTTCCTGTCAGGAAACAGCGGGCCATCCGGTTCAAGTGGCACATCCGAACCGGACAGGAGCCTGAAATGCAGCATCGCGTCATCGTTCTCGGAGCCGGATACGCCGGAGCCAGCGCCGCCGGCCGCCTCGCCAAGCGGTTGCGCCGCGAGGACGTCGCCATCACCCTCGTCACCGCCGAGCCCGACTTCGTCGAACGCGTCCGCAATCACCAGCTTGCGACCGGCCAGGACCTCAGGCCCCGGCCGCTCAGCGAGATCTTCGCCGGCACCGGCGTCGAACTGAGGCTCGCGAAGGTCACCGGCGTCGACGTCGACCGCAAGACCGTCGCCATCACCGGTGCGAACGGTGCCGAAGAACTGGAGTACGACACCCTCGTGTACGCCCTGGGCAGCGACTGGAACAGCCAGGGCGTACTCGGGACCGCCGAGCACGCCTACCAGATCGCCAGCCGTACCGGAGCGCTCCGGCTACGCGAGCGCCTGGCGGGCCTCGACGCCGGGCAGGCCGTGGTGGTGGTCGGTGGCGGCCTCACCGGCGTGGAGGCCGTCACCGAGATCGCCGAGGCCCGCCCGGACCTCAACGTCGCCCTGGCCGTCAGCGGCGGCGTCGGCGACTGGCTCTCACCCAAGGGGCGCGAGCACGTAAGGAAGGTCTTCGGCAGGCTCGGCATCACCGCGTACGAGCACGCCGTCATCAGCGGCGTCGAAGCCGACCACGTCACCACCGCCGACGGCAAGGTCATCCCCGCCGCGGTCACCGTATGGACCGCCGGTTTCGCGGTCCACCCGATCGCGAAGGCGACTTCCCTGGAGGTCTCCGGCACCGGCCAGATCGTGGTCGACCGGACCATGCGCTCGGTCTCACACCCCGATGTGTACGCCGTCGGCGACGCGGCCATGGCGATGGGCGCCGGAGACAAGCCGCTACGGATGTCGTGCGCCTCCGGCATCCCCACCGCCTGGCTGGCCGCCGACGCCATCGCGGCGCGCCTGACCGGCCGGAAGGTCCCGAACAAGACGATCGGCTACTTCAACCTGTGCGTCTCACTGGGCCGCAAGGAGGGCCTGATCCAGTACGTCACGGCCGACGACCGTGCCAAGCAGGCGGTCCTGACCGGCCGACTGGCCGCCGCGTACAAGGAACTGGTCTGCAAGAGCGCCGCATGGAGCGTCGCCAACCCGACACTTGGGCTGCCGACCCGGCCCAACCGCGTTACGCGTGAGCAGACGCTGATGCGGGAGACCGCATGAACATCGTTGTGGACGACCTTTCCGGCCCGCGGTTCGGGCGGGTCGACGGCGGACGGCTGGAAGGTCGTCGGTTGATGTGGCATTTGGGCGCGTGCCCGTTGTCTGCCTCATGGGGCGCCGATCACGGTGGTGGCTTCGGCCTCGATGAGTTCCTGCAGTATGCGCTGCTCACCACGTTCCGCCCATGCCAGACGAGTACGTAGCACGCAAGTATCACAGCGGCCCCGTCGGCGCCTCCCAGGAGGATGCTCCGAACCAGGTCGTAGCCGCTCACCGCGGCGCGGTCGGTCACCGCTCCGGCGGCGGCGCCGGCGATCGCGGCCACCGTGACCATGGCCAGCACCGCGCCGCGCACCCGGCCCGCCACCCCGGGCAGCCGTTCCGGCCGGACCGGGGTCCGCCGATACCAGAGCGCGAACCATCCGGCCAGGGCTACCAGACCACCTGCCGAACTGGCGTACATGAGCACGTTGAACACACGATGCGGGCCGACGACCGGTAGTCGCAGCACCTGCCAGTGCGCCACCGCGAACCCGCCGACCTGCGTGAACCCGTCCCAGACCAGGTGCGTGGCCATCCCGGCGACAAGCGCCGCCACCACCGTCACGGGCGCCGGCCGCGGCGCGACGGGCAGCCGGGCGCGCAGCCCGGCCGGGGCCAACGCGACCAGCGGCGCCCGGAGCACCTGGTGAAACAGCACCAGCAGCACCGCGCCCGACGGCACCCCCAGCAGCAGCACCCCCCACCATGCGTGCGTGCTCGCCGACGAGAACGGCAGCGGCAGGTAGTACGGCAGATCAGGTATCACCGCCCCGACCGCCAGCGCCGACGGCGGTAACCACCGCCGCACTGGCAGGATCGCGGCGACATGGCTCAGGGTGAACGGCACACGCCATTATCGGCACTCGCCGTCCGGACGGTGATCTATATCGATATCTCAGTGGATCATCGCCGCGCGCGCAGGACGCGGGGAGAGGCACCCAGCTCACGGCGGCACGCCTTGTTGAACGCCTGCAGGTCCGCGATCCCCACTGCCGCGGCGATCGCCGGGATCGCCAGCGTCGACTCGCGCAGCAAGTGCAGCGCCCGCGACAGCCGGCGGCGGCGGATGTAGGCGACCACCGTGTCACCGCTCTGGGCGCGAAACAGCCGGGTGAGGTGGTTGTGCGAAACCCCGGCGGCCCTGGCGACGTCCGGTACGGTCAGCGGTGCGGCCAGGTTCGCCTCGATGTACTCGATCGCCGCGGCCACCACGGCGGGCCGGCTGCCGACCACGGGCAGGCTTGCCACCCGCCAGAGCACCGACCACACCTCGGCCGATGCCCTGGCCGGGGTGCCGGGGACGGCCGCGATGGCCTGGCGCAGCGCGGCGCCGATGACCGGGGCCTGGTCGCCGGCGTCCCGCATGACCGTCACGGTGCGGCGCTCGTCCTCGCCGGGCAGGCGGAAGTGTGCGTACAGGTGCTCTGATCTGCCCCGATAGTGGTAGTGCACCTCGGCGCCAGGCGGGATCAGGCTCACGTGTCCCGGCTTGATGGCGTGCGTGGTGTTGTCCAGGACGAGTTCGGCCGCGTAGCCGTACAGGTGGAGTTGCCACAGGTCGGGCAGCCGAAACACGTCGTGGAGGCCGACGACGCCGTGCACGCCCACTCCCGCCCCGGCCACCACGGGCGGCTCCGAGAGCGCGATCGTCAGGTGACGCACAGCGCATGTCTACCCCAATGGGGGAAAATCAACCAGTAGATGAGGATTACAACCCACGACACGGCGAGTGTCCGATTCTAGCTTTGAGGCATGAGAACCACTTTGCTCACCTCCGCGCAGGTGGCCGGCTTCGTGGCCGCCGGTTACCTGCGGCTCGACGGAGTCGTCCCGGACGAGCTCAACGACCAGGCGATCGACGTACTGGAGGCGGGAATCCCGCGCCTGCCGTACGGGACCCCGATCGACAAGGCATTCCCCGAGGGGACGTTCGCGCGCCGCCTCATCGAGCTGCCCCAGGTCGCCGGGGCCTTGCACTCCCTCGTCGGGCCCGGCCCGACCGTCGACCACCATGCCGTGCACATCCGCGAGCCGTACAACGGACAGGCCCAGCCGCTGCACGCCGACGCCATCATCGACACCCGCGTGGACGCCTTCGACGTGCAGCTCATGTACTACCCCCGCGAGGTCACCGCGGACATGGGCGGCACCCTCGTGGTGCCCGGCAGCCACCTGCGCCGCGTCAACGAGAGCGACACCGGCCGCTACCAGAACCTGCTCGGCCAGACCCGGCTGACCTGCCCCGCCGGGACGGTGATGCTGCTGCACCACGGCATCTGGCACGGCGGCAGGCGCAACGACAGCGCGGTTCGGCGGTACATGTTCAAGATCCGGTTCAACCCCACCGTCCCGCAGGTGCTCCTGTGGGACACCTCCGACCTCGCCGACCCCGCCGTCCTCGACGAGTTGGGCAGGCGTTTCCCCTGGTACGAGCAGGCAACCGGCCGGCTGGAGTACCACAATCGGGCACTCCTGTGGCGCGCCATGACCGCGGATCCCTCGTTCGACATCGACTACTGGATCACGCGTGTGAACAACCGTCCCGGGAGGGTCGCATGAAGCAGCAGGTGCTCGTTCTCTACTTGGCCACCTCCGCCCTCGACGCGCGGGTGGTGGGATGGTCCCGCTACGACGGCACCGGGCGTACCGATCCGACGGCGGGCGACGGGGACGAACCGCCGTACGAGACGGGGGTGGACGCGCTGCGCGACGGCTGGCGGCTGTTCCAGGCGTCGCAGCTGATCCCGCCGTACCCAGGGCACGAATACGACACGTCGTTTCTCAAGCACGAGTTCTTCTTCGAAAAACTGTCCTGACGGCCGCTTCCCGGCCCGCCAGGGCGACTGAGGCCACGTAGATACGTGGACCTTCGCAGTCGTCGTCAGCGGTCGGGAAGCACCGGTCGCCACCTCCAGCGCCCGCTTGTGCATGTCGATGGGGCGGGCGGTGGAGGTCAAGCCGCAGCTTCCTCGATTGCACCGCCGACACTGTGATCGCCCTCATCCGGCGCGCCTGCTTTGCAGGAACGGTGGGTTAGGGTGACCCGCGTGAGCCCACGTGAGGTGGCAGTAGGCCGATTATCGAGCCTGGTCGCTCGTGCCCGATCGGCGGCACTTGTCGGGAAGATGGGTGGGCGCCCCGCACCACTCGTCGAAGTGGCCGCGCTGCTGCTCGTGATCCTGCTCTTCGCATGGCTTCATACCGCCGTCGGGAAGGACGTCGCAGCCGCCACCGCCAACGCTCTGGCCGTGCAGTCCATAGAGCGGGCCGTTCATCTGGACATCGCGCTGAGGGCGAACCAGTGGCTGACCGAGCATCCGGCCCTCATCCAGCCGGCGGTGTACTACTACCGCCTGTACTACCTCGCGATCATCGGTGTGCTGGTGTGGGTCTTCGTCCGGCATGCCGAGGTCTACGTCAAGGTTCGGCGGACCCTCGTCGCGATGGTCGTTCTGGTGCTGCCCGTTTACTGGGCGCTGCCCATGTCGCCCCCACGGTTCGCCTTACCGGGTGTCGTCGACATCATCGCCGAGTACGACATCCTGGGCGGCCATGCCTCACGAGAGATCGCGAACGGCCAGAATCTGACAGCGATGCCCAGCATGCACGTGGGGTGGTCGTTGTGGTGCGCGTACGCCGTGTGGTGCGCGCTGCGGGCCTCCCATCCGCGATGGGCGTTGCTGCCGTGGATCTTTCCGTTGGGTATGACGGCAGTCGTGCTCGTCACGGGGAACCACTATGTGCTCGACATCGTCGGAAGCGTCGTGTTGCTGCTCGTCTCCATCGCTGTCGTAGCAGCGTGGAGCCACCTTGCCGAGCGCCGTCGTACGCGGCGGTGATGGAAGCTCGGCACTCGCTTGAGCAGGCCGGGACTGGAGTGAACACGTAGCGGTATGAACGACGCCGAGGTCAGCGTCCGGTGAGGCCGTCGAGCATCAGGTTGAGGGTGAACTCGAACCGCTCGTGACCGGTGCCGGCGGTCAGTTCGGCCGCGTGCCGCCTGGTGTTGGGGAATCGGTCCTCGGGCAGGGCGGCGAAGCGGCTCAGCAGTTCGTCGCGGGATAGAACCCACTCATCGTCGGCGCCTTCCCCGTTGGCTCCGGTGTCGCTCTGCCGTGTGGTGCGCAGGGAGGCTTCCAGACTGTAGGCGTTGACGTACAGGGTCAGGGCGTCGCTGGCCCAGGCTGCGGTCTGCGGCTGCACGCCGCCGGCGAGGAGGATCGAAAACATCCCCTCGCCGACGCGCAGGGTTTCCAGGTTCGTCGGTACGACGGCCAGCGCGGCGCGGGAGATGCCGGGATATTTCAGGTATTGGTCGCGCATCTGCGTGCACACACCGATGATCTGTTCCCGCCAGGTGGCCGGGTCGGGCTCGGGGAGGACCAGTGCGGCGCTGAGGCGGCCGATGAGCAGGTCGTCCAGGTCGGTCTTGTTGACCACGTGGAAGTACAGCGACGCGGGCCCGGTCTTGAGAGCGGTTGCCACACGCCGCATGGTCAGCGCTTCGTACCCCTCGGCCGCCACGATGCCCAGCGCCGTGTCGACGATCAGGTCGACGGTGATCGGCTGCTTGCGACGGGCGGGCGCGGCAGTGCGGGCGGCGGTGTCCTGGTCGGTGGGCTGCTGATGCCGGGCCGCGCGCCGCTGCTCGGGAGTGGACCTCATGGGCTCACCTTACCAGCGAATAGAACACCTTTCCATTTGTATGGAGCAGTGTTCTATAGTAGAACAGTGTTCCATGAGCATAGATGAACGTACCCCACCCGTGGCGACGCTGAGCCTGCGGCACGCGTGGGCCGTCCTGGCCGTCGTCTTCATCGCCGACGTCATGGACCTGATCGACTCCAGCGTCGCCAACCTGGCCGGGCCCTCCATCCGCGCCGACCTCGGCGGCGGCCCGGTCACCCTGCAATGGGTGCTCACCGGCTACACCGCGGCCTTCGCCCTCGGCCTGGTCACCTCCGGGCGGCTGGGCGACCTGCTCGGCCGCCGTCGGTTGTTCCTGATCGGCATGACCGGCTTCACCCTGGCCTCGCTGGCCTGCGGCCTGGCCCCGAGTGTGGCGTTCCTGATCGTCGCCCGCATCCTGCAGGGCCTGTTCGGATCCGTCATGATCCCGCAGGGCCTGGCCCTGGTGAAGGTCGTCTTCCCGCCCGAGCACCTACGCAAGGCCCTGATCCCGTTCGGCCCGATGATGGGCCTGGCCACCGTGGCCGGGCCGATTTTGGCGGGTTGGCTGCTGCATATGGACCTGTTCGGCAGTCAGTGGCGGTCCATCTTCCTGATCAACGTCCCGATCGGCGTCATCGCCGCCGTGCTCGGCTGGCGTGTCCTGCCCCGCCGTGGCGGCGAGGACTCCACCGTCCGCCTCGACCTCACCGGTGTCGCCCTGCTCACCGCCGCCTCGGCCCTGCTCATCATTCCGCTCGTCCAAGGCCGCGAGCTCGGCTGGCCCGCATGGACGTACGCCATGATGATCGCCGCCGCCGTCGCCCTGGCGCTGTTCGTCGTCTCCGAACGCCGCAGCCGGCACCCGCTCATCACGCCCTCGCTGTTCCGAAAGCGCAGCTTCGTCGTCGGCCTGGTGATCACCGGCGGATTCTTCGCCTCACTGGGCGGCTTCACCCTGGTCATCAACCTGCTGCTCCAGCTCGGCATGCGCTGGACCCCCATCCACGCCGGGCTCACCCTGATCCCCTGGGCCCTCGGCACGGCCATCGCCGTCGGCCTGGCCGGCGCCTTCCTCGCCGAGAAACTCGGCCGGGCAACCCTGCAGATCGGACTCGCCCTCGCCGTCACCGGACTGCTCGCCCTGTGGTGGACCGTCGCGCACTTCGGCACCGCGATCACCTCATGGAACCTGGCCCCGGCACTGCTGATCACCGGCTTCGGCTCCGGCCTGATCTTCGTCCCGCTGGTCGACTACATCCTCGGCGACGCCACTCCCGAAGAGGCCGGCACCGGCGCGGGCATGCTCAACGCGGTCCAGCAGTTCGCCGGAGCCCTCGGCGTCGCCGCACTCGGCACGGTCTTCTTCGCCCGCGCCGGCCACCCCACCACCAACTCCTACACCGCCGCCGCCGAACTCGTCTTCGCCATCGCGGCCGCCCTCTACTTCCTCACTCTGCTCCTGGTCAGCCTGCTCCCCAAACACGCCCAACAAACCCACGGCTGAGCTACGCAACCCGTCGGATGGACGCCCCTCACCGTGCGCGAGCGCGAGGTGCTCATCGAGGTCGGGCTGGTCGATTGACCCAGGGCTTGGCTTGTCGAAGAAGTAAGTGCCGGTCATAGGACTGGTCGAGGCTGAGTCAGCCCTGTTGAGCCCTCTCTGGCTCTCCTGCGTCCGGTGGCTATAACGGAGCGGCATTGATCTTCGTCGTGACGCCCCGGGGGACAACGTGATGACCCACGTAGGACGAATGGCCGCCGGTGTGGGCCTGCTCGCCGCCCTGTGCGTGCCGGGGCAGGCGGTCGCCGATCCCGAACCGCCCCCAGCAGGGGCGACGCCGCCGGTGATGGACCTGGTGCTGGACGGCGATTCGCTCTCTCTGCACGACTCCTTCGCGATCCTCGAAGGCCGTCCCGTCGTCGTGCGGCTCGCGGCGGACGCGTGGGCCCACATGAACGAGACGCGAACCGGAGCGCTGGCCGCCCTGGACGACCAGCGGGTGTACGGGTGGAACCAGGCGCTCGGACCGCTGAAGGACCGTCCGCTGACGGCCGAGCAGGCGGAGCAGTTCCAGCGCAACGTGCTGCGCTCCCACGCCGCGGGCGTCGGGGAGCCGCTGCCCGACAACGTGGTGAAGCTGGCCATGATCCTCAAGGCGAACCAGCTGGCCAGAGGAACGGTCGGCGTGCGCCCCGAGGTGCCCCAGCGGCTGCTGGCCATGGTCAACGCCGGGGTGGTGCCGCGAATGCCGCAAATCGGCTCGCTGGGCACCGGAGACCTGCAGCCGCAGGCGGCGGCGGGACTGGCGGCGATAGGCGAGGACGCGCCGGTGCGCTACCGGGGTGAGGAGGGACCCGCCTCCGAGCTGCTGCCGAAGGCCGGGCTGCCCGGCGACTTCACCTTGCAGGCCGGGGAAGCGCTGCCGATCATCAGCGGCAGCACGGTCCTGGCCGCCACGCTGATGGACGCCGTACACCGGGCCACCGTACTCGCCGATCAGGCAGAGGGCGCCTTCGCCCTGTTCATGGAGGCGACCAGGGCCGAGCAGGGATCGCTGGACGCGCGTACCCACAAAGAACGCCGCATCCCCGAGCAGAACGCGATCGCGGCGCGTCTGCGCGCGATGGTGGCGGGCTCGGGCTGGATGACGGAAGAGGGCCGCCGGCGCCTCGATCCGGCGGACTACCACCCGCGGGTCCAGGACGCGGTGTCGGTGCGGGCGGCGCCGCACATCATGGCCGGGCTGCGGCAGGTTCTCGCCGACACGCGCCGGGCCCTGATACGGGAGGCCAACGCTTCGACCTCCAACCCGCTGATCTTCAAGCGCGATCAAGGGTCGGGGTACGAGTTCGTGATGGGCGGCAACTGGGACGGCTCCGTCATGGGGCATCTCGCCGACGCCGTGAACGCGGAGATCACCGACATCGGGGTGCTCTCGCAGGAACTGTCGGGGCGGTTGCTGTCCCCCAGGTGGAGCTACGGCCTGCCGGCCAATCTCGCCGGCGGGACGGTCGGCCTGAACTCCGGAATGGTGCAGGTGCAGACGGTGGCCGCCGCGCTGATCCCGGAGATGCAGGCCAGGGCCACACCCGCGGGCACCCTGTCCCGGCCGGTCAAGGATGGGCAGGAGGACCACAACACGATGGCGATGGCCTCGGTCCGGCACCTGCACGAGAACCTCGACCGGCTGGAAATCGTCCTGGCGGTCCAGTACCTGATGTCCGCTCAGGGAATCGACCTCATCGCGCAGCAGATGTCCGGCCTGCCGCTCGGCGCCGGCACGCGGACCCTGTTTGCGGAGCTCAGGGAGTACATCACGCCCCTGGGCGATGACCGCTATCTCACTCCTGACTTGGAGCGGGCCATCTGGCTGGTGCACAACCAGCACCTGGTGCCGTACGTCGTGGGGTGATGCGAGTGGCGTGCCTGTCCGTCTCGCGGCGCGGGTGGCCAGGATGCGTCCGCGACCATAGGCAGCAGAGCTTGACGATCTGGTCGATGTCGCTCGGCCGCCGCGCGATCACCTCACCCGTGTGCAGCGGCGTCGGCTCGCGATCCGGCCGCATCCGGTAGAAGCGCGATGGGAAGATTTTAAAAGAGTTATTCCGCTACTGGACAAATCCCGCTCGCTATGGCCATGCGCCGATGAGCATGGAGACATCTATCTCATTGTGCGGAGCGCCATTTTATGGCCTCCCCACCGCTAACCCATCTGACCTGGGACGCGACATCTCGGAAGCGGTTTTTTCGGCTTTTCGAGCGCCTGTGGCAGGCCATTAGGGTGCACATTCATGGAATCGACTTTTCGATCGGCCGAAGAACTCGCGGCCGCCATGCGTGCCGGTGAAGTGACCTCGGCGGAACTGACCGACGAGGCGATCGCCCGCATCGAGCGGGACGACAAGGTGATCAACGCGATCTGTGCGCGGGTGTCCGTTGCGGGCGATCACTTCCAGCGGGCCGTAGCTGCCAGGGGTGCAGGTCGGTGCGCCAGAACCGCTGGTCGCCCAGGTCGGCGAAGCAGGCGCGAACCAGTGGCCGAGCATGGAGAAGATCCCGCACACCATTGACCGCGTTCAACAGCGTGAGACCAGTCATTAACTGCTTTAGAAGGGATTTGCGTGAAAGCGTTGCTCACCCTGACCTGCGCGGGTCAGTTCATGGTGCTGCTCGACAACACGATCGTCGGCGCCGCCTTGCCCGACATGCAGCAGCGGCTCCACACCGGGCTGACCGGCCTGCAGTGGATCGTCGACGCCTACGTGCTGCTGGTGGCCATGCTGCTGCTGTCGGGCGGCGTCTTCGCCGACCGGTTCGGCCGCAGGCGGGTGTTCCTGGCCGGGGTGGTGGTGTTCACGGCCGCGTCGGTGGTGTGTTCGCTCGCGCCTTCGATCGGCTGGCTGATCGCCGGGCGGATGCTGCAGGGCGTTGGGGCCGCGGCGCTGAGCCCCGCCTCGCTGGCGTTGCTCGCCGCCGCGTATCCCGCTCCGAGGGAGCGCGTCAGAGCGATCGGGTTGTGGGCCGGGTTCAGCGGCATCGGCCTGGCCGCCGGGCCGCTGGCGGGCGGGATCCTGGTGGAAACCTTCGGCTGGCCCGCCATCTTCCTGGTCAACGTGCCCATCGGGGCGGTCCTGCTGCTGGCCGGGCTGCGCGTGCTGGGGGAGTCCCGCAACCCGAGCGCGCCGCCGATCGACATCCCCGGCACGGTCCTGTCCGTCGCGGGCGTGGGCGCTGTGACCTACGGCCTGATCGAGGGCGGTTCCCGGGGCTGGACCTCGCCGGTGATCCTTGGCGGCTTCGCCGCCGGGCTGGTGCTCCTGGCCGCGTTCGTCGTGGTCGAGGGCCGTGTGTCAACGCCGATGCTGCCGCTGCGGCTGTTCCGTCAGCGGCTGTTCACGGTGTCCAACACGGCGATGGTCGTAGTCGGGTTCGCGCTGATGGGGTCGTCGTTCTTCTTCTCCCAGTTCTTCGTCTACGTCCAGGGCACTTCGATCCTGGTCGCCGGGCTGCGGACCCTGCCCGTCTCGCTGGCCATGGTGATCGTCAGCCCGTACGCGGGCCGGTTCGCGGCCAGGTACGGCTTCCGCGTCGTCGTCGCAGTCGGCCTGGCGCTGGCCGGGCTGGGGCTGCTGGCGCTGGGCTTCGTCCACGCGAACACCGGCTACGGGAACGTGTGGTGGCGGCTGGCGGTCGTCGGCATCGGGTTCGCTCTCACCATGTCGCCGCTGACCGGGGCCGCCATCCAGGCGGTCAGCCCGCAGGAGGGCGGCCTCGCCTCCGGCGTCAGCAGCACCACCCGGCAGATCGGCGCGGTGCTCGGCGTGGCGGTGCTCGGGGCGATCGTCCACACCCGGGAGTCCGGCGGCGCCTCCTTCGAATCCGGCCTCAACAGTGCCTTCCTCGTGGCGGGTGCCGTGACGCTGGCCTGCGCCGTGTTCACCGGCCTGTGGCTGACCGCGGCCCGGACGCCGCGGGCTATCCCGGGCGGCGCCCCCATGCCGAGATCAGCGGCGCGAGGGTGAGGTCGAGCTCGTCGGACGGCGGTATGTACGAACCGTCCCTCTCCTTCAGTCTTCACCGGCAAGGCACGCGAGAACAAGACTGTTTCTAGTTGCTCCATCTTGTGAGACTGACGGGCATGACCAGCCTGAACGAATATGACTTTGCCGATCTCGTCCGTCGGCTCGCGCATGTCCGCTGGATCGCCGGAGGTGCCGGCGCGGGCAAGAGCACCCTCAGCCAGGTCTTGGCCGAACGCTATGACGTGGTCGTTTATGACGGCGATCTGGCCGAACGTCACTACATCCATCGGTGTTCCCCGCAGCGACATCCGTACATGTGCGCGCTGCTGCAAACACCCCGGGAACAGAGATGGACGGGCCGCACGCCGGAAGAGATCTTCCAGAGCATGCCCAGTCTGCACGGCGAGACAATCGGACTCGTCATCGAAGACCTGCTCACCCTGCCAACCGACCGCCCCGTTCTGGTTGACGATTTCCGTACCTTGCCCGAACACGTCGCACCATTGCTGAAGTGGCGCGAGCAAGCTGTATTTCTGCGGCCAACGCCCGAATTCCGGCGTCACGCATTGGGCGCCCGATTCGCTGACCCAGCCCGAGCGCGAGCCAACTGGGGAAACTGCGACCACGCCGAGGCGATGGTGAATCGGCTGGGCCGCGACGAGCTCTGGGACGACGAGGTACGACGCCAAGCTCTCAAGCAGGATTTGCCGGTGCTGGATGTCGACGGCTCTCGAGGCATCGCTGAGCTGGCCGACGATCTGGCCGCGAGGTTTCTCCTGGCCCGGAACTGACTGTGCACGTTCGGCTGGTCTTCTCGGAGACACCTGAACGGACGATAGGGCAGACCTGAACGGTCGGCGACGGCGCGGTTGGTCCCGCCTCCCGTGGCGCCCGCCCTCAGGCCCCGTGGACCTCAGTGCGCAGGCGGCAACTCTGCGTGGCTTGCTAGGCCCCGTGCCTAAATGGGTTGGTTTCAACTACTGGAGCTGGTAGAACGCCACATGCAGGGTGATCGCGGGAGAAACTCCGATGTACATGGGGTTCCAGAGCCCGACAGCGACGGGCCCGCTTTCACCGTGACAAATAGCGAAAGTCCAGCTTCATGACAAGGACAAATGATCCTTTCCTGGGTCTTGGCCCGACATGCTGATTCGCCCCAATTCTGAAAGGGCCGCCCCATGTATCCGCCACCCCCCTCCCACCCTGGCTACCCGCCACCGCCGATGCCACTACGTCCGGTCCGCGGCGTCGCCATCTTCGCCGTGGTGGCTCTGGTGTGCGACTCCCTCGTCGGCATCGTCGCGGCCGGGATCGACCTCTGGTACGCCTCGTTCGTGGACGGCATGGTCGTTGACCTCGACTCCGTGTCCGAGGCGGAGATCAACACGGCCGACCTCGTCTACGGCCTGTCCGGCATCCTCGAGGCGGTCGTCTACGTCGTGGCCATCGTGGCGTTCCTGGTGTGGTTGTTCAAGGTCCGGGCGAACGCCGAGATCCTTTCACCCGGCGGCCACCGGCGCGGCCAGCCGTGGCTGATCTTCGGCTGGGTGGTGCCGATCGTCAACTTCTGGTTCCCGAAGCAGATCGTGGACGACATCTGGTACGCCTCCTCCCGCGTCCCCTCGCCTCCTCGGGGGCTGTTCAACGCCTGGTGGGCGGCTTGGCTGATCGGCACCTGGGTGACCAACGTGGGGAGTCGCCTGCTGTTCAAGGCCGACGAGCTGGAGTCGCTGGCCGCCGCCGCGCGGTTCGACGTGGTGAGCATCGTGCTGATGCTCATCGCGGCCGTGCTGGCGATCGGCGTCATCCGCAAGATCACTGAGGCCCAGGAGGAGCATCTCTCGGCGGCCGCCGTCGGCATGACCTACGGAGGCATGCCTCCTGGCGGAATGCCTCCCGGTGGCGTGGCGCCTGGTGCTCCTGGCGGTGGCTACCCGGGGTACTGACGGTCGTGCCGAAGGCCGGTCGGTTGGTCTTCAAACAGGCGGCGCTCAGCTCCGGGTGCGAGGGCCTGTCCGCTTGTGGCCACTCGGCCATTCTGGGGTGGACGGGCGGGGATGTGGCACTGATGCTGGTGCACAGTACCGTCATGATCATCGGCCGACTGGGAGAGCCGTATGAAGACCCGTACCTGGACTCGCCGTGCCGCCGCTTTGACCGTCGGCCTGGCCGCCGTGCTGGCGCTGGGCATCACTCCCGCGCATGCGGATACCGTGATCCGCAAGCCGCAACAGCCATCACCGCAAGCGGCCATGGTGCTGTCCACCCAGGGCACACATTAGGTACGAGGTACTCAGGCCATGCTGGCCCCACCTCGGCACGCTGGGTCACATGAAGTCACACATCCTTCGCACGGCAGCCGTCATCACTCCCCTCCTCGCCCTCGGCGCGACCACCGCCACCCCGGCATCCGCCGCGCCGTCGTCCACGGCCGTCTGGGCCGCGTCGAACGTCCAGCTAGTGAACTGGCAGACCGGCAAATGCCTGACCATCGCCGGCGGCGTCAGCACCGAGAACAACGTCCACGCCGTCCAGTACACCTGCGACAGCCACCCCTCTCGCTTCTGGGAAATCCGCGACTACTACGGCTGAGCCCCCACGAAGACTGCGGCAGGGGAAAACCAGTACAGCGGGAGAGATTACCGTCGCCCTAAGCCGAGAATTTCGACCTCGTGACCGCAATGGCCGCCCAGCGCAGGGTGGCGGCACGAGAAGAGGGACTCGACCATGCCTAAGTACATGATCCAGGCGACCTACACCGCGGATGGCCTCAAAGGAGTGTTGCGAGATGGCGGCACCGGACGCCGGCAAGCGGTGGAGCGCATGGCGGAAAGCGTCGGCGGGCGGGTCGAGCAGATGTATTTCGCGTTCGGCGAGACAGACACGTATGTGATCGTCGAGCTGCCGAGCAACGCGGCTTCGGCCGCTGTGGGGCTCACGATATCGGCGACCGGGGCGGTACGAACGAAGACGGCTGTCCTGCTGACGCCAGAAGAGATCGACGATGCCGCGCGGATGGAGGTGGCATACCGGGCTCCTGGCGCCTGACAGATCTCTCCAGGCCTGGGGAGCAGGCACCAGTAGGACGGTCCTAGAGGCCCGTCACCAGCGGAAACGTGGTGACGGGCCTATCGCGTTGCAGGCGCTTTGTTGCTGACTCGTTACAGAGCCATGTCTTGCCGTCTCCACGATGCTTGCTGTTAACGTGGTTACGCGCGTTGGTTACGCGAGTAATCAGATCTGCTGAGCCTTCCGTGAGCGTCGCAAGCGGATGTTCCAGGGGTCATCTGCTGGAAGGACCGGTACGTGTGCGACCGGGACTTCGACTGACCCGCCCTGCGGCATGCCGCTCGTACGACGGATGGACGTTCCATGAACGAAAAGATCAATATCCAGGACCTCTCCCTGGAAGAGAAGGCCGCACTGCTCTCCGGCCGCAACGCGTGGGAGACAGCGAGCATCGAGCGCCTGCCGATCGCGTCGGTGGTGCTGACCGACGGCCCGCACGGCGTACGGAATCTCGCCGCGGAAGTCCGGCAGGCCGGATTCGGCGTGGCTGAGCCCGCGACGTGCTTTCCCACGGCGGCGGCGCTCGGCTCTTCCTGGGACGCCGACCTGCTCACCCGGGTGGGCGAGGCGCTCGGGGCCGAGAGCCGGGCCGCGGGAGTCGCGGTCCTGCTGGGGCCGGGCGTCAACATCAAGAGATCGCCTCTGTGCGGACGCAACTTCGAATACCTGTCGGAGGATCCCCTGGTCACCGGCCGGCTCGGAGCGGCGCTGGTGAGCGGCGTCCAGAGCAAGGGCGTGGGCGCCTCGGTCAAGCACTTCGCGGCGAACAACCAAGAGACCGACCGGATGCGGGTCAGCGCGGAGGCCGACGAACGTACGCTGCGGGAGATCCCAGGTGGGCCGCCGCTGAGTCGGCCGTTCTCCTGAAGAATGACGGCTCGATACTTCCGCTGGACGCTTCTGGGAGCATCGCGGTGATCGGTGAGCTCGCGCGTACGCCGAGGTTTCAGGGCGCGGGAAGTCCCCAGGTCAATCCCGTCAGGGTCGACAACGCCCTGGAGGCTCTGGAGCTGCTGTTCGAGCCCGGCTACCTGCTGTCCGGCGAGCCGGATGCCACTCTGCTTGACGCGGCGGCGGCCGCGGCGGCAGAGGTCGTCGTGGTGTTCCTGGGCCTGCCGGAGGGGGAGGAGTCCGAGGGGCTCGATCGTCGGCACCTCGATCTGCCCGCCGTCCAGCTCGACCTGCTCAAGGCCATCGCCGAGGCCAACCAGAACGTGGTGGTGGTCGGTGGCCTGGTCGTCCTGCTGCGCGTCAAGTCCGTTCGCTAATCAAGGAGTACGCGTGATCCGCACGTCCTTCAACGACAACTGGCAGGTACGGCCGAAGACCAACCCCTTCGCCGAACTGTCCGGTCAAACGGTGCCGTATCGGGAGGTGACGCTGCCGCACGATGCCATGATCGAGCAGGTGCGGGTGCCCTCTGAGGAGGGCGGTGCGGGCGGGTATTTTCCGGGTGGGGAGTACGAGTACCGCAAGACGTTCTTCGTGCCCGAGGAACATCGGGGCAAGCGGGTGGTCATCGAGTTCGAGGGTGTCTACCGCGATGCGGTCGTGTTCATCAACGGCGATTACGCCGGGCAGCGGCCCTACGGTTACTCGCTCTTCCGTATTGATGCCGATCGGTTCCTGCGGTTCGGGCAGGACAACGAGATCCGTGTCGAGGCCCGTGCTCACCAGGATTCGCGTTGGTACAGCGGTGCCGGGATCTATCGGGACACCTGGCTGCTGGTCGGCGAGGTGGTCCGGATCGCACCCGACGGCGTCCGCGTGGCCACGCCGGACATCGATGCTGAGCGGGCGGTGGTCGAGGTCGCCACGACCGTGGTCAACGACTCCATCGAGATCCGCACGGCTGATCTTCTTATCGAACTGCGTGACGTCGCCGGGGCCGTGGTGGCGACCGGCGCCGGCAAGATCACGGTGCTGCCTGGCGAGTCTGCGATAGCCCGGCAGCGGCTCTACGTGCGGGATCCCGCCCTGTGGAGCGTCGCCGAGCCTGCCCTGTACACGTGCGACGTGACGCTGGTCGGTCTCGACTCCGAGCGGGTCACGTTCGGCATCCGGTCGCTGCGCCTCGATCCCGTGCACGGCCTGCGTCTCAACGGTGAGAGCGTCAAGCTGCGCGGCGCCTGCGTGCACCACGACAACGGTGTGCTGGGCGCGGCCACTCACGCCCGCGCCGAGGAACGCCGCGTACAGATCTTGAAAGAGGCCGGGTTCAACGCGATCCGCATGTCCCACCACCCGATGAGCAAGGCCATGCTGGACGCCTGCGATCGGCTCGGCATGCTGGTCGTGGACGAGGCGTTCGACGTGTGGACCTCGGCCAAGAGCCCGTACGACTACAGCCTGAGCTTCCCCGAGTGGTGGGCACGCGACATCGAGGCGATGGTCGCCAAGGACTACAACCATCCCAGCGTGATCATGTACTCGATCGGCAACGAGATCCCCGAGACCGGCACCCCCTCCGGCGCCGCCTGGGGCCGCAAGCTCGCCGAGAAGGTCCGCGCCCTGGACGGCACCCGTTACGTCACCAACGCGATCAACAACATGCTGGCCGTGATGTCCGAGCTGGCCTCCCTGAGAGAGCAGGCGGCGGGCATCAACACCCTGATGGCCGACGCCGGGGACATGATGAACGCCGTCGCCGTCTCCGACGTGGTCACCGAGCGCACCGCCGAGTCCTACAGCGTGCTCGACGTCGCCGGCATGAACTACTCCGACAGCCGCTACGCCCTCGACCGCGAGAGGTTCCCGGACCGGATCATCCTGGGCACCGAGACCTTCCCCACCCGCATCGACCGCAACTGGGCCCTGGTCCAGCAGTACAGCACGGTGATCGGCGACTTCACCTGGACCGGCTGGGACTACCTGGGCGAGGTCGGCATCGGCCGCCCCCAGTACGGCTCGACGCCCACGCACGTGGCGCCGTACCCGTACCTGCTGGCCGGCTGCGGCGACATCGACATCACCGGCCACCGCCGCCCCGCCTCCTACTACCGCGAGATCGTCTTCGGCCTGCGCACCCGGCCCTACCTGGCGGTGTGGCGGCCCGAACACCACGGCCAGACCTTCATCGGCAGCCCCTGGGCCTGGAGCGACACCCTGCCCAGCTGGACCTGGCCCGGCCACGAGGGCGCACCCGTCACGGTCGAGGTCTACGCCGATGCTGATGAGGTGGAAGTCCTCCTCAACGGCCGCTCCCTGGGACGCCGCCCGGTGGACCGCTTCCGTGCCGCGTTCGAGGCGAGGTATGAGCCGGGGGAACTGCTGGCCATCGCCTACCGCGACGGCGTCGAGAGCGGCCGGGACGTGCTGCGCTCCGCGACCGGCCCGGTGCGGCTTCGGGCCGAAGGCGACCGGCCCGTCATCTCGGCCACCGGCGGCGACCTCGCCTACATCACCCTCACCCTGACCGATGCCAACGGAACCCTCCACACCTCGGCCGACCGTGAGGTACGTCTGGAGGTCTCCGGCACAGGCGCGCTCATCGGCTTCGGCAGCGCCAACCCGTCCACCGAGGAACGCTTCGACGCGGCCGAACGCCGCACCACCGAGGAACGCTTCGACGCGGCCGAACGCCGCACCTACGACGGCCGCGCCCTGGCCGTCGTCCGTCCCACCGGACCGGGCAAGATCCGGCTGCTCGCCTCCGCCCCGGACTGCGACCCGGCCGAGATCATCATCACCGTGGAGTCCCCCTCATGATCGACCGTGAAGCCCTGGTCCGCCGCCACACCGTCGAAATCACCCACCCCGACCCCGCGGCCGTACTGACGGTCGGCAACGGCGACTTCGCCTACACCGCCGACATCACCGGCATGCAGACCTGCACCGCCTTCCACGACCAGGCCGCGGCCCGCACCGAGGGACGGCTGGCGGTGAACACCGCGACGATGTCGACCTGGGGCTGGCACTCGATGCCGAACCCCGACGGCTTCGTGCTCGCCGACGCGATGTCGACGTACGAGACCTCACGCGGGCCGGTCCACTACCCGGACAAGTTCGACATGGCCGCGATGATGGGCGGCGACGTCAGCCGGGAGTGCCAGGCCGGCACCTGGCTGCACGCCAACCCGCACCGGCTCGACCTGGGCCGCATCGGGCTCCTCCTCAGACCCGAGGCAGGCGCACCGGGAGAGACCGACCCCGCCGTACTCACCGATCCGCGTCAGCGCCTCGATCTGTGGACCGGCACCCTCACCAGCGTCTTCACCTACGCCGGACACCAGGTCCGCGTCACGACCGTCGCCGACCCGCACCACGCCCCTGTCCATCCTCGACACCGCCCGGGAGACCGCCCGCCGCCAGCACTACGAGGGGGTCCGCTGGCCCAAGCACGTCGGCCCGGACGGCCGCGAGAGCCCGTCCGACATCGGCTCCCTGCTCATCTGGCAGCAGCCACACCTCCTCTACCTCCTCGAACTGCTCCACCGCACCCGCGAAGAGGACCTGCTGACCCGCCTGGCCCGGCCCCACCAGCGCGACGGCATCTACTCCGCCATCGCCACCGAGCCCTACCTGCGCCGCGACGACCACCCCTCGATGTTGTGCGCCCTCGGCGTCGTCCCCGAGACCCCGCTCATCGACCCCGCCGTCATGGAGGCCACCCTCCTCGACGTCCGCGATCACTGGGACTGGAACAGCGCCTGGGGCTGGGACTTCCCCGTCATGGCCATGACCGCCACCCGCCTCGGCCGCCCCGACCTGGCCGTGGACGCCCTCCTCACCGACACCGCCAAGAACACCTACCTGGCCACCGGACACAGCCCGCAGATCGGCAGCATCCTGCCCCTCTACCTACCGGCCAACGGGGCTCTCCTCACCGCTGTCTCTCTCATGGTCGCCGGGTGGGACAGCGCGGACACCGGCGAGTGTCCGGGCTTCCCCGGCGACGGGAGCTGGGCCGTCCAGCACGAGGGCTTCCAAGCATGGCCCTAGGTGGATGAGCGTTGGACGACGTGCGGATGGGTCGAGGCATCGATGTGGCTGGGGGCCTGGCCCGCGCCGGCGAGGCTGGTGACGATCGTCGCGGCGCGGTGTCGTGCCACGTCGTGCAGGTCCCAGCAGACGGTGGTGAGCGGCGGGGCCGCCAGGCGTGCCGTGGGAATGTCGTCGGCTCCGACGACGGCCATGTCGGTGGGGATGGCGAGGCCGTGGTCGTGCAGGCCCGCGAGCACGGCGAGCGCGGTCTCGTCGTTGAAGGCGCAGACGCCGGTCACCGCCTGTTCGCGCCAGCCGGTGATGGCCTGCGCCGCGCTGGCGATCTCCAGGTGTACGGTCAGCGCCACGGGCGGTTCGAGCCCGGCCTGCGCGCACGCGTCGGTGGCGCCTTGCCGGCGTTCGTCGGCCATCTGCCGGAAGGCGGGGTGGCCGGGCAGGGCATAGCCGAGGCGTTGATGGCCCCGGCTGATGAGGTGCTCGGCCTGCAGGCAGCCCAGGTGCCGCATGGGGGAGGCGTCCTCGGGCTCGGAGGGGAGTACGAGATCGGCGCCGGCACGGTGCAGAGCCTGGACGGTGTCCTGGTCGAAGGAGGAGAAGCCGACGACCACGGAGGCGTCGACGGCCGCGCACACATCGGGCAGTGACCGGCCGTGTGCCGCGGCGAGGTGGGTGACCAGCGTCAGGCCGTAGGCCGCCAGCGCGGTGGCCAGCTCTTCGACGAAGCGGCTGATGCCCGCCCCGATGGGCAGGTCGGGGATGGCCAGGAGCACGACGTCGCTGCGGCCGGCCGCCAGGGAACGGGCGGAGGCGTGCGGACGGTAATCCAGCTCGCGGGCGGCCTCCAGGACTCGGCGCCGGGTCTCCTCGGTGATGCGCATCCCGGGCTTGTCGTTGAGCACGAAGCTCACGGTGGCACGGGAGACACCGGCGGCCCGGGCGACGTCCGAACTGGTGATCCGCTTGACGGGCATGCGGTCCTCTCATCGATCGCATTCCTTGGCAGGACTCATCGTAGGACCTACCGGTTAACGCGAGTAATCAGCCGGAGACGCGTTCGGCGAGGGCGATGGTGGATTCGTGCTCGACAAGCAGGTGGATGATCGCCCGTTCGTCGGGAGTGGTGTTCGGCTGGTGCAGGGTGAGCGCGAGCCTCCCGTCGCGGAGCCGTACGATCATGCCGTGGCCGCCGTCCGCGGACCACAGCGCCCGCTCCTCCTGCGTCCAGGGTTCGGTGACCTGCCCGGACGACGAGTGGGCGATGCCCATCGCGTACCCCTGCTCGCCGAAGCTGGACCACAGCATGAGCAGATGCCCGCTGGTGAGGCGGAAGAGGAACGGGCCGTCGGTGACGTACGTCGCGGAGTGGTCGAGAGATTTGGCCCACGGGGCTTCGGAGGCGTTGAAGAGGAAGACAGGTGTGCCGGCCGATCGGCGCAGGTCGCTGGTGAGGCGCTGAGCCCAGATCGCCCCGTCACGGATCTGGGTCCACTCCTGGCAGTAGACGAGCCAGGGGTCGCCCGCGTCGTCGACGAAGAGGGTGCCGTCGAGGCACTGCCACTCCGGCGGAGTGATCGCGCCGTCGCTCCAGGGCGCGAAGGGGCCCTCGGGCGTGTCCGCCACGAGCGCCTGGGTCCCGCGGGGCCGGACCAGATGTTCTTGTCCGTACTGCCGTAGAGCCAGTAGATCGATGTCGAGCGGTCGTTGAGGATGAACGGGTCGCGGATCTGGATCTCGTCGAGGGTCAGGTCACTCAGTGTCGTACGCCCGGTGAGCTCAACGTTGTCAGACATCAGTCGTTTCTTTCTCCCGCCTGCCGGGTTCACCTTCGTTCGGTCGAAGAGAGCTGGTGCTCCGCGCCCCAATCCCATAGGGCTTGCAGAACGGGGCCGAGGCGGCGCCCGTCTGCGGTGAGTGTGTAGGAGACCCGGGGCGGCCAGCCAGGCTGACGGTGGCGAGCGAGCACACCGGCTTCCGTCAGGTGCGCCAGCCGATCGGACAGGACCTTGTCCGACAGCGCGGGCAGGGCATGGCGGAGTTCGGTGAAGGTGCGATCGCCGTGCAGGAATTCGCGAATCACCAGGGTCGTCCAGCGGCCGTGCAGGGCCGCGAGGGTGATCTCCACCGGGCACGAGGGGGTGGGTTCGGTGACGTTGGCGCGAGGGTCGTCGGGCAAGCCTGGCCGGACTGGGTAGCCAACCGTTTGGTGAGTCACGAGGGCGCCTCCTAGCGTTGCCGCGTCTGGCTGATTTGTACCTGATGGAAGGACATGCATCGATGATGCGGCAGCTTGCTGAACGCCCCGAAGACGTGCCTACGGTGTTCGCCGAGCGGTTCAACACCGGCGATGCGGAGGCGGTGGCGGAAGTCTATGAGGGCGGGGCGGTGTTCGTCCCGGAGCCGGGCTCGCCGCTGACCGGGCAGGAGGCCCATGCCGCCAATGAGCGATTCTTGAGTCTCGGGCTGCCGATCACCGTACGGCCGCGACATGTCTACACCGCCGACGACATCGCCTTGCTGATCGTCGACTGGGTCATCGACGGGACGGATCGTGACGGCCGTCCCGTACACATCGAGGGCACCGCCACCGATGTCGCCCGACGCGGACAAGATGGGCGCTGGCGATACACCATCGACAACCCCTTCGGCGTGAAACCGGGAATCGGCGGCCAACCGTGATCTGTGAGCCGGGGGAAGCGGCAGTGCTGTCGTTTCCCCCGGCTCAGGGTCATCGGCGCAGGCCGAGCCGTTGGATGAGTCTTCCAGCGCCATGATCTCCCTTGATCTCTGGAGGTCGGTCAGCGCGCGCAGGCAGGCCGCCGCAGCCCGGTTGACGCGCCAAGCACAACTGGTTCATCCCTGCGAAGGCCTGGCCGGTGCCAGATGGGCGCGTTCACCCTGCGCGCTGAACAGGGTGAGCACCTCCGCGGGCCGGCCGTCGGCGCTGCCGATCCAGTGCGGTACGTGGGTGTCGAACTCCGCGGCCTCGCCGACGCCGAGCCGGAACTCCTGCTCGCCGAGCACGAGCCTGACGTGTCCGTTGAGGACGTAGAACCACTCGTATCCCTCGTGGGTCCGCAGGTTCATCGTGGGCGCTCGGCCGGCGGGTGGATAGATCACCTTGTACGCCTGTATGCCACCGGCCCGCCTGGTCAGTGGCACCATCACCAGCCCGGATCGTCGCACGGGCCGCAGGTGGATGCGCGGGTCGCCGGTGGGCGGCGCCGCGACGAGATCATCGAGCGGGACGCCGTGCGCCCGGGCCAGCGGCAGTAGCTGCTCCAGCGTGGGTCGGAGCTTGCCGTTCTCGAGGCGGGACAGGGTGCTCGCGGTGAGGCCGGTTTCGTCGGCCAGCGCCGCCAGCGTGGTGCTCCGCGCTTTACGCAGGGCGCGTAGACGTGGCCCGACTCCGGCCAACACGTCTTCTGCGGGGTTGTCCATGCCTCCCGATAATGCGGATCCGCAACTTTTCTTGCAAGCGGGAAGCGACGGTGGCGATGCTGTCGTACATCACCGGCGCCGAAAGTGCCTATCACGACTGACGAAGGGGCAACTCACATGGATTCCAACCGACGCCGACGACCCGCCACGGGCGACCAGGGGGCGACGGACGAGGAGGCCGAGCTGTTCTGGGAGCGGCACTACCGTACCCGGCGTACCTGGGACGCACGCGTCAACCCGCTGCTCGCCGAGACCGCCGCACCACTGCGCCCCGGCGCCGCCCTCGATCTGGGCTGCGGCGCCGGCGGCGACGCCATCTGGCTCGCCCAGCAGGGCTGGCACGTCACCGCCGTGGACATCTCCACCACCGCCGTCGAGCGGGTACGGGAACGCGCCCGCGATCTCGGCATCCCGGACCGGGTCGCCACCGAACAGCACGATCTGGCCAGAAGCTTCCCGGCCGGCCAGTTCGATCTCGTCTCCGCCCAGTACTTCCAGACCCCGTTCCCGCTGCTCCGCAGCCAAGTCCTGCGCACCGCGGCACAGGCCCTGCGCCCCGGTGGTCTGCTGCTGATCGTCGACCACGGCTCCACCGCGCCCTGGTCATGGAACCAGGACCCCGACATTCACTACCCCACACCCACCGAGGTCGCGGCCGAACTCGATCTCGACCCCGCGCACTGGTCGGTCCTGCGCGCCGACATGCCCCGCCGCCAAGCCACCGGACCCGCAGGTGAGACCGCGACCGTCATCGACAACATCCTGCTCGTCCAACGAACCACAGTGGAGTGACTCGATGCAGCGATCCAGAACAGGGATGAAGGACACCACACCGCCGCGGACCGGCGCCGACGAGAAGGCCACCCTGCGGGGCTTCCTCGACTATCTGCGGAACGCGGTCGCGGACAAGGTCGCGGGCGTGCCGGAACCGCAGGTCCGTACGGCCGGAGTGCCCTCGGGCACCAACCTTCTGGGGCTGGTCAAGCATCTGGCGTTCGTCGAACGGTTCTACTTCCTCGGTGAGGATGCCGGCGACTGGCCCGCGACCATGCGGCCGTCCGCGGAGGACACCGTCGACGGCGTACTCGCCGACTACCGGAAGACCGTCGAGCGAGCGAACCAGGTCATCAACGCCTGCCCAGACCTGGCCCTTCCCGCCCCGCGACCCTCGCGCCCAGGGCCGGCGCCATCGATGCGATGGGTTCTGGCGCACATGATCGAGGAGACCGGCCGGCACGCCGGCCACGCCGACATCCTCCGCGAACAGATCGACGGATCGACCGGCCGCTGACCAGCCAGCCACCCCCTAAAACTGGGGATGCCCCTCCCGCCATTGGTCAGGCGACAGTCGTGACAGAAAACTTCCCTGGCTTTCGGAGGAAATCGTGCGTCGTTCACTGCTCGCCATCCCCGCCGCGCTGGCCCTGACGTTCGGGCTGGCGACCGCCGCCCACGCCGACCAGTACCCGTCGACCTACATTCGCAGTAATGCCAGTAGCAGCGCGAAATGCATTGGCCTGGCCAACGGCGGAAGCGTCGACAACGGCACGCTGCTCGTGCTGTGGGACTGTCATTATCATGTCGACCAGTATTGGCATGGCAACGCCGACGCTTCGATCCGCAGCCGCGCCGGCACCAACAAGTGCGTCGGTTTGGCCAACGGCGGAAGCGTCGACAACGGCACGCCGCTCGTGCTGTGGGACTGCCACGGGCACCCCGACCAGCAGTGGAAGTTCGCCAATGTCAGCGGCAACGTCTACGCCATCCGCAGCCTCGCCGCCCCTGACAAGTGCGTCGGTTTGGCCAACAGAGGAAGCACCACCAACGGCACCTGGTTGGTGCTCTGGGACTGCCACGGTAACCCCGACCAGCAGTGGCAGCTCCCGAACAGGCCATCGACCTATGGATTCACGAGCTGACAGGTCTCAAGCACCGCTCTAGGCCAAGGTCGGGAGCGTTTCGTACGCGGCTGGCACGGCGCACGCCGCTGAGGCGGGCGGTGGGAGGAATATGGGTGGCGAACCTGCCGAGTAGTTCGAGATCATCCGGCCATGTCGGATGACGCTTCAGGACAGTACCGAGTAGGCGAGACGGCTCTGCTGGCCGCGGTGCGGGAAGCAGAGCCGCTGGTCGGGCCCTGGCGGCGGCGTCTCGATTCCTCCGCGAGTGCGGGGATTCCCGCACATGTGACGGTGCTTTTCCCCTTCCTCGACATCGATCGCATCGGGCCCGCGGTCATGGACGATTTGACCGCGCTGATCGGCGAGCACAGCCCGTTCGCCGTCCGCTTCGACGAGTGCCGACGTTTCCCTGACGTGCTCTACCTCGCGCCGACGCCCGAGCAGCCGTTTCGTGCCCTGACCGAGGCCGTCGCGGCACGGTGGCCGGAAGCGCCACCGTACGGCGGACAGTTCGCGGACGTCATCCCGCACCTGACGGTCGCCCACGGCCAGCAGGCCCAGGTGTTCCACGAGGTGGAAGCCGCGATCACCCCACGATTGCCGGTCACTGCCCACATGTCGTCGGTCAGTCTGTTCGTCAGCGACGGCAGCCGCTGGCACCAACACGCCGAGTTCCCGTTGCTCGGATGATCTAGTAGTGCCGCGGAGCGGTCATTCTCCGGTGACCTGGCTGCGCTCGATGAGCTCCAGCATCGCCTGCTGGATCTGGCGAAGGACGATGAGGGTCTCCTCGGCGGCCGCGGCGATGGCTGAGTCGCTGGGGGCGACGGTGGGTTCGAGCAGTTGTGCCACGGTGTCGGCGAGAACCTGGTCAGGGTCGTTGACGCCGAGGGGGGCGGTGGCTGGGTCGGACATGGCGGCGCCGAACCCGGTCAGCACGGCGTGCACGGCGTAGGTCAGGTCGGGCAGGGGACGGTCGTCGCGGATCAGTCCGTGGCGGTGATGGATCGGCATACCCGTCTCGCACAGGGCGCTGGGTGTGGTGCGGGCGAACAGCTCGCGGTCGCCGGCCTGCTGGGTGAGCAGCCGCAGCAGGTCGGCGTCGCCGCTTTGCACGCGGCGTGCCAGGGGAAGGTGTTGCCCGGTGCGGATCAGCAGTGGGGCCAGGCGGCGCGGCAGCACGGTGGCGGGGTCGGCGGCGATGCGGGTGATGATCTCATCCAGGAAGGTGAGCAGTTCGCGGGCGAACAATCCGAGGATCAGGTCTTCCTTGGCGGGCCAGTACAGGTAGACGGTGCCCTTGCCGACCCCGGCCGTCCGGGCGATCTCGCTGACGGTGACCTTCCGTACGCCGTGGTCGAGCACCAGCTCGCGTGCGCTGTCCAGGATGCGGGCGGCTTTGCGCGAGTGGCGCTCGATCAGCTGGCTGGTCACCTGGGCTGTCCTTTACTTTCCTGGTCTCTGGAGTCGGGGTCACACGGCGGCGACGTCGAGCTGTTTGTTGTTCATGGCCGCGCCGTTCATTGTCTTGCCCATGACCTGCCCGATGACCGGCGCGCGCATGAGGCGGAGCATCAGGGTGCGCATGATCTGTTCCTTGCGGTCGTGGGGCGTGAAGAGCCTACGCGTGGTCAGCGCGCTGTCCTGCTCGGTGTGGATGAACGGCCGCAGTTGAGCCTCCCATGCCCGCAGGGCGCCGGGTACGTCTGCCGGGTGGCGCTGCAGCATGGTGCCGAGCAGCTCGCCGCCGGCGATGCCGCTGGAGGCGCCCATGCCCGCGTACAGGGTCACGCACCAGGCGGCGTCGCCGACCAGGACGACCCGGCCGCGGTGCCAGCGCGGCATCTTGACCTGGTTCACCGAATCGAACAGATGGTTCGGGGCCTGCTCGAACGCCGTGAGCAACTTCTCCAGCACGGGTCCGGGGGGTTGCGGGCCGAAGGCGGCACGGATGGACTCGATCGGCGGGCGCGTGAACTCGGCGTCGATGTTGTCGGTGCGGTAGGAGAACAACAGGCCCGGAGCGTGGTCGGAGAAGGGGAAGATCCATGCCGAGCGTCCGGGCTCGGCCAGGGTCAAGCCCTGGTCCTGGTCGATGCCCTCGATCGGCTTGTCCAGAACGGTGGCGCCGATCATGTAGTTCAGCGGATGCAGGTAGTCCTGGGGGCCGAAGGCGAGCTCGCGCACGGTCGAGCGCATCCCGTCGGCGCCCACCACCAGGTCGAAGCGCTCGGTGACTGTGGTGTCGGAGGCGGTGTCGTGCAGGGTGACCTCGACTGCGGAGTCGTCCTGGGTGATTCGGGTGGGCACGGTCGAGTAGCGGATCTCCACATCGTCCGGCAGCGCGGAGAACAGGGCCCGCTCGATGTCGCCGCGCAGCACCACCCGGGGTTTGCCGGGCAGACCGGCCGGGCTCACGCCGGGGCTGCGGCGGCGCCCGGACCGGTTCACCTCGTACGGAGCGGGCTGCGGGGTGCGGTCGCCGATCGCCTCCAGCACGCCCAGCCGCCGCGCCGAGGCGGCCCCGGCGCCGAACAGCATGATGAAGTAGCCGCCCGATCGGCGCGCGGCGGCCCGCTCCACCAGCACCGGCTCCCAGCCCACCTGCCGCAGCCGCAGCGCGGTGGCGATGCCCGCGATCCCCAGCCCGACCACCAGCGCCCGCCCATGCCTGACCGTGCCCGCCATGACGGCTCCCTTCCTGTCGCGTCCTCCATCACTCTAGGCGACAAACTGACCAAAATGGTTCTGATGGTCAGTGGAAGGCGGCCCGAACGGCCTGGCCGGGTCCGGCTCGTTCAGGTAGCGGATGTCGATCGGCGGGATGTCGCAATACGCTTCTGGGCGCCCAAGGCCGCAAGACGCTCTGAGCGCCCAAGGCCGCAAGACGCTTCTGGGCGCCCAAAGCTACAAGGCGCCCAGAAGCCGTAAGGAGCCGTAAGGCGTCAGATCTCCTCGACGCTGCTCGGCTCACGCCGGGACAGATCGATGCCGAGCTCTTCCGCGGCGCGGAAGACGTCCTCGTCGGTGTCGCGCATCTCGATGGACATGCCGTCGCTGGAGAGCACCTCGACGTTCAGGCACAGCGACTGCATTTCCTTGATGAGGACCTTGAAGGACTCGGGGATTCCCGGCTCGGGGATGTTCTCGCCCTTGACGATCGCCTCGTAGACCTTCACGCGGCCCAGGACGTCGTCGGACTTGATCGTCAGCAGCTCCTGGAGCGCGTAGGCGGCGCCGTAGGCCTCCAGAGCCCACACCTCCATCTCACCGAAGCGCTGGCCACCGAACTGGGCCTTACCGCCGAGCGGCTGCTGGGTGATCATGGAGTACGGGCCGGTCGAACGTGCGTGGATCTTGTCGTCGACCAGGTGGAGCAGCTTGAGGATGTACATGTAGCCGACGCCGATGGGATAGGGGAACGGCTCCCCGCTACGCCCGTCGAACAGCTGGGCCTTCCCACTGCGCTGCACCATGCGGTCCCCGTCACGGTTGGGGATCGTGCTGTTGAGGAGGCCGACGATCTCTTCCTCGTGGGCGCCGTCGAAGACCGGGGTGGCCATGTTGGTGCGCGGGGCGACCTTCTCGAAGCCCTTGTCACGCAGTCGTTCGGCCCAGGCCTCCTGGACCCCGGAGATGTCCCAGCCGCGGGCGGCGATCCAGCCCAGGTGGGTCTCCAGCACCTGGCCGACGTTCATCCGGCCGGGCACGCCCAGCGGGTTGAGGATGATGTCGACCGGGGTGCCGTCCTCCAGGAACGGCATGTCCTCCACCGGCAGGATCTTGGAGATGACGCCCTTGTTGCCGTGCCGGCCGGCCAGCTTGTCGCCATCATTGATCTTCCGCTTCTGGGCCACATAGACACGGACCAGCTCGTTGACACCGGGCGGAAGCTCATCGCCCTCCTCACGGGAGAACACCCGCACCCCGATGACCTTGCCCTGCTCGCCGTGCGGCACCTTCAGCGAGGTGTCGCGGACTTCGCGGGCCTTCTCACCGAAGATCGCGCGCAGCAGCCGCTCCTCCGGGGTCAGCTCGGTCTCGCCCTTCGGCGTGACCTTGCCGACCAGGATGTCACCGTTCACTACTTCGGCGCCGATGCGGATGATGCCGCGCTCGTCGAGGTCGGCCAGGACCTCCTCGGAGACGTTCGGGATGTCCCGGGTGATCTCCTCCGGGCCCAGCTTGGTGTCGCGGGCGTCGACCTCGTGCTCCTCGATGTGAATCGAGGACAGGACGTCGTCCTGGACCAGCCGCTGGGACAGGATGATCGCGTCTTCGTAGTTGTGACCCTCCCACGGCATGAACGCCACCAGCAGGTTCTTACCCAGAGCCATCTCACCGCTGTCGGTGCACGGACCGTCGGCGATGACCTGGTTGACCTCCACCCGGTCGCCCTCGGCCACGATCGGCTTCTGGTTGAACGAAGTGCCCTGGTTGGAACGCTTGAACTTGGCGACCCGATAGGTGGTGCTCGTACCGTCGTCGTTGGAGACCGTGATGTAGTCGGCGGAGACCTCCTGCACCACGCCGGCCTTCTCGGCACTCACCATGTCGCCCGTGTCGGTCGCGGCCCGGTATTCCATCCCCGTACCGACCAGGGGCGCTTCACTCCTGAGCAGTGGTACCGACTGACGCATCATGTTGGAGCCCATGAGCGCGCGGTTGGCGTCGTCGTGCTCCAGGAACGGGATCATCGCCGTGGCGACCGACACCATCTGGCGCGGCGACACGTCGATGTAGTCGACCTCGTCGGCCCGCGCCAGCTCGGTCTCGCCACCCTTCGTGCGGACCAGGACCCGCGCGTCGGCGAACGTGCCGTCAGGGTTGAGGATCGTGTTGGCCTGCGCCTTGACGAAACGGTCTTCCTCATCGGCGGTCAGGTAGTCGATCTGCTCGGTGACCTTGCCGTCGATGACCTTGCGATACGGCGTCTCGACGAAACCGAAGGCGTTGATCCGGCCATAAGAGGCCAGCGAACCGATCAGGCCGATGTTCGGGCCTTCCGGCGTCTCGATCGGGCACATCCGGCCGTAGTGCGACGGGTGCACGTCACGAACCTCGAAACCGGCCCGCTCACGCGACAGACCACCGGGACCCAGCGCGGACAGACGCCTCTTGTGCGTCAGCCCGTCGAGCGGGTTGGTCTGATTCATGAACTGCGACAGCTGCGAGGTGCCGAAGAACTCCTTCATGGACGCCACGACCGGGCGGATGTTGATCAGGGTCTGCGGCGTGATCGCCTCGACGTCCTGGGTCGTCATCCGCTCGCGCACGACGCGCTCCATACGGGCCAGACCCAGGCGGACCTGGTTCTGGATGAGCTCGCCAACGCTGCGCAGGCGGCGGTTGCCGAAGTGGTCGATGTCGTCGACCTCGACGATGACCTCGCGGTCGTCCGTGCCCGACATCGACTCCTCGCCCGCGTGCAGCCGGACGATGTATTCGATCGCGGAGACGATGTCCTCTTCGGTCAGAGTGCCTTGAGTGATCGCGGAATCAACGCCGAGCTTCTTGTTGATCTTGTAACGACCGACCTTGGCCAGGTCGTAGCGCTTGGGGTTGAAGTACAGGTTCTCCAGCAGGGTCTGCGCCGACTCCTTGGTCGGCGGCTCGCCCGGACGCAGCTTGCGGTAGATGTCCAGCAGCGCGTCGTCCTGGCCGGCCGTGTGGTCCTTCTCCAGCGTGGCGCGCATCGACTCGTACTGGCCGAACCGCTCCAGAATCGCCTCGCTGGTCCAGCCCAGTGCCTTGAGAAGCACGGTGACGGCCTGCTTGCGCTTACGGTCGATACGGACACCGACGCTGTCGCGCTTGTCGATCTCGAACTCCAGCCAGGCACCCCGCGACGGGATGACCCTGCAGCCATAGAGATCCTTGTCGGACGTCTTGTCGACGCTACGCTCGTAATAGACCCCAGGTGAGCGGACGAGCTGCGAGACGACGACACGTTCGGTGCCGTTGATGATGAAGGTGCCCTTCGGCGTCATGAGCGGGAAATCGCCCATGAACACCGTCTGGGACTTGATCTCACCAGTGGTGTTATTGATGAACTCCGCCGTGACGAACATCGGGGC